>NZ_JBKZAY010000022.1:0-35882 GCF_046939755.1 Limosilactobacillus mucosae
TAATGATTGATGACCCTGCACATTTGTGTTCGTCGAAACTGTATTCAGTTTTCAAAGGTCTACCGTTGCTCGCTTTTTTAGCAAGCAACTTTGTTAGTTTAACAAATTGTCAACTACCTGTCAAGAACTTTTTAATCAATTTTTCTTGGCAACTTGGCGAAAAGCCGTTGATCTCAAGCAATCAGCAACTCATCGCCGCGACAACGTTATCTAATATACCGAGATTACAAGCAAATGTCAACGACAAAAAACAAACTTTTTTGATTTATTTAAGAAACATGAACATTAATTAAATAAACCGTTTGTTTACTAACGGAAATGTTGAACTTTTTGGTAGCAGTTAAGAATAAATCATCGTTTTTTCAAATAGAGCCGTCTTGCAAAATAAAAATCAGACATCCAATTTTTTAAGATAGCCGCTTAATCAATCAGCTTATTTTCAATTAAAACAGAAAAACTGCCTTGTCTAAACAAAGCAGTTAATCCGAACTCTTAATTCAAAAAATCAGCCATAATCTGCTGCATCGCCAGATTGTCATTCGGCAGGCCAATCGTTACCCGCAGCCAGTCAGCAGCAAATCCGGTGCGAATCTGATACCCGTTTTCCAAGAAGCGTTCAGCCAGCTGATCAGCATCCGGTACCTTAAAGTAGATGAAATTAGCCTGACTGGGATAATAGAAAACATGGTGCTGCTTTAAAAAGATTTCCCATTGATCACGCTCTTTTGCATTTTTAGCCGCCACCTGCTCGACAAACTCTTGATCAGCAAATGCTGCCTGCGCTGCCACCTGTGATAGCGTATTAAGGTTGTATGGCAGGCGCACCGTCTGCAGATAGCGTGCCCGCTGATCATCAGCAATGATATAGCCAACCCGATAGCCGGCCAGTCCATAGATTTTTGAGAAGGTTCTTAAAACAGCCACGTTGTCAAATTCTTTGAGCAGCGACAATGCCGAGGCTGGTTGCGCTGACCTGACAAAATCAATATATGCCTCATCGATCAGCACCAAAACATCTTTAGGAACCTGAGTCATAAAATCACGCAGCGCTGCTGTTTCATTATACCCACCAGTCGGATTATTAGGATTGCACAGCCAGATCATTTTGGTATTTGGCGTAATGTTGTTTAAAAAAGCATTTAAATCATTGGCGCCGCTTTGAGAATCAACTGGCACGCTTTTTACGGTCGCGCCTTCAATCTGAGCATTGAGACCGTATTCGGAAAACGTCGGTTCAGCAACCAAGATCTCATCCCCTGATTCCAAAAAAACTCTTGAAACCAGAGTAATAATCTCATCCAAGCCGCAGCCAAAGACAATGTTTTCCGCCTTAACACCCAATTTTTGAGCAATCATTTCTCGCAGCTCAGTCGCATTGCCGTCTGGATACCAATTGCCACTCCCTTGCTGCACGGCGTCAATAACCGCGGCTGCAACCTTAGGCGAGGTCCCGTATGGATTTTCATTGGCCGAAAGCTTAGCAACGTGGCTAAGGCCATACTGTTGGGCAATCGTTTCAGTTGGCGTTGGTGGCACATAGCTTGCCAGCTGCTTAATCGTTTCTTTCATCGGATCACCTCTAAAGCTTTTTGATTGGGGCACGATCCTTAAACTGGCTCATCTGACCAACGCGCGAGCCCAGCTCTTCTTTGATTTTTTCAAATGGTAGATCGCATTCAACGAGCAGAACCATTAAATGATACAGCAGATCAGCCGTTTCATACTGCAGTTCAGCCGGATCACTGTTTTTGGCAGCAACGATAACCTCCGTCGTTTCTTCACCAACTTTTTTCAAGATTTTATCCAGGCCTTTTTTAAAGAGATAGTCGGTGTACGAACCATCAATTGGCTTTTCTTTCCGTTGTTTGACCAGGTTATAAAGTTCTTCAAGATTCTGTTGTGTCATTTAGGTTACCTTCTTTCGTTAATTCAATCGGGTTAAAAAAGCAGCTGAATCGGCCAGTATGACAAGCCGGCCCTTTTGGATCAACCGCTACCAAAAGCGTATCGCCATCACAGTCAAGCGTCATGCTGACCACCCGCTGCGTATTGCCGCTGGTAGCTCCCTTATGCCACAATTCTTTGCGGGAACGAGACCAAAACCACGTTTCTCCACTGGCCAGCGTTTTTTGAAAGCTTTCCTCATTCATCCAGGCGACCATCAAGACGGCTTTGGTAGTGACATCAACTACCACCGTCGTCAGCAGACCATTCATTTTTGAAAAATCGGGTTTCATTGACGAACCGGCACTCCTTTCTTAGCCAGCATCTGCTTAACCTGCGGAATCGTCAGCTCTTTAAAGTGAAAGACCGAGGCAGCCAAAGCTCCCGTCACCGGCGTCTGCTCAAAGACGTCCACAAAATCCTGAATTTTACCGGCCCCGCCAGAAGCAATGATCGGCACATTGACGACACGGCCAATCGTCTGGTAGAGCTTGAGATCAAAGCCATCTTTGGTTCCATCGCAGTCCATGCTGGTGATCAGCAGTTCGCCGGCGCCTAGCTCAACGGCTTTTTTAGCCCAGGCAACTGCCTCAAGATCCGTCTTTTGCTGACCGCCATGCGTATAGACAAAATATTTGCCGGCTACTGGATCCCAGCGAACGTCAATCGCCACCACAACGGCTTGACTGCCAAACCGTTCAGCGCCCTGGCTGATCAATGCTGGGTTGGCAACGGCTGCCGAGTTGATCGCGGTTTTATCAGCCCCCGCTTTTAACATACGCTCCATGTCGGCCAGATTTTTAATGCCGCCGCCAACCGTAAGCGGCATAAAGACTTGTTTCGATACCGCCTCGACCACGCTGCTCATGGTCTGCCGCTTTTCATTGGTTGCCGTGATATCCAAAAAAACCAGTTCATCAGCGCCTTGTTTTTCATAAGCCGCCGCAATTGCAACCGGATCGCCGACATCTTTTAAGTTGACGAAATGAACGCCTTTTTTAACTCGGCCATCAGCTACGTCCAGACACGGAATGATTCGTTTAGCCAGCATTCTCATTCACCTCCGCAATCTGCTCTAAGGTTACCTTACCCGCTGCAATCGCCTTGCCAACGATCACGTCTTTTAAACCAGCCTGCTTAAGCATTTTCAGATCATCAAGACTGCCAACGCCCCCTGATGCCACGACCCGTACTTCAGGAAACTTTTGTTGCAATCCTTGCAGCAGTTCGATATTTGGCCCCGTCAGCGTACCGTCCGTTGCCGTATCAGTAACGATAAAGCGTTTGGCCCCAGCAGCAGTCATCACCGCGATCAGATCGGCCATTGAAGTCGTGGACTGATTGAGCCAGCCATCAGTTGCTACTTGACCGTCACGACCGTCAACACCGATCGTAATCGCCCGACTGCCGAATTTTTCCAGCATCTGCTTGGTAAACTCAGGATCTTTTAGGGCTACCGAACCAAGAATAACGCGATCAACCCCGCTTTTTAGGTAGCGCCTGATCGTCTGCTCGTTTCGAATACCACCGCCAATCTCGGTTTCACCAGCAAATACCTTAACGATCTGACTTACCAGCTCAAAATTCTGTGGCTGACCGGTCTTAGCGCCATCTAGATCCACCAGATGCAGCCCACCGATGCCGGCTTCTCTGATCAAGCGCGCCTGCCTGATTGGATCAGCACTGACCAGCGTTTCTTGTTTGAAGTCGCCTTGATAGAGCCGCACGCTGCTGCCGCCTTGAAGATCAATTGCTGGATAGATCATGCTTTCACCGCCTTTTCAAAAAAAGTTTGCAGCAGTTTCAACCCGACTTGACCGCTTTTTTCAGGGTGAAACTGGAAACCGTAAACGTTGTCTTTCTGAACGATTGCTGGCACGGCCACGCCATAGTCAACCGTTGATACGATATATTCCTCAGCACACTTAGCATAATAGGAATGAACGAAATAGGTATACTGCCGATCGATCGACTTAAAAATACTTTCCGGCCGTTGCAGTTCGTTTTGATTCCAGCCCACCTGCGGAACGATCCTTTGACCATCATCATCGGGAATTCGCACGACCTGTCCTGGAATCAAGCCCAGGCCCGCTGCACTGCCAAATTCGGTTGATGAATCAAACAAAAGCTGCATGCCTAGGCAAATGCCCAAAAACGGCGTCCCACTGGCTACCGTGCTTTTAATAACTTGATCGAGCCCAGTTTCTTTTAAGCGAGTCATGGCTGCGCCAAATGCTCCCACGCCTGGAAACAGCACCACATCCGCCTGCGATATTTTTTGCGGGTCAGCCGTCAGTTCAGCTTCTCGGCCTAGGTATCGACAGGCCTTGAGCACGTTAAAGACGTTGCCTGCTCCATAATCAATTACCGCGATCATCAAATCATCCCCTTGGTTGAGTTAACTCCTTGAATGGCTGGATTGATCGTAACCGCCTGCCGCATCGCGCGGGCCGTTGCCTTGAACAATCCTTCAATCTTGTGGTGCGTGTTGCGGCCATATAAGACTCTGGCGTGCAGATTCATCTCGGCATTAAAGGCCAGCGCCTGGAAAAAGTCCTCGGTAATTTCCGTTTCATAGGTGCCTAGCCGTGGATTGGTCAGCTCGGCATCAAATACCAGATAGGAACGGCCGCTTAAATCAACCGTAACCTGTGCCAGCGTCTCATCCATTGGTACAAAGGCATTGCCATAGCGCTCAATCTGGGCCTTGTCGCCTAATGCTTCTTTAAAACACTGCCCTAAGACGATGCCGGTATCTTCAACCGTGTGATGAGCATCAACGTTCAGATCGCCTTTGACCTCCACGACCAAGCCAAAGCGGCCGTGCTTGGCAAACAGCTCCAGCATGTGGTCAAAAAAGCCCACGCCGGTATTAATGGCAACCTGGCTTTGATCGTCAAGATTCAGCGCGACTTTGATCTGCGTCTCTTTCGTAGCTCGGTTTATCGTTGCTTTGCGCATCTGATCAGTCCTCCTTGTCAAATCTGGCTTCAATAGCGCGGGCGTGAGCTTCCAAGCCTTCCGTGCGTGCCAGCTTGGTAATGGCTTTGAGATCAGCTTTAAGATTTTGACGATCAAACTGAATGAACTGAGTCCGCTTGACAAAATCATAAACCCCCAACGGTGAAGCAAAGCGTGCTGTTCCACCAGTTGGCAGCACGTGGTTTGGTCCGGCCACGTAATCACCCAAAGGCTCGCTGGCGTAGCGGCCCAAGAACACTGAGCCGGCATTTTTGATCAGGCCCAAGTACTGCGTTGGATTTTTCAATTGAACCTCCAAGTGTTCCGGAGCCACGTCGTTCATCAATTCAAACATCTCAGCCGTATTTTCCATTACTGCAATAAAGCCGCGATCCTCAATGGAAGTTCGTGCAATCTCTTGACGCGGCAACGTGCTCAATTGGCGTTCAATCTCTTTAGAAACGGCCTCGGCCAGCGACTTGCTGTTGGTAATCAGCATGGCCCGGGCCCGCTTGTCGTGTTCAGCTTGTGACAAAAGATCAGCCGCGATTTCTTTGGCATTGGCACTTTCATCAGCCAGGATGCCGATTTCAGATGGACCGGCTACCATATCAATGGCTACCTTGCCAAACACCTGCTTTTTAGCCGTTGCCACGAAGATGTTGCCAGGTCCCATAATCTTATCGACAGCGGGGATGGTTTCCGTGCCATAGGCTAAAGCAGCAATGGCTTGAGCACCGCCAACCTGATAGACCTCATCGACGCCGGCCAGTTTGGCAGCTGCCAAGACCGCCGGATTGATGCCGGCTGGCTGTGGCGGCGTCACCATTACGACTCGCTTGACTCCCGCTAGCTTGGCTGGAATTCCGCACATCAGAATAGTTGAAGGATAGGCTGCCGTTCCGCCTGGCACATACAGACCTACGCTGGCCAACGGCGTAATTTTTTCACCGCGCATGATTCCTGGTGTGCTGACGTCAACAAAGCTGTTTTCAATTTCTTGTTTGTGGAAGCTGGTAATGTTTTGCTTAGCCAGTTCCAAAGCCTCCCGTAAGTCTTCATCGATTGAATCCAAGGCCTGGTCAAGCTGAAAGGCGGGAATGGAAAAATCTGCCAGGTTGACACTATCAAACTTGCGCTCATAGTCGCGAACTGCTTGATCACCGTTTTGTGCTACATTTTGAATAATCTCGCTGACGGTCTTTTCGATTTCAAAATCAATGGTTTGTTCAGTGTAGCGAGCAACGATTTTTTTCATTTCATTCAGTGACTTTTCGTAAATCTTCATCATATTCTTCCTCCATTGCCTGTCTTAATTGATTCGTCAATGTAAATATCTCATCACGCTTCTGCTTTAAGGCAACCGGATTAGCCACCAGCCGACTCGTGATTACGTCCAACCAGTCATGAACGACCAAGTGATTAACCCGCAGCGTTGTTCCAGTTTCAGTCAGGTCAACGATGGCATCGGCCAAGCCAGTCAGTGGTGCCAGTTCAACCGAGCCGGCAATCTTGATGATCTCGACGTCTTCGCCTTGGCTGGCAAACCAGCGACGCGCCACGTTGGGATACTTGGTGCCAATTACCTTGCGGCGCGGCTGGTTCCAGTCAAAATCGCTTTTTGAGGCAACGATAAATTGACAGCGACCAGTGTTTAAATCCAACAGTTCATTTACCTGCTCATCGGCACCCTGTTCTTCTAAAACATCGCTGCCCACGACGCCCAGATCAACCGCTCCCTTTCTTAGATAGGTGCAGACGTCTTCACCTTTAACCAGAATAATCTGATACTGATCACCCAGATTGATGATCAAACGGCGCTGCTTATCGATCAAGGGCTGACAGTCAATATTGCATCTCTGCAAAAGCGGAATGAACTTTTTTTCAACTCTTCCTTTGGTCAGCGCGATTCTCAGCATTCCTTCATCCCCTTTTTAGCATCCAAGGCGACCAGTTTCGCTCCCGCTGTTTGGGCCTGCTGCTGAGCCTCCTGCAACGAATCAGCTAAAGCCAGCGAGTAGTTGCCATGCTTTTCAACCAGTGCCGCCGCCTGTCCGAGAAGCTCAAACGGCGCGTAGACAAAGACCGGCTGTTTTTTGACCGGTTTGAGTGCTGTCGCCTCGGCCAAGGCATCAATGTTGATTCCCAAGCCAACCGCGGGCTCCAACTGTGACTGAAAGTTGGCCAAAAGGCGGTTGTAGCGTCCACCGCTGATCAAATAGGCACCGGTCGTCTTTTCCACATAGCCTTTCATAACGATACCCGTATAGTATTTTTGCGGCACCGCACTGCTGAGATCGACAATTACCTGCTGATCAGCCAGCTCACCAGCGAATTCAGCCACCAGCTTGAGTTGACCAAGTAACGGACGGGCCGGCTCAGGAACCTTGACTTCTGCCAACATGTCGTTGACCTCTGCCAGCGTGCCAAACAGCCATGGCCATTTACGCAGAAACGGCATTGTCTGGGGGGCATCAACCTGTCTGAGCAGCTTTTCATAGGCCGGAAAGTTTTTATGATAAAGTGCCTGGGCCAATTGCTGCTGCAGTTCTTCATCCAGTTCAAGCGCATCGAGAATCGTATCAACCAGTCTGGCGTGTCCCAGCTCAATCGTTAGCTGATTATCCAGCAGATGGCGGTTGAGCTGATGCATTAAGATCACACCTTCCATTTCTGCCTTCAATGAACCATAGCCGATTAATTCGATGCCAGCCTGCGTCTGTTCGTTTTTCCCGCCTGAAAGCTCAGGTGCCGCTTGAAACCGCTCGCCCAGATAATAAATCTTTTGGGGGAGCTTAACGTTGGTCGTTGCCAAGAACCGGGCAACCGGCAAGGTCAGATCCGGTCTCAAGACCAATTCATCGCCAGCCGGGTCAATCACTCGATACTGCTCACTTTGCATGTTGAACTCGGCAAACAGATCCCGCCGCTCCACGATTGGCGTAATGATGCGTCGATAACCACGACTGCGCAGATTTTTCATCAGCCAGGCACTGATTTGATCCTTTGATTCTGCTTCCGTGCCAAACTGATCGCGCAAGCCAGCCGGTAAAGCAATGCTGCTCATCATGATAATGCCTCCTCTCATTTTTTACTCATTTATTTTTTATATAAAAAAGCGTCCTCTCTGCCCATCTGGACAAAGAGGACGCTTTTCGCGTGGTCCCACCTCAAATTCGATCGCCCCTTGCGAAACGATCCTCATGCTGGATAAAATTCAGCCCTGATAACGAGTGGTCCCGGAACAGCCTACTTATAACCTTTCAGCTGGTCGGCTCACCGGTGTGGTTCACTATCGCAATCAATCTCTTCCCAACTTTGCGAGACTCTCTTAATAATCCACGATAGCTACTCTCCGGTTCATCACCATTAAAAAATAATGAGATTCATTTGGTGTTGTAGTTATATTATTCTCATCTTTTAAGAGTGTCAAGAACTTTTAAAAAATTTTTCATACCGTGCCAGCCACGACCAACCTCATCAACACCATGCGCATCCGACCCAAAAATCAGCGGTACTCCGGCATTTAATGCTGCCAATGCAATCTGAATGCCTGGGTAAAAATCATTGCAGTATTTTTTGTAAAGACCAGCCGAATTAAAATCCAAGCTCAGCTGCCGTTTGCTGGCAGTGGCCATGATCTCATCAATCAGCCGCTGACATGACTGATCAAAAGCTTCCGGCAGATTGAAATAATCTTGATATTTTTTGATCAGACTGATATGACCGAGCTTATCGGGACTAAAACTTCCCAAATCGCAGCGGGCACTGGCCAAGACCGTTTTTAAATAACGCTGATATAGCAGCTGCGGCGTCTTCAGCTCATTGGCAAACCCAGCCTGCAGCTCATCTGTAGAATAGTCAATCCCCCAAAAATTCCCTTGATCATCTTGCAGATAGTGTACCGACAAAATATTGTGCTGGGTCATTTTTCCGTACTGATCCAAAAAATCGCGCGTCGCCTCTTCAAAGCCCGCCAGATACTCAATCTCAAAACCGATACTGATCTTGATCTGGCCGGCATACTCGCTTTGCAGCTGATCAGCTAAGTTTAGATAATCGTCAACCTGCTCCCAGCTGAGTCCTTCCGTTTGCCAATCGTCAGCTGGACCGGCAAATCGTTGAACAAAGTCTTTTGGCATCGGCGCGTGCTCAGTAATCCAGTATTCGTCAAAACCAAGCTCAATTGCTCTTTCAATCATCGCTCGTGTCTTCTCATGACTGCCATGAGGACATAACTCAGTATGCGTATGACCATCAATTTTAAGCATTCTAATCATTCCCTTTTAAAATTTTTTTTAGTTTAGCGACTGGCTTAAAATTCGTCAAGGCATTAAAAAAAACAGCAATCAAACTGATTACTGTCCTTAAGCTTGATTTTAAATTTTTGGCATTTTGATAACCACAAAACTAGCCAAAGTACATAAAGCGATGACGATGGCAAAACACCAAATCTGCATGATTCCCAGCGGACTGCTTTTAAAAGCCAGGCCATAAAGCGCTGGACCAAACGATGCTATCAGATAACCGCCACTTTGCGTCAAACCGGAAAGCTGTGCCGTTCGGGTTGGTGAAATCGTTTTAAGTGGAAAAGTCGTTAGCGCCATAATGAAGTAAAAAGCCGTCATCGCACCAGTAATGATTGACAAATAATACCAGTAAACAAGTGGCATGGACGACTGCCAAAACATCAAAACGGCCGCCAACAGCGTCAACAGTCCCACCACGATCGACATTACGATCTGGCTTCGATGCGTGGCTGTTTCAAGAAAACGGGGCAGCAGCAATGACACCGGCATGCCTGCTGCTGAATACATTGCCAAGACAATACTGATCTGACCGCCAGAAATACCGTTAAAACGCATCAATTCTGGCAGCCAGGCCACTAAAGTATAGTTAATAAGCGACTGTGTACCAAACATCAACAGGCAGCACCACGCATATCGATTCTGCCAAAGCGGCGCAGCAGTCGTTTTTAGGTCTGGTTCATGAATTGATTTGACTGACTGATTATCAGCGCGCTTTGCGTGAGAACGTAATGGTACCGGCAACCTGAAAAGTATCCACATCAGCCAAGGAAACATCGTCAACATTAATAAAACGACCAAGACGGACCACCAGCCAAAAGTACTCGATAGTGGATGCGTCAGCAGGCTGAATACTGATGAACCAACCATAATCGCCAGCGAATAAGCTGTAGTATAAAATGCGGTGTGATTGGGCTCATACGTGGCAACCACGGAAGGTGTCAAAACGTTTAAATGGGTAATTCCCAGCCCAACCAAAATCGTTCCCGCCAAAAGCATTGGCCAGGTCACATGAAGTCTTAACAATGCTCCTAAAACCAGCGCCGTCAACCCAAAGTTCAAAGCTTTGCGCAGGCCAAAGCGAGTCATTTCCTTAGCGGCAACAATTGAGAACAGCAAAAACATTATCAGCGGAATGGTTGTCAAGATTCCAAGGTTGCCGACTGCCGTTTTTAATTGACGAGCAAGTTGATCAATTATCAACGGAATGGTAATAATTGGTGCCCGCATAGCCAGACCAAACGCAATCACCGTCACCAAAACCAATCGATCATGATTTTTCATTAGCCCACCTCTTACTGATTGACGATACTATAAGTCTGTTTACCATCCTTTGCAGTATATAATGCCGTCTGATCATCGTTGGGCTTCATCATGCTCAATGAATAGCCGCTGCCCACGATTTTTTTAATCTGGGCCGAGGTTTGGTTAAGCGAGCTGGTTAGATTCGACCATCCCGCCTGCTGGGCCTGATCGGGATTTTGGGCGATATAGTTCAAAGCCTCAACCGTATTTTCATTGGTTGGCATAATCTGGTATGTTTTCGAGCTGCTGTCATAGTTAACGGTCCCCATCTTGCTATAGGCTTTCTGCAGCTGACGAAGCAGATACATTTCTTTTTGTTCCTGAGTGACGCCACTGTCCTGCTGATTAAAGACTGCCTGGTTGCCAGTAACCGAAAAGCTGGAACTCGAACTGGATTTAGTCGTTGATCCAGCAGCTGAATTGGTAATGGACTTAGAGTTTGCAGTGCTCGTTGTTTGCTGCGTTGATTGATCGTGATGCCAATATGGCAGATTAATCGTACCATAGACCGTGGCAGCAAGGCTTAAAACCAGCATAATCGTTGGTACAACCCATTGGCGATACTGCTGCCAGGAATTGACCAGATAAAAAGCACTCAAAATGAGCATCAACGCACCAAATACAACTAAAAAAATCATGGAAAGCTCCTTTTAAATTTTTTATTAAAGATATGTCATTACTACTTTACAATAATTTTTTACAAAGCGCGCCTTTAATTTAATCTTAATTTCGTTTTTTTGACTGATTATCTGCATTATAGTACCAAATATCAGCCAAATAATAACAAAAGGGCCCACCACTCTCCTTGAGCATTGGACCCTTTTTGAAATAAATAATTTTAAATAGTCTACGGCTAAAATTCCATCAGCGTCTTGGTGTCGATCCCGCGCAGATGCTTGCGGCCTTCCAGTTCTTTAAGTTCGATCAGGAAGGCTGCACCAACGACTGTACCTCCCATTTGTTCAACCATGTCAATCGTCGCGCCAATCGTACCCCCAGTAGCCAACAGATCGTCAACTACCAAGACGCGCTGACCAGGCTTAACGGAGTCGTTTTCCATCTGCAGCGTTGCCTCGCCATATTCCAGCTGATAAGAAGCACTGACCGTTGCCCGAGGCAGCTTGCCCTTCTTTCGTGCTGGTGCAAAGCCTACTCCCAGCTTATAAGCCACCGGACAGCCAACGATAAAACCGCGCGCTTCTGGCCCAACTACCATGTCAACCTGACGTTCGCGGGCAAATGCCGTGATTTCGTCAGTAGCCTGCTTAAAAGCCTCGCCATCTGCCATCAGCGGCAAAATGTCTCGGAAAATAATGCCTTTTTCTGGGTAGTCAGGAATGCTTGCAACATATTTATAAAGATCTAGAGCCATCTAAAATTTCTCCTTATTCCTTTGCCATCAGCCAGTCAGCAACGTATTTTCGCAATGTGCGCGTGTCGCTGTACAGCAGCACCTGGTCGCTTTGCAGATGAGCTGCATGCTGCCGATAGCATTTCGTCTGTTCTAAATCAACGTGGTCGGGATGATCCGCCAGCTTTAGAACGCCATCATTTATTGTAACAAATTTTGCCTCATAAAACACCGTAATCATCCAATTTAGCTGTTCAACCGGCATCTGCAGCGAACGCGCCATCGCCGGCTGCTGCTGGTGATAGTTGGCAATCCTTGGGTACTGACGCAAGAAACGATACAAAATCGCAAACTGTTGGCGCGTTGGCAGGCCAAAGCGGATCGGATTTCTTTCCCAAAGCAGCAGCCGAATCATTGCCGGCTGTCCGCCATTTTGCCAAAGCAAGCGGAGCATCTCTAAACTCGGCGGACAGTCCACGATTGTCACCTGCTGATCCTTAAAGTCAGTTTTGAAGGCGGTCTGTGGGCTTAAAACCGTTCCTTGTACATGGCCAGTAATGTTTTCCCGCAGTGTCTGATCAAAGGCAACATAATAGCCGGTTTCTGCAAACATGCTTGGCAAAAGCTGCCGCGTTCTTTGATCTAGAATCGCCGTCCCTTGCGTTTGGATGTCCTTTAGCATCAATTGCGCGGTCCGCTTGCCACGCCATTCGTTAATCCCCACCGTTGCCGCGATCGTCACCGGTACGCCAGCCAATAGCAATGGTGCCAGCTCAGCCTTGCCAAATGCCACCACAGCCGCACTGCGTTTTTGTCCACGTAGCTCAAACTTTAGATGTTCCTGAGCCTTGCCCATTGTTTTAACATTGTTGATTCGATCGGCATGAATTGCAAAAATCGGTTCTGGATTACCCGGACCAAACGGCGCTAGACACTGCAGCTGATCATAAAGATCCTCATTGACATCATCAGGCCCTAGCTCAGCCGCCAATTCCAGTTTGGCAGGTCCTGCTTCTGAAAGTCCCTGCTCAACGGCTTCCTGTTCCAAGGCCTGCCGCAATTCATCAGTCTGCTCAACGGTAAACGACATCCCACATGCCTGGGCATGGCCACCAAACGCCGTCATCAAATCACGATGCTTTTGCAGGGCCATAAACAGATCAAAGCCGTCGCGACTGCGTCCAGAACCCTTAGCAACCTCATCGCCATCATTAACGCTGGCAACAATGGTGGGCTTGCCGGTTTCTTCAACAACGCGACTGGCAACGATACCTAAAACGCCTTGATGCCATTCATGCCCTAGCAGCACAAGCGTTGAGCGATCAGCATTTTCAGCTGAACGGGCCTGTTTTAAGGCCTCATCAGTGATCTTTGCGACCAGCTGTTGGCGCGTTTGGTTGGCATTTTCGACTTCTTGAGCAATCTCTTTGCCTTCTCGATCATCCATAGTTGTTAAAAGCAGCACGCCTTCGCTGGCATCGTCAATTCTACCCAGTGCATTCAAACGAGGCGCGATGCCAAAACCGACGTCTTGATCGGACAATTGATCCTCATTGAGCTTGGCCAGTTTAACCAGCTGATGGAGTCCCGGCCGCATTCCCTGACGCAGCTGCTTGAGGCCCCAGGTAATCAATGCCCGATTTTCACCGGTAACGTCAACCAGATCGGCCAGTTCGCCAATTGCTACCAGATCCAGCATCTCTTGGGGAAACTCTTCAGTCAGAGCCCAAGCCGTCTTAAAAGCAACGCCGACTCCCGAAAGGTCACCGCCCTGATACTCGCTGCCAGGAAACTTGGGATGAACGATTGCGGCAGCTTTAGGCAGCTGGGCCGGCAATTGATGATGGTCGGTAATTACGACGTCAACGCCGCGTGAATTGGCATATTCAATCTCCTTGGTACCGGAAACGCCATTGTCGACCGTAACGATCAGCTGCGCTCCGCCATCAATCAAGCGCTGATATTCATCAAGATTAGGACCATAGCCATCAGTAAACCGGTTAGGAATAAAAAATTCAACCTGGGCTCCTACCTCATCCAGCGTTTCATACATAACCGCCGTACTGGTAATACCATCTGCATCATAATCACCATAGATAACGATCTTTTCACCATTGGCAACGGCGGCTTGAATTCGATCAACTGCTTTTTGCATATCATGCAGCTCAAACGGATCATGCAGCTCTGCCAACTGAGGATCCAAGTACTGCTTGGCTGCTTGGACCGAATCAATGCCGCGCTGAATCAATAATTGCGCCAGCAGCGGTGAAAGCTGACATTGTTCCTGAAGCTCTTTTGCCAGCTGCTGGTCTTTATTTTGGGACAATTCCCACGCATAGCGCGCTTCCATCATTTCACCATTCCTTTAAAACATGACAACCGGAACCTGTTTCAGTCCCGGTCGTCGTCTGTTTATAGACTGCTCTTGTCCTGCTGATAGTCAAAGAACTTTTTGATTGCCCAATCGCCAAGTCCTGGCCACACCTGATAGCCCCATGAAAGCCAGAAAGTCCAGCCTGGTACGTTAATCTCACGGGTCTCATAGCCAACATGAGCCCAAACCTGCTTGGCCAGTTCCGCCGGCTGCACGATCATCCAGCGTGGCAGTTTGCTCAGATAGCTGCCATCAGAATCTGCCTTGTCAAAAAATGACGTGGCAACGGGCCCCGGATTGACGGTCAAAACCTGGACGCCATAGTCAGCTACTTCCATGCGTAAAATATTGTCAAATTGGATCACGCCGGCCTTAGTTGCTGAATAGGCAGCGGCATTCGGGGTCGGTATCTTGCCATCCAAAGAGCCTAGATTGATAATGGCGCCAAATCCTTGATCCATCATCTGCTTAGCCACACAACGACTCAGATACATCAGCGCCAGCAAGTTGACGTCAACCATACGTTTCATGACTGACCGCGATTGGCTTTTAACCGCAGTAAAATCGCCTACCCCAGCAGCATTGACCAAAACATCAATCTCGCCAACCTCATGCCGAATCGTATTCAATACTTTGTCAACCCGGTCTGGATCCGTAACGTCTAGCTGATAGGCAAATGATGGGCGACCGGAAAGAATCAGACATTGTTGGGCAACCTGATTGAGCTTTTCCAGATCACGCGCGCAAACCACAACGATTGCACCGCGTCTGGCTGCTTCTAAAGCCAGTTCTTTGCCAATGCCGCTGGATCCGCCAGTAATCAAAACAACCTTATTGCGCAGCATCCGTAATGCCTTCATTCGCTTCATCATTGCCATCACCTCTATTTAAATGGTACGTCAACTATATCAAAATCATTAACGACGCGCGTGTCGGGGAATATATCGCGAACCTGGTAGGCCAGCTGATAGGCCGCCCTGCCGGTATAGCGTGCCGAGATATGCGTCAGCAGCAGTTTCTTGGCATGCGCCTTTTTCGCCGTCATTGCCGCCTGACCACTGGTTGAATGGTAGTAGCTGCGCGCCATCTTGGTTTCATCCTTGGCAAAAGTACCTTCATGAATCAAGACGTCGGCATCTTCAGCCAGTTCAATGGCTGCTGGCGTATGACGCGTATCACTGATAATCGTAATCACACGGCCTTTTTGCGGCTCGCCGATAAAGTCATGACCATCCAGCACTCGTCCATCCGGCAGCTCAACGACCTTACCGGCTTTAAGCTGCCCATAGATCGGTCCTGATGGCACTTTGGCAGCCCGCAGCTTTTCGACCTGCAATTCGCCGGGATGATCATGCTCAACCACCCGATAGCCAAAACAGGCGATTTTGTGATTTAGTTTTTTGGTATAAACCGTAAACGTCTTGTCGCTAAAAATCTCGCCATCATCGCGCAACTCAACGAATTTCAACGGATAGCTCAAACGCGACTCGCTGACTTTTAACGCGGTCTTGACAAACTCCTTGATGCCAACTGGGCCATAGATCGTCAATGGCTCATTGCCGCCTTGAAACGATCGTGAGCTAAGCAGACCCGGCAGGCCAAAAATATGGTCACCGTGAAGATGGCTGATAAAAATTTTTTCAATCTTGCGGGGGCGAATCGTCGTCCGCAAGATCTGGTGCTGAGTAGCCTCACCACAGTCAAACAGCCAGACTGCATTGCGTTCTTCCAACAGCTTCAAGGCAATGCTGGAAACGTTGCGCTGCTTGCTTGGCGACCCGGCACCGGTTCCTAAGAATTCAATCTGCATAAATCATTTTCCTATTCTGTCTTCTATTATCGTCGATTATTGGACAAATTCAAAAACAAACTTTTCAATTCGTACCAAGTCACCATTTTCGATGCCCTTAGCCCGCAATGCATCGTCAACGCCCATATGCCGCAGCTGCCGAGCAAATCGCAGCTGACCGTCTTCATGATCAAGGTTGGACATCTTAAACAGACGTGTCAGTTTTTCGCCGCCTAAAACCCAGGTGCCGTCATCGTCACGAGTAATCGTAAAGTCTGGTTCGGCTTCCTTGGCGCGGTATTCGACGCTTGTCAGCTTGTCATGGTGCTCGCTGTCAAAGGCTGGCGTCTGATCAAGCAGGTCCGCTGTCATCTGCATCAGTCCCTGCACGCCTTGATGCGTAATCGCACTGATCGGCACAACCGGCGGCATCTTTGCAAACGTATCGTCTTGGGCCAGCATTTCTTTAAAGTGTGCCAGGTTTTCCGTTGCGTCAGGCAGATCCATCTTAGTAGCAACGATGATCTGCGGTCGTTTCAACAGCTCCGGATCATACGCGGCCAATTCATGATTGATCTGGTGATAGCGCTCAATGGCCTGTTCGGGGTCTTGACTGCCCATATCGATCAAGTGCAGCAAGACTCGCGTACGTTCAATGTGACGCAAAAACGTCAAGCCCAAACCAACCCCTTTAGACGCGCCTTCAATCAAGCCAGGCATGTCAGCCATCGCAAAATCGCGACCATCTGGCAGCATGACCATCCCTAAATTAGGCACCAGCGTCGTAAATTCATAGGCGGCAATCTTAGGCTTGGCTCCCGTAACAACAGAAAGCAGCGTTGATTTGCCCACAGATGGGAACCCGATCAAACCGACATCGGCCAGCATCTTTAATTCCAATTCCAAATAGCGATCCTCACCTGGTTCACCATTTTCGGCAATTTCCGGTGCCGGATTTTTGGCTGAGGCAAAGTGAATGTTGCCGCGACCGCCACGACCGCCCTTGGCAATTACCAATTTCTGGCCAGGCTGAGTCAGATCACCCATGATCGCACCCGTATCCAGATCGCGTACCGTGGTTCCCTCGGGCACGGCCACGACCAGATCAGAGGCGGCTGCTCCCGTCATCTGCTTGCTCATCCCGTTTTGGCCATTTTTAGCCTTAAAAATCCGGTGGTAGCGAAAATCCATCAAAGTTCGCAAGCCAGGATCGACCTTTAAAATGATGCTGCCGCCGCGTCCACCATCGCCCCCAGCTGGTCCACCGTTGGGAACGTACTTTTCGCGCCGAAAAGCCACCATCCCATTACCGCCTTTTCCGGCATGGGCTTCAATTTTTATTTGATCCACAAACATGTTAGCCATGAAAAATATTCTCCGTTCTTAAAATAGTGACTACTAAGTCTAGTATAAGGAAAAATCATGCGGGCGTCAAAATCAGTCATGACTGCTGCCTTTTGCCACGTCTGCCTTGCCCTGCAAAGATATTTTGATCAATTGAGCCGTCTTTTGATTGATCCCCAGTGCCTGAATATCCTCAACCTTGGCATCAGCAATTCGATCCAATGAGCCATACGCTTTTAACAGCTTATTGCGCGTTCTTGGCCCCACGCCTTTGATCTCATCCAGTCGGGAACTCAGTGAATGCTTGGTATGCACGCTGCGATGAAAGGTAATTGCAAATCGGTGCACCTCGTCTTGAATCCGCTGTACCAGGTAAAAGCCTTGACTGCGTGGATCTAGATGAACGTGATGATCGTCTTGACCATATAAAAGATCAGCCGTTTTATGCTTATCGTTTTTAACCATCCCCACGACCGGAATTGCCAGGTTCAGCTCGTTTTCCAAGACATCGCGGGCCGCGTCCATCTGAATCTCGCCCCCATCCATAAAAATCAGATCGGGCATGGGCTGGCCCTCTTTAAGCAGCCGGCTGTAGCGACGCCGAATCACTTCACGCGTGCTGGCAGCTTCATCCGCATGATCGATTACCGTTTTTAATTTATACTTACGATACAGCTTTTTGACCGGCTCGCCATCAATAAAGACTACCATGGCACTGACCGGATCGGCGCCTTGAATATGCGAGTGGTCAAAGGCCTCGATTTTATGGCATTCTGAAAGGCCTAAAGCATCCGTAATCTCTTTCATTGCGCCACTGGTTTTAGCCTGATCCATTTCCAGCAGCCGAAATTTCTCATTCAGCTGTAATTGGGCGTTTTCATAAGCCATATGCATCAGATCACGTTTTTCTCCCCGCTGCGGCGTTCGCACCGGTACGCCCAGAATCTCACTGATTTCATGATTGGGCAGCCCGGCTGGCAAGAGAATTTCTTTAGGCAGAATATTGTTTTTACGGTTATAAAACTGCAGAATAAAGCTGGTCATTTCTTCAGCTGCCGTGTCGACTATCGGAAACAGCCGCTTTTCTCGTTTCATCAGTCTTGCCTGGCGAATAAAGAACACTTGAATACTCAGCCAGCCTTTGTCCATATAAAAGTTGAACAGATCACGCGGCGTTTTATCGTTGGTAATGATTTTTTGTTTTTCAACCGTGACCTTGATATAGTGCAATTGATCGCGAATCTCGGCCGCTCTTTCAAATTCAAGATCAGCACTAGCCTGTTTCATCTTGGCCAACAGCTGACGCTTGACGCTGGCAGTGTTGCCATTTAGAAACGACTTGATTTTTTTGATCTGGGCATCATAGTCTTCCCGCGGAACTTCTTTAAAACAGGCACCCAGACATTGTCCCATGTGATAGTAAAGGCAGGGCCGTCCTTGATGTCCTCGGCAGCGGCGCAGCGGATAGACCTTTTGAATAAAGTGCAGCGTTTCTTCCGCTGCGTAGACGTTTGGATAAGGGCCAAAATAATAGGCACCATCTTTTTTTATCTGACCGGTAATCTCAATTCGCGGGTCACGCTCATTGGTGATCTTGATGTAAGGATAGCCGGTTCCACGTTTAAGCTTGATGTTATAGTAAGGCTGATGTTTTTGAATCAGTGTAATCTCAAGCAGAAAGCTCTCTTTGTTAGAATCGGTGGTAATGATATCAAAATCCGCGACCTGATCAACCATTGCCGCAACTTTCCCCGTATGACTGCTCTTAAAATACGAGCGGACCCGGTTCTTGAGATTCTTTGCCTTGCCGACATAGATGATCTGACCATTGATGTCTTTCATTAAATAGCATCCGGGCTTATCCGGCAGCAGCATCAGCTTATGCTCCACTCGCTGTGTGGTCATTGAACGCCTCCAATTAGTTAATTATCTTTAATTCTAGTACAGACTGGCAGCTGGTCGCAAAAGAATCGCCTGTAAGTTGATTTACGTCATTTCCAGTTTGTGATAGGATATTTGCAAGCAGCAATTAAAGGAGGGCCAGCCATGGGTTTGGTAACACAACGCAATCAAAAGCTGGAAAAACTGTTCAACGACTTGGCAATCGATCCAAAAGAAAAAGCCAAGGAAAAGGCCAAGTCGGCTGACCAGACAGAAGCCAGCGACAAAAACAAGCAATAATCATTTTGCATCATAAGAAAGCAAGAGGGTCCCGTATCCGGTCAGTTCCGGACATGGGGCCCTTTTTGCTGATTCATGACTGATTGATCAAAAACTGCTATTTTCGATCGTGCATGCGAGCTTCAATCCATTGCCAGACTTCATCCTTGCCGAATTTGGTCTCAGCCGAGAAAAGCTGCAGTGGCGTGTCAGTCAGCCCCAGCGTCTTGGTAATCTGTGAGATCGATTTCGTTCGTGCGCTAGGTTTGACTTTATCGATCTTGGTGCCGACTACCAAAAGCGGTACCTGGTAGTATTTCAGCCACTGATACATGGCTACGTCATCGTCGCTTGGTGCGTGACGAGCATCAACCAATTCAATTACACCCTTTAGCTGCGGACGTGTGGTCAGATAAGTCTCAATCATCTTGCCAAATTTTTCGCGCTGCTTTTTGGAGACCTTGGCATAGCCATAGCCAGGGACATCGACAAAAAAGAGCTGATCTTCAACGTTATAAAAGTTCAGCGTCTGTGTCTTGCCGGGCTGACTAGAGGTATGAGCGAAGTTTTTGCGATTGATCAAGACATTGGTCAAAGAAGACTTGCCGACATTCGACCGACCAACCAAAGCAATCTCTGGGTAGTCAGTCTTCGGATACTGTTCTTCAGCAACCGCGCTGATCGTTAAGTCAACGTGATGAACTTCCATAATCTGTTTTTCCTCCGTTAAAAAAGGGCCACTGCTGACCCTTTTTGCCTGTTATGAAGCTTTTTCGTCCTTTAATACGTAACGCGGCTCGCCATGGCTTTCCACGCAGCGCTTGTCAATTACGACCTTGGCAACGTCGTTACGGCTTGGCAGATCAAACATGACGTCTCGCATTACGTCTTCAATGATCGAACGCAGGCCCCGCGCACCAGTATTTCGCTTGATCGCCAACTGAGCCATTGCCCGCAAGGCACCATCCGTAAACTGCAGCTGACTGCCATCCAAACGAATCAGTTCTTGATACTGCTTGACCAGCGCATTCTTTGGCTCGGTTAAGATGCGAACCAGATCATCCTCATCCAATTTTTGCAGCGCCGTCAAAACGGGCAGGCGGCCGATGAACTCAGGAATCAGCCCAAACTTAAGCAGATCTTCTGGAATGACGTGTTGTAGGATGTTCTTTTCGTTGACGTCCTGCAGCTCGCCAGTATCCGTTCCAAAACCAATCGTCTTGTCACCCAGGCGTTCCTTGACAATATTTTCAATTCCATCAAAGGCCCCACCAACAATGAACAAAATATTGCTGGTATCAACTTGAATAAACTCCTGTTGCGGATGTTTACGGCCACCCTGCGGCGGAACGTTGGCAATCGTGCCTTCCAGAATCTTAAGCAATGCCTGCTGAACCCCTTCGCCGGAAACGTCACGAGTAATCGAGACATTTTCGCCTTTTTTGGCAATCTTATCAATTTCATCAATATAGATAATGCCCTTTTCAGCCCGTTCAACATCAAAGTCAGCAGCCTGTAAAAGCTTCAAAATGATGTTTTCAACGTCCTCACCGACATAGCCGGCTTCAGTTAAGGTAGTCGCATCAGCGATCGCAAATGGCACGTTCAAAATCTTTGCCAGTGATTGTGCCAGATAGGTCTTCCCAGAACCCGTTGGCCCAATAATGGCAATGTTGCTCTTTTGCAGATCAGTTTCGTTGTTGTCGCCCGTCATCATGGCATTGACCCGCTTATAGTGGTTGTATACCGCTACGGCCAGCGTCTTTTTTGCATCGTCTTGCCCAATCACATAGTCGTTAAGCTCCTTGACGATTTCAGCCGGCGTTGGTACGCGGAAAGTTTCGTTAGCGTGATCTTCGGCCAGCTCTTGTTCAATAATCTGCTGGCAAAGATCGACACACTCGTTGCAAATGTAGACGCCAGGACCGGCAACGATCTTTTTTACTTCGTCTTGCGACTTGCCACAAAAAGAACAGTGCACGGCATCCATGCCACTGGTATCTTCAAACATCTTGCGTCCTCCTCTTAAAATGATTGTGTTTATCATACCAAACTGTCGGTCAAATTTCGAATAATTCAAACCATCATCGTTATGACAGACTGGCTTAAACCCAAAAATTGATCGACTCAGTACGACAACAGGGCCCAGCACCCGGATAACCGAACGCTGGGCCCCTATGTTGTTTTAACAGTGCTGATCGCAACTGTTTTTAACGCAATGTCAAAGATTACTTGTCTTCTTCTGCGTCCTTGGATTCAACTTGCTTAGCAGAATCCGTAACCAGGTCAACGGCCTTCTTGATTTGAATGTCGTGACTCAGCATATCCTTGGACAGAGCCTTCTTAACGGCATCTTCTTCCATACCGTATTGAGCAGCCAAGTCCTTGATTTCAGCATCGATGTCTTCATCGGTTGCTTCCAGATTGGCATCCTTAACGATGGCTTCCAGAACCAGGTTGGTCTTAACCCGCTTGGCAGCATCGTTAGCAAATTGCTTGCGCAGGTCGTCTTCAGTCGTACCCGTGATTTGGAAGTACATCTTAGGGTTGATGCCTTGTTGCTGCATCCCCATCAGGTATTGTTGTACTTGACGGTCCGTGTCATCGTCCAGCATTGCTTGTGGAATTTCTTCCGTTTCAGCGTTGTTGACAGCAGCTTCGATGGCAGCATCTTCAATGGCAGCGTGAGCAGCGTCTTCTTTTTGTTCTTGCAGCTGCTTCTTCGTCTTTTCCTTCAATTCGTCAAGCGTGTCAACGTCTTCGTCGACGTCCTTGGCAAATTCGTCGTCCATTTCTGGCAGTTGCTTTTCCTTGACTTCATGCAGCTTGACTTCAAAGACGGCTTCTTTACCGGCCAGGTCTTGTGCATGGTATTCTTCAGGGAAGGTTACCTTAACTTCAACGTCTTCGCCAGACTTGTGGCCAACCAGTTGGTCTTCAAAGCCTGGAATAAAGGCGCCTGAACCCAGTTCCAGCGAGTAGTTGTCAGCAGAGCCGCCGTCAAACTTTTCGCCATCAACGGAACCTACATAGTCGATAACGACCGTGTCGCCGTTTTCAGCTGGTTGGTCTTCTTTCAGAACCAGTTCAGCTTGTTGTTGACGCTTGGATTCCAATTCGTCTTCAACTTCCTTGTCGGAAACCGTCGTGTCTTGAGCTGGAACTTCCATACCCTTGTAGTCGCCCAGCTTAACTTCTGGCTTAACGGCAACTTCGGCAGTCAGTACCCATGGCTGACCCTTTTCCAGACTCTTAACATCGATTTGTGGCTGGTCAACTGGTTCGATACCGGTTTCTTTAACAGCATCTTCGTAAGCCTTTGGCAGCACGATGTTCAAAGCATCTTGGTACAGAGCTTCTTCACCGTACATTTGGTTAAACAGTTGACGTGGCACGTGGCCCTTACGGAAACCAGGAACCGTGATCCGTTTTTGCGTCCGCTTAAAGGCTTGGTCAATACCCTTCTTAGCCGTTTCAACGTCGATTTCAAAAGTTAATGTCCCTTTGCTGGCTTCGCTGTCGCGTTCCCATTTTGCTGACATTTCATTTCCTCCAATAACTTGCAGTTTTCAACTGGTCGCTGCTTATAACATAAATGACAGCGACCCGTACATACTTTAATAGTTTACCGTACAGTGCCCTGGATTTCAACTATTCGCGTTAATTATCGCTAATTTAAGCCTGATCGTCGACTTCGAGCGTGACAAACCGACCATTGGCAACGTCAAACAGTCCCTCATCGGTTAATTTTAATTCTGGAATCACTGCCAATGGCAAAAAGCTCAGTGACATAACCGGATCAACGTTGGCGGGAATTTCCAGCTCATCATGGGCGGCTCGGTTGATCTCGTTTTGCGCGGCCACGACTTTTTCAGCTGGCTGATCGCTCATCAAGCCAGCAATTGGCAATGGCATCCGCGCAATCGGCTCTTGATCCTTGACCATGACAACGCCGCCACCTTGTTTGATCAATTCAGCAACGGCTGCATGCATCTCGTTATCACTGACTCCGGTAACCATGATGTTGTGTGAATCATGGCCAATTGAAATGGCAATCGCGCCATGCTTGATGCCATAGCCGCTGACCAGTGCCGTACACATTTTGCCGGTCGCATGATGGCGCTCAATAACTGCCAGCTTGGTCACATCTTGAGCTGGATCGTAGACAAAATCACCAGTTTCATCATGACTGACTTGACAGATTTTTGTACCTGTCAAAACCTCACCAGGAATTACTTCAATCGTCCGCACCGGCTTACCAGTCAGATGCAGCTTAAAACATTCGCTGGCTAATGGCTTTACATGCATGGAAGCTGCCAGCGCATCGATTGGATAGCGTTGAACCTTTGGCAGATACTGGCCATCTTGAGCCACCTTCTCACCTTTGATCCAAGTCTGTTCCACATGAAAACTTCTCAAATCGTCTACGACTACTAAATCAGCTCGTCTGCCGGAGGCAATGGCGCCTCGATCATTTAACCCGCAGTATTCAGCTGCGTTCAGCGTTGCCATCTGAATAGCCGTAATTGGTGAAACACCTTGTTCAATACAGATGCGAATACTATTATCCAGATGGCCCAAAGTCATTGCCGTAACAGCTTGGACGTCATCGCCAGCCAAAAGACAATGGCGAACAGTTTGCGGGTTTACGACCGGCAAGAGATTTTTCAGATCATGTTCAGTGGTTCCTTGCCGAAGCAGAACATACATCCCGCAAGCCAGACGATCTTTAGCTTCTTGAACCGTTGAGCATTCATGATCATTAGCTACGCCCGCAGCCGCATAGGCATTCAGCAGTTTGCCAAAGACTTGCGGTGCATGACCATCGATCCGCCGACGATACTTTTTGGCCAGGATAACCTCGTCAATCATCTTGTCATCATTATTGACGACGCCGACATAGTTCATTAATTCAGCCAAGCCATCCACGGTACCATTTTTTAAAGCCGGTTCCATATCTAAAGCACTAAGGTTGGCGCCGGCATGCTCAAAAGGAGTCGAAGGCACGCAAGAAGGCATCAGGTAACGAATATCCATTTTTGCCAGCTTGGCAGCCTGCTCCATGTATTCCAAGCCTTTCAAACCGGCAACATTGACAATTTCATGCGGATCGCATAAAGCAGTTGTCGTCCCGCATGGTACAAAGATCCGACTGAATTCCTCAGGCGAAACATAGGAAGATTCCACATGAATGTGAGCATCAATCAACCCTGGCAGCAAAAAGCGTCCAGCCAGATCAACCACCTGCTGTCCTTCATAATGTTCACTGATACCGGCAATATAACCAGCTGCCAATGCTACGTCACCTTGCCGAATAGTTCCTAAAAAGACATCCACGATCTGCGCATTTCTAATCACCACGTCAGCCGGTACGCGACCGGCTGCTACATCAATCAGGTGTTTTAATTCCGATTTTTTTATCATGACTGAGACCTTTCATTTATATCTATATCAAAAATATTACAAAAAAGGCACGACCGCTTTCGATCGAGCCATTTTAATAGTCGTTATGGTAATACGTTTAAGACGTACAGCATCAAGATAAAGACAAAGAGCAATGTCCACATGATCCAGTTGATTTCTTTACGCCGCCCTGCAACCGTCATCGTCAGTGGGTAGAGAATAAAACCAAACGCAATCCCGTAAGAAATATTGTAGGTCAAAGGCATGCCGGCAACCACCATAAATGCTGGAAAGGCAATTTCAAAATGAAGCCAATCAATGCCAGCCAATGAACTGGCCATCAATGAGCCAACAATAATCAGGGCTGGTGCCGTAACTTGAGTCGTAACCACCGTCAAAAGTGGGCTGAACAGCAGACTGAAAGCAAACAAAACGCCGACCGTCAACGCAGTCAATCCCGTTCGACCACCAACGGCAATCCCAGCCGATGATTCAACGTAGGCTGCCGTTGGCGTAGTCCCCATTACCGAACCACTCAGCATGGAAATCGAATCAGCCATCAAAGCCTGACCAATCCGCGGCATTCGGTCGTTTTTCATCAAACCAGCCTGTTGAGCTAAGCCCACCAGCGTTCCGGCTGTGTCAAAGAATGCCACCAAAAGAAAGATCAGCACCACGGCCCACATCTGCGGCGTATTAACCTTGCCCAGGCTGGTCAGTGCCACGCCAAAAGTCGGCTTCATGGAAGGAGCTAACGAAATAATATGAGCAGGCATCTTAATCAGGCCCGTAAACAAGCCCAGCAGCGTTGTCAGAATCATCCCGATAAAGATTGATCCAGGAACCCGCTTAGCCATCAAAAGCGCAATCGCTAAGACCCCAAAAATCGTCAGCCAGGTCGTTGGTACCGTCAGTGAGCCCAATTGAACCAATGAGCTCTTGCTGGCAACGACCAGACCACCGCCCTGTAGTCCAACAAAAGCAATGAACAGACCAATCCCAGCCGCAATGGCCAGTTTCAAATCATGCGGAATCGCGTTGATTACGGCTTCACGCACCTTCATCAAAGAAAGGATCGTAAAGATTACCGATGCTACAAAAACACCAGCCATCGCGGTCTGCCATGAGATCCCCATTGCCAGAACCACCGAGTATGTAAAGAACGCGTTATCACCAAGACCAGGCGCAATGGCAATCGGATAATTGGCTAAAAATGCCATCAATAAACAGCCGATAATTGCAGATAATGCCGTTGCCGTAAAAACCGCGCCCTTATTCATGCCGGCCATTCCCAAGACGCTGGGATTAACAAACAGAATGTAGGCCATTGAAACAAAAGTCGTCAGACCCGCGAGCAGCTCACGCTTGATCGTCGTGCCCTGCTCGCTTAAATGAAACCATTTCTCTAAAATATTGGTAGAAGCAGGCGAGTTATTCGTGCTTTGACCCATTAAAATTCATCTCCTATGCATTTAATCCAATAAACAAGATTTGATTATGCAACAATTTTCGGATTTTTGCAATAGATTAAAACGATAAAATTACGAATGTTCGCATTTGATTTTTAAATTGGCTTTTGTAAAAGGGTTTAAATGCGATTGTTCGGAAATAAAAAAACAGGCCATCAACGTACAAGCCTGGTAAGAATAAATCAAAAATGTTTTTTAGTTGTTGCTCTGGCTATAACTAATCCATCCCCGACTGGATATCATTGACTCAATTTTTAGCGATTATGAGAGTCATATCAGTGATTTCGGTCTGGTACAACGTATTGACTGTATCCGTGCCTAAAAATTCCCCACTTCATTTTTGAAGCAGGGAATTGATCTTCACCAATACGATTTGACAAAGACCCATAAAAAAACAAAAAAGAGCAAGCAGAAATCTGCTTGCTCTTTTATTAATTGCACTAATTTGAAATTAGTCCAGGATGTCAGAAACGACACCGGCACCAACAGTGTGGCCACCTTCACGAATCGTGAACTTCAGACCCTTTTCAATGGCAACTGGCTTTTGCAGGGAAACAGTGAACGTAACGTTGTCCCCAGGCATAACCATTTCTACACCATCTGGCAGTTCGATCGTACCCGTAACGTCAGTAGTGTGGAAGTAGAATTGTGGACGGTAGTTGGAGAAGAATGGCGTGTGACGGCCCCCTTCTTCCTTCGTCATAACGTAGACTTCACCCTTGAAGTTCTTGTGCGTTTGGATGGAGCCTGGTTGTGCCAGAACTTGACCACGTTCTACTTGGTCGTGGCCGATACCACGCAGCAGAACACCAACGTTGTCCCCGGCTTCACCAAGGTCCAGCGTCTTGTGGAACATTTCAACACCCGTAACAGTAGACTTCAGGATTTCGTCCTTCAGACCAACGATTTCAACTTCGTCGCCGACCTTAACAGTCCCACGGTCGATACGACCGGAAACAACAGTACCACGACCAGTGATAGTGAAGACGTCTTCGATTGGCAGCATGAATGGCTTGTCAGTAGGACGCTTTGGAGTTGGGATGTATTCGTCGATAACATCCATCAGGTGCAGGATAACCTTTTCTTGTTCAGGGTCACCTTCCAGAGCCTTCAAAGCAGAACCACGAACAACTGGAATGTCATCGCCAGGGAAATCGTATTCGCTCAGCAGGTCGCGAACTTCCATTTCAACCAAGTCAACCAGTTCGTCGTCGTCAACCAAGTCAGTCTTGTTCAGGAACACAACGATGTATTGAACACCAACTTGACGAGCCAACAGAATGTGTTCACGAGTTTGTGGCATAGGACCGTCAGTAGCAGCAACAACCAGGATAGCACCATCCATTTGTGCGGCACCAGTGATCATGTTCTTAACGTAGTCAGCGTGACCAGGGGCATCGATGTGTGCGTAGTGACGCGTTTCCGTTTCGTATTCAACGTGGGCCGTGTTGATAGTGATACCACGTTCCTTTTCTTCTGGAGCGTTGTCGATATCAGCGTAGTCTTCAGCCTTTGCCAGACCCTTTTCTGCCAGAACCTTCGTGATAGCAGCAGTCAGAGTAGTCTTACCATGGTCAACGTGGCCAATAGTACCAATGTTTACATGGGGTTTAGTACGTTCATAATGTTCTTTTTCAGCCATTAATGAAATCCTCCTGATAAATTACAAGTATAATGCCAGACAACCAAATCATTGTCTGACACACCCTTAATGAAAATTGTACTACTTCCGGGAGCCAATTAAAAGTTTAAAAACCGGTTTTCCGAAAGAATTCTTAATTATAATATCAGCTCTATCCTGATTTGTAAATGAATTTAACCGAAACTTTTTAATGCATGCCCAGTTGCTGAGCCAGACGCGCAATCTGATTCTGCCACCGTTTAGCTAAAACAACGTCTTGATCTTGATCGGTACTTTTAGAATAAGCCGTCAAAGCCCGATACCAAGCACCTGCGTCAGAAATTGCCAATTCAACCAGTGGATATAAATAGGCCAGCTGCAAGTGAAATTCTTGATTAAACATCTGATATGACAATGGATCCTGCTGGCTGAAATCTTGTTTGATCATTTTTTCAACCTGTGAAACAACTGGTATTGCTTCGACATCCGATAGTTTTTCCAGATCAATCAAATGCTCCTGCTCATCCAGCCAATAGATCATAATCTTTCCCGTAAGATGCAATCGCTGCAGCATCTGCATCAGGCTTGATCTAATCAACGGATTGACAAACGGATCGCGAACCAGAAACTTGGCCCCAATCAGATACTGCTTAAGCGGCAGGTGACTGGCATCTCTAAAACGACGCTGCTGTTCGGTAAAACTGCCATCGCCTAAGTGGTAGAACTGCTTTAGCTGGTTGTTCAGCGTTGTCTGATAGCGAGCAGCAAACTCATTTTCGGCCTGCTCGACCTGGCTAATGAATTTATCATGCCATTTTGGCAGTGCATTCAGCTGCACGCGTACGTCGATAAACGCTTGGGCATGCAGCTCAACGTTGATCAATAGCTGCATCAGCTCCTTAGAAGTCACATAGTCATTAAGGTGCTCAACTGCATAAGAAGCAGCCTCAGCGTACTGCTGATCTTCATATAATGCTCTTACCAGCTGGCGATTAACCGCAAACTCGTCAACCTCTTCATACAAAGCGGCAAACCGTTGGGCGGCCTCATGATAGTGCTGCTGGTCAAGCAGCTGATCTGCTTGATGAAACTGCTCTTGTTGTAAAGGCGTCATAATCTTAAAATTCCTTTCTGAAAACCAAACAGCGCGAGCACTTGCTGATGCTCACGCTGCTGATTATTTGCCTGCCTTGGCTTCGGTCTTGCGCTGACGCTTGGCTCCGCGGCCCCGTCCGCGACGCTTAGCGACAGTCTTTTTGGCCGTTGATTCTTCATTGGCCTTGTCATTAGTCTTTTTAGAATGATTCTTGCGTTTTGGATGCTGGTTGATTTCCATAATCACCGGCAGAATTACCGGGTGACGCTTCGTTTGATTGAAGAGGAAACGATTCAGCTTTTCGCGCACGTCAGATTTAAGATGCGTCCAGTCAAACTCTTTTTGATCAAGGTTTTCCTGCACGACTTTTTCAACCAGATCGGCACTTTGCTTCATCAGCTGCCGGTTGGTCTTAACGAAAACAAAACCGCGGGAGGTAATCTGTGGCCGGGCCACGATCTTTTTCTTTTTGCGGTCAATCGTTGCCACGACTACAAAGATGCCATCCTCAGACAATACACGACGATCGCGCAGCACGATATTGCCGATATCACCAACTCCGGTACCATCAATCATGGTATTGCCGACCTCAACGTGGGCTCCTAAATGAAAAGCCCCATCTTCATAGGTCAAAACATCGCCTTTATTGGTCAAAAAGATATGGTCAGCCGGAATGCCAACCTCTTCAGCTAAAATGGCATGCTGATCAAGCAGGCGATATTCACCCTGAATTGGCATAAACCATTGTGGCCGCATAAAGTTAAGCATCAGCTGCTCATCGTTTTGGTTGGCATGCCCAGATGGATTCAGATCAGCTGCAATAAACTTGACGCTGGCACCGGTCCGATAAAGCATGTCCTCAGTCTTTTGCACTGTTGTTTCCATCGCATATGATGGTGTCGTTGTAACAAAAACCAGATCGTTTTCGTTGAGCGTGATGTTTTTATTGTCACCATTGGCAATCTGCTGCAGTGCCTTGATTGGCTCACCCATCTTGCCCGTTTCTAAGACAATCAGTTCTTCTGGCGGCAATTTCTTGGCTTCTTCCAGCGTAATCAGCAGGTCGTCTTCTGGCATCTTCAGCTTATTAAGGGACATAGCCGTGTCAATGATCTGTTCCAGGTCGTGGCCAGAAAGAATCACCTTGCGTCCCGTTGCCGCAGCCGCGTTTAAAATCTGCTGAACGCGCATAATATTTGAGGCTACGCTGGCAACGACTACGCGTCCTGGAGCAGCTTCAAAAGTATCTTGAATGTAGGCTGCAATGTCTTTTTCCTTGGTGTTCATGCCAGTGATGCCTGAACCAGCCGAATCAGACAGCAAAAGCAAGACACCCTGTTGGCCAATCTGCGCAAGACGAGCCAGGTCGGTCCGGTAGCCTTCTGCAGCCGTTTGATCAAACTTAAAGTCACCCGTGTAGACAATGTTGCCTTCTGGGGTCTGTAAAACAATCCCCATGGTATCAGGGATCGAGTGCGTGGTCTTAAAGAATGAAACCGTAACATCGTTGAAGTCGATTTCAGTTGCAGCATCAACGACATGGAAGTCATTAAATTTTTTAACTTTCTTGTCGGCGCTGTCTTTAACGGCAAGCTTAGCCAAGGCAATCGTTAATTCACTCCCAAATACCGGTACGTTAAAATCAGCCAAGAAATATGGCAGGCCGCCAATTGCATCGGCATGGCCCTGGGTTAAAAAGACCCCAACGATTCGATCGGCACTTTCCTTTAAAAATGACCAGTCCGGTACGACCACATCAATTCCCATCAGTTCATTTTCCGGATATTTTAAACCGCAGTCCAAAATAAAAATCTGTTCGTCAACCTCAACGGCATACATGTTTTTGCCGTTTTCGTGCACGCCCCCAAAAGGCGTAATCTTAATCTTGCTCATGTTTGCTCCTTTATGATTGTATTTAAACGCGCCACGGTCCTGGACGGCTCATGGCAATTTATTCGTTCATAATTGCTGTTATTCATCTTACCACAGAATCAACACAGATTGATAATTAACCATTCCATCCGCGAAAAATTTTAAAAAGAGCAATAAAAAAAGCCCCGACTTTTGTCGAGACTTAGAATCTGAACAGGCGTTAGAATTAACGACGCAGGCCCAGACGCTTGATCAGTTCACGGTAAGCTTGCAGGTCAGTACGACGCAGGTAAGCCAGCAGGTTACGACGGTGACCGATCTTCTTCATCAGACCACGTTGTGAATGGTAGTCGTGCTTGTGCGTACGCAGGTGGTTGTTCAGTTCGTTAATGTCAGCAGTCAATACGGCAACTTGAACTTGAGTTGAACCCGTGTCGCCTTCGTGCGTAGCGTATTCCTTGATGATTTCGTTTTTGCGTTCTTTAGAGATAGCCATGTTGCTATTCCCACCTTTCAAATTTTTAATGCGCCAAGTTCTAGGTAAAGCGTCGGTGAGGATCGCTGAACCGAGAAGAGGCATGGGCCGTTTTTTGCAGCCTTTGATAATATAACGGATTATTGGCAAAATTGCAACCAACAAAGCCTTTTTTCAAACGATAGGACTAAGACTATTGCAATCGCCAACTGACTTTTGTATAATGACAAATGTTGAAAAATTCTGGTCAACTAATTAAACCGGGTTAACGGAGGTGAAATTCATGCCAATCATCAAATCAGCAATCGAACGTGTACGGACCAGCGAAAAGGCCCAAGCACGCAACGCTTCCCAAATGAGCGAAATGCGCACGGCTGTTAAGAAGTTCGACAAGGCTAAGGTAGCCGGCGCCGAAAACCTTGACGACCTGTACAAGGCAGCTATTTCCGCTATTGACCGTGCCCACTCCAAGGGCCTGATCAAGGCAAACAAGGCTGCTCGTGACAAGTCCCGTCTGACGGCTCGTTACAACAAGTAGTGCTTATATAAAACAAAAAACCGATGTCTCAACGGCATCGGTTTTTTGTTTACCCAGCTTTTTTAGCAAACTGCAGCATAAACAGCTGAAACAGCAGTTCTGGCTCACGTGAAGTCGTTTTTAAGGCTTTTTCACAGCGAATAAGCCCTAAATAGGCTCTTACCAAATCATTCATTTGAAAGCGGCGCGCCGTCTGCATACCTAGCTTAACCCGATATGGATGAACTTTAAGCCGACTAGCCAGCGTTCCCTGACTCAATCCCCGCTTGCTCAATACCTTAATCTGAATCAACAGTCGAAACTGACTGACCAATAATGCGTTCAACTGCAGCGGCTCGTGATTGGTTTCCAAAAGCTGCTGATAGATATCCAACGCCTTGGCTTGGTCCCTTTTTAAGACTGCCGTGATCAGATCAAAGACGTTCTCATCCAATGACTGTGGCACCAGCCCCATCACGTCATCACGTTTGATGCGTTTGCTCTGATAGGCCAAAAGCTCCAGTTTCTCAACGTTCCCCATCATCAAGCCATAGTCGGCATTGGTGCGTCTGACCAGTTCATCCATCGCACCATTTTCCAAGCGGTAGCCATCACCTAAGAGCTTTTGTTCAACCTGATGGCGGGCGTCCTGTTCGCTTAAAGGTGCCGCGCTGATCTCAACGGCAATCTTCTTCAGCTCCTTAACCAGTCCCTTGCGATTGTCAAGTTTTTCATAAGGTGCCATCAAAACTAGAATTGTTGTCGGCTCAGGATGCTTCAAATATTCCTTGAACGCGTCTAAATCATGATTGACCTTGACCTTGGCAGGATTGCCCGTCAAAAAATATGGTTTATTAATAAAAACCAGTCGCCGTTCGCCAAAAAACGGTGCCGACATTGCATCATCAAGCGCAACTGAAAGCGACGTTGTCTCCATATCATAGCTGCCAACGTTCATCACCCGCTCTGCTTCAGGAATCAGATTCATAAAAGCATCATGCGCCTGTTGCTGTAAAATCCCTTGCGTTCCCAATACCACATAGATCATTGCCGGCGTCTGGCTGCTTAGCTGTTGGCGTAAGGTGGCAACATCCATTTTAATTCATCCCCTTTTAGTCTGGTTTTCCAGTATCCATGATTTTGATAGTAATAATAGCTGATCATCCCATACTGCTGCGTTGAAATCGGCATAATCCCCAAACGCCGCAGATTTTTTATCGTCACGGAATTAGGATGACCATAGCGATTAAAGCGACCGGCTGAGATAACACCATAACGCGGCTGCAGGCAGCTTAGAAATTTTGGATCGCTGCCAGTCCGACTGCCATGGTGGCTTAACTTCAACACATCGGCACTCAGTTGCGGATAACGGTCAATAACGGCCCGTTCTCCTTTGCGATCCAGATCACCGGTAAAAACAAAGTCAAGTGATCCAAAGCGTCCTGTCAGCACCATTGAGTCTTCATTTTTGCCCGTCCCAGATTTAAATGGATGCAGCACCTTTAATGGCAGATCATCAGGCTGCTGATCAGCTCGTACCGGTATGACTTTAAGCGGCTGGCTGACCAAGCGCTGAAATTTCGGATTATGTTCCATTCCACTAGGAACCAGCACTTCTCTAACGTGCATTGATTTGAGTACAGTTGGCAGATAGCCAATATGATCAGCATCGCTGTGGCTTAGATAAATGGCATCAAGTCGCGTAATTCCACGACTCTTTAAATAACTGATCGAAGTTCTGGCTGCCATATCGCTGGTCGTCTGACTCTTGGCCCACTGCGGCAAGCGATATAGCAGCCGACCACCCGTATCAATCATCACTACTTGGCGATTAAACGGTGTCCGAACAATCGCACAGTCGCCTTGGCCAATATCTACAAACGTCACCTCACCAGCTGGCGGTAGATGAATCGACATAAAAGCCACGCAATAAGCAGCAGCCAAAATATACCAGCTGCTTTTTTTAGCAGGCCCTGCCAACAGCCACAAAGAAAAAAGCAGAATTATAATGGCCCCAAGCGAAGACAGTTGACCAAACACCAGCATGCCTGGCCCAGCTGCCAATTGGTCCAAAATCCGATGCAGCAGTTTTAGCATTTCATTGAAACTATATGCCAAAAGCGGCAGCCAGTTGGCAGTTAAAGCCGCCAACAGCGTAAGCGGAAACAGCACCGTGCCGAATAACGGGATCAAAAGCCAGCTAATCAGCATGCTTAATAAGTGTACCTCATAAATGTAATGAAACAGACTGGGCAGACTAACCAGATTCAGCCAAAATGCTCTTTTTAGATCCGAAACGTTTCTTAGCGACAATGGCATCAGCAAAGACATCAAATAGCTCAATTGTCCGCCGAGCGTCAACAAAACGTATGGATCAAGCAGAATGCCGATCAGCAGACTGATCGACCAGGCATCGACTCTCGAAAAACGCAGCCGGTGACTTAAAAGGCGCACTTCAGCCATGATCGAGGCCCGAATCAGACTGGCCGCACCACCACCAATAATCAGATAAAGCGGCAGCAGAACGATTAAAAGCCAGTCGATCGTTTCAATATTAAATCGTAACCGAATCAAAAGTCCTCTTAAAATTTCAATCAATAAAACCACGTGCATTCCTGAGATGCAAAATAGATGAATCACACCCAGTTTTTTGACTGAACTCAGCAGCTGCGTAGTCTTAAAGGTATTAAGGCCAATGATCAGACTATCGCAATACTCGCTCAGCGGCGATGGCAGCGTCTGAAAATACTGATGCAGGCAAATTCTTAAACAATGACAGCGTTCAATCAGCGTATGCGGTTTTTGCGGCTGCCAACGCCATTTTTGTGCCCGAATCTCATTATAGATATGGTGCCGCCATTGATACTTTTGGTAGTCAAATTGGCCAAAATTGGTAGGTCCAATGATTGGCTGTTCTTGGCCTTTAATCTGCCAAAAAAGCACGGCTTGGTTATGAATCAGCGCCGCCTTTTCTTGAGAAGAACGCAGTCTTAGAACCACTGATTCGCGCTCGCCAGAATCCAGATTGGTGCCCTGCATCTGAATCAGGTTGCCATTAACTACGACTTGATCAGGCAGTACCTTAAAATTGCATTCTACCGGCTGTGGCGTTCTCAGCGGCTTATTTCGAGCATTGTAAAGCGCACAGCCGCAAACCAGGCTCGCCGTTAAACCCGCTAAAAGCACCAATCTGATCGTTGCAAAATCATGTAGCGTCCAAACGCGAAACATCAGATAAAACAGCAGCAGATTCAGCCACAGCTGACTGCCCAAGACGATTCCGGTAACTAAAGCAGCGGTTAGGGCAGGAAAAAGCCACCGTGAATCAATCAATCCTCAAATGGCTTTTGCGGATTAATGTACTGATCCAAATGGGCTTCTTCCAAAATGTTGGTATCAAGTTTGATCTGGTGTAAAGCGACATGCTTCAAGCGAATCAGCTTCATTGCATAGTCGTCGTTATGATAATTGCGGATATAATTGATCTCTTTGATTCCAGCCTGCAAAAGACTCTTAGTACACTGCAAGCAAGGAAAATCAGTGACATAAAGGCTGGCGCCATCCGTTGAGGCACCAAACTTGGCACATTGCAAAATTGCATTCATTTCGGCATGAATCGTCCGCACGCAATGACCGTCACGCAAATAGCAGCCCGCGTCCAGACAGTGATCATCACCTGAAACCGAGCCATTGTACCCACCAGCAATAATCCGCTTGTCACGAACCAAGACAGCGCCAACTGACAGTCGCTGGCAGGTACTGCGGGAAGCCAGCAAGGCCGCCTGCATCATAAAGTACTGATCCCAATCAATTCTATGTTCCACTTTTATCATCCTCTTTTTTATTCTGCTAACCAGTATACCAGATTCAATCCCAACACCAACGTCAATTTTA
>NZ_JBKZAY010000023.1:0-33611 GCF_046939755.1 Limosilactobacillus mucosae
GATTCTGAATCTGTCAGTGAATCCGAGTCCGAATCAGCCAGCGAATCATTGAGTGCAAGTGAATCGACTTCGACAAGTGATTCTGAATCTGTCAGTGAATCCGAGTCGGAATCAGAATCAGTCAGCGAAAGTGAATCCGAGTCGGAATCAGAATCAGTCAGCGAAAGTGAATCTGAATCGGCATCTGAGTCAGAAAGTGAATCATTGAGTGCAAGTGAATCGGCATCTGAGTCAGAAAGCGAATCATTGAGTGCAAGTGAATCGACTTCGACGAGTGACTCCGAATCTGTCAGCGAGTCGGAATCAGAATCAGCTAGCGAAAGTGAATCTGAATCGGCATCTGAGTCAGAAAGTGAATCATTGAGTGCAAGTGAATCGACTTCGACAAGTGATTCTGAATCTGTCAGCGAGTCGGAATCAGAATCAGCCAGTGAATCTGAATCGACATCTGAGTCAGAAAGTGAATCATTGAGTGCAAGTGAGTCGACTTCGATGAGTGACTCCGAATCTGTCAGTGAGTCGGAATCAGAATCAGCTAGCGAAAGTGAATCTGAATCGGCATCTGAGTCAGCAAGTGAATCATTGAGTGCAAGTGAATCGACTTCGACGAGTGAATCTGAATCTGTCAGTGAATCCGAGTCAGAATCAGCCAGCGAAAGTGAATCAGAATCGACATCCGAGTCAGCAAGTGAATCAACTTCGACGAGTGACTCTGAATCTGTCAGCGAATCCGAGTCGGAATCAGAATCAGCTAGCGAAAGTGAATCTGAATCGGCATCTGAGTCAGCAAGTGAATCGTTGAGTGCAAGTGAATCGACTTCGATGAGTGAATCTGAATCTGTCAGTGAATCCGAGTCAGAATCAGCCAGCGAAAGTGAATCAGAATCGACATCCGAGTCAGCAAGTGAATCGACTTCGACAAGTGACTCCGAATCTGTCAGCGAATCCGAATCGACATCTGAATCAGAAAGTGAATCATTACGTGCGAGTGAGGCAGCCTCTGAATCCACGAGTGCGTCAATTAAGGTCTCTGAGTCCGAATCAACCTCGATTGAAACTTCAAAGGCTACTAGCAAGTCGCTGAGTGAAAGTGAATCGGCATCAGAAGTAACCAGCAAATCAGTGAAGGAAAGCGAAATTGCATCAACGAGTAAGTCAGTTGAAGCATCGCAGGCAACTAGTGTTTCTGAATCCGAATCAACTTCAAAAGCAGCATCGGAATCAGCTAGTGTGGCTAAGTCAGTTAGTGTTTCAGAATCCGAAACTACTTCAAAAGCAGCTAGCGAATCATTGCGTGCGAGTGAAGCAGCCTCCGAATCAACAAGCGCCTCAATTAAAGCATCCGAATTAGAATCAATCTCGATTGAAACTTCGAAGGCAAATAGCGCATCGCTGAGTGAAAGTGAAGAATCTGTTTCAATCAGCAGTTCAAACTCTGTCTCGACATCAACATCGGTAGCCAACTCAACAAGTAGCTCGAACTCCACCTCAACGTCAAATGTGGAGTCAACGAGTACGTCTGCATCCACATCAACAGTGGTTTCTGGCTCAACCAGTACTTCAGCTGCAGAGTCTGCCTCGACATCAACATCTGTGGCGAACTCAACAAGCGAATCCGAAGCTGCTTCAATAAGTAGCTCAACTTCGACCAGTGCATCAGGGTCAACCAGTACCTCAGCTGCCGAATCGACGAGCGTTTCTCGGTCAACGAGCATTGCTAATTCTGTCAGCGCATCGATCTCAACTGTGACAGTTGCAAACTCAGCCAGTCAGTCAACATCCGCCAGTGTTTCTGCCAATGCTGCAGCGGCAATGACCAACACCACGGCTCAGAATCGAGTTATGACGCGCTTAGCTGTTGTATCGATGACAGCCGCATCAACTTCAGCTAACACTAACAGTATGTCCAGCTCAATTCAGAATTCACAGAGCGTGTCTACGGCAGCCTCGCTAAGTATGATGCAGTCGGCTTCGCAAAGTCAGGCAATCTATGAAAGTCTGTTTGCTTCCCGTTCAAACAGTTCATCTAATGCCATCAGCAACTCAACCTCGCTTAACAGTCTGCTTTCTGCTTCCAAGAGTAATTTGGAATCAATGAGTGTTTCAAATTCGCTAAGCATGGCGGCTTCAACCAATGCGAGTCAAGCCCTTTATGAAAGCCTGTTTGCTTCACGATCCAATAGTTCATCCAACGCCATTAGCAACTCAACTTCGCTTAATAGTCTGCTTTCAGCATCAAAGAGCAATCTGGATGTGGGCAGTAACTCAAATGCAGACGCTGCTGCCGTTCAGCGGTCGGCGGCGGAAACGCTGGCAGTTACTGATTCAATAGATGAAGTACGGACTCAGCCACTATCCAACGCAAATGCTTCGCTTTCTTCCAGTGTGACATCAAGTCAAAGTCAGCAGCGTAATTCGGGACTTTTAAATAACTTAAGAACGATGCTGGGTTTTGGTAAGCGTCAATAATCGGCATAGGAAGTAGGGAAGAGAATTGCAAAGAAAAAACATAGATGTTTCGACAACAGGATTCATAAAAAAAGCGCTGTTTACGGTTATGACAATCATCGTCTATTCATTAGGCAATCAGATTCCGGTTCCATTGATTAAAGCAACCGCTGAATACCAGACAATGATTCATCACTATCATATGGGCATGATTAGTATTCTGACTGGGGCCAACTTACCAGATCTGTCGCTGTTTTCACTAGGCTTTAGTCCATATATGGCAGCGATGATGATCATCCAGCTATTAGTGATGATGAAATGGTCAATTGTTGAAGAAATATCGCAGCGGCAATTAATGTATCTGCAAAACATTCTGTCACTGCTGTTTGCTTTAATTGAAGCCGCCATTATCGCTAACGGCTTTCGCCTCGTGACTGGTAGTGATCATCAATTAAAGGTCTTGATGATTACCATAACGTTGACAGCCGGGGCAATGTTCGTCCAATGGCTGGGTAATGTGACTACGATTTACGGGATTGGCGGTATGGTGGTTTTAATCGTCGGCAACATGTTGCATTCTAATATGAACCGGTTAATTTTACCTTGCCGACAGCTGTTAAAAATGCAACACGGTGTTTGGCTGCTGACTGGCTTAATCGTCGGTAGCCTGCTGATTGCCTGGCTGACGATCATCTTTCATGCGGCTCATTATGAAACCAAGCAGATTCAAATTTCATTGCCAAGCCAGATTGAACCAGCAATTTTTCCAATTGGGTTTAATTTGGGGACAATGATGACGTTTATGTTGGGGATGTCTTTTTTGGTAATTCCTTCTTTAATAGCATCATTGTTTAAAACCCCTGCTTTTTGGACCAATCCTAAATTCCAGATTGGCTTTGCGATCGTGATGACGTTTTTGATTGACTATTTCTTCGCGTTTGTCATGCTCAGTCCACGTCAATTAGCCAAAGGGATGCGCCATAGTGGCAACTATCTATTGGGCGTGGAAATTGGCCGGCCAACACGGCATTTTATTAGGTGGCGCTTGGTACTGTTTAACTTTTTTAGTGCCTTGATCTTGTCATTGCTGGTTGGCCTGCAGATTGCTGGCAGCTTGTTGGCCAAGCAAATTTGGCGGCCCTTATACGCTTTGCCGATTTCAATCGTGATGATGGTACTGTTTATGGAATCTTTGGTCGAGCTGTTAAATGAACTGTCGATTCCAAAGCGTTATCAAAAACTTAAAGAAAGGATCCTTAAAAGCGTATGAAATATTTTGTTCCAGCTTGGCATCGTGACGTTAGCGATTGGGCCTACAGTAGCCATACGATAACCTTTGATGATGCGATCGGCAACATGCGAATTATGAATCACGTTGATGAAGCGTATGGCGTCATTATTGGCGATTACAAGCCGCAATTGATTACCCAGATGAATACAGAAGGGATTGCACCGACTGACACGCTGGCCGCTTTTGATTGGATTCAAGATACTGACTTGCATGATAATAACCGAATTGTGGATATCTCAGACTTTAACTGGCCACGCGGAACGTATTTTGAATACGGACCGTTTAGTGTGAATGCCTTTTGTGATGATAAGCATATTGCCCGACTTTTATTCAATAATATTGGTCAGATTTTACGGATTGAACGCTGGCAGGATGGCTATCACCAAGAAGACGTTATTATGGACACGCGGGGATTTGTCTCCAGTATCAAGATGTTTAATCGGCAAGGGCAACTGGAAAAGACGATTTTCTTCAATCTACATGGTGAATGGCGAATGATTGAAGATGCCAAGACGGGTCGTTGCCACATCAATCCACGCTATCAGGCTGATTTTGCGCAGTCGAATTATACTAGTCGTCATGATTTGATTAATGAGGCAATTGCTAATTTGATGCAAAAGCAGCTCGATAAAGATGGTGACCAGATTGTCTTAACGGCTGATGATCAGCAAACGATTGATTTAAAACAGTTTAAGGGGTTCAAAACGATTATTCAGGCCAGTCAATGGCATGCCGATGATCGATTTTTGAAATCAATGGTTGGGCGTGATGATTTAACGATTGTCACGGACTCTGAAATCTCGGATCGTCATGTCCATAAAATTATTGGCGATCAAATCGAAACCAATCTGCTGCCAACATTTGCCTCGCAGTTTAGTCTTGGTCATAGTGATGAATATAGTACACAAACGATTTTACTGTTTATCAGTGACCAAACCAAAATGCCGGTATTAAGAAGAGGTCTGACTCAGATCTTGGAATTGGTTGATTTTAATCAGAATAACGAACGGTTGCAGATTGTGGCCTATGATGAGCAATTGTTGAATCGGGTCCGTCAAATCGCGCAAGAAATTGTTCAAGAACATCCACGGCTTTTGATTGATCCGGAAACTGAACAGCTGTCGCAAAATCCAGATCTGCTTGATGAAGACCGTGATCCAAGAATAGAAAAACAGTTAAACTGGCATTTTTTGCCAATTTATACCAAACGAATCGTGCAGACGACTGATCTGCTGCAGCTGTTGGATCAAGTTCGGGTGGTGGTTGATCTGGGCGATAATCCTGATTCGTACGTTCAAATGGCTTCAATCAGCGTGGGCTTGCCACAGATCAATCTAGTTCGAACCGATTTGGTAAGAGACCATGAAAATGGCTTAGTCTTAGTTGACGTTGCTGATCTGAGCTTGGCATTAAACTTTTATTTGAGCAATATGGAAAATTGGAACCGAGCGCGGGTTGATGCCGTTCAACAGATTAATAACTATTCGGAAAAGCGAATCCTGCATCATTGGCAATGGCTTTGGAAGAGGTGTGCACGCTTTGAACCTTAACGTTTTGCAGCTTGGAAAAAATAATTGGCAGACGGCTTATCAGATTCCGGCTGCTTTGAACTGGCATTTTAACGATCTAAGTTTTTTAGAAGATCCTAAAGTCCGACTGCAGCTGATAATTATTTCTGAGCCAATAACTTTGGTACCAGCTGACTGGCAGCTTTTACAAGAGCGTACCGATCCGTACAACGTTGTTTGGGCACCAGAGCTGAAGGTTAAAGACCACGATTTAACGCTCTTTCTTAGAAAAATGGCTGCTCGTAAGCTAACCATGCCCATTCAAGAATTCATCAACCACATTGAGCATTATTATTTTGTGGGCCAGCAGGGGATCAGTATGACAACCGCGGCTCTGATGTTTGATACCAGATTTCGCGATGTGATTCATTATGAGGATTCATCGCGCATTGAGCTACAGATTCACACGCCAGATTGGCAACCGCTTGCCAGTTCCCGTAAGAACATTTATGTTGATCCAGGACGACAATTGGAAGTTTGGCCACAGTTTGAAAAAGAAGATGGCGTTGAGCTGAGGTACCATTTTGCCGTTGTTTATGGCGAAGAACGGCGGGTTTTTGAATTTAACGAAGAACAGTTGAAAAATCCGCAGATCATTGATACTAAGATTTCCAACGGTCATCAGTATATTACGATGACGATTTTTACGCGTGGCTATGGCAGATTAAAGCTGGGCAACGTCGAATATCGTTGGACTCGCTATGGGATGGGAACGTATTTGAATGGCGGGCACAGCCTGGTTGATCCTAAGACCAGAGAAGAAGTGGCCTATTACTTTAATCCTGGTGATTTGAAGCCACCACTATGCGTGTACTTTGCTGGTTACCATTCTAAAAAAAGTTTCGAGGGGTATTTCATGATGCGCCGCCTGAATGTGCCTTATCTGTTGATTACGGATTCTAGACTGGAAGGTGGCCAGTTTTATACCGGAGAATTTTTCAGTCAAGCCATCCCTAACGTAATTGATCAGTATCTGCAAAAACTTGGCTTTACGCGTCAACAATTAATCTTATCCGGAATTTCGATGGGTACTTTTGGCGCGCTTAAGTTCGGAGCCTTAATGGGTGTCCACGAGGTTATCGTTGCCAAGCCATTGGTTCATCTGGATTCGATTGCCACGCGTGGTCGCTTGACACGTCCCGATGAGTTTGAAACGGCCTTTGATATTGAACGAGCGATTGCGACGCAAGGGCAGAAGGTAACTGATGACATGCTGCTGCGGTTGATGGATCAACAAAACCTAGGTCAAACTAATTTTAGTATTGCCTATATGGAAAATGATGATTATGATGCCACGGCTTTTGCTGATCTAAGCCGTCATTTGCTGAGCCGGGCCAATCGTTTGAACAGCTATAGCCTGCCTGGACGTCACAATGATGACAGTGCGGGAATGCTGCAATGGTTCTTGATGCGCTATCGTCAAGTTCTGCAGCATGACTTTGGGAGGTGATCAAATGCAGATTATCAACTACATCTACTGGCTGCCGCAAAATGATACGACATATCGCTATGGCTCGCGAATCGATGCCTATGAAAATCAGGTGATCCATTTTGAAAACGAATGGATGTCGCCAGGACGAGCAATGATTTCCTGGTATTCAGCGGTTAATTATCAAGCCAGCCGTTTCGTACCCCAACTGCCACTTTTGCGTGGTGGCGTTAAGTATCGGATCAAGGCCAAGTATCTTGCCAAGCCGGCTGATTCAGTAATGCTGCGGATCATTTTTTATGATATTCAAGGTGAGATTATTGATCAGAAAATCACCGATGGCTATCAGCTCAACTTCACCTATCCGTACGCGGCGACACGTTATGAAGTGCAGCTGATCAATGGTGGCTGTCGGTCGATTACCTTTTGGCGATTGGAATTAACACCGGCCGCTACTGAACAGGTCGGTAATTTGTTATTTGCCGCCTCCAAAAAAATAGATCCTAAACAACCAATGAATATTATGCTGCTACGTTCGCTTAGAACAGCAATGATTCCCAGTGAAGAAGTTGAAAAAATGCGTGATGTAGCAAATCTTGCATTAATGATGGTAGCCTGGCAGGAAATCGATCAGGTTGATAATGAATTACTGAACTATTTTGAGAATCTTAAAGAGCGGCGAATCAACTTTATCAGTACGGCTCACCGGTTAAATCCAGTCGTGCGCAAATTGGTTAAACAAAGTCCATATTGGCGTGGGTGGCTGATTGACGCCGATGTCATGCTGACGGATTATCGTTTGAGCAATTATGAAATGTCCGGCAGCGAAGGGCATTTCTTTAAGCATTTAGAATTAGTCCCCATTCAACAGACGCTGGATCAGATCAAAGATGAATTGAAGAGGTGAGAACGACGGCATTTTCATTTGAACTGCAGCGAGCCAGGCATATTCTGGCCAAAGTGAACGCATTAGCGCCAACGATGCGGAAAATGAGCGATCAAGAGCTGCAAGCCCAGACGCCACGGCTGCGTAAAATGCTCAGAGATGGCAAATCCTTAAATAGTCTGCTGCCACTGGCGTTTGCGACCGCGCGTGAGGCAGCCAAGCGCGTCTTGGGGATGTATCCTTATGACGTGCAGGTGATTGGGGCCATCGTTCTTCATCATGGCTGGATTGCTGAAATGAAGACTGGGGAAGGCAAGACGCTGACCGCGGCACTGCCTCTTTATCTAAATGGCTTAACTGGCAAAGGAGCAATTTTGGTGACGCCCAGTCGCTATCTGGCTCAGCGCGATCAAAAAGAATTGAGCGTGCTGTATAAATGGCTAGGATTGACCTGTAGCCTGGGTTTTGACCCTAATGACGAAACTGGCAATCAAGCAACCGTCGCCGACAAGCGAAAATGGTACCAAGCCGATGTTTTGTACACTACTGGCAGCACGCTGGCGTTTGACTATCTGTTCAATAATCTGGCTTCACGACCCGAAGATCAGTATCTACGGCCATACAACTACGCAATTGTTGATGAGGTCGATGCGGTATTTTTGGACGGAGCTAATTCGCCGATGGTGGTTGCTAGCAAGCCAGAGTTGCAGTCGAATCTTTATCGCTTGACTGATGAATTTGTTCGCAGCCTGGATCCAGATGTTGATTATCGTCGCAGTCGAAATCATAAATCAGCTTGGCTGACGCATCAGGGGGTTTTAAAAGCTCAGCGATGGTTTAGAATTGACGATTTGTTCAATGAGCAGCATCGTGAACTATATCGGCACATCAGTTTGGCTCTGCAGGCCCATTTTGTCCAACAGCGAGGGCATGACTACATGGTCGAGGATGGTGAGGTCGTCTTGCTGGACGAGGCGAATGGTCGCTTAATGCGCGGAATGAAGGTCAACACAGGGATTCAGCAGGCCGTTGAACAAAAAGAGGGCGTCAAGATATCAGAAAATCGGCAGGCCGTTGCTTCGATTACCTATCAAGGTCTGTTTCGGCTGTTTAACAACGTTGCTGGAATGACAGGCACGGCTCGCATTGCCGCTGCCGAGTTTATTGACGTCTATAAGATGAAAGTCGTCCAGATTCCACGGCATCGCAAAAACATCCGTAAAGACCATCAGCCGCGTGTCTACCTTACGACCAGCGAAAAATTGATTGAAGCAATCAAACTGGCCGAAAAAATGCATCATCAAGGACGACCGATTCTTTTGATTGCCGGATCGGTTGAAAACTCTGAAATCGTTTCTGAGATCTTGTTAAATCGCGGAATTCCACATAACATTCTGAATGCGCGCAACGAGGCCAATGAAGCCACGATTATAAAAAATGCTGGGCGCAGAAATGCAGTTACCGTTTCAACCAACATGGCCGGGCGCGGAACTGATATCAAACTAGGCCGGGGCGTTGCCGAATTGGGCGGTCTAGCCGTCATTGGCACCGAAATGCTTGATCCGCGCGTTGCTGAACAATTGCAGGGACGGGCTGGCCGCCAAGGAGATCCTGGCGACAGCTGGTTTTTCATTTCTTTAGAAGATAACTTTGTCTCACAAAACAGCAGTCCGGCAATTCGTAAATACTATCGGCGTCATATCAAGCATTTTAACCCGCAGACCAGGCCACAGCGTCTGCACAACCCTCGTATTTTGCTGTCTTTGCTGCTTTTACGCGATAAGGTCATGGTCAGTCAGCGCCAGACCCGTGCGCGAATGTACAGCTATGAGAACAGCATGCGATTGGAGCGAATGGCTTTTTATGAGATTCGCGAGGGCATCATGAACGCTGATGATTATCGCAAGACCGCGCTGAATTGGATGGAACACGGTTTTGATGTGATTTTAAACACTCGGTCAAACTGGGATTATGGTCATCTAAAAGCAATGGTCAACCGCTGGATAACCTATGATGATGCTCAGATTCCTGCTGATTTGAACTATCGGGATATAGCCATAGTCAAAGATTATCTGATGCAGCGGACCAATGAGATTTTAGATCAGATTGAAGATTCAATTGATGATCCCAAACAGATTGAACAATTTTATCGTTCTGCACTGCTTAAGGCAATGGATGACTGCTGGGTTGATCAGGTGGCCTATCTCGGCTATCTGAAAACGTTGGTTCAACCGTGGACGCTATTGCAGCGCAATCCAATGGCGGTGTATCATGAAAAGGCATATGATCGTTTCAAGCAGATGATTGATGCGGTTACTCAAGAAGCAATTCGTAATCTGTTGTTGAGTACGGTGGCCTTGAATGAAAATGGTGAGGTTGTTGTATATTTTGTTTAGACTATCATCTGAAAATTGAAATGATTAGGGAGCTGATTTTTGATGGCAACACGCAGAATCAATCACCATGGGTCCGACGATTCACTTGACAATGTCGTCGAGCAGCATGCCAGCAAGCGGCTCAAAAAGATTCAAGAGGAACAGGCAAAGGCTTATGAAAGAGGTCACCATCATTCAAGCTTGCCAAAATTTTTAATGAATCTGGTCGTGATTATTGCCGTTTTACTGATGATTATCTTGATGTTTTGGAAGTAGGCGACAGCCAAATTTAATCAAAATCACTAAAAAATTAAAAAAATACTTGAAAAAAACTAAGAATGGATTAAAATAAAAACCAATCAAACAGTTTTGAAAAACCATGAGAAAGACGAGTAGCTGTTTTCATTCGTAAAGTGAGCCGAGGATAATGGGAACTTGGCCGACCCTGAGACAGCGAAAAACACTTCCCCGCGTTGCTGACCCAAATGGATGCGTCCAAAGTAGGCTCAGACGTTTTCGACACGTTACAGTCGATGGAGCATGTTTGTGCTCTGAACAAAGCGGTCTGGATATCTCTGGACAACTTGGGTGGCACCGCGGAATAAAGCCTTTCGTCCCATGAAACTACGGGGACAAAAGGCTTTTTATTTTGCCCTCAAGTCTAAGTTTCAAGGAGATTTTTATTATGAGTCTGATTATTCCAGAACACTACGATCCAAAGCTGTCAGTCCGTGAGACCGAAGCCGCTATTCGCTACATTCGTGAAACCTTCCAAGATGAGATTGGTCGTGAATTGAACCTGCAGCGGATGAGTGCGCCAATGTTCGTCGAAAAGAAAACTGGTTTGAACGACAACTTAAACGGGGTTGAACAGCCAGTTTCATTCACCATGAAGGAACTGCCAGGCGAAACGATTGAAGTCGTGCATTCGCTGGCTAAGTGGAAACGCTATGCTTTAAAGAAGTACGGCTTTGGGATGCATGAAGGTCTTTACACCAACATGAACGCTATCCGCAAAGATGAAGATCTGGATAACTTCCACTCCATCTACGTTGACCAATGGGACTGGGAAAAGGTGATCGCCAAAGAAGAACGGACTGAAGAAACCTTGAAGGCTACGGTCCGTAAAATCTTTAAGGTTATCAAGCATATGGAACATGAAGTTTGGTACAAGTTCCCGCAAGCCGTTCATCATCTGCCAGACGAGATCCACTTCGTTACCACGCAGGAATTGGAGGATCGCTGGCCAGATCTGACGCCAATGGAACGCGAAGATCAGATTGCTAAGGAGCTCGGTTGCGTCTTTGTGATGAAGATCGGTGACAAGCTGCGTCGTTCCGGCAAGCCTCATGATGGCCGCGCACCTGACTACGATGACTGGTCTTTGAACGGCGATATTATCTTCTGGTACGAACCATTGGACTGCAAGCTGGAAGTCTCTAGCATGGGGATTCGGGTCGATGAAGACGCAATGCGCTACCAGCTGAAAGAAGCTGGCGAGGAAGCCCGTGCTGAATTACCGTTCCACAAGATGCTGCTGAATCATGAATTACCATACACGATTGGTGGTGGGATTGGTCAGTCGCGGCTGTGCATGCTGCTGTTGGGTAAGGCACACGTTGGCGAGGTTCAGGCAAGCATCTGGCCAGAAGACATGCGCGAAAAGTGTGAAAAAGCTGGCATTCAACTGCTGTAATCAATCGGTGTTGTGCTGAACTTAGTTTTTCAACTGCTATCAACAAGCGGTTTGGCATTGTGGGCAGCAGATTGATGATGGCTGCATCTGTATTCTGATTGGATCAGTACTTATTTGCGGACGAACTTCCTAACCTCAGTATCACTTTCTCAGAGTCAGCAGAACAGAACTGAGCTAATTTGCAATATAGATACCAATCATTAATTTGTTAAATGGCGAAACCGTAAAACCGAGATACAGAAGGGATGATCCCGACTGTGTCTCGGTTTTTGCTATTGCAGAACCTGGTACCTTTATTTAAAGGATGCTTGTTGCTAATGATTGACTTAATCAGAGATGGTGAAATTCAAAACCTGCCTTCCAAAATCAGAGGCAGTTTTTTTGATTATAAAGATTGGGTCATTGCAAGCCCTTCATAATTAATGTTAAACGGTTCGTGACTGACAAAGAATGGTGATCACCACGTATTATTCAAAAAATCCTGCATAATACATATGAAAAAATCCCATTACCTACTATTTTCAAAAAATCGCTGTATAGTAGGTAAAAATTAATGTATATCGAGTTAGGAATTCTTAACATTACCTACTATTTGATGAAAAAAGCGCAATAGTAGGTAATTCACAAAGTCGGTCTGAGCCAATCAATTCCAAAATATGCATCTTTACCTACTATTTTGGCAAAAGGTATCAATAGTAGGTAAAGTTGGGCCATCCGAATATACATTTACCTACTTTCTGCCAAAAACCGAGGAATAGTAGGTAGTCTCTAGGCTGGTAGCTTGTTAAACCTGATTTTCTTCACAAACTGACGAGCAGCTCATTGTCTTATGGTTGTTCGCCTAGTAATAATGATGAGCGGCTAATGATACTCATAATGCGTCATGAAACAGGATTTTACCTGTCAAATGCTGCGAGTGAAATTGCCGAGTTGGTATGATCTGCTTTAGCCTTTGGAGGCAGCGAGCAGTCAATCACGATATGGATGTCATCAAAATGGTTAGAATTTACATCAACGGTTTAAGATTGTTGGTAAAAACAGGCGTGGATCGGATTTCCGCAAGTCTTGGGATAATGTCAGCGTTACCAGTTGGATGTGCTTCATAATAATTAGCGTGTCCAATTGTAGCAGCTGATAAAACTGCTTTTAGCCCGGCTTTTCGTTAACGTGGCAAACCAATAAAAACCTGCCGAGCTGATCGTCAACTCGGCAGGTTTCTTCATATTTATTATGCTTTTGGTTCGTGACCAGGCTGCCATTTAAGACCAACACCTGAAAAACCGCTCAAGATTGAGAAGAGTGGCGACAACAGACTAAACAAGGTGAATGGCAAGAATTCCAATACTGGAACACCCAAGGCAGAAGCGACGAATGAACCGGCCACACCCCAAGGAATCAGGTAGTTGATTACGCTCCCGCCGTCTTCCAGCGTTCGACTCAATGCCAACGGGGAAAGACCAATGCGCTTAAAGGCCGGCTTGAAGGCATTCCCAGGCAGGATAACGGAAAGGTACTGCTCGCCGACGAATAGGTTGACGCCGATTCCCGCAAAGATCGTTGCCGTAATCAGACGACCTGGCTTGTTTAATTTAGCCACTAAAGGCTTCATGGCACTTTCAATGATTCCCATATGCATCAGAATCCCACCCAGTGCCAGGGTCATGATGATTAAAGAAACGGTTCCCATCATGCTGGAGATGCCGCCCCGCGTCAGCAGTGCATCAACAGCTTTGTTGCCGGTTTTGGAAACAAAGCCGCTTTCAATCAACGTGGCAAATTTAGCGATTCCCAACGACGGATTGTTGATAAAAATCATCACGGTAGAAACGATAATATTTAAAAACAGGGTGGGGATGGCTGGCAGTTTTTTCCAGGCACAGATAAACATTAAAATAATTGGCAGTGCCGCCCACCAGGAAACGGCAAAATGCTTAGTCAGCGTCGAACTTACTGAAGCAATGCTGGCAAGCGACGTTCCCTTATTGCTTTGACCCAAGAAGAAAAAGACGATTAAGGAAACTACGAAAGCTGGGATGGTGGACCACATCATATTGTTAATGTGATCAAATAAGTCGTCTTCAGCAACAGCCGATGCCAAGTTGGTCGAATCCGAAAGCGGCGACATCTTATCACCAAAAACGGCACCGGAGATAATGGCCCCCGCCGTTAAAGCTGGGTTAACGCCCAAGGTTGATCCCATCCCAAACAGGGCGATTCCTACGGTTGAGACGGTGGTGAAGCCAGAGCCAATGGCCAGACCAACCAGCGAGCAGACAATGAAGACCGATGGCACGAAGAAACGGGCACTGATTAAATGAAAGCCCAGGACCATCAGTGAAGGAATAATTCCGGCTTGAATCCAAACGGCAATCAAAGTCCCAATCAAAATAAAGATAAAGATGGGAATGATGGCAGTGGAGATCCCTTTGGTAATTCCGGTCATAATGTTATCCCAAGATACGTGGCGCAAGGCCAGCCAGAAGACCAGAAATGCAATCACGGTCAAAACCGGTACCTGTGGCGAAAGACCGAAGCCAATTACGCCACTGCCCAAGATAACCAACATGATCAATAGGATTGCAACAGATTCTTTAAAGTCAATTTTTTTAGTCATATATCGACACCTCATGTTTTTAAGCTAATTTGTTTAACGGCATTTGGATTGCAGATAATGACGATAATATCGTTTCATAATTTTCTCCCCCTCGAGCAAATAAAAAAGGCGCTCCGACTAGATTAAATCTAATCGGGACGCCTAAACGTGGTACCACCCAACTGAAAAGAGTTAATAACAGCTTTTCACTCTTGCCAGTTGCTAACGGTACCGGCCCAATCCGTACGGGCTTATTTTGTCGGGTATTTCGTAACAGACACCCTGTCCGGTTCGCATCGACCACCGGTTTTCTGAACGCTGAGGTGCAGCTCTACTTGACGACCACTCGTAAATTTCATTGGCATTAATATATCACTTAAAAAAATGAATGGCAAGCAAAATTCTGATGGTTTTTTAATTTTATTTTAATCAAAACGCTTTCACGATGAAGATTAAAAAGTCGCTGGATCCAATTATTAGCGCGCTTTATAATTAAATTAATCTATGCAAAAAGGAATTAGCAAATATGACCAAAAAAATATATGTTGTGGGAGCTGCCATTTTAAATGAGCAGCACCAGATTTTAGCAAGCAAGCGTAGTGATGATCGCATTCTAGGCGCGTTATGGGAGTTTCCTGGGGGTAAGATTGAACCGGGCGAGGATCCCCAAACGGCTTTAAAGCGTGAGTTAAGAGAAGAATTCAATGATCAGATCGAAGTTGGACGCCAAGCTGCGCCAACCACCATCAAACAATATGATTTTGGCGAGATTCATCTGACGGTTTATTACGCCAAACTGGACACGCATCATTTTGATCTGATTGCTCATAGTCAGGTTAAATGGTGCGATCAGGCAGAGCTGATGCAGCTGCACTGGGCCGATGCAGACTTGCCGATTGCCAAAGCCATTGCCCAGGCTGATCTGAGAAAGGCGGCGTTTTAACAATGACCGGCGTTGACTACGGTAAGATTTTAGAACGCTTGCAGAAAGGCGATAATGATCAGCTGGTAGAAGAGATTCATGGCTCATTATTGAATGGTTATGTTGATCAAGATGAATTTGCCACGGTTGGCGATCTCGGCCCTAAGCTGCTGACCAATCAAGCGGGCAACCAGATCTGGAATCAGCTGCGTCACGAATTGCAGACTTGCCGCAGTTATATTTTCGCGGTGGCTTTTGTAACGGATGCAATGATTTCATGCTTAAAGCCAATCTTTAAACAGTTGGCTAGTCATGGCGTGCAAGGTCGGCTGTTGACTTCTGACTACCTGTACTTCAATCAACCCAAAGCTTTTAATGAGCTGCTGAAGATTCCAGGTTTGACGGTTAAAATTGCCAAGGTCGATGGATTCCATCAAAAAGGCTATATTTTTCAGCATGATGGCTATCAAACGATCATTATTGGCAGTGCCAATCTGACGGAAAATGCCTTGATGCGCAACTATGAATGGAGTCTGCAGGTCAACTCACTGAACAATGGTGATATTACGCGGCAAGTCAGTGAAAACATTGAGAATGAATGGCAGCAGGCTCAGCCGTTAACCAGTCAGTGGATTGCGCAATATCAGCTGATTTATCAAAAGAATCATCAAGTGGGCCATGCGGTTGCCAAAATGGTTAAAAACGGCCAACCGGTAATTGATGGTGAACTAATTGAGCCTAATCAGATGCAAAAAGACGCCTTGGCACAGATTGCGCAGCTGCGGCAGGCGGGGCATGATCGGGGCTTGGTGATTTCAGCAACGGGAACGGGGAAAACCTATCTGGGGGCGTTTGATGTTCGCAATGCCAAGCCAAGACGGATGCTGTTTTTAGCCCATCGAGAAGAAATTTTGCGCAAATCAGCCCATAGTTTTCAAAAAGTGATTGGCGGTCCTAAGGAAAATTATGGCCTGTATACGGGAAACGTACATGAAAAAGATGCCAAGTATTTATTTGCTACAGTGCAGACCTTACAAGATGATACGCATTTAAAAGCATTTTCGCCAACTGAATTTGACTACATCCTGGTTGATGAGGTTCATCATGCCGGGGCTAGCTCATATCAAAAAATCATGCAGTATTTTAAGCCTAAATTTTATTTAGGGATGACGGCGACTCCAGAGCGGAATGACGATTTCAGCATTTTTGAGCTGTTCGACTATCATGTTGCTTATGAGATCAGACTGCAGCAGGCTCTTGAAGCTGATATGCTATGTCCGTTTCATTATGTCGGCATCAGCGACTATCAGTTTGCCGATGCCAAGGTCAATGAAACAATTGCCAGCTATCAAAATGCCGCCAGCCATCATAAAAAAGAAGTTCAAGCCATTGAGCATCTGACCAGTACGGAGCGCGTACACTATATTCTGCAGCAGACGGAATACTATGGCTATTCTGGTCCCAAGCTGCATGGGCTGATCTTTTGTGCGACGGTGCAAGAAGCCAACCAGCTGGCTGCCGAACTAACCAGACAGCATCATCCAGCTAAGGCACTGGCCGGCGCGGATTCAATGAGCGTTCGGCAGCAGGTGGTCAAGGAACTGGAAGATGGTGCAATCGAATATATTGTGACAGTCGATCTGTTCAATGAAGGGATTGATATTCCATGTATCAATCAAGTGGTTTTTCTGCGCAGCACCAATTCCAGCATCGTCTACGTTCAGCAGCTCGGTCGGGGCCTGCGCAAAGCCCAAAACAAAGACTATGTTGAGGTGTTGGATTTTATCGGCAACTACAAGAACAGCTACATGATCCCAATTGCCTTGACGGGGGATGCCTCGTATTCCAAAGACAGCGCGCGGGAAACCGTTGAGATTGAGCCGACGATTGGGCTGTCAACGATTGCGTTTGATGAGATTGCTAAGGAGCGGATCTACCAGTCGCTGCGCCAGGTTAAGCTGGATGACATGCGCAAGTTGCGGATGGTTTACCAAAATATGAAGCAGCGAGTAGGACGCGTGCCGCTATTGGCTGACTTTATGGCTGCTGATTCAATTGATCCTGAGATTTTGGCCAACAAAAAGAAGAATTACGCGCAGTTTTTGATTGGCGAAAAAGAACCTGTTGAGATCAATGACTATGAAAATCGCCTATTGACTTTTTTGGCCGCGGAACTGTTAAATGGCAAGCGGCGCCATGAACTGATCTTATTGGATGATTTGTTGAATCAGGCAACGGTTACGGAAAAAGAACTCAAGCAGCAGCTAAACGATGCCGGTTGTCTGGTTGATGGAGCAACGCTGGCTTCGATGCGGCGCGTTTTAGACCTAACTTTTTATAACAAAAAAGCCGCGCCATCCCGTGCCGATTACGGTGGTCGGCCAATCGCCATTTTTAATGAACAGGCGCGGACCTATCAGCTAAATGACAAGCTTCGTGATTCGTTAAGCAGCAATAAGTGGTTCAGCCGGCTCTGGCAAGACGGCATCCAGACTGGGCTTTTACGGGCCAAGCGCTACCAAGCGGATCAACCATTTACGCTGGGAGAAAAGTATACGCGCAAAGACGTCATGCGCCTGGTCAACAACGTAGTCAACACGACCGCGCAAAATATCGGTGGCTACTTTTTTAATGAGCATGATGGCGTGATTTTTGTTACCTATCATAAGGCCAAAAATATCAGCCGTTCAATTCAGTATGAGGATCAATTTTTAAATGATCATGTCATGCACTATTTTTCTAAGGGCAAGCGACGTCTGGACAGTCCGGATGTCAAGAAGTTTATGGATGGTCAGCGGCGGCTGTCGCTCTTTGTCAAAAAATCTGATGCTGACGACGACAAGACCTTTTATTATTTAGGGACGTGTCACTACCTGCCGGGATCAGCCCGTCAAGAGCAGCATGATGGCAAGCCAATCGTTTCGATGAATCTGGAGCTTGATCAGCCGGTTCCTTATACGCGCTATCACTCGTTGATTGACTAATTTTAATCTAAAAATGCACTGGCACGAACTTTTGCGACAGTGCATTTTTGATTTGGTAAGCTGTTGACGTTTAATTTGATGTCAATCCGCTGTTTTGGGCTATTTTGGCTGATGCGAGTTAAGGTAGTCGTTGAGATCGGCATTCTTGATATCGGTAATAAACATATGCCCTGGCGCGTGAGTGATTACCAAAGGCAGCCTGGCGTTTTCAATGGCCGCCTGCGGAGTAACGCCGCATGGCCAAAAGACCGGCACTTCGCCTGGCTTGATCGTGTCAGCATCGCCATAGTCGGGGTGATCAAGGTCAGAGATTCCAATCGCAGCTGGATCGCCAATTTGAATCGGCGCCCCATGAACGTTAGGCATCTGGGCCGTAATTTTTTTAGCCAGCCGAGCCTTAGCCGGCGACATTGGCCGCATGGAAACCACCAACGGACCTTTAAAGCGGCCAACCGGATTGGTCATTACGCTGGTTTTGTACATGGGAACGTTGTGCTTTTCGGTTAAATGACGAATCTCAATGCCGGCTTTGAGCAGGGCTTCTTCAAATGAAAACGAGCAGCCAATCAGAAAGCCAACCATATCCGCTTGCCAATACTGAGTAGCATCAGTAACCTCTTTAGTAAAATGGCCATTTTCATAGAGACGGTAACGCGGTATATCCGTACATATATTGGCGTGCCGCGCGATCGTCTTGGTCAGGGGCGTTTGTTTGACGGTTTCCAACAATGGACAGGCTTGCGGATTTTGCCGAATCCATTCGCGAAAGTCATGCGCATACATTTGCGGCAAGATTACCAGATTAGCCTGTGCATACCCCGCTGCCATGCTAGCAGTAGGAAAGTCAATGATGCCTGTGCGAATCTTTTGTCGAACCTGGGTGGGCGCTTGTCGGATATAGGGTTGAATATCAAAGGCGGCCATGCTTTTCACCTCTTAGATTATAAATAAATGTGAAAGTTAAATTTACATTAAATGATAGCCGCTGACTCATCATTTGCAAACCCGCCTAGTCGGTAAACTGACTAAATTAAGTACTCAACCCTTAAAAGCTAATTCATGTTGGTTTTGATCGTAGATATGGTTAAGGAATAAAACAAGATTTGACAAATATAGTTGGGTGGCATCGTTGCACCGAATGGATTTGCGATATCAAAAAAGAATCGATGTTTAACACCGACTCTTTTTAATCTAAGACTTTTTGATGGTCGAAGATACAATCTGCATGCTCTGTGGCCGCGCATAGTCGAAGCGATGATCGGTATGATGGTCATGCCATTTAACGATTCCAATCAAAATCAGGATGATGACGATCGTGTATAGCAGAGCCGAGCGACTGGAAGGATGATCAACCATGGCCGCGCTGCGATACCAACGAAACAGCCAGGCCAGCATGCTATAGACTAAGATTCCACAGATGATGGCAAAGATAATGGCCCACATGAAAGTCGTAGCCATCGCCATTACGATTCCTGCGGCAATTAAAAATAAAACCATCAAAATGATGAACAGGCACATTTAAAAATCCTCCTTGTTGTTTAGCCAGCTGGGCAATGGGACGTCAATTACGCGTGGTGACTGATTCAATAAGCAGACGATGGCTTGCCCGATTCCCAGTCCGCTGACAGTGGCAGTCAGTTGCGAATCCAGGTTAAGACTGCCGACTTCTTCGGGGCTGGCCAGATGATGAACCAGCAGATTAGGAAACTGAGAGCGCAGTTTAGCTGGCAGGTCCAAAGGTGATTGCGTGGTTAAGATCACGTTGAGCCCAACCTTGCGACCTTCACGCAGCACTTGAAAGATCCCGTTTTCAGCCAGCTTGGTCTCATTAGCTGGGAGATAGCGGTGGGCCTCATCAATTATAATATTGACGGAAAAAGCCGCTTCATGCTGCAGACGGTGCTCCAGAATCCGTTTCATTAAAAGTGAGATGACAGCCTGTTGACCAATCGCAAGCGTTTTAAGCGCAGAAAGATCAATTACCAGAGTTTTATGAGCACTGCGCTGATCTAAAAACATCTGCAGTACGAAATTAAGCTCAGTTTTAACCTTTTGGGGCTGATGAATGGTGCCAAATAGTTCGCGGATTGCCGGACTAGCCAATATTTCTCTAAATTGAATGATTTTTGGCCAGACGGATGCAATCAATTGACGATTATATTCTTGACCAAGCAAATGATAGTTGGCCCGCTGATCAGCATATGGAATTACCAGTTCTTCAATTAATTGGTCGGGCAGCAGTTGAACGGCATACGATTTTGACCAACGTCCAAGCTTGGCCAGTGCCTGCTGGTGGTCGGCAACTGGCTGATCGATGCGCTGATAGCAGCCGGGATGATTAAGCAGATTATTTTGAATCCGCAAATCATTAATCGCTGAAGTGACCGCGGCAATTAGCTGTTCATTGAATTGCAGTCCTAACGCCTCCACCAGTTGTGTAGCTGAAAATTCGCCGGGCTCCAGATAAGCGTTCTCACCCAAGCGGTAAACGATGGCGTTTGGCAGCTGCACGTATTCACCGGTAGGGTCCAGGACGATGTTGGCTTGGCTGCTGCTCTGTAATTGATCCAGCAAGGTTAAAGTCGAGGTCGTTTTGCCGCTGCCGGTTTGTCCAACAATCAGCAGGTGTCTGTTTGTCAGCTCGTTCAATGCATTCATCCCCAATCATTATAATATTCTAATTATAAATAAGAAGGGCTTAAATTGTTACAAAAATATTGTTATTATTTTTTGATTCTTAGTTGAGTGATTAGATGAAAACGGATCCATACACGGTGATATAATATTATGGTAAGAAAATATTAGTGTGATAAATAAATGATAAGTTAATGAATCGAGGGTGTTTAGCTGAGCAGTGACCCGACTTATTATTATTTAGAACATTTTAAAAATGGGGGAATTTCAATGAATAAACTACAACGGTTAGGAAAGGAGACCGAAACGGATCGCAGCTGTCGCGTGAAAATGTACAAAGCAGGCAAGAACTGGCTTACATCATGCCAGGTTTGCCGTTATTTTTTGAATCGGGCGGTAATTTCGGCTGGCGCTGTTGCAGTAGGAATGACAATGGCAACGCACATTGTCAAAGCTGATACGGTCAATCCGTCAGTTGATGACAATCTGACTGCACTCAACAGTACTATAACGCATAGGGAAGTCTCAAGTGTCCCTGCTATTGAAGATAGCTCGGTGGCAGTGGCACCAAAGGCTACGCCAACGACACCCGATCAAACTGCTGATCAGATTGGCATGAGTACGGTAAGCTCCGCGGCCAATAGCGATTCCATGGCAAATACAGCTCAAACCAGCGCGGCTCAAGACAACTCAAAGACTATTTCGTCAAACAGCAGTCAAAGTACTACTCAAAGCATTACTGCCGTTCAATCAGCGACCGTTTTAGAAAATGAACGGGCGGCTGAGGCAAATTTGGTCAGCAGCCGTTTAAAGATGCAGACTGCTGTGCCGGTCTTGGCCAATACCAATGCCATTATCGAGCCAGTGGAACCATCACCACTGGCTGTCGATTATCAGACACTGACCAAAGATTGGCAGGTTGATGCTAAGAGAAACGTGACCTACATCGGCAAAAGCACGGATCTGACGACGATTACGGTTCCTAACAGCTATGATTTTTATCAAGCTGGCAAGATTCAAGCCGGTCAAAGCGTAACAATCGCGGCCAGCGTGATTCACAATCTGCTTAAACAAAACCGTCAGTTAAGCGAGCTGATTATTTCATCAGATGGTGATGGTAAGCTGATTGCAAAAGGCGATTGGACGGCGGCCTTTAGCGGTTATGACGCCAATTATATGAATCAATATAACAGCAAGATCAAATCACTTGATTTAGGTGGTTTAAACGTTTCGCAAGTCACTAATATGGCACGAATGTTTAGTGGGGATACCAATCTGGTTAGAATTACTGGGCTGAGCAATTGGAACACTGGCAACGTGAAGGATATGTCCTATATGTTTAATGACACGGCCAAACTGAGTACTTTGGACAGCATTGAGAATTGGGATGTGCGAAAAGTTTCTAATATGGACTATATGTTTTCCCAGGCGTTTGATAATGCTTGCGAATGGCCGCTGACGCTTAACCTATCCAATTGGAAAACCAATGCACTTACCAAGATCAATCATCTGTTCTACTATGCGGGGATTACCAATTTAAACATCTCAAACTGGAATCTAAGCAATGTGACCAAGCAGACACGGGCACAATACCTATTTGCCAACGCAGGAACGCTGCAGAAGAGCAAAGGCGACAATGAAGACGTGGCCTCATTTGGTTTTGTCTTGACGATGAATCAGGTCAAGCTGCCACAGCCGGCCAATTATAAGCTGCAGGCTAATGATTTTTATGCAACGCGCAGTGGCGATATTCCGCTGCTGGTCTTTACTGATCTGACAGATACCAATCTGATGAATATCCTTAAGTCTGAGCTGGCCAGTTTTAACTATCTGACCGGTAATGACGAACCTTCACGACGGCATGCGTTTAGCCTCAAGCTTCCAGATGGTACGACCAAAACCATTTCAATTAGCCGAGTCTACAAAAACGAGCAGGAAGAAATTGCGACGATTCAATCAGCAATTAAGCAGGCAGCTGCTAAGGACGGCTATTCGTTAACGACTGCACCGACCGTCAGCAGTCTGACCCCAGCCCAGCGCATTTCAAATACATATCAGGTTAGCTATATTGCACTGCCACAGACGACGCACATTATTTTTGAGGACGAAAGTGGCAACGTAATTCAAACCAAGACCATTACCGGCAAAACTGATGAAATCGTTAGTGTGGACGCAGTCGTACCAACCGGCTGGGAAATTGTCAGTGGGACGATCCCGACTCAAATTACCCTGGTCGGCACTGGGACGCCAGATATAATCATTAAAATCAAGCACAATATCATCTCGATAGATACAACCAAAACCGTTAAGCGCATCATTACGATTACTAATCCTGATCAAACAATTAAAACCATCGAGCAGGCTGTTAAATATCAGCGAACGGCCATAACGGACAAGGCAACCAACACCACGACCTATACAGAATGGCAGGTTGATGGCGATACTGGTGATTTTGCGGCGATTGATCTGACCAATTATCAAGGAGCTGATTATACCAAGGCTGGCTATACGATGATGATTGATGGTCAGGCGGGGACAACGATTGCCAAAACAACGCCCAATGCTGAAGCTGAAGACAGCAATATTACCATTACGTTTACGCCAGTTCAGCATACGATGCACATTAATTATGTCAACAGCCAAGGTGATGTCATTAAGTCACAGGAAGTTACTGGTGATACTGGTGAGACCAAAGTCGTTGAGCTGAGCGTGCCGGCAGAATGGCTGATTGTTGATGACACCAAGCCAAGAACCATTGTCTTTGGAGCAGATGGCGCTCAAGACATCACGATCAATATTGAGTATGCACGCGTCTATGTTGAGCCGACCGATCCCAAATCAGTTACAGATCCTTTGCCGGATAATTCAACCAAGTTTTATCCAGCCGGGGTTGAGTATAATGATCTGAACAAACTGGTTACCCGTACGATTACGATTGTTGATCCTAAGACCAAAAACAGTCGTATCGTCACGCAAACCGTTCATTTTACACGCCGGGCGATTGTTGATGAAGTGGTTGGGACACTGGTTGGCTATACGAATTGGCAGACGACTGATGCTGTTTGGGATGGCATCGATGTCGACAGTCTTTATCCCGGCTATACACCCAACAGTCAAGTAGCAGCCAAAACAGTCACGGTCAATGATGCTGATCAGACCCAGACAATTACGTTTACTGCCAATGATGCTGTTCAGACCGTGCGCTTTATGCATGGCGATACACAAGTCGGTGCAGATTACGTTTTACATGGCAAGACCGATCAGCTGGTTGAAATGCCAGCACTACCAGATGGCTGGCAGCTGGCAACTGGTGAATCATTGCCGCAAAACGTCCAGCTGGCGGCTGTTGATACGCCAATTGTGATTCAGATCGTGGCCGGTTTATGCACGATCAGCACGGCGACGGCAGCCGGAACGCTGATCCCAGAAACCAAAAATCAGCACCTGCAAAAAGCAATTGCTGATGACGACTTAAATCGGCAGGTTACACAAACGGTCGTCATCATCAATCCGCTTGATCATACCTCAGCTACTCAGCAGCAGATCGTTCTTTTTACGCGCAGTGCCGTGATCAATATGACCAATGGCGAGCTGGATCATTATACTGATTGGCAGTCAGTGGGGCTGGATTTGTTCAATGAGGTCACGCTGCCTGTTTTCACCGGTTACACGCCCCAAGCGCTCGATAATCATCAGCAGGCAATTGCATTAACGATGGCTGGTGATCTGCCAGCAGTCGATAAAATTACGGCCAACCAGGCAGATAGCATAATTACCGTCAGCTATCAAGCCAATCCGGTTGACGTGGCGGTGATCTTTAAAGATGCCGCGGGCAGTCAAATTAGTAAAGCCACTATGATTCATGGTCAAACTGATGAAACGCTGCAGCTGACTTTAGATCAAGCTAGCCAACAGCTCAAAGTCAATACTGGTCTGACACATGCTGAGAACCCATCTACAATTGCCTTACCTGATAATTGGGAACTTGATGATAGCAACGACTTGAGTCCGGTCAAAATGGCAAGTGGCCAAACGATTGCCTTGTTAGTGCGGCATCAAACAAGCGATGTTTCAGCTACAGACGCGTTAGCCAAAGAAAAATTTACGCGGACCATTAATATTTTTGATCCATATCAAGGACAGCTGCAGCCAATTACGCAAACGGCAGTCTTTTACCGTAGTGCCATTAAAGATCTGGTGACTGGCATCGTAGACTATGGCAATTGGGTGCCGGCCCAAGGGATCTTTATCAAGGTTGATATTCCTAGCGTAGCCGGTTATACTCCCGATCGGCAGGTCAATGAGGAAAAAGTCGATCCGCTCAACGGTCAAAGCGAAACGATTGACGTACACTATCAAGCCAATGATGGCAATATTCAAGAGATTGACTATGTTGACCAAGAAGGTAACGTGATCAACCATTTGAATCTGAGCGGCAAGACGGATGCAGTTGCCAAGATCAGCTATCAGGCCCCCAACAACTGGCGGATTGTACCTGGGCAGACTCTGCCTGGCGAGGTGCAGTTTAAGGTTTATAATCCGGTAATTAAGGTGATCGTTGAACATCAAACCAAAGACGTTACGGGACTGGATCAAGAGCTGGGAATTCAAACCAGCAAAACGGTCACTCGTCAGATCACGATTACGACGCCAACTGGCCAGGTCAGCGAGATCAAACAGGCGGCGCAATTCCAGCGTTCAGCGGTTCAGGATCTGGTAACGGGGATAATCAGCTTTGGCGAGTGGCAATGGCAGGCTGGCGATCAGGTTTTTGAAAAGTTTATCCCGGCAACAATTGCGGGCTATACGCCAAACTACCAGCTGATTGAAGAACTTACCCCGACTGCCTTAATGAATGATTCGGTTTATCAAGTCAGCTACCAGGCTAATCCTGGTCAGCAGACGATCTCATATCAGGATGAACATGACAATATCGTACTAACGCAGATTATCCCAGGGGTAACCGATCAGATCGTTAACGTACCAACAGTATTGCCATTTGGCTGGGAACTGGCGGCTGAACAAGCCATGCCGGCAACGGTGACGATCAAGCCAACGGATACGCCAATCGTTATCTACGTTCAGCATCAGTTGCAGGACGCCACCGCTGAAAACCCTCAAGTTACGCAGGATACCGTTAATCGAATCATTAACGTGCATCTGCCAAATGGACAAATCGTTACGACGACGCAGACGGTTAACTTTAAACGGACCGCGACACTGGATCTGGTAACTAATCTGATTGACTATGGTCAGTGGCAAGCAGATGGCAGCTTCGCCAAGGTCGCGATTGATCCGATTGCCGGCTATCAAGCCACGCAGACGGTGGTGCCGGAAATCACGCCAACTGCAATGGCCGAAGATATTACTATTGATGTCAGCTATATCGCGCAAAATGCCACGCAGCTGATCCAATATGTTGATCAAAACAATCCTGATGGCGGGCCAATAAGTGTACAAACTATTGCTGGACTGGTTGATCATGACTTAGCCGTGACGCCAGTGATCCCTACTAATTGGGAACTGGCGCCGAATGAAGCGATTCCAGGCAGTGTCACGATTAGGCCGAATGCCACGCCAATCCGGGTGCTGATTCAGCATCAGCACCAAGACGTTTCTCAAACCGATCCGGGGGCGACTAAAAAGGTTACCCGCACGATCAAATTTAACAACCCTAATGGCACCAGTCAAACCGAACAGACCGTAACGTTTACACGGACGGCGGTTAAAGACTTGGTTGATAATACGGTTGTCTATGGAGCATGGCAAGGCAATGGATTATTTGAAGATGTTGACGTACCTAAAATAGCTGGCTACTATGCTAGTCAAGATCATATCGACACTTTGCAGCCTACGCCGGATATGATTGATCAGACGATTGAGATTACCTATTCACCAAAGCCAATCGTTACGCGCATCGTCCAGTACGTTGATGAAAATAATCAGCTGGTGCATGCTGACCCGGTAGTCGGTGAAATTGATTCAAGTCAGAGTTATTCACTGAAGCTGCCTGAACACTGGGAGTTTGTTGATCCTGCTGTTAAAGACGGTATGTCGGTTTCAATCAGCATGAATGAACCTGGGATTGTCTATCACATCAAGCATCAATTAACTACTAGCACGTTTTCCAAAGACTTCACGCGTCATGTTGTTTTGCACAAGCCAAGCGGAACGGAAACGATTGATCTGACTGCCGAGATGCGGGCCACGCTGATTCATGATGATGTTACCGGCACGGATGCGTATGAAAACTGGCAGGTTGTCAAATCGTTTGATCAAGTGGCAGCCGAAAAAATTGCCTACGCTGGGTATCAAGCCTCAGTTGCAGAAATTGCTGCCAGCGCGCCGAATGAAAACATGGCTGCTGAGACAACGATTGATGTAACTTATACGGCCAATCACGGCGTGCAGACGATTGAATATGTCGATAGTCAGGGCAACGTGATTTCAAAACTGCTGATTGGCGGACTGGTTGATCAAGAAGTTCCTTTGGATACCAGTCAGAATGGCAACGCGGCACTACCGGACAACTGGCAGCTGGCAAAAGGCGTGACGGTACCAAGTGAGATTAAGATTCCAGCTGAGGATCAAGTCATTCCTTTTGAAATTGAGCATCAGATGCAGGACGTTTCCGCGACTGATCCAGACGCTCAAAAAGTAGTTACGCGAGTCATCAACGTCTTTGATCCACATGCGGGTCTTAGTACGCAAAAAGATACTATTACGCTGGTTAGAACGGCAATCAAGGATTTGGTTACCAGTCATGTGACCTATGGAAAATGGCAAAATCCTAACAATCAACGCTTTACCGATTTCACAGTGCCACAGCTTACCGGCTATACTGCCAGTCGCGACTTGATACCTGCCTACATGCCAAACGGTGAAGATACAACGCTGACGTATAATATTACCTACTCGGCTAATGAACAAGCTGTGTTGGTGGTCTACCAAGATGATCAGCAGCATGTAATTAGTCAGACGGCAGTTACTGGGCGGACTGATCAAAAAGTTACGATCGACTTTACTGAGGCATTACCTGATGGCTGGGTCTTGGTAAATGGGCAGCCTGATCACCAAGCAGTCACCTTTACGGGATCGGCAATGGCGCCAATCGTAGTTGAGATCGTACATGGTCAGGTTCTGGTTGATCCTGATGATCCTAAGACGCCGCAAGATCGCCTGCCATATACCAAAAATGCCTTTTATCCCAGCAGCGTAGGCTATAACAAACTCAATCGGACCATTACACGTGCCATTAAGGTTGTCTATCCAGATGGTCAGACTGAGCTGATCAATCAAACGGTTAAATTTAAGCGCAGCGCGACGGTAGATACGGTTACCAAAGTCGTTGTCTATGGTGAGTGGCAGGTGATCGGCAATGATTACTTTAATGAGTTCGTACCCAAAGAGCTTTTGGACTACCTGCCAAGCCTCAAGCTCATTGAAGCTGTTGTGCCTGGTCCAGAAGACGTTGATGGCAGCTTGACGATCAATTATTACAACCGCTATACGACGCAGACGATTGAGTATGTCGATGCTGACAGTGGCGAGCTGATTGGTGATCCGCAGGTGATCGATGGCGAAACGGGAACGATGGTTGAGCCCACGTTACAGTTGCCTGATGGCTGGGGATTAGATGAAAATCAAACCGTTCCAAGCAAGATTGCCATGAAACTGGTTGATACGCCAATCAAATTAAAAATTCGGCACATAGCCGTTCAAGTTGACTTTGATCATCCCGTGCAAAAAGGCGAGTTAATCACTGGTACCCAAAATCAGCACTATCAGATTGATTTGGGACCAGACGTGCTGAATCGCTACGCCACGCGAACGATCATCATTACCGATCTGCAGGGCAAGCAGTCTCAAATCACGCAGCGGGTTCATTTCGTGCGCAGCGTTTGGGTAGATGCGGTAACCGGTCTGCCGATCATCCCACTGACAAGCTTAGAATGGCAGCCGCTCAATACTAAATCATTCTGGAATGCCGTGGCGGTTCCCGAAATTCCTGGCTATCAAGCAGTCATTACGGATGAGGCCACGGGACAGCAGCTATCAGCAATTGAACAAGTCACGCCTGATGCGCTGGCCAATCAAACGATCAAGGTAGTCTATCAGGCACAGACCGGTCAGCGGACTATCAATTATGTTGACGAACATGGCAGCATCATCGGAACGCAGACGGTCAACGGGGTTTTAAACGCTACGGTACCAGTCAAGCTGATTTTGCCGTCAAACTGGCAGCTGGCCAATCCAGATCAGCAACCGGCCAGCGTTAAGATTTTGGCTACCGATCAGCCAATTGAGGTCTTGGTTGCACATCAATTAGTTGAAAAAGAGCCGCAGCTGCGCCAGGTTACGCGAACGATCAATTTTAAGAATCCGCTGAACCAAAATGCCGTAACGACGGTTGCACAGACAGCTGCCTTTAAACGGGCAGTCTACCATGATTTGGTCAGCGATACGGATACTTATGGTGCGTGGATTCCACTGATTGCTAAGTGGGATGAGCTGATCCTGCCGAAAGTGGCTGGCTATGAACCTTCACAAACGGTAAGCGAGCTTGCGGTAACGCCGGACACTGCCAATATCGTCTTGGATGTTGAATATCTGCCTAAATCACAGCTCCAGACGATTAATTACGTGGACCAAAACGGCAATCTGATCAAGACGCAAAACTTTACTGGCACGATTGGCGAGCCAATCAAGCCAGAATTTAACCTTCCTGCTGGCTGGCGATTGCTGACGGGTCAGCAGCTGCCGAAATCATTGGTTATTCAAGCAGTCAACGTACCATTGACCGTCCAGATCGAACATGACTTGGTAAATCAGCCGGCTGAAACGCGGACGGTCAGCCGCACGATCGTTTTGAATCTTCCAAATGGCAAGACGCAGACCAAGGTTCAAAGCGCAAAATTCACGCGGACCGTTACCCGTGATCTGGTAACCAACCAGTTCATCGATGGCGAATGGCAGCGTCAAGGACAGTTTGACCAGTTTGACGTCCCAGTGATTGCTGGCTATTTGGCCAATCTTAACCAGGTGCCAATGATTGTACCAACTGCCGATTCTGCAGACAGTGCCATTGAAATTCAGTACGAGCCGCAAATTGAAACACAGCTGATTCAATATGTCTACGCTAATGGTGCTGCCAGTCAGGTGATATCAGAACAGTCCTTGGCTGGTAAGACGGGAGAGTGGCTGGCATTCAAGCTGACGGTGCCAAAAAACTGGCAGCTTGCCAATACTCAAACCGTACCAGCGATGATTCAGATCATGGCAGATGCAGATCCAATCATAATCTTGATTCAGCATAAGCAAAAAGATGTTACGGATATCGCTGATGATACTGAACGAATCGTGACAAGAACGATTAAGATTACTTACCCAAATGGGCAGATTGAAAACATTGTTCAAAAAGCAGTATTTGATCGCAGCGCGACTGAAGATGAGGTTACCGGCCAGATTGTTTATGGTAAATGGTATGGCAGCGATGTGTTTGAAGCAGTCATTATCCCTAAAATTGAGGGTTGGCAGCCAAGTCTGAGTCAGGTGGAGCAGTCAGTGCCGAACGCGAACACGCCTGACAGTACAGCAACTATTACCTATAGTCAGGCTCAAAGCGTATTTGTGATTCAGTATGTTGACGCCAGCGGGAATTACGTTGAGTCGCAGCCGTTTTGGGGGCAACCTGGTGAAACGATCAAGCCAACCTTGCAGCTGCCAGCCGGTTGGAAGCTGATTGGTGCCAACTCAATCCCAGATGAAGTCGTCCTACAAGCCGGCGAGCAGCTGCTGCAGGTTCGGATTGGCCACATTCTGCGGGTAATTGATGAAGATGATCCGGATCGTCATACCACAGTTACGCGGACGATCAACATCAATCTGCCGAATGGTCAAACAAAGCAGATTCAGCAAAAAGTCAGTTTTATTCGGCTGGCTTTTGAAGATGAGGTTACCAAGCAGCGCAGCTATGGGCCCTGGATTGCCGAAGACGATGGCAGCGGTGTTACCGATCGCTTTGCCGAGATTAAAGTGCCAACGATCAAAGGATGGGTGCCAAGTCAAGCCGTGGTTGCTGAATACAAGCCTAGTGGGACGGCCCACAGCACGATTATCGACGTTAACTATCTACCTGAAGCGCGCAGCCAGATGATTGAATATGTTGATGAAAACAATCAACTGATCAGAAGCGATGCCATCGTTGGCCGGACTGGCGAAACAGTCGCGGTCGAAAGCAGCGTGCCAACTGGCTGGGAAATCGTTGCCGGCAAGGTTCCAGATACGGTTGTGTTTGATGAGAGCGCCGATCAGCCAATCAGAATCGTCATCAAGCATCGGGTGATTCCAGTTGACGCTGAACAGGCAGCCAAATTGAATCACGCCGATGCCAGTGAGCTTGCTGAAACCATTGTCAGAGAGATCAAAGTCTTGATGCCGCATCAAGATCAGCCATTGATTACCAAGCAGCAGGTTGAGTTCAAACGTCTGGGCCAGTATGATCTGGTTGACCAAAAATTTGTCAGTTTTGGCGATTGGCAGGCGGTTGGCAGTACGCTCATGGCTGCCTATCGGGTTCCCGAGGCAGCTGGTTATCGTCCATCGGTCAGTGGGATTAGCGAGCAAGAAGCAACGGCTGGCGATGCTGATGAAACGATCATCATTAACTACGTCGCCAACCAACAGATGATTCATGTCAAATATACAGACGAGCATGGTCAGGTGATCAGCACGGATGCGATCAGTGGCCAAACGGATCAGACCGTGCCGATTGCGATCAAAGTTCCGGCAGGCTGGAAACTGATCGCGGGGCAAGTAGTTCCAGACAACATTACGTTTACGGCGACAACGCCTGATATCGTGCTTCAGGTTGCCCACGCCACGATAACGGTCCTGCCAGATGATCCAAAGACAACTGAAAATCTGCTGCCGGACAATCCAGCTCGTCACTATCCAAGCGGCGTTGATTTTGCAGATTTGAACAAAACGTTTACGCGGTCGATTGTCTTTAAGCTCCCAGATGGTCATCTTAAGACGATCAAGCAGATAGTGCAGTTTACAAGAAGCGCGGTGGTTGATGAGGTTACTGGACAAATCACGTACCACGACTGGCAGGCTTTAGATGACGATAAACTGGCCAGTGTAATCGTGCCGATGTTGGCAGGCTATACCGCAACGATGCAAGTTATTCCATCATTGCAAGCAACTGCGGATATGCCTGATTTAACGGTTGAAGTTGAATATGTCAAATCCGCGGCCCCCGATCAGCCAACGTCACCGGACAAGCCGACAACACCGGATCAGCCAACGCCGCCGGATCAGCCAGCGTCACCGGAAAAGCCAACACCGCCAGATCAGCCAGCGTCACCGGACGAGCCAACACCGCCAGATCAGCCAGCGTCACCGGACAAGCCAACGCCACTGGATAAATCGGCATTACCAGATCAGCTCGCGCAGACGGACAATCAGTCAAACAGAACTAAAAATGTTGATGCCGTTAAAGAGATTTTGTCAGCTCAGGCAACCAAATCAAAGCAGATTAAAGCAGAACGCTTACCTCAGACTGGCGGCAATGAGCAAGAACGAGTTCATGGCTGGGCCGTTATGGGAATGCTGAGTATGCTTTTTGGTGGTCTCTTAGGTGGCAAGCGTCGCAATAAGCGGTTCTAAATAAAAAATTGATACAGGCAAGATCACAGTCAGCTAATGAAAGTCAAATCTTTGAATGTTGCTAAGATCAATGCCTGCGTTAAAGAAACTGAATAATTAGTATTAAGGACTGATAAACGTCATCTCCAAGTTCAACAGATGCTTGGGATGGCGTTTTTATGCTAAAATCAGGACGTGTTAATTATTCGTATGTCGAAAAAATGAGTGGAGTGATAAAATGGCCAGACTGATTGACGATGTATTTAAAAACCAAAAATTCATCCCCGAGCAGATGAGCGAATTTGGCTTTCAGAAAACTGGGAACGCATATACATATGAGGAGAACTTTCTCGATGGTTCATTTCGGGCAGTCGTCATTGTAGAAAACGGCAAAGTCGATGGCCAGGTCATCGACTGCTCAACTGGGGATGAATATTACCAGATTGACGTACCGGCAATGCAGGGCAAGTTCGTCAGTTCCGTCCGAGCTGGCTATCTGAATATCTTGGAACGAATTGCCGATCACTGCTGCCAAGCGGTACTGTTTGCTTCCCCACAGGCCAATCGAATCACGGCCAAGATTTACGATCGGTATCACGTCGCGCCGGATTTTCCATGGCAATCCAAGAGTTTTAAAGCTTACGGCGTCTTTCGGCATCTGGATTCAGGCAAGTGGTTTGGCCTGATCATGAACGTAAAGCGGGGACTCGTCACTAAAGATGATGATGAACAGACCGTTGATATCATCAATCTGAAAAGCGACTCGATGCCGCTTGATGACCGATCTGTTTTTCCGTCTTATCATATGAACCATAAGTACTGGATCTCGGTTATACTTGACGATCAGTTGAGCGATGATGACTTAATGAGGATGATTGACGAAAGTTTCCGTTTGACGGGAAAGTAGGGATAATCAAATGCGACAGATCGTACTGCCAATCAAAGATGACGAGGTGCTCAAGCAGGTGCAGGATACGCTGTTGAACTCGCACCGGCTACGGAATTAGATAGCTTTGAGTAATGTCAGTCGCGGAATCAATTAACTGAAATGTCGTTGATGCGTGCCAGTCGCGGAATCTCAAATAGTCGAAACAGTTCTGAATACCAAAAGCATAAAATATCATTCTCAAAAAATC
>NZ_JBKZAY010000024.1:0-30141 GCF_046939755.1 Limosilactobacillus mucosae
GAAATTATCTGACTAGTGTACGGCAGTTTGGCTAAATAAATGTAGTTTTAAGCCGTGTGGATTGATGAATTGAACGCCCTTTATTTTCACATATGAGTAGCCTAGTGATTGTCCCTTTTTGATTGGTGCCTTTAATTGACCGTTTTGCGTGGTTTTAGCCGTCAAATGGTCATAAATAGTCAAATGTGAGGCTTGAATGGCATCACTGGCATTTTCCCAGATTGTGATTGAACGGGGAAGCAGCTTGATTTGATGCTTGAAAAACAGAAATTTGACAACGCTTCTTTGATAAAAAGATTTAGGCAGGGCGACTTTTTGCGGGGTCAGACTGCTATTGGCAATCAACTGATATAGTTTCTGGGTTGCTGTAAAGCGAGCGTCCGTGCTGTCGCCATTGGCATGCAGCACGACTGTTACGATGCGCCGATTTTGGAAAGTTGCCGTGCTGACTAGACAGGCACCGGCAGCATCTGAAGTCCCGGTCTTTAAACCATCGATGGTGACGCCATTGGTCTGATATTGAGAATCCGTCAGCATTTTGTTGATATTGCTGATGGTCGTACCATCCAGTTGAAATGAGGTCTGACCGGCAATCTTTAATAGATCGGGATAATGATTGACCAGATAGGCAGCCATTTTACCGACGTCTTTGGCTGACATCTGGTTTTCAGCGTTAGCGTCAATATTTTTGACGGCCAGATCTTTTAGCTGGCTGTTGGTTAGACCAACGCTGTTAACGATGGTAGCATCTTTAATCCCGATCTGCCGAGCTTTTTTCTGCAGCTTTTGGTTAAACTGCGTGGTGCTGTCGCCTAAAGCCCCAGCCAAAGCAACCGTTGCACCGTCAGCTGATTTGATCAAGGCCGCTTTGACCAGATCGGAGACGGTATATGATTGGCCTTGTGTAAGATTAACATTTGAATATTCAGCATCGTCAGCAATCGCCGCGACTTTAGAATCAATTTTAATTTTGGTATCCCAGCTTAGCTGATGCTGGTTGATTTCATCTTCAATGACCATTACCGTTAACAGCTTGCTGATTGAAGCAATCGGCAGCTTTTGATTGATGTTTTGTGAATACAGAATCTGACCGGTCTTGGCATCAATTGCCAAAGCTGCTGATGCATCCAGCTGATTGGCGTTTATAAACGTCGCGGCCTGAATGTTTGGCAGCCAGCTCAGTAAGGCCAGCCAGCAGGTTAGAAAAACAACGATAAATTTTTTCATTGATAGAATGCTCCTAGTAAACACCTTATAAATACGTATCAGCAATATTTTATTATAACATTAAGCCACAAACTTGAAGATTCGCTGATCAAAACGAAAATTTAATGTTTGGTTAGTATTGACAGCCACAATAAAAAATCGCCTGCTTATAAGCAAGGCGATGCGATTTTAATATTGATGAGTGACGGCCTTCAAAAAGATGGTCCGCCCCAACAGGCAAAGATTAAGCAGCAGCAAATATCCCCCGAAAACGTAAAGCGAAACTGAATGCAGTAATTGAGAAATAAGCAGATGCAAAAGATTATAGCTACCGACTATCAAACAGTACAGGCAATCGGCTCGCAGCAGATCTTTAAGCCATTTATGGGTGTTGATTAATTGCCATAGTTTCTTTAAAAAATCGGTCAATATTATTTCCCCCGAGCATTATTAGTGCCAATTTGATAAAATAATAGCTGCAGTAGCAAAACCGATTGCCGAAAGATAGGCAATTTTTAAATTGGTGCGCAAGTCAAACCCCTCCACAAGCTCGAATTTGCTACAATCTTACTACAAAATAGGAAGAAAGAAAATTGAAATCAAGACATACAATTTACTGGCTGCTTTGTTTAGTTGTAATTATTTTGGGCGGCTACCATATGTATAATAATCATCTTAAGCAGCCGGCTGCCACAAACAAGACTGTCTCTACGACTGCTAAATCCAAGGCAACCAGTTCCAAGTCGCAAAGCAAAATGCGGATGCCAATTGACTGGCAAAAATCATCTGAAACCGTTCCGTACCCTGACTTAAGCAAGGTTAAGAATCTTTGGGTCAAGGTCAGCTTAAAAGGCAATCGGACCTATCTTTATGATGGCTCTAAGCTGATCTATACCATGTACAGTTCGGGCGGTGTCTATCAAAAAGATGCCAAAACCGGAAAATTGAAGAGTGCGACGCCGACGGGGACCTTTTACGTTCAGGCTGAACGGGGGGACAGTTTTTATAACCAAGAGTTGGGTGAAGGCGCCAACTATTATGTTTCGTGGCTCAATCATGGCGAATATCTTTTCCATTCGGTTCCTACCAAGGCAGACGGCTCATATAATCTAAAGGAAGCTGCCAAGCTGGGGAAGTCAACGGGATCGCATGGCTGTATTCGGCTGTCGGTTTCAGACGCTAAATGGATGGAGCAGAACCTGCCTGAGGGTACCAAAGTCGTAATTGCCGATAACTAGCTTTTTTAGGAATCCCCTAAAAACATTAAAATAAGATATTGAGATCAGTTTCCCAACGTGGAGACTGATTTTTTTGTAACCAGATGATTGACAAATAATTTGTAATATAATATATTATAAATATCGATTAAATGTAACTATATTGTTTACAAAAATGGAGGGACTTAAGATGAGCAAAAAAATTGCCGTTGTTGCAGCTAATGGTCGCGCTGCGCAAAAAATTATCAGTGAAGCTGTTCAACGTGGCCTTGATGTGACTGCATTTGGCCGTCATGAAAACAATACGCAGGCTGCCCGCTATGTTCAAAAGGACGTTTTTGAGCTGACAAAAGCTGATCTGCAAGAGTTTGATGCCGTTGTTGATGCTGTTGGTGCTTGGCAGTTGACGGATCTGTATGTAATCTCAAAAGCCGCGGCCTACTTGGCTGATCTGCTGAAAGGAACGGCTACGCGTCTGCTGGTGGTTGGGGGTGCTGGTTCCCTGTATGTAAATCCGGAGCATACCTCAACTTTGGAGCTGCAGCCTGATTTTCCTGCCAGCTACAAGCCAGTCAGTGCCGCGCATGGTGCAGCTTTGGCTATTCTGCGCGCTTCTAAAGACGTTAAATGGACCTATGTTTCACCAGCGGCTGATTTTCAAGCTGACGGTGAAAAGACTGGCAAGTACCTGCTGGGTGGCGAAGAATTCATGCTTAACGATCGCCAGCAAAGCGTGATCTCATATGCTGATTATGCAGTTGCCATGGTTGATGAGATTGAAAAGGGCAATCACGTTCAACAGCGGATCTCAGTCGTTGAAGCCTAAGCTGATTAGCAATTCCTTAATATCTGTAATAAAATATTTTTAAAGACTGGAATAAAGAAGTGTTTAAATGCAGATTTCAACTAAGTTCACGATTGCGATTCATATGCTGGTGGCGATTGATTATTTTAGCGATAAAGAAACGGTCAACAGCACCATGCTGGCTGAAAGCATTGGCAGCAATCCGGTGATCATCCGGACCTTGATGTCAGATCTTAAACGAGCTGGTTTGATCGCTACCAAACGGGGACCAGGCAGTATCAAGCTCTTAAAGCCGCTGGATCAGGTTACGTTTTATGATGTTTATGTGGCAGTAGAGAAAAACAAAGATGAGCTGTTTAACTTCCACGAACACGTCAATCTGGACTGTCCGGTTGGCCGTAACATTCACCACGCTTTAAGTGATAAACTGTTTAAGATTCAACAGGATTTTGAAAATGATCTGAAACAGCAAAATGTCGGTGAGGTTAAAGCTGATGTCATCAAAGCCATTGCCGGCGAGTCTGTCGGTCAATAAAACGTTGTTTGAAAAAACGGTGCCTGGTTAACTGATTGTTAGAATTGAATAGCGTTATCTCAAGCGTAACCTCTAAGCACTGGTAAATAGCCAGTTGCTTAGAGGTTTTTTTGATGTAAATGAAACAAGCATCCCCGATTGAGAATGCTTGTTGGAGACTTTTGAAGCCGGTTTGTCCGTAGTTTCTTTACTGGGACTAAAAAACAAGACATACAGCCATGCTGGTATTTTGATAAAAAAGGTAACAAAAAAAGGTAACATTTTTTTGAAAACTGTTACCTTTTCGTATTAATGTAATTTTGAAAAAGCTTGATATAGCAACGCTTATAACGTTATATACTACATGGCTGCTACTCAAAATGGAGATGGCGGGATTTGAACCCGCGTCCGAATATATCGCCATTTCGGCGTCTACGTTCATATCTCAGCTATTTAAGGTTCATTGCCTGGAACGCCGCTGATCAGGGCTCACCCACACAACTAGCTTGATTGGTCTCTTCTTGTTGCTTCAAGCCGGAGCGACAAGCGTAAGTCCACTGTTAGATAAAACCCGGTACTGCACCATGGACGAGCCCAGCCGGATTTACGCATGCTTACTTGTTAGGCAGCGTATGCGTAAGAGTTTGAATTATTGTTTGCAGTTATAATTTGAAACTGAGCGTTTTTACGAAGCCGCAACCTTCGAAACGCAGCCGGAATTCGAACTATACCCGTCGAATCCATAAACATCCCCGTTACAGAATAAATCTTAACATATTTGATTTCTGAATGCACGCGACAAGAATTTTAGTGTCATGTTTAATTGAGCAACGGGGCTGAATTTATTAAAGTTTCGCATTTTGGTCACAAAATATTCCTATTGTGGTAGATCAATGCCGTATAATGACTTTTAGAATCAATCAAGAACTATTGACGGGGTGAAGAAAATGAAAATCTTAATGGTGGAGGACAATCAAACCTTATGCGAAATGATGGCAATGTTCTTCAAAAAAGAAAAATGGGAGGCTGGCTACGCGCAAGATGGCGTTAAAGCCGTTGAAATGTTTAAAAAGGATCCAACGGGCTGGGACATTGTCTTGCTGGATCTTAATCTGCCCAAGATGGATGGGATGCAGGTAGCGGCTGAAATGCGCAAAATTTCGCCAACCGTGCCAATCATCATGCTGACGGCACGTGATTCAGAAAGCGATCAGGTGCTGGGACTTGAAATGGGCGCGGACGAATACGTTACCAAACCGTTTAGTACGATCGCGCTGATTGCCCGCATTAAAGCCCTGTACCGCCGAACCCAGCTTAATCAGCTCAGCAGCAGTACGCAGCAGATCGCCAGTGATTTTGACGTGCAGACACCGCACTTCAAACTGAATTCCAAAACGCGCGAGGCATTTTTAGATGACCAGCAGATCGAAAACTTGACGCCTAAAGAGTTCGACCTGCTAAAGACGCTAGCCTCCAAACCGAAACAGGTCTTTACCAGAGAACAGTTGCTGCAGCTGGTTTGGAACTATGAATATTATGGCGACGAGCGAACGGTTGACGCACACATTAAAAAGCTGCGTCAAAAGATTGAAAAGGCCGGTCCGCAAGTTATTCAAACGGTATGGGGCGTTGGCTATAAATTCGATGACAGCGAGGTTGCAGATCAATGAAGCTGATCTACCGGCAGATGCTGAGCTTCTTTGCCGTGATCTGCACGCTGCTGATCATTGTAACCATCTCATTTGTCAACGTTACTAATCGAACCTTATATACCAATACCTGGCGAGAATTGCAGCAGGATGCCGATAGTCTGATTCAAGACTCCATTAAATATGACCAGACAACGCGCCAGTTTAAAGGATTAAAGACATCATCTTTAAAGAGCAATGCGAATCTTTTAGCGCGGCAAAACGTGCACTTTGCGATTTATGATGCCAACCGTCAGAAAATTTTTGCCAGCAACGGCTATACGGCGACACTGACAAAAAAAGAATGGCAGGCCCTAAAACAGGGGAGAACGATTCAAAAGAAGATCGATCATCCCCGTCTAGACGTTTCTGATAAAAACAGAACAAAAGAGAAGTCAAAACCAGGTCCGCATCCAAGCATGACTGATATTTTAAGACCTTATTTTTATCAAGGAAAGCTGGTTGCGGTTGTTTCGATTGGGACTTTTGTATCAACGGTTGAGCAAAGTCGGCATCAGATCCTTAATAATCTGTTGACAACGTTTGTAATTGCAATGCTGGTGGCATTGGTGGTCAGTTATCTTTTGGCTCGCTCAACTACGCAGCGAATCAGCAAAATGCGCCGTGCTACACACCAGATCGCCCGTGGCAACTATAAAGTGCATATTGATACCAAATCTAATGATGAAATTGATGATCTGGGCCGCGATTTCAATCAGATGGCGGATGCACTGCAGGCGTCACAAGAAGAGATTCGTCAACAAGAAGAACGACGGCGACGCTTTATGGCTGATGCAGCTCATGAAATGCGGACGCCTTTGACCACGATCAACGGCTTATTGGAAGGTTTGGCCTACGATGCAATTCCAGAAGAGGATAAAAAGCACAGTATCCAATTGATGCAAAATGATACGCGGCGCTTGATTCGTTTGGTCAATGATACGCTGGATTATGAAAAGATCCGGACCAATCAGATTTCAATGGATCGCAAAATCTTTGATGCAACGGCAGTGATCAATAATCTTCAGGCTCAGTTGCGAAAAAAGGCCAAGGTGCAAAATGATGAGCTGGTTGTGGATCTGCCCAAGGTTCTGCGTGTCTATGCTGATTATGATCGGTTTGTCCAGATTATGTTTAACATTATCCAAAATGCTATTCAATTTACCAAAAATGGCAAAATTGAGATTTCTGGTCGGCGACTGCCAAAAGGGGCTGAGTTTGCGGTCAAGGATAACGGGATTGGAATGACTAAAGAGCAAACGGAGCAGATCTGGGAACGCTTCTATAAAGCCGACCGCTCGCGAATGAACACGCAGTATGGTGAATCAGGACTGGGTCTGGCGATCGTCCATCATTTGGTTGAGCTGCATGGAGGAACAATCAAGGTTGCCAGCGAGTTGAATAAAGGAACTACTTTTACGCTCTTTTTTCCTGACCGCGAGTATGCCCCGCACGTCATTATGCCGCGCGATGAAACTGATGATTGATTAACCGCCGCCTTGACAATGAAATTTGCAAGCCTTTTCAATTTTAGACCATCTTTTTGAGCAAACGTTTGCAATACAATTGGTAAAAGCTTATGGTAAATCGATACCACTAATGATTTTACTGATTTTTGAATGTAAATGCTTGTGAAAACGATTGCACTAAGGTATAGTTATTTCTCGTAAGGTTTTAAATATTTTTATCGAAATTTTTATTAAGAGAGAGAGATTTTGATTATGGCTTATCTTATTGCATTAATTCCAGCGTTGGGCTGGGGCTTTATGCCGCTGATTACCGGTAAGGTTGGTGGATCAGAAGCCAACCAGATTTTTGGGATTGGCGCTGGGGCCTCATTAGTCGGTTTGATTGCCTTTTTGATCATTCATCCGCAGGTTAGCATGAAGGCGTTTCTGTTCTCATTGTTGTGTGGAGCTTTATGGTCAACGGCTCAGGTTGGTCAGTTCGTTTCATTCAAACGAATTGGGGTTTCCAATACGGTACCGCTGTCAACTGTCTTCCAGCTGGTTGGCAACTCAATCATTGGGGTGCTCATCTTTGGTGAATGGCACTCAGCCCGAGCACTGACGATTGGCTTTATCGCTTTGGCAATCGTTATTGTCGGGGCAATGATGACTTCATTTACCGATCGTTCCAATGGTCAAAGCGTCACGACCAAGGATGTTTTGTTTCTGTTGGTAACGACGATTGGTTACTGGATTTATTCATCGTTCCCTAAGATGCCGATTCTGGCGCACGAAGACTCAGTTGGTATCTTCTTGCCAGAAGTACTGGGAATCTTGTTGGGGGCTATTATCTATGACCTGGCTTCTGGCAATGCAAAGGCCTTTACGCAAAAAGAGCAGTACACCAACATTTTGGCTGGAATTTCCTGGGGGATTGCGGCCTTTGCCTACATCTTCGCAGCACGAATGATTGGAGTTACGGTTGCTTTTGTCTTTACGCAGTTAAACGTGGTTATCGCAACGTTTGGCGGCATTTTGGTTCTGCATGAGCATAAGAGCCCGCGCGAATCGAAATTCACCTTCTGGGGCATTGTTTTAATTGTAATCGGCAGTATTGCAACGGCATTTGCCTAAATATAAAAATAAAGATAAGAGGGAAGCATTTTTGCTTTTCTCTTTTTTTATACAATAATTAGTTTATAATTCATTCAAAAGCGGGTACACTAGAGATAGTTTAAAATACATACTAACCTAGAAAGGGGATCTAGACATGAAAAATGATAGCCGCAGTTTGGTTCGGGTAGCGAATCGGCAACTGGTACTACAGCAACTGTTCAATCATCCGACAACAACGCGGGTTGATATCGCACGTGAATTAAAAATCAACAAATCAACCGTTTCAGCAATTTATAATGAACTAAATGATGAAGGCTTCATTGAAGAACTGGGACAGGGGGAATCGACCAATCGCGGTGGCCGTAAGCCGAATCTGGTCTGTTTGAATAAGCGATATGGCTTTGTAGCCAGCTTTGAAATCGGCACCGGTCATCTGCGGGTTATGTTCAGCTATATTAATGGCGAAATCATCAGCTATGAGCAGATTGCATTGAAAAAACGCGATATGCTTTTAATCATGCAGACGATTAAAGAGGTACTGCAGAAGATGGAGCAAAACGATGATACGATTCACGGCCTGCTGGCGATCGGCTTTTCGGTCCATGGAATCGTTGACCATAATAAAATCATTGACGCGCCATTTATCAGTACGAATGGCATTGACCTGGCTGCCTATTTTGAAAATGAGTTTCAGGTACCAACGATTTTGGAAAACGAAGCCAACCTGGCGGCGATTTTTGAGCGTGATTTTGGTGATCAAGAGTCATACCGCGACTTGCTAGCAATCAGTATTCATCGGGGCGTGGGTGCCGGAATTATTGCCAATCAGCAGCTGTATCGCGGCTTTCATGGCCGAGCTGGCGAAATTGGCCGCAGTCTGGTTGTCGGGCAGGATGGACAGTTGGTCAAGGTTGAGTCGCTCTGCTCTGAAGATGCGATTTTAGCCCAGGTTGCCCAGGAAAAAGGAGTAGATAATCTGCGACCAGCCCAACTATATGAGCTGTATCGGCAGCATGATGAAACCGTTGTCCGTGTGATTGCCCAAGCAATGGGGCAGCTGCAGAAGCTGATTTATGATGCAATCGCGAGTTTTGGCCCACAGGCGGTTTATTTTGACTCACCGTTGTTTGATGAAATACCAGAATTATATCAGCACTTGCGCGACTGGCTGTATGATCACCAAGTTGACATTCCACTACAGATGATCAAGGGGTCTGAGATGGCATCGCTTTTAGGCGCCAGCTCAATGGCTATTCATCGTTTTTTGGATATGGATCGCTATTCGTTGACGCTGAAATGGCCAAAATCGGTTTCAAATGTTAAGTAAAAAAAACACGTCTCCGAGCATGACAGCTTAGTGAGACGTGTTTTTAGCTAGCGTGGAAGCTGGAGAGTGGCTGCAATTTGATCAGCCGGTACTTTTAGGATGGCTGGCGCGCCAATTTCTTTTACGTAGACTAGATTTAAGTAGCCATTATGATTTTTCTTATCATGTTTGATCAGTTCCAAGACCCTATCAGAGGCTAGCCATGGTGAAGTAGTTGGCAAACCAACTGCTGCCAGCCGTTCTTTGATTTTTTGCGTTACGCCAGGTGCAGTCTTGCCTTCATTTTCAAAGGCTTGACAAATTGCAACCGTGCCAATGCTGACCGCTTCACCATGGCGTAACTCACCGGCAGATAAAGCTTCAACCGCGTGACCGATTGTATGACCGAAATTAAGCAGTTGTCGCTGACCGCTTTCTTTTTCATCACTCATGACGACTGCGGCTTTAAATTGAATGGAATATTTGCTTAGTCCTGATGCATGCTCCAAGATTGCTTCAGGAGTGTCAATTTGTTCAATTAATTTCCAAAAATCGCCGCCAACCATTGCGGCAGCTTTAACGATCTCGCCATAGCCTTCTACTAGATCGCGGGGCGGTAGTGTTTTTAAGGTTTCTGGATCAATCAGTACCAGGTCTGGCTCGTAAAAGGCACCGACGATATTTTTAGTTGTTCCCAAATCAACGGCAGTCTTACCGCCAACTGAACTGTCAACCTGAGCCAGCAGTGATGTTGGAATTTGAATCAGAGAGATTCCCCGCATGTAGGTAGCCGCCAAAAAGCCAACTAAATCACCGGTTACGCCGCCACCCAGCGCAATTACCGCGTCATCACGATTAAAGTTGGCGGCCACTAGTTTTTCACTTAGTCTTTGCAGCTGTGACAGTGATTTTGAAGCCTCGCCAGCAGGAAAATCATAGCAGTGGACATCAAAGCCCAGTGCCGTCAGCTGCTCAGCCAGGTCTGCCTGATAAAGTGGCGCCACGTTGTCATCACTGATCAGCGCTATTTTACGTCTTGACCAAACTTTGGCAATTCGTTCGCCAGCCGTTTTTAACAAACCCGGTTCAATTAAAACTTGATATTGTCGGTTGGGTAAAGATACCGTGATTTTTTCCATGATAATTCCTTCTTCTTACTTTATTGTCTGTAAAGCTTGACGCACTGCATTGGTTTTGGCGACCATTTCATTGAATTCGTTTGGTTTTAAGGCCTGGGCGCCATCAGAAAAAGCATGAGCTGGATCGTCATGAATTTCAACGATCAAGCCGTTGGCACCAGCAGCAACACCCGCTAAAGCAAGGGGCGTAACAAATTCAGTATGTCCAGCAGCGTGGCTTGGATCGGCAATTACTGGGTAGTGGGTCAGCTTTTGCAAAACGGGAATGACGCCAACATCAAAAGTGTTGCGCGTGTACTTGTTGTCAAACGTTCGAATCCCGCGTTCAACGATCATAATTTGATGGTTGCCACCAGCGGCAATGTATTCCGTAGCGTTCAAAACGTCATCAACCGTTGCTGACATTCCACGTTTTAGCATTACTGGCTTCCGAGTTTTTCCGACGGCTTTTAAGAGTGAGAAGTTTTGCATGTTGCGTGCGCCGATTTGAAAGATGTCGGTGTATTCTTCGACCAATGGCACCTGTTCAGGATCCATGACTTCCGTTACTACGTCCAATTCCAATTGATCGGCTGCTTTTCTTAAGGCAATCAATCCTTCTTTACCTAGGCCTTGAAATGAGTATGGAGAGGTTCGCGGCTTGAAGGCACCACCGCGCAGAACGGTTGCGCCAGCATTTTTAGCGACTTTTGCCATTTTTAAGACATGTTCGGCTGATTCAACTGAGCAGGGACCGGCCATCAAGGTAAAATTATTGCCGCCAATCGTTGAATGAGGCGTTTTAATGATCGTATCTTCGGGATGGAACAAACGGGATGCCTGAACGGCGGCTGGCACGTCGGTAATAATTTCTTGGGCAGCGGCTTGTTCAGCTGGGGTTAGATCATTTGGACTGGCTTTTTGGATGGCGACTCGATTGTTATGGACAAAAATATCATGGTCACTGCCGAAATGCTGCTTTAATTCTTCAATTGCTGCTGTTGCCTGATCATTTTTTAATATGATAATCATAATAAACGCTCCCTTGTTAATCAATTCAAAAACCCTCATAATGTTAAAACACCATGAGGGTTCGCGCTTGCATTCATATACTGATTGGAGCGAAGCCGATTACACAGTGCTTTAACAAGATGTCTGCCATGTAATCGGTAATTACAAACTATTATCAATCACATAGACTGCTAGACTAACGCCAACAACCTATGTCGTGTCAGCGTTAATATGATTGATAATAATAGCTAAATCGTGCGTTTGTAATTTTCATAATTCTACTCCTTAATTTAAGTAATTCCTAAAGGTTGAATTGAGTATATATTATGAGAAAAATAAAGTCAACTCTAATTTTATTTTAATTTATAATCATCATTATTTAATCAATAAAATAAATAAATACCTTGAAAATAAAGCAGTAACAAGGAGCCTTGCTTTATTTTATAAAGAAACAGCGTGATGCCAGACTTGGTATCACGCTGTTGAACTTTTGCAATTCCGCCGTATTTATTAGATTGATATTGAGAGGGTTTAGAATTCAGCAAGTAAGATCGGATTCAGATTTGAGTAGAATTTTGGATTAATGACTGAGCTTAGTTTTTGGAACCAGCGTGGTCACGCAATGTCTGTTCGATATCTTCCAAGGACTTGCCGCGAGTTTCAAAGACCTTAGCATGAACGAACCAAATCCCAAAGAAGCAAAGAACGCCATAGCCGATAAACAGACTACCCGTACCAAAGAAGTCCAGCAGGGTTGGGAAGGTTAATGAAACGATCAGATTGGCAGTCCAGTTAACCACGGAACCAAATGAGTTGCCAAGACCACGAATGTTAAGTGGGAACATTTCACCAAACATGACCCACATAACCGGACCCCAAGTACCAGAGAAGAAGGCAATGTAAATAGTCATGGCAAGAACACAGATAACCGCAGCAGCTTTTGAACCGCCGGAGAATTTCATCCCAGCACTCATGACAAACAGTGAAATTCCCATGCCAAGACCACCATAGATCAGCATCTTCTTCCGGTCAACCTTATCCATGATTGAGAGGGCAAATGCCGTGACGATGACGTTAAAGGTACCAATCCCAATGTGAGCCAGCAGCGCAGCGTTAACACCGAAGCCAACGTCAGTGAAAATCGTTGGCGCGTAATAGAGCACCGTGTTGCAGCCCATGACTTGCTGGAAGACAGCCAGACCAATTGCCGCAACTAAAGCTGGACGCACCATTGGCCCAAACAGTTCCTTTAAGCCACCATTCTTCATGTGGACTTGCTGTTCGATCTGGGTCATGTCTTTGTCGACAACGCCTTTGTCATTATGGTTCATATTCATCAAAACGGTCCGTGCATCGTTTTCACGACCAATCTTAACCAGATAACGTGGTGATTCTGGCAAGAACAGGGCACCGAAGAACATGATGGCAGCTGGGATAGCGGCAAAACCAAGCATCCAACGCCAACCAGTGTACATGTTTTCAAATGACCAGTTTGTGATGTAGGCAACCAGAATACCAGTCATAACCATCAATTGGAACATACTGGAAACCATGCCCCGCTTGTCGGCTGGAGAAAGTTCGGCCAGGTAGGTTGGTACCATTGAAGATGAGGCACCAACGGCCAGCCCTAAGACAATCCGGAAGCAAAGCAATGACCAAAAGCCTTGTGAGAATCCGGAACCAAGCGCACCGACAAAGAAGATAATCGATGACAATAATAGCAATTTGCGACGACCATACTTGTCAGAAGATGGTCCGATAAACAATGAACCTAAGATGGCACCCAGCAGTACTGCGGAAACGATCCAGCCTTGTTCCCAAGTTCCCAGGTGCATCTGTTTTTGAATAAACAGAATAGCACCAGAAATAACACCGGTATCGTAACCGAAGAGCAAACCGCCGAGGGCCCCGAAAAAGTAGATAAAGCCCGCAGATACTTTGCGCATGATTACTACAACTCCTTAACTATAAAAACACTCCTATTGCTTAGTTAGTTAAAGATTAAAACTAACTTACGGGATTAATATAACCGCTTCCAAACGAAAAATCAAGATGTTTAGTAAAAAAGTACCAGAAAAACCAATTAAGGCAAAATCGGCGGCCTGCTTAGTGTTATTTTCGATGAAACCTAGCTAAAAAGCGGTTGTGAGAGAGCATTTTTCTCTACTATTTTATAAGCGGAGAATCGAATTACACACTAAATTGAAAATGCAAAAATTTCAATTTTTTTGATGGAAAGGGTTTACAAAAATAGCTTGATGGTCTATATTAAAAACCGTAAGTTAGTTGTTTATTCGAACTAATAAATTTCAGGAGGCCCATATTATGAGTGATTTATGGCAAGGTATTGACAAAGTTAAGTATGAAGGTCCACACAAAGGCTTGAACTCACGCCTGGCATTCCAATACTACAACCCAGAAGAAGTTATCCTGGGCAAGAAGATGAAGGATTGGCTGCGGTTCTCAGTTGCTTACTGGCACACGTTTGACCAACGCCTGGTTGACCCATTTGGTGATGGTACGGCCGTTCGTCCATACGACAAGTACACTGACCCAATGGACAACGCTTTGGCAAAGGTTGACTACGCCTTTGAATTCTACAACAAGCTGGGCGTTGACTACTTCTGCTTCCACGACCGCGACTTGGCTCCAGAAGGCGACACCCTGCGTGAAACCAACAAGAACCTGGACAAGATCGTTGACAAGATCGTTGAGTACCAAAAGACGACTGGCATGAAGGTTCTGTGGAACACGTCCAACCTGTTCACGAACCCTCGTTTCTTGGCTGGTGCCGGTACTGCTCCATCTGCTAAGATCTACGCTTATGCTTGTGCTCAACTGAAGCACAGTCTGGAAGTTGGTAAGCGGGTTGGCGCTGAGAACTACGTCTTCTGGGGTGGCCGTGAAGGTTACGAATCACTCTGGAACACTGAAATGAAGCGTGAACAATCGCACATTGCCAAGTTCTTCCACATGGCTAAGGACTACGCAAACGAAATCGGCTTTGATGCTCAAATGCTGCTGGAACCTAAGCCAAAGGAACCAACTACGCACCAATACGACTTCGACGCTGCTACGACGCTGAACTTTATGAAGGAATACGGCCTGGACAAGGACTTCAAGCTGAACCTGGAAGGCAACCACGCTAACCTGGCTGGTCACACTTACCAACACGAAATTCGCGTTGCACGTGAAGCCGGCATGCTGGGTTCACTGGACGCCAACCAAGGTGACAAGCTGATCGGTTGGGACATCGACGAATTCCCATCCAATCTGTACGAAGCAACGGCTGCAATGTACGAAGTCGTTGAAGAAGGTCAAATTGGCCCTCACGGTGGTCTGAACTTCGACTCCAAGCCACGTCGTACTTCCTGGAAGCCAGAAGATCTGTTCTACAGCCACATTGTTGGTATGGACACGTTTGCTGCCGGCCTGCGCGTTGCCGCTGCCCTAAAGGAAGACGGCTACCTGGACAAGGTACTCAAGGATCGTTACGCATCATGGGACGAAGGTTTGGGCAAGTCGATTGAAGAAGGCAAGGAAGACTTCAAGTCAATCGAGCCAACCGTCTTGGACACCCCACAAAGCGAACTGCGTGCAGCTACGCAATCTGACCACCTTGAACAGGTTAAGGACACGATCAACCACTTCATGATCGAAACGCTGGCTAAATAATCACTTGAAACTCTAACAATATAATAGAAAGGATTCGCATCGCCGCAGATGGCTGCGGATCCTTTTTTCTTGGAGGAAAGACTATGAATGAATATGTAATTGGGGTCGACTTGGGGACCAGTGCCGTTAAGGTTTCGGCAATGGATCGCTCAGGCAAGATCGCCGCTCAGCAAAGCTACGACTATCCACTGAGTCAGCCTAAGCCAGGCTACAGTGAGCAGAACCCACAAGACTGGCTGTATGGTACGACGATTGGCATTGACCGGATGATCTTAAAAGACGGTCTTAAAAAAGAAGAGATCAAAGGGATTTCCTTCTCTGGTCAGATGCATGGCCTGGTGCTGCTTGATGAAAATAATCAGGTGCTGCGGCCAGCTATTTTATGGAACGACACGCGCACGACCAAGCAGTGTCAAGAAATCATGGATAAGATGGGCGATCACTTCATCGATATTACTGGCAACAAGCCACTGGAAGGTTTCACGCTGCCTAAGCTGCTTTGGGTCAAGGAAAATGAACCGGAGATCTGGGCTAAGGCCAAAACGTTCCTGTTGCCAAAAGACTATGTTCGCTTCTGCATGACGGGTAACCTGGGGATGGATTATTCGGATGCCACGGGGACGGTGCTGTTAGACATCAAGGAAGGTCAATGGAGCCAGGAAATCTGTGATGCCTTTGATATTCCGATGAGCATGTGTCCACCTTTGATGAAGTCGGTTGACTATGCGGGCAACGTTTCGGCTAGCTATGCCATGTTCTCAGGCCTTTCAACGGACACCAAAATCTATGGCGGTGGCGGTGACAATGCCTGCGGTGCGGTTGGTGCCGGCATCCTGCATCCAAACATGGTTATGTCTTCAATTGGGACTTCGGGCGTTGTGCTTAAATATGAAGAAAATGCCAACGTTAATTACCATGGCCAGATTCAATACGAATGTCACGCAATCCCAGACACCTACTACTCAATGGGTGTTACGCTGGCAGCCGGTCACTCGCTAAACTGGTTTAAGCATAAGTTTGATCCAGATGAAGACTTCGCAACGATGGTTGAAAAAGCTTCTCAGCGGCCACTGGGAGCGAATGGTTTGATTTTTACGCCATACGTGGTTGGTGAACGGACGCCATATGCTGATGCTGATATTCGCGGCAGCTTTATTGGCGTTGACAGTATGCAGGATCGCTATGACTTCTGTCGGGCCGTGATGGAAGGGATCACCTTCAGTTTCCGTGATATTTTAAATATCTATGATCAAAACGGTCAGGAATTCGACACGGTGGTAGCCATTGGTGGTGGGGCCAAGAGCGACTTTTGGCTTCAGATGCAGGCCGACATCTTTAACAAGAAGGTTGTTGCCTTAACCAATGAACAAGGACCTGGTTTGGGAGCGGCTATGATCGCGGCAGTTGGTCTGGGTTGGTTTGATTCGCTGCAGGACTGTGCTAAAGAATTCGTTCACTTTGGTAAGGAATATCTGCCAAAGCCGGCCAATGTTGCCAAGTATGATGAATTGTACGCAATCTACCACCAAGTCTATGGTCAGACTAAAGACTTGTGCCACTCTCTATTGAGCTTCCGTCGTGAAGAATAGTTAGGCAGTTTAATTTCTGATTATTTTATCAATTAACAGCTTAAAAACTCATTTGCATCATTAAAAAGCGTCATGCAGACTGCCACTAAGGCATTTCTGCATGACGCTTTTATGTATTTGAAATTTTTTCTTCTATTATATATAAGAAAAAATATATATAAGAAAAAAGCAGACAAACAGCGACCAGATGATTAGGCCATTTGTCTTTATAAGATGATCATAACTAAAACGAATTCGCAGGCAGGTTAACGGACTTGTCTAAACCGAGTTGACAGTAAGATTTGAGAAATGTTTTGCCCACGGCCTAAAAAGCAGTCGGCAAAACAATAATAATCAGCTTTACCAATAAGCGTGAGTAGGGAAAAATGGAATTGGAGTGTTTTATAGTTAATGCTGATTTTAAAAAGAGCTAAGGAATTGACCAATCTAAAAAATCAGACTGACCAAGATCTTAAAATCAGCAGCAATATATTAATCTTCCCTAGCTCATGATATATTTTATGTAATCGCTGACACGCTCGCTTGAATATTAGAACTATTTTTTGAACAAAGGACGGAATAAAATGGAAATCGTAACTGCGTATCTAGAATCATTGGGAGTTCCAGCCACAATTTGGGAGTATGACAACGGTCAGTATAGTTTACAGTTTCGTCAAGGCAAGTTGTTGCTGGTGAACTATCTAAAAATTTTGCGTCGCTGTCCACATAAGTCGCTGCAATTTTTGCGGCATAGTCAAAATCTATACAGTTGCTTAATATGGTGCGACCAGATAGTCATCTATGTAGGACCAGTGATCGTTAACATTAGTCAGCGTTATCAAAACAGTGAGATGCTAGGCAGTCATGCCGTCATGTATATGCCAAAGCTGCTGAAGACGGTTTATCTGGAAGAAAAACAGTTTTTGCAGCAGATTTTGGTGTTGGTACGGTTATTAGAACTGCCGATCGATTTTGAAACCATCAGTGACGAGTTTCATCAAGCACGTCTTTCGAGAGACTTTGATGCCCAATTGATGAAGCTGCGCATGAGTAGTGAGGGTGGCCATGTTAGTTATCTTTATGAACGCGAAGTCAAAAAAGCAATTGCGCAAGGCAATTTGGCTGCTTTACCAATTATTTTCTCTAAAAACATCAACTCAGGTCGGATCGGCATTTTAGCAGATAATCAAGATGCGCTGCGCAATGTTAAAAACTGGGGTATTATCTCGGTTTCCGTAAATCTGCGTGCCCTGTTTCAAGTCGGGTTGGATTATGAACAGGTATATTCACTGAATGATCAATACGTACGACATATCGAATCGTTAACGTCCTACAATGAAGTTTTGGCAGCAATTGAGGCAGCTGATGTGGATATGGCTATGCGCTGTCGTGAGATGGTTGATGCCAAGATGACGGCACCGGTCAGCAAGGTTTTTTGGCAGTTAATGAGTAATCCGACTATGGACCAAAGCGTTGATGATCTGGCAATGACGGTAGGGTTATCCAGTCGCTATCTTGGCAGCCAGTTTAAAAAACAGGTTGGAGTCAGTATCAGTCACTTCAAGCGCTTGGTTCAGATTAATCATGCGATTGAAGATTTGATTGGCACCAATCTTTCAATGGCAGAGCTTGCCGAGCGTTATGGATTTGCTGACCAGGCCCATTTTTCACGAGTCTTCCATGCCCTAACTGGGATAACGCCTAAAGAAGCACGTGCCGATGCCGCCAAACTTGCTGATTGGAATCTTTACGACTATCTTTTCAAAAATAACATGAAAGATTAATCATATGTGATTTAATTTTTTTGTTGAATGATCGCGTTTTATTCAGCGATCATTTTTATTTTGCACTATATGAAGAAAACGGCTTCATAATTTTTAAGAAATTAAAGACTTTAGCTCGTAAATAACGAAAAATAGATTTTTAGGGTAGCGTTTTCAAAAAGGACATGGTAGATTTTGGTCGTTGGTTGAAAACACAAACTAACGTGTAGCGCTGCACCGGTTTGAATCAAATCTACAAGAGGTGTAAAAACTATGGACAAGCCAAAAAATAAGCAAGTCGATGAGTTCGCCAAACTGTCTTGGGGTGAGCGAATCGCTTATGGTGCCGGTGACTTGGCACAAAATCTGATTTTTGGAACGATTGGCTCAATGCTGCTGTTTTATCTGACAACGGTTTTTGGAATCTCGGCAGCCGTTGGGGCCACGATTTTTCTGATCGTTCGCTGGGTTAACGTTTTTTGGGATCCCTGGGTCGGAACGGTTGTCGATAAGAGCCACTTTAAGCATGGTGGCAAATACAAGCCATTTTTGATTTATTTCGGAATTCCGCTCACGATATGCTGTGCCATGCTGTTCTTGCCAATTCCAGCCGTCCGCGGCAATGTTGCCTATGCATTCTTGATGTATCTGGCAACGGCCTTGATCTATTCGTTCGTTAATATTCCTTATGGTTCGCTGAATGCTTCGCTGACGCGGGACAATGATGAGATCTCAACTTTAACGACGGTTCGGATGACGGAAGCCAATATCGGTAATCTTTTGGTCTACACATTTTTACCACTGTTCGTTCAGATGGCATCTCCTGCCAAGCATTTAAAAGATATTGGCATGTTTGGCATCAAGCTTAATCTAGGCAACTATGCCTCGCCACACGCTGCTGGTGCCTACTTCCACGTTATGTCGATCTATATGCTGATTGGTTTTATTCTGTTGCTTTGCACTTACTTTGGTGTTCATGAACGGGTGCTGCCAACGGAAGAAGAAACGGATTCCGTTAAGTTTTCTGATCTTTGGAATGAGCTGCGTCGTAACAAACCACTACGGGTACTAGGCTGCTTTTTCCTGGTTGGCTTTACCTTCATGTTCTTTGGCAATACGGTTTGGCCATTCTTTGTTCAGTACAACATTGGTCACTCAGAATGGATGGCTTCAATCAATCTGATTGGTTCGATTCCAGGAATCTTCTTGGTTTTCTTATGGCCAATTATTCGGCGCAAGATCGGCAAAAAGGGATTCTTCCAACTGTTCTTGGGAATGTTTATCGTTGGGACGCTGCTTCTTTGGGTATGGTCATGGCCACAGTTTAAGAACAGCATTGCCCTGGGCTACATTGGTCGCTTTATCATGCAGTGGGGAATTACGGCCGCTACTGGCTACATGTGGTCCTTGGTTCCAGAAGTCGTTTCCTATGGTGAATGGAACTCAAAGAAGCGGGTTGCTGGGATCATCAACGCCTTGATGGGACTGTTCTTCAAGATTGGGCTGGCACTTGGCGGGATCATTCCAGGCTACATCAATGCCGCTTGCCACTTTGACGGTACTAAGGCTACGCAATCAGCAACGGCCTTGAATGGGATTACGATTTCAATGATCTGGCTGCCAATTGTTTTGGCAATTGTTGGCATGTGGGTGATCAGTAAGTACCCATTGTCTGATGCAGAAGTTGACAAAATCAATCACGAAATTGAAGATCGCCGCCAAGCTGAAGAAAAGTAGCTGTCTTAATGCAGAAATAACGGAAAGGATGAAGATTCATGAAAATCTATGTTGATGCGCAGGCGCCATTTGATGGTGATGGAAGCAAGCATCGTCCATTTAAAACGATTCAAGCAGCCGCAGATATCGCAATGCCAGGCGATAAGGTGTGCGTTTTTCCAGGCATTTATCGTGAAAACGTCAATCCTAAGCACGCGGGCACGGCAGATCAGCGCATCGTCTATGAGTCGGTTGAGCCGTTAAAGGCCATTATTACTGGGGCGGAAGTCGTTAAAGGCTGGAAAAAAACTGCAGATGGCATTTGGCAGGTAAAAATTCCCAACAGTATGTTTAGTGAGCGCAATCCATACACGACCAAGATTTTTGGTGACTGGTTCGATGCACGAATCCTGGCTCATACCGGTGAGGTCTATTTAAACGACAAGGCCTTGTATGAAGTCAACACGCTGGCTGAGGTAAAGCAGCCCGTTCGCAATGAAAAATCATGGGACCCAGATTTTACGATCTATACCTGGTATACGGAACAAGATGCTGACACGGATGAAACGATCATTTATGCCAACTTCCATGATTTCGATCCCAACCAGGAAAATGTGGAGATCAATGTGCGGCAAAGCTGTTTTTACCCACAGGCTGAAGGAATCGGCTACATTACCTTAAAAGGATTTGGCGTTACCAAAGCGGCGACGCAATGGGCGCCACCAACGGCCTATCAAGAAGGGATGGTTGGTCCGCACTGGTCAAAAGGATGGATCATTGAAGAATGCGAGATCTCGCATTCTAAATGTTCAGGCATCTCGCTTGGCAAGTACCTGCAGCCAAATAATGACAACAAGTGGTCCAAGTGGAAATACAAGGATGGTACTCAGACTGAACGTGACGTGATCTGTCAGGCATCTTATGAAGGCTGGGATAAAGAACATATCGGCTCGCATATTGTTCGTCGCAATCGCATTCATGATTGTGGTCAAACCGGGATTGTTGGTCATTTGGGCGGTGTCTTCTCCTTGATTGAAGAAAACGACATCTACAATATCAACATTCGTCAAAATCTGGTGGGCGCCGAAATTGGCGGCATTAAGATGCATGCTGCCATTGATGTGATCTACCGTCATAATCATATTCACCACTGTACGCGTGGCTTATGGCTAGACTGGCAGGCACAAGGGACACGTGTAACTCAAAATGTTTTTGACCACAATTCGTTACCAGAGCATTTTGAAGTCAGCGAAGAGAACGTGGGCGACGTGCTGCAAGGGCTTGGTGAAGATATGTGGGTCGAGGTTTCGCATGGACCAACGCTGATTGACAACAACCTATTCCTTTCAGAACGCTCAATTCGGTTTGCTGCGCAGGGAATTGCCATGGTGCACAACCTGATTGCGGGCAGCTTTACTGCGGTTGGCGTTGGGACGGACAATAATTCCGTCAACCTGCCATCCAACCGCTTTACACCATATCATGAACATCACGGCACCAAGGTAATGGGCTTTATGACGTTCCAACATGGCGACAATCGTTTTTACAATAATGTCTTCGTTCAACAAAAGCTACGGCCGGAAATGCAAAAGCTGGCTGAACTGATGCATGACAAGCCGGATGCATGGGATACTTACAACTTTAAAGTCGGTACCCAGCCATTTGAAGAATATCCAACGTTTGCAGAATGGGATCGTCAATTTGATGGCTACTGCGGAATCTACGCGCCAAACAGTGATCATTATTACAACCACTTGCCTGTATGGAGCGCGGGCAATGCCTACTTTAACGGCGCTCAGTCATGTAGCAAGGAGCAGAGCCAATTCGTTGATGATAAGGATCAAGTCGTACTGGAATTGGAAAAGCGAGCTGATGGCCTGTATCTTAAGACGAATTTGGCTGACTTCCTGCCTCAAAACAACGATGCAAAGATCGCAACTGCTACGCTGGGGATGGCGTTTGAACCAGAAGAACGTTATGAAAACCCTGATGGCACGCCAATCGTCTTTGATGCCGACTTCTTTGGCAATCATCGTGACGGTGTCAAGGTAACGGCCGGTCCTTTGGTTAAGTTCCAAGCTGAGCAGCGGGTTTTCTAAAAGCTTAATGCCAAATTAGGCTAATCTTACGGATTAATTAAAAAGCGCTTCGCCATTTTGAAATGGCGAAGCGCTTTTATTGGTTGTTGATTTTAATGCTCAAATCAGGCTGCAGCAGTAAATTTTTAGCAATCTGCATTTTGAGACTCTGCAGATATTTTTGCGGCGACTGTTGGCTGTACTGTTTAAAAAGGTGAAGCGCGGTACTTTGGCTGATGTGAAACTCGGCAATGATTGAAGCGATTGAAATTGTCCGGGGAACTTTGGCATTGAAAATCTGTTCGTTGAGCTCATCTTTAATACGCATTGAGATCTGCTGAAACAAAGCATAATGATCGATTTCATTTTGCTTAGGTAACTGATCTTTGTTGGCATGCAGATGATGAATCAGCGTTCCAATCACGTTGATCGTGTTTAGCTCGATCGTCAGCCGGTCGCTTAATGAATATTGATTACCGATGATGCTGATGATCTGTTCAAGCGATTGGCGCAGTTCGTCATAGTAAGGCGCGGTCTGATCAATAATCTGGTTGGTAAAGTTTTTCACCAGCAGATATTTGATAGCTGGGTCGTCAAGGTTAAAATGCATGGTGAAATAGGTCATTGATTCGTTGCCCCAGCAATAGTTGGTGTGTTCCATACCGATGGGAATGATCATCATTTCACCGGATTTAATGATTTTTTCGGCTGATTCGGTAACTGTTCTTTGCGCGCCATCCAAGATGTACATAATCTCAAAGGCTGGGTGGTGCTCAGTTGGCCAGCGCCAGCCAGGCTCGACGGTTTCGGTATGACCGCCAAAAAATGAAAAAGTAGTGTTGATCGTTGGCAGATAGCCGTCTTCCAAAAACTGCATGCTTATTCCTCCTGTTTTTAGCTTATGATATTGTATCCGCTTTCCAAAGAAACTTAAACTTGATAAAATAAACTCGATAGCATTTTAGCGGGTAAGGTACGTTTTGATTATTGATTTCAAAACAAATCTAAAAAAGTAAAGCAATTGCAAAACTAAAAGTGATTTGATTTACATTGAACGGTAAAAGTGTTAAATTATAGATGTAGTTAATAATCATTCTAAATTAAAGGAGAGGATTATAATGAACTTTATCGGTCAAGAAATCGCGGACTTTAAGGTGCGTGCCTATCAAGATGGTGAGACAATGGATGTAACCAAGCAGGACGTTCTTGGCAAGTGGAGCATTTTCTTCTTCTACCCGGCTGACTTTTCATTTGTCTGCCCAACAGAACTGGAAGCGCTGCAGGACAACTATGAAGCCTTTAAGCAGGCCAACGCGGAAATCTACTCGGTTTCAGAAGATACTGAATTCGTTCACAAGGCATGGGCTGAAGCATCTGAAAAAATCGGTAAGATTAAATACCACATGCTGGCCGACCCAGCCGGCAAACTGGCGCGGATGTTCGACGTTTTGAATGAGGATGAGGGACAGGCTTATCGGGGCGTATTCATCGTTGATCCCGATGGCAAGATTCAATCATACACGATCAATAACATGGGGATTGGTCGTTCCGCCGAGGAGATTCTGCGGACGTTGCAGGCTGCTCAGTTTGTTCGTGAGCATGGCGACCAAGTCTGCCCAGCCAACTGGAAGCCAGGTCAGGATACCATTAAGCCAAGCTTGGATTTGGTCGGCAAGCTTTAATGATTGCAGGTGATTAAAATGGCAGCAGAACATATTTATGATCTGATTATCGTGGGCGCTGGGCCTGCGGGGTTGACTGCTGGCATCTATGCTGGTCGGGCAACCCTGGATACCTTAATTTTGGAGGCGGACACGGTCGGCGGTCAGGTTACTACGACTTCAACGGTCTACAACTATCCCGGCAATGCGGCCATTGACGGCACCAAACTGATGAATCAGATGCAGCAGCAGACTGCTGACTTTGGCGTTAAGATTCAAAAAGACGATATCGTTAAGTTTGAGCTTGATGGCGACGTTAAAAAGCTGACCGGCAAAAGCGGCAGCATCTATCAGACCCGCAGCGTCATTTTGGCAATGGGAGCCAGTCCACGCAAGGTTGGCTTTCCGGGTGAAGAAGAGTTTCGCGGGCGTGGCGTGGCTTACTGTTCAACCTGTGATGGCGAGCTGTTTAGTGGTCTGCAGGTGTTTGTTGTCGGCGGTGGTTACTCAGCTGCTGAAGAAGCCGATTATCTGACCCGGTTTGCCAAGCACGTGACGGTCCTCGTGCGGGGTGATCATTTTAAGTGCGCACCGCTAACGGCTTCTCGGGCACTGGACAATCCGAAAGTCAGTGTTTTGTACCATACCGAGGTCAAGCGCGTTGATGGTGATCAGTACTTGAAATCGCTGACGATGGTCAATAATCAAACCGGCGAGGAAACGGTCTACCATGTCGATGATGGCGACCAAACCTTTGGCGTCTTTATTTATGTTGGCACGCAACCGGCTACTGAGCAGTTAAAGGGTATCGTTGATCTGGATGAACGCGGCTATATTCACGTTGATCAAACCGGAGCAACTGATCTGCCTGGCGTCTATGCAGCGGGCGACGTCATCGTCAAGCAGCTGCGTCAGATCATCACGGCCGCGGCTGATGGGGCGGTAGCAGCTACCAGCGCGGAAAAATACGTGACGGAACAAAAACAGCGGTTGGGAATCCCGGTTCATGTCAAAAAAGAGGTTCCCAAAGCAGCTACGGTTGGGCAGACCTCACAGGTTGAAAGTAAGCAGCCCGTTGCTCATCATACTGGCGACTGGTTTACACCAGACCTGGTTGCTCAGATGCAAGGTGTCTTTAGCCGGCTGACCAAAGACGTCACGCTGCAGCTTTTGGAAGACGATACGGAACTGAGTCAAGAGATGGACAGCTTTATTGGTGAACTGGTAAAGCTCAATGATCACCTCAAGATTCAAAAAGCCACCGCACCCGATAGCCTGGTCTATACACCTCAGCTGCGTCTGGTCGTTGATGATATCGATACTGGGCTGCACTATGCTGGCGTGCCAACCGGTCATGAATTGACGTCATTGATTTTAGGCATCTACAACGTGGGCGGTCCAGGGCAAAGCGTTGAACCAGCACTGGCTGAACGAATCAAAACGCTGCCATCGACTGATATTAAGATTGGGGTCTCTTTAACGTGTCACTTCTGTCCGGATGTCGTGGCTGCTTGTCAGCGGATGGCTTCGCTCAATCCGCGCATTACAGCAACAATGATTGATCTGCAGCATTTCCCGGCTTTAAGAAAGGAACGGCAGATTATGAGCGTACCGGCTACGATTATCAATGACGGACCGGTGATCTTCGGCAGTCAATCGCTTGAGGAACTGGTTGCGGCAGCTGAAAAAGCAACAGAATAAATTAATACAAAATGTCTTGGGGCTTGATATGAACCCCAGGCATTTTTTTACTGGTGCAAAAGATTCAGCTGATGGCGCTGGCGGTACTGTTGCGGTGCAATGCCAACGATTTTTTTAAAGCAGCGCGAGGCGTAGTTGGGGGTTGCAAAGCCAAGGACGGCAGCAATTTCGGTAATTGGCTGATCGGTCCAGAGCAGCATGGATTTAAAACGGCTGATCCGATATGAGTTTTCATATTGATTGATCGTCTGGCCGGTTTCCTGTTTATAAAGATGGGCCAGATAATATTTGTCACGCTGCAGGTCATGAGCCAGGGCATCCAAAGAGTAATTTTGGCCGCAGTGATCGCGCAGGGCAGTCTCGATTTTTTGCGTCAGCAAGCCCTTTTGGTTATTTTGCGTCTGCTGAGTTTTTTGAATGCGCTGAATAAAGATCTGACCGGTTGCCTGCAGTCGCGCGTTTAGCTGCTCAATCGTTTGGAGGCTTTCAACCTGCTGGCAGAGCTGATCAGAAAGGGCAAACGCCTCATTGGGAGCAAGGCCGCCTTCGATAGCCTGTCTAGTCAGCAAAGTGATGTGGCAGATTAAAAGATTTTTTTGATTGCGCAGTCGATCCTTGGCAACCTGACCAAAGGTACCTGAGCTGGTTAAAAGGCGGAAATAATGCTGATAGCTTAAGTCGTCACCATCACGAACCGCGCTTAGCATCTGCTTTTCCAACTCATAGCTGTTATGGTTTTCTAAAATATGCTCTGGTAATGGCAGCTCGTTTTCAAATGTTTTATGAATTTTTGGCCAATGCTGGTTGAGCCCAAACCAGATAGCGCTGCCGGCCTGCTCCAAATGATGTTGAGTACAGCTGCGCAGATTTTGCCAGATCAAAAGCCGGTGTTTTGAGTTAACCAGCAAGGCGCCCCTAATCACCGAACTGGGTGCCAGCAAAAAAATTCCAGGTGCAAAAGCGGCAGCAGCCAATTTTTTCAGATATGAGTTGGGCAGCTTGACAATTGCCGGTCGGTTCCAGACATCGGTAAGTTGACCGGCTGCATCCAGCTGATTGATTTCTAGTTGAGTAATTTCCTGCATGTTTTGGAGAAATTTTAACGATTCGGTCATGATCCACCTCAATAAACGCAATTTAAGACAATAATTAGCAAGATTAGATAGGCGAAGATTTTGAAAAACATTATAATGGCATCAGAAAGCGGTTGCGAATATTTTTGAAAATGAGGTAGCAGTATGACAAAAGTAGACTTGAATTTTGTTGAAGGCCTGACGCTGGAAGAGCGCGCCGACCTGGTTTCTGGAACGGATTTTTGGTTTACGGCCAAGGTTTCAGGAATGGATCCCATGCTGATGACGGATGGTCCTTCTGGCTTGCGTAAACAGGTGAACGTGCATAGTGCCATGGATCAAAGTATCGAAGCCGTATGTTTCCCTTGTTCGGCATTGACAGCCAGCTCATTTGACGATCAGATGCTGGAAAAGCTGGGTGAACAGTTGGGAACGGCTGCCCGTGCTGAAAAGATCGGCGTGCTGCTGGGGCCTGGGGTCAATATCAAGCGCAGTCCATTAGCCGGCCGCAATTTTGAATATTTTTCTGAAGATCCGCTGTTGGCTGGTCGAATGGGAACGGCCTATGTCAAAGGAGTACAGAGTACGGGCGTTGGCGTCAGCGTTAAGCATTTTGCCACCAACAACCGGGAAGATCAGCGCTTTACCAATTCATCGGATGTTGATGAACGAACGTTGCGAGAAATCTATCTGGCACAGTTTGAACGAATCGTGAAACAAGCGCACCCAGCTACGATCATGTGTTCCTATAATAAGCTGAATGGGGTTCAAGTATCGCAAAACCAGCGCCTTTTGACTAATATTCTGCGTGATGAATGGGGCTATCAAGGCCTGGTCATGTCGGATTGGGGAGCCGTTGTTGACCATATTGCAGCAGTTAAGGCTGGCTTGGATCTGGAAATGCCAGGCAAAGGGGATGCCTCAAAAGAAGAAATCATTCGAGCCGTTAAGGAGGGCCGTCTTCAAGAGTCAACGTTGAATCGTTCTGCGCTGCGCGTTTTAGAAATGGCTGAGCGTTATGGTCATCCAAAGACGCCAGCGCCAGCATATGATATGGAAGCTCAGCATGAGTTTGCCCGCCAGCTGGCTGATGACAGTATTGTCTTGTTGAAAAACGAAAAACAAGAACTGCCATTGAGTGATTCCGCCAAACTGGCAGTAATTGGCGAGCTGGCCGAAAAGCCGCGTTTTGAAGGTGGTGGCAGCTCACATGTCAACGCCCATCGCGTAGTAACGCCTAAAGAGGTCATGCCTGAAAATGCGGTTTACGCGCAAGGCTACCGTTTGGATAGTGATCAACCAGATGAACAATTGACTGCTGAGGCAATGGCGCTAGCTAAAAACAGTGATCAAGTGGTCTTCTTCGCTGGTTTCCCTAAAGCTATGGAATCAGAAGGCTTTGACAAACATTCCATTAGTCTGCCAGCTAACCAGAATATACTGCTCGAACAGCTGCTGACGGTCAATCCGCACGTGGTTGTAGTCCTTCAAAACGGTTCAGCGGTTGAGATGCCTTGGGAACCAAAGACGCCAGCCATTGTTGAGACTTATCTGGCTGGGGAGGCAGTCGGTGAAGCTACCTGGGATATTTTGTCTGGCCAAGTCAATCCTTCAGGCAAGCTTTCCGAAACGTTCCCTAAGCGATTGGCTGACAATCCAACTTATCCGACCTTTGGCAAGGATCGCAGACATGAAGTCTATCGTGAAGGAATTTTGATGGGTTACCGCTACTACGATGCCAAGCAGCTAGCTGTACGCTTCCCATTTGGCCACGGCTTGAGCTACACGACGTTTGCCTATCAAAACCTGACGATCAGGGAAAATAGTGATGACGTTACAGTCAGCTTTGATTTAGAGAATACAGGCAGTCAAGCAGGCAAGGAAGTTGCTCAGGTCTACGTGGCTAATCACGCTAGCCAGACGATTATGCCAATTGATGAACTGCGCGATTTTGTTAAAGTTGAGCTGCAGCCGGGGGAGACCAAGCATCTGACCTTTAAGCTCTCGCGGCGCGCGTTTGCCTGGTATAACTCTGAAACTGAAAGTTGGGAAGCCGATAATGGTCAATATGAGATTTTAGTCGGCAGCTCGTCGCGTGATATTCGACTGCGGCAAGAGTTTGAGCTGACGATTGGGACGAACCCGCTTGGTAAGATTACTGGAGAAACCTATGTTGGCGAACTGATGGGAAACGCTGATGAACGAATCAAGCAGATCATTGCTGAAATGGGTCTGACGGCTACTTTTGATAAGTTCATGTCGCCTGAATTGGCACCGGTTTTTGCTAATATTCCCTTGCGTTCATTAACGATGGCGGATGTTGATGCTGAAACGGTTCATGAGCTGTTGCAAAAATTAAATGAACTAGATTAGTTAATTAAATATCAATTTTTATTCGTGCAACCGTATGTTTTGCAATCATGATGCTTATTAGCGATTCTACTAATAATGACAAGTTTCAGATCAACGTTGAAACCGGCTCCACAATCGGCTATCATTTTATTATGAAATCATATGTTAGATAGATTTAAGGAAAGAAGTGTTTTTTAATGACGCAAATTTCATTTGACGCCAGTGCACTGAAGAAGTTCGTGCACGAAAACGAACTGGGCGAAATGCAGGCCATGGTCAATGCCGCTGACAGCGAATTACGCAATGGTACGGGGGCTGGTGCTGACTTCCGTGACTGGCTGCATCTGCCAACGGAATATGATCATGAGGAATTTGACCGCATCAAGCAGGCGGCCAAGCAGATTCAATCCGATTCTGAAGTGCTGGTTGTCATTGGGATTGGTGGCTCTTATCTGGGTACGCGGATGGCCATTGACTTTTTGCACAACTCGTTCTACTACTCACAAGAACCAGCAGATCGCAAGTTCCCATTGGTTCTGTTTGCCGGTAACTCACTGAGTTCATCTTATTTGCATGATCTGGTTAAGCTGATCGGCGACCGCGACTTTTCCGTCAACGTGGTCTCCAAGTCTGGTACGACCACGGAACCAGCCATTGCCTTCCGGATCTTCCGCGAGCTGCTGGTCAAGAAGTATGGTGAAGCCGGTGCCAACAAGCGCATCTATGCTACGACCGATGCTAAGCGCGGTGCTTTGAAGACTGAAGCCGACGCGGCTGGCTGGGAAACGTTTGTCATTCCAGATGGCGTTGGTGGCCGCTACTCAGTTTTGAGTGCTGTTGGCTTGCTGCCGATTGCCGTTTCTGGTGCCGACATCGACCAACTGATGGCTGGGGCCGCGGATGCTGAAAAGTCATACACCAACCCAGACCTGACGCAAAACGAGGCCTACCAATACGCCGCCTATCGCAACATTTTGTATCGCAAGGGCTTTACGACGGAGCTGCTAGAAAACTACGAGCCAAACATGACGATGTTTGCCGAATGGTGGAAGCAGCTGGCCGGTGAATCCGAAGGCAAGGATCAAAAGGGCATCTACCCATCCAGCGCCAACTTTACGACTGATT
>NZ_JBKZAY010000025.1:0-30099 GCF_046939755.1 Limosilactobacillus mucosae
CCTTGTCTGAGGTGTGGAAAATGTGGGCACCATATTCATGTACCTGGATGCCATCGACTTTTTTAGTATAGATATTGCCTGCAATATGGCTGCGCTTTTCAATTACCTTGACGCGCTTGCCACGCTTGGCTACTTCATAGGCAAAGGTGGCCCCAAACAGGCCCGCACCTACTACTAGATAATCATAATTACTCATAACGGTCCTCTTATCTGTCTTGATTAGCTAAGACGTGATCTGTCATAAATTATATTAACTGTACTATTTTACTACAGTGATGGCTTTCTGGGTGATAAAAATCATTTTGTAAGCCTTTTTTAAATTTAGAATCCATTGCCCCGTAAACTAAATTTTTTCCAAATCCAAGCCAACAAACCTGGTGTATAAAGATTCAGCATAAAAATAATCTTGTCTCTTTTGGGTAGAATCTTATTTCTCATGAAATCATGCTGATTCTGTTTAACAATTCGTTTCAACTCAGCGATTGTTTCAGTTGGTACCTCATCTCGGTTAGGTGCCAGCATAATATTGCGCAGAATCGTTGTGGAACTCCAGCAAAGTTGTGTGCTGATTGATTGGTGAACCTTTTGATACTTATCGGGAATCAAGCTTTGCAGTCTTGTATAAGTGGTAAGAATATTTAAAGACTTTGGATTATAAGGTGCACCATAGCGATTTGAATTGATCTGACTGTTTTCCTGGACTACATAGTGATAGACCGGCTTTGGGTCATAGCTTACCTTAGAGCAGTGCAGCAGATATTCACAACAGAAATACAAATCCTCAGCCAGTGCCAAATCCGTACTGAAACGAATCTGATTGTCTTTGATGATACTGGTTTTAAAGAGTTTATTCCAAGGATATCCTTCATAACCGGTACTTACAAAAATCTGTTCCAAAGCTTGTCGCTGATTCATTACCTGTTTTTGACCAGCAGCATTAAAGCGCAACTCGCCATTTTCATCCTCTTTGCGATAGCCGCAGATAGCCAAATCACAGCCAATGGTGTTTTTAAATTGGTCAAATAATAGTTTCAGATAATCTTTTTCAACAAAATCATCGGCATCGACAAAAATTAAGTATTCCGAATCTGCCATCTCAATTCCAGCATTACGAGTAGCTGAAGCACCGGTATTTTGTTTGGCAACTGTTTTAACTTGTGAATTATCCTGATATTTTTCAAGCTTAGCCAGCGTATCATCACTGGAGCCATCATCCAGAATTATGATTTGATATGAAAAATCACCAACTTGTTTAAGTAAACTGTCTACGCACTTTTCAATCGTATGTTCAGCATTATAGGTTGGAATAATTATGGTAATATCCGTTTTCATATTAGCTTACGATCCTTGCTTTTTATTGTCTCGCTTTTTTTGGTATTCCTCATTTTGTAAAAAGAGTTTACGGCCTCGAGCTGCGCTGATTTTACCAAACACAACATCCCCGACCAATCGATGCACAACATCTTTAATAACATAATGCGCCTTTGAGTACCCATCATGACCCCAGGTTTTGGTAAAGAGATGTTCTGAATAGCCCATCGATTTGTCAAACGTTGGAAACATGAAATACTCTTTAGGAAAGATTACCGTTCCATCATTTAACGTTTGCTTTTTGTCCTCCAAAACAAACTCTGGATAATAATCCAACAAGGCCTTAGTGATAATTTCATTATTGTTCTCTGGCACTCTCCCATCCAGCATCATCTGTCGATCAAAGCCCTTATACTGATCCAATAGTGTTTTGATAAAAGAATTGCCAGCTTCGGCACCGAAGATTGAGGTACTGATTGTGTTGTCAAATTGCATTGCCCAAAATGCTGGTAGATTTAAAAACTCATCAAATGGCTTTTTTACCAAAATATCCGTATCAATGTAGATGCCGCCATATCGGTACAGCACGTCAAGTCTAATAACATCGGATGGATAGGCATACTTACCAGCCTGATAGTTTTCATAGGCAAATTTATTTTGCTTAACGTCCCAGTTATCTTCATTCCATTCGATAATCTCATAGCCCGCTGGTTCCAAAACTCGCTGCCATGAATCCAAACAGCGTTTCATCTTAGGTGATTTTTCGCCATGCCCCAGCCAGACATAATGAATCTTTTTAGGTATCACTCGCTACTCCTCCACGTTTACATTCCTTTTTCTAATTCATTTAGGGCTGTTTTAATATGTTCCCCGTTGCGAAGCGCATGGGCTGCTTCAATAGCATTTTGTTTCATTGCCTTATACTCATCAGGTGTGATCTGATTCAGTACTTCAGGCAGTGTCGTCAGGTTGTCGATCGCAATCCCCAGATGATGCTCAACCAAATATTGAGCCACCGCTGCTTCTTTCCAAACAATCACTGGAATCCCTGTACTCAGATACAACGATGCCTTATGTGGGCAATTGTATTTCATATAGTCACCGAACTGACCAGTGCAGGTTTCTAGACTGTCACCATCCCAGATCAGACCAAAATTCGACTTTAAGTGTTTTGGCAACTCTTCTGGTGAAAATTGGCCTTGATATTCAACACCTTTCTCAAACGTCTTGGGAGCATTGGGACCAAAGACCTTTAACTTGGCATCTTTCATGTTAAGTTGTTTCAAAAAATTCGATTTTCTCAGGTTACCAGCCAGACATACTGTTTTATTGTATGTGAAGTCTTCATCAATCGGCTGTGGATTCAAATAGTCAAACAAGCCCAGATTAACGATTGGCGTCTGCACCCCTTGACTGCGGATCCATTTTTCCATACTTTGGTTATGCGATACGATCCCATCAGCTTCTTTTAACCACTGAATCTCTTTTTCCACATAGCTTGGATCATCTTTGAAGAAGCGCAATGATTCAATGTCATGAATAACAAAGAACAGTTTACCATTGGAGTATTTACGGAAGTTTTCAATGAACGCATCCATCAATGCCCGGGAATAAACCGGAAACTGCATTACCAGCTCATCAATTCCTTGACCCTTGAACAATCGAGGAATACTCCAATATTTATATTTAAACTTAGCCAGTTTAGATTCCCAGTTATATGGCAGCCGCATATCCTGGTAGCCTTGCTTAGATAAGATCTCTTCAATGTCACTCTTGGCTTTAGGACCAGCATTATTTGGATTAGGGTCCACAACTGTCAATAAAACTCGTTTAGTCATTTTTTCACTCCTAATACAAAATAAGAGATCAATCAGTATTACCAATTAATCTCTAAAATAACTTTATTTACGTTTCTTAACAAGATCCTTCAAGGTAATTACGACAAAGGAAATTACGATTCCAATCAAGCCACCCATAGCTGCGCCAACCATGGCATATTTCTTGGCATGTGGCAAAGTTTCGCTAGTAGTCGACTTAGTAGTAGGCTTAGCCAAAAGCGTTACCGTACCTGTACCTGGCTGCAGCTTAGGCAGATCTTTCTTAACCGCTTTAGCAGTTGCATTGGCAATTGCTACAGATGCCTTGGCCGACCCAGTCTTAGCCTTAATCGACAATACCAAAGACTGTTGATGAGGAACAGCACGAATAGCATCGTTAACATCTTGAACTGAGTAGTTCTTCTTAATAGATTTTGGCAACATTTTATGTGCCGTTTCCGAAATCGTCTCATCTTCAGCAATCTCAGCATAGGTAGGCATCATATTTAAATCCGCATTCGTAATTGAATCCTGCCCGTTATCACTTGAATTACTGTTTTCATTAAGATTATGTGAGATCACGATTTCCTGGCTTGCAGTATAAGTCGTGTGCTGTTGCTTTTTGGCACGGTATCCCATTGCACCACCGCCAAGCACGGCAAGCACTAAAATCAAAATCACGCTCTTCCAGAACATCTGGATAAGCTCTTTTGCTGAGTAGTTTTTCAAGATATATCCTCCGCTTTATGTTGTGTATAGACGTTGGCCAGTAGTGCAATCAAGAATGGATCATATGCCAAGTCCAACAATCGCTGCTCTACCATTGCACTGACTGAAACAATCACGATGATGCTTGCCAATGCAAAGCTTTCTTTTTGAAATGAATCCCATGAGATTTTGGTCATAGCCAATAATATTATAATTGCCATGATTATTCCATACAAAATGGTCATTCGCAAAAAAGATGAGTCCACAAAAAAGTAGTTGCTGGGACTGCTCTGCGACATTTTCAGGCCATTGGCACCACCCCAACCATGCTCGACAATTTGTTTACCAAACATGGAGAAGCCATATTCAGAGATTGCCTTATGTCCTAAATAAAGACGACCTGAGCTGGCATTGTTGATCTTATTTAAGAAATGACTTGATGGCCTAAAGAAATAAGAAGCAATGATTACTAAGTATGCCGATACGATTGGTACTGCCCAGTAAAACGATGCAATAAAGCGACTCAACAGATGATCCTTTTGTGCCCGCTGACCAATCCATAGTACTGGAATTGCCAAAATGATTGCATAAGCACTGAGCCGCGCATCCGAAAACTTCACCAAAAATCCGGCAGCGGCTAAGAATACCACATAGTCATACCATTTTATCTTGCCAAATTTCAAATAGGCATATGCCAGAATCAAATATAGAACATGGGCGGCAAAGTCAGTTGGATAGGCAATCCCAAATGACTGTCTGACGATATTGGTCATATCGCGCCGATAGACCAGATTTCTGATCAAGCCGGCCATAGCTGAGAGCACCACGAAAGCCAAAAGCAATAGACCAATATATAGATAAATTTTAATAATTCGCTTAAAGTCAACGTTTCTCGCTCCTAAGACAAAGATGCCCATTGAAAAAAGCGAAAACTCTTTTGACGTTCGCCAGGTCAACAATAGGAGCAATAAAGCAAGCCCATCAATTACCAACCATTTTGGGGTTAGGTCATCAAACAAAAAAATCTTTAGTAAAACCAAGGCCAAACCGACAAACATCAATATATGCAGCATATGGTTTGAAAAGTAATCGGTATAAGTTGAGGTAATCAAAAAGGCAACTACGAATTCAAAGGCAAATGCAATCTCATAGATAATCTGCCCATCAATTTTAAAATTGCCAATTTCATTAAATTTTTTGCCGATTAAATTGGCCATACTCTCTCTCCTGATTATTAATGTTCACCATGTCCCATAATCTTGCGCTTCAAGAACTTACCGCCTTTTACCAGCCAGTTTTGCTTTTCCATAAAGACATAGTTAACGTCAACCGTCTTATATTCTGGATGGCAGCCCAGCCAAGTATCCAAAAGCAATTCACTCAAAAAGCCAAAAACGCGCTGTTCATATGGCGAATAGTCGGAATAGTCAATACGTTTTTCCACTTCGCCTAAAATATCAAACAGCCAAGTGCAGTACTCATCGAGCGGCCGCTTTTTCATAATCATCATATTGAAGTAATGGGCTTTGGTCCGCTTCATTACGGTTTCAAATGATTTGGCGTAAGCGGGATACTTTTTATTGATAACCTCACGCGTAACCTCCAAGGGCTCATGTTCGTGAACGTGCAGGTAATGCGATTCGTTGGTTTCAATAAAGTAATTGCGCTGCTTTGGCAAGATAATATCGTAATCTTTCAACAGCTCTTCTGTCTCGGCTGTACTCAAGACTTTGCTCAAGTCCTTATCGTGATGCAGGGAAAAGTAGCGCCGATAGTGAACCAGGCCTAATGCATCAACATCCGGCAGGTTCTTCCAACCCCAGTAAAGCGCGGTCAGTTCGTTGTAGTGCGCGTTCTTCTTGGAGATATTGTCACCAGTATTGTCGCCTTGGAAAGTATCGTTAACGTCTGGATGCAGATCCTTGCCGACAAACACCGGCAGATACATTGGATCATTAGGCATGGCATAGTTTTTGTGCACCGCTACTAAGACTTTAATGTTCACTAATCTTTCCCTCCGACTCAGTAAGCACCTGTATTTTTAAAGATGCTGATAATATTCTTAAACATGATTCTCACATCATACCAATATGATGCCTTATCAACATAGCTCAACTCTAAATCACACCGTTCAGGGTAGCCGATGTTGCTGCGACCGCTAGCCTGCCAAAGTCCCATGGCACCTGGCTTGACTGAAAGGAACTTATCGACGCGATCGCCGTATTCCTTCAGTTCTTCTTTAACGACCGGCCGTGGCCCAACAATGCTCATGTCACCCTTTAAGATGTTGATGAACTGCGGGATCTCGTCAATCGAGGTCCGCCGCAACCAGCGTCCCAGCTTGGTAATGCGCGGATCCTCATCTGGCTCGAGCTTATAATTATTTTCAACGTATTTTTCATAAAGCTCGATGTTAGAATGCAGAATCTCATCAGCATTAACGATCATTGAGCGAAATTTGTACATTTTAAAAGGCTTGCCGTTTTTGCCGATTCGGGTCTGCTTGAAAAAAAGCGGTCCCTTATTGTCGCCAAAGCGGTTGGCAATCCAAACGCCTAAAAACACTGGACTAAAACAAATCAAAGCGAGCAGTGACAAAATAATGTCGGTCAATCGCTTAAAGAAAAGATAGATCAGTGATTGTTTTTTTATTTGACTTTTTTCCATAATTTCCGTTGACTCTGTTTCTTCAATTTGATTTTGCATAATATCACTTAAAACTCTAGTTAAGCTTTTTGAAAGCAGTTCCTTATCAAAACAATACTTTCTACATAATACCAGTAAATTATGAATTTAAAAAGACATTTTAGAGCCACTGCCGTTTTTAAGCGTTCTCATGCTCATTCAGCCAATGCTCAACCGCGTCCAGGTCAAAACCTTTTCGATACAGCGCCTGCTTAACCTTAAGTCGCCTTTCGTAGTCGGTCTGCGCGCGTTTTTCATAGCGCCGCCAAGCCTTGGCCGCTTCTTTGGCCAACAGTTCGTCTTCCTGCTCAAAATCAAGCGGTGGTGTCACGGTATCCTTGATTTCATTGAACAGATCAGCCGCATAGCCATTCGTTACCAATCCTTGCCGTACCTTTTCGGCCTGGCGACGTGCCGGTAGCTTGCCATAGCGTTTAAACAGCTTTTGGGCCAGCTTGGTCGCGTTCGCCAGCTGCCGCTCCGGTGTGAATTGAGCCAAGGCACTATCGATATCCAATTCGCCAATCTGCTTTTGCCGCAGTTTTTGCCGAATCACCTGAGGACCCTTTAATTCCGTATTCATCACCGTCCGTACGTAGCTAGCCGCGTACTCATGATCATCTAAAAGATGGAGCCCGCGCAGTTTTTGCATTACTGGTTCAATACTCTCAGGCGGGGTGTTGAGCTGGCGCATCTTTTCATAGACGTCATGTTCCGTCCGCAATTGGTGAGCCAGGTAGTCCAGCATTTTATTATAAGTCTTGGCAATCTCATCATCATTAGCGATCTGAGCCAGCCGGGGTTGATCGAGTTCCATCCCTTTCATCAGCCGATACTTGATCAAGACGCTTTCGGCTACGGCAAACGCATACTTGCCGTCAAGATAGATATTATAGCGGCCAGGACGTTTTTGCGCTTCAATTTTTGAAATTTTCGCCATTTCTTAAAAACTTCCTTACTTTATAATTCATAATCCCAATCGTCCAAAACGCTAGGAAGTGCTTTTTACCGGCATTTCATTTTTAATTTTATTTATGCTCATCATAGCGGTAGCGGTCATTAAACTCGCGATGCCGCATCTTGCGTACATACTGCCAGAGATGCTTTTTTTCTTTGATTTCACCGTCATGGGCATCCTGCAGCGTGGCATTGATGGTAGCGCCGATCATGATCACCATGCCGGACAGATCCAGCCAGATCATCAGCACGATAAACGCTCCAATTGTTTTATAAGACGTAATGTTATGAGCAAAGATCATCGTGTAATAAGAAAAGACGCGTGAAAGTCCCATCCACAAAAGATCCGCAATTAAAGCGCCCGGAATCACGTAGCGCAGCTTGACCAAAGCATTGGGGACAAAGTAGTACAGCAGCGTTAAGAGCACGAACAGCGCCCAGAACGTAACCGGCCACTTGATCGATCTAAAGAACGTGACGTATTTGGTGCTGAAACCCAGGATCGGCTGCAGGCTGTTCAGCGTCTGTTCGCCAAGCCCATACAAAATCACCAGCGTTGTCACAATCAATAAAATAACCAGCATCCAAAGAAATGAGACCGCGCGATTGATGATCGGATTTTGGTTTTCCGCGATTCCATAGGCATGATTGACGCTGCGCTGAAAGGCCGCGATTCCCAAACTAGTAGACCACAACGCCACGATCGCACCCAGAGTCAGCGTCCCGCCATTCCCGTGCTGCAAGAAGTCGTAGATGATCGGTCTTAAAAAGTCATACACTGATTCCGGAATTGCCGTCTGCAGATAATCCAAAACGGTTTTGGCATTCAGCCCCATCATTGGCAACAGGTTTCCGACCACGATGATTGCCGGAAAAACCGACAGCAGCGAATAATAGGCCAGGACAGCCGCTGACGCTGAAACCTGTGCCATGGTGAAGTGCTTGATAAAAAGCAGCACGAAATTTTTTATTTTATTCGGCTTTTTGTCCATGGTTAACCTGCCTTGTTCAGAAATAATGTTTTTAATTTTATCAGATTAGCAACGCGGTGCGACAATGCAATATCAGAAAACATTATATCACGAAATAAAAACGCCCCTCGTGATTGAGGAGCGTGCGTTCATCAGATGCCGAAACATTGGCTAACTATTTCATCATGCCGTTTTTCAGCAAGTACTGATTACCAGTCGTCAAATCGTATTGAACCAGCTGGTAATCATGCCAAAGCTGCCGTTGCTTTTTAGTCAGTTTGGCTTTAGCAACGACTTTTCCTTGCTGGTTGATAAACTGAGCCGATGAGTTATAGGTATTAGTAGTACTTTGGCTGGTATTCATTGCGGCAGCCGGCAGCTTTTGCCAGACATCCGTTAATAATGCCAGATAAGGCGTTACCTTTGAGTTGGTCTGAGCCGCGGCCATCGCAATAAAGTCGTTTGGCACGACATAGCCGGTACTCTTGGTCAGATTCATGGCGCCCTGCTTTCTAGCCGTGCGATTGGAATAGATAAAGTAGTCCGTCTCATGCATCTTTAAACCATCCTTAGCCATGTCGTTTTGGTAGATGCCGGGCAAATGATCACCATAAAAGACTACCGTAACGGGCTTATTCAATCGGTCGATCTGCTTGATAAACTTGGCTACCGCTTGATCGGTATAGTGAACGCCCATTGCAAACTGCTCTACCTGGTCAGTCGATGTCCCATTTTTGGCACTGGCATGATAATAGTCGGCGCCATCATAATAATGCTGATCATAAGGGAAATGATTCTGCATCGTTACAAGATTGACAAAGAGACCATTGCCACCGCGCTTTAGCTGATCCAGCGTATTGGCGTACGAGGTCGCGTCCGAAAGATACTGGCTGCGACCAATTTTAGACTGATGCTTAATCGAATATTTGCTGCCCAGGTACATGAAACGATCAAAGCCGAACTTCTGATAGACCGCGATCCGACTGTAGAAGACGCCGACGTATGGATGAATGGCCACGGACGTTTTAAACAGCTGGTTGATCGACCAGGCTTGATTTTGAAATGGCACTAACTGGGTATAAGGCGTTGGCAGGGTTGGCGAAAAATTGCAGAGCGCCAAGCCCGTCAAGGTCATGTATTCCATATTGGCCGTCCCGCCACCATAGCCCGAACTAATCATCAAGCCACTGGTGTTGTTTTTCTTCAGTCGCTCAATATTAGGCATCGGATCATGAGCCAGCTTGATGCCGGGAACGCGACGCGGATCAGAAAAGCTCTCACTTAAGTTAAAGATGATGTTTTGCTTGGCCAAATCGTTTTTACGAGTTTGATTGATCCGCCGCGCCTCTTTTTGATAGCGCTTGGCGATCACAGCCATCTTAGCCTTTGAATATCCGCCGGGCTCATTCATCACCTTAACGTCCAGATTGTTCATAAATTGAATCAACGGGCCATTAATGCGGGCACCGGTCAATTGGTTATAAAACATTGCCTGATCGCCCATCCCGGTCATAACGGCATTAATTACCGATCCTTGATTGTTCCAAAACAGACTGCTGCCAAATGCCATCACGGTCACGACCAGCCAGCCGATTTTGGACGGCAGCTTGATTTTGGCAACCGGATAGCGTTTTTCCAGTCGAACAACAACTATGACCAAAAGCAGCACCACGATTGCGGCCACGACCCAGATCCAGCCCTTGACCATCTTAAACAGACTGCCGTATGCCTGATACATTCTGACCTCAGATGGCAGAATCGGTTCATTGCGTGCGGCAATCTTGATTCGGTTGGCCACGATCATCAGCATCACAAAGGCCGTTGTCGTTCCCAATGCTGTCCAATAGCGATTGAACAAAATCTGCAGCGTCTTGGTAATCAAAACATACAGAATCGTTGTCAAAAGCAGCATGTTTTGGCAAGCAAAAACCGTATAAAGAAGGATATTATAAGAACTTCCTGTATTTGGTGCCAATTGCCAGCTGCTGTTCATCAATAGAAACGACGCGATAGCCAGAACATAGCAGCTTCCCCATAACAAGACCGTGCTCCAGTTTCGTTGCCACCACTGATTAAGCCATAGCCAGCATTGACTAAGACTGGTTGGCAGACTCGCGACCCAGTTGTTCAGGTGCCGCATCAAACCGGTTCGTTCAAGCAGCCATTTGCCAAGCCAGCGCAGCAGTACACCCGCGATGATAACGATAATCGCGGTTGCCAACAAAAGACCCATTTTGATAATCAGGTTTTCAAAATGTCCAGCCGCCAAACCGATAAAATGCTGTTCAAGCAGCGGCTGTTGGGCAATCGCCGCCGTCCCCAGGGTAATCCAATACGCCTCATTATGCTGATCATTGACCACTGCCTCAACCTCATCAGCCAAGCGTCCAGGCATGCTCAAAACTAGATTCAGCAGTAGCGCCACGATGATCAGACAAAAGTTGTTTAAACTGGCGATTCGGCTGGCCGTCGACATGTCATTATGCAGCATGATTGAGATCTTAGGCATGATCATTGCCATCATACTGGTTGCAGCCAACAGACCACCAGCAGCCAAGAGCAACCCGCGCTTTGACTGCGGCCGCCAGTCAGCTGTCAGCGCGCCTAACGATAAAATCAGCAGCGTACTTAAAATCGTATTGCCGCTGCCTAATCCCCAAAGGTCGCGATTATAAATCGTTGTGGTTAAAAATACCAACAGAATTGCCACTGTCAATCTTAGCCGTTGCTTAGACTTGAGGTTAATCAGCCAGCGACTGGCTACCCCCCTAAAATGAAAGCGGTCGCTAACGGCATGGCGTTGCGCGTGATCGGCATGACGGCATCCAAAAAACTGCTGAATTGAAAACTCTTCTTCCAAAACAGATCCAACAAGACTGCCAGTACGCCAACCGTTACCATCAACAGCCAGCTGCTGATGACGCGGACTTTAGAAAACCGCAGTCTCGCCATCATTTTGCCCAACAGCATCAAAATCAAAAGTTCACTAACGATCAAAACAACATGAATCAGCTGCAGAAGCATCATGTGGGCATTGTTTTCCTGATAGCCGACAAATGGCAGCCGCCCATCCCACATCCACAGATTCATCACTAATAAAATACTGGCTAAGCCAATTAAAGTTCTCCGTAACGTTCTACTCATTTTGCACCCATTATAAATAAAAGACGTGGTGGAGCTTGGCAACAAACCAAGGCATCACGTCTTTAGTAACGCGTAAATTATCTTATGGACTATTTCATGTACTTTTTGGCAACTTCCTTGGCCAGCTTTGCGTAGTGAGCCAAGTATTCAGCATAGTTGTCATCATACAGGTAAGCGGCATCGGCTTCGGGATCTTGAGAAGTCAGAATCTTAGGGCCTTTGTCGGTAACGACCAACGTATGCTCATATTGGCAACTCAAACCGCCATCTGCCGTTTTGGCCAGCCAGCCGCTTGGATCACTGGTATCAGCTTCCCAGGTACCAGTGTTGATCATCGGTTCGACGGTAATGGTCATCCCATTGCGCAGCCGAGTTCCTTGCCCGGCCTTGCCATAGTGCGGCACCATTGGATCTTCGTGCATCGTAGGTCCAATGCCGTGGCCAACAAACTCGCGCACGTCGCCATAGCCATTTTCATCTTCCGTGTAGTGCTGAATGGCCGCGCCAATATCACCAATCCGGTTGCCAACCTTGCATTGATCGATTCCCAGATATAATGACTTGTAGGTAACGTCCATCAAACGCTTGACCTCATCACTGGCCTTGCCGACAACGTATGACCAACAAGAATCACTGTAGGCGCCATCCAGATTTACGACCGTGTCGACCTTGACCAGATCATTATCCTTAAAAATCAGCTTCTTGCGGGGGAAACCGTGACAGATTTCATCGTTGACGCTGATGCAGGTAGCATACTTATATCCTTCAAAACCGATCTGCGCGGCAATGGCGTGGGCCTTTTTGAAGTATTCACGGGCAAATTCTTCAATTACCCAGCTGGAAATGCCAGGCCGAATGATTTCGCGCACCCCAATGTGCATACCGGCCAAAACAGCACCGGATTTTTCCATCGCTTCAATTTCGCGTGGTGACTTTAAACTAATCATCCAGAAAGTCTCCTTAGTTTATAAATTTTAATATCTTATTTAGTATATCACTCAAGGTCCCAAAATAATTCTGTGTTATACTATCCGTTGCGAATTTATTTACGAATCTATTTACGTGGAGGGAAAAACAATGGCAAAAGCATTGGTCGTATATGCCACGATTACTGGCAATAATGAAGACGTTGCCGATATTATTACCGAAGCTTTGGAAAACCAAGGCGTTGAAGTTGAAGAAACTGAAATGACGATGGCCGACGCGGCTGATTTTGAAGACGTCGACATCTGCGTAGTCTGCCCATATACTTATGACGAAGGTGCCCTGCCTGATGAAGGTCTGGACTTTTTCGATGACTTAAAAGAAGAGGATCTGAGCGGCAAGGTTTATGGCGTGGCCGGCTCCGGCGATACTTTTTATGAAGACTTCTTCTGCCTGGCCGTTGACAAGTTTGGCGAGGCCTTTGAACAGACTGGTGCCACTAAAGGCGCTGACAACGTTCATATCAACCTGGAACCTGATCAAGACGACATCACCAAGCTGGACGCGTTTGCCAAGCAGCTGGTGGAAAAGGCAGCTCAAGACTAATGGCTGAATTATGGAATAAATACAAAAGCGTCATTGCCTATCTGTTTTGGGGCGTGGTTACCACCATCGTTAACATTGGCGTGTTTCAATGGCTAAGCTCTGGCATCCATTGGAATTATGAAGTTGCTACTGTTATTGCCTGGTTCGTGTCTGTTTTGGTCGCCTACCTGACAAACAAGGTCTGGGTCTTTGGTTCGCACTACACCACGGTCCGCGCTTTTATCGTAGAGTTCATTAAGTTCTACTTCTATCGTGCCTTGACGCTTTTGATCGATATCGTCTTCATGTACGTCGGGGTGACGCTTTTAGGCTTTGACTCCGCGATCCAGCAGCTGGTCGTTAAGATTTTGGACAATGTCGTCGTCGTGATTGCCAACTATATCTTCTCCAAGTGGCTGATCTTTAAAACCAACGATAAAATCGCCAATCGCTAAGCCGGACATCGCCAGGCTTGCGAGATCGACCTGACTGGCAACCGTAAGCTGAGCATTACTGACTCGAAAGATAAACTATAAAAATTAAATTCACTGACTTTGAAGCCGGGGTTCCTAATTCCAAAGAGAAGATTCGGCCCTTAAGCCAAACAGCATCGCGTGATATCAGATTTTACCAGATCTGCTATCACGCTTTTTTATTTACAATGTGCAACGTAATTTCTCATCCATTACACATTTAATGGAAATATAGATAAGGCTTCAAAAATTACCGATATCATTTCCCTACCTTTTGGCGAAAAATTTAAGTCGTCAACGTAAAACAAGCCGCTACCCAATTCGGGATGGCGACTTGCTGAAAATCTGCATCAAGTTAAATTATAATGATCCCATCCGGATTCGAACCGGAATCGACCGCTTAGGAGGCGGATGCACTATCCAATTATGCTATGGGACCACAACAAGAAATATTGTCGCACATTTATGGTCAATCGTAAAGTCAACAATATCTCTTTAATTTGAATCTGAATCAATCGCGTTGCATGTATGAAACAATGCCATCGCTGTCAAACAGAGCTAACCGCAACTGCCAGTCCGACTCGCGCTTTCATCAACTCCTAAAGCCAATGTCCGGCTTAATCAATCTCGGCCAGCTCGGGCTATTAATCAGATTGTTTTTCCGCCATGCGACGGTGTTTGAGGCGAATTCCCTTGTTTTTACGATTCTTCTTGCGGTTTTTGCGCTTAGCCGGCATCGAAAAGCCATCCAGTGTATTATGAACGCTCTTTTTGACCTCATGCTTGCTTTCCCGCTGCTCTTTTTGAATCGCACGGCTGACTTCTTTGCGCACTGGCATTTTAGCCCCGCCATCAGTCGGTTTTTCATCAGTAACGGCTTTGTCGCCAACCGTTAGTTCCGTAAACTGATAGTCAGTATCGGCCAACAGCTTTTTCAGATCACGAAAATCATGATCACTGCCCAGATTAATAACTAAGCCAGGTTCGCCCTGCCGCCCCGTGCGACCAGTTCGATGCACGTACTGATCAACGGTGGTTGGCAGTTCAAAATTGATTACGGCTGGCAGTTTGGGAATGTCTAATCCCCGCGCGGCAACATCAGTGGTCAAAAGCAGCTTTAACTGCCGCTTGCGGAATTGACGCAGGGCCGTTTCCCGTTCGGTTTGCCGCTGCTTGCCGCCCAGGGTTGCCGAAGCGACATGCTCATGCTTTAAGCGACTGGCCGCGTAGTGCAGCGTCTTGATACTGTCAAAGAAAACCAGTGCCCGAAAATCCTTGGTGTGACTCAAACGATTAAGCATCGCCGTTTTTTGACTCATCGTTCGTGCATAGACCAAGCCATGCCGAACCGGTCCACGGCTTTGATCCGTTTCACGAACGTCATAAGTGATGATGTCGCGGCCAAACATGACACTGAGCTGATCAAAAGCGGCCGAACTTGTTGCCGAGAAGAAGGCCAGCTGTGCGTTGATTGGCGTGGCGCGTTCAATATCTTCGACCACTGCCTGCGTATCGTCGCGCAACAGATCGTCGGCTTCATCGATCACCAGCGTCTTTAACCGGTCAAGCTTTAAATCACGATTATCCAGCATATGCAACACACGACCAGGCGTTCCGACGACGACATCGGGATGCTGTTTTTTAAGCATTGCTACTTGTCGTCTGAGGTTGGCACCACCAGTCAGTGAGCGCACCTTGACGCCGATCAAATTGGCCCATTCGCGCATGACCGTAGCCGTTTGAATCGCCAGTTCTTGTGAGGGCTCCAGCACTAAAATCTGCACGCCAGCACCAGGCTCAACTTTAGGCAAAAGCGGCCAGGCAAATGCCAGCGTCTTGCCAGAACCAGTTGGCGCGATTCCTAAGACTGATTTTCCAGAAGCCAGGGTTTCAGCAACCGCGGTCTGAATCTGCGTTGGCTGCTGGAAGCCTTTTTCATCAAAAAGTTGTTGAAATTGTTCGATCAACAGATATCCATCCTTTAATTTAGTCAGTTGATGTCTAGCGATTATCGTCAGCTGGGAAAGTCAACTCAGCCGAGCGCCGCAGATCATACATTACCATGTTGACCTTGCGTGCCAGATCGAACCAGCGACGATATTTAGCCTGCTGTTCTGGATTTTCTGGATCATTAAACAGATCAGCAAAATCGTTAAGCTCATCAACCATTGAGTTTTCATAGTACTTGGCTTCCAGTGGGTGAGCCTGCTTTTCGCTGTCATAGTAAGTTACCTTGGTCGTGTCAAAGATTGAGTCAAAGACCAGCGTATCCTTAAGACCGTACACTTCAGAAACCAGATGCGAGTTGGCCGTCTTACCAAAGTTCAGCGTTACGGCAAACTTGTCATACTTCAAAATAGCGGTGTCCATCCCATCAACACCGCTTGCGACCATCGTGGGGAACAGCACGACACTGTCCGGAACGCCAAACAGCGTAACGGCACCATAAACGGCATAAACGCCCAGATCCATCAATGCCCCACCAGCAAATTCCGTCGTGAAGATGTTTGGATATGGCTTGTCGCCCGCCAGTACCTTGTCATAGCGCGAAGAATACTTCATTACCGTAATATTGGCGCCTTGAATAACCGGCATCTGTTTGAGCTGTTCTTCCGCCGCATGGAAAAGGCCCGTGTGAATGTGACGGGCAGCTTCAACGACACGGGCCTTTGGGTGGGCTGCCAAAAGCGATTCGATTCCCTCAAATTCGTTTGGATTGACAAAGGCTGGCTTTTCAACGATTACGAATTTGTCATTTTCGATTGCTAAGCGAACCTGTTCATAGTGCAGGCTGTTTGGTGAGGCGATATAGACCACGTCAAAGTCGCCTTCATCAAAGAAATCTTCTAAACTGTCAAAAAACTGCGTGGCACCATATGGCTTACCGAACTTTTCGGCATGCTCCTCAGTTCGTGAGTAAACCGCCGTCAGTTCGTATTTGCCCGTGGTCTTGGCCGCGTCAAGCATTTGATCAGTAATAATGTTAGTTCCAATAATCCCCAATTTAAGCAATTCGATCACTCCTTTACAATTGCTACGTTTCATTCTAACAATTATTTCCAGTTTTTAACAGAAATGAAATCTTTCTATAACACAAAGCTGTGTATAATTAAACTCGTAAATTTATGATCAAACGAAAAATCAAGTTAAATTGAAGGGGATTGAGCAGAATGAAGAAAAAAGGAATGTTGCTTTTCGGTGCGGGACTAATGGCTGGAATCACCAGTTCGTTTGGTTTCAGCCGATCTAAGAAACAGAATCATCCCGTCGCGGCCTTGCCCGTTTTCTATGCTGGTACCTGGAAATACTATGATGAAGAGCGTGACCGTTCACACATTATTACGATCTCACCAGAACTCAAGCTGGGAATCGACAACCAACTGATTCCGGCTACCGTTCAGCAGGTTAGCACCGAACAGCTCGTCTACCTGGACAAGTTTGGCTACCACATTACGATCCAAGCCAATGAGCAGCGCCCCGCCAAACTGATCGATGAAGCCGATGACCAAGTATATTATATTCAACCGTGCAATAATTAATTAAATTACGTTATGCCTAATTCACGACGTTCCGCGACGGACGCCGTTTTTTTATTGCCTTCAGTCTTAACGATGGCACTGGTTTAATTATTTGAGATTGGTTTGCGGGTCGCCATTAAAACAAAAACTGCATCGATTTGACTATTTTGGAACGATTTAGCTTAAGCTGATTTGATGGTACAGATGAGTTCGGTGGGCCTCCTTATTTTCCAAAAGCCGTGGCGATTTCAATGTCAAATGTGGTTGACGAGTGTTCGGTACATGATAAGCAGTCCCCCAAAACCGTTGCTTCCACCAGCGTCTGTTCGTCTCTGGCATAGACTTCAACCCGATCATCCCAAATGAGCCCGCGCTTACCAATGACGTTGCTTCCTGTCATTGCCGTTCGGACGTTTTCATATGTTTACGGTTGACTTTTCATTATCAGAGCTGTCATCAATAATGTATTACGAAGGCCCAGCACAACAACTTTTCAGTCAATTCTGATCAGCCTGTTCCCCATAAAACGGCTGAGCTTGTGAGAAAATCTGGGTATTAACGGGGCTGAGGGGATAAATTTACCTACTTTGCGCTGCTTTTTGACCGAAAGTAGGTAAACTGTATATTCGGCTCACCTAACTTTACCTACTTTCAAAGCCTTTTTCCGAAATAGTAGGTAATCATCGGTAAAAATGTATATTTAAGGAATGATTGGATCAGACCGGCTTTGTGAACTACCTACTATTAGGCGATTTTTATCAAATAGTAGGTAGTGTTATGGGTTCCTAACTTGATATACATTACCTTTTACCTACTTATACAGCTTTTTTAAGAAAAGTAGGTAATGATAAATTTTTCATATATTATTATGCAGAATTTTTTGCATAATCATCGCTAATCAAGCATTTTAGCTCTTTGATGATTCGCTCTCCGCTACTATAATCGCTAAGACACACCTTCATTAACAACCGATGCGATGCAGTTAAAACCACTGGCCGATCCTCATCCTTGATAAAACATAGGCAGTAAAGAATCAATCGGTTTAATTATGCCTAGCCGAAAATCCCGTGACTTTAGTAATGGGATGGATAGGCTCACTCAACGTCCATTTGGCCGCTTTTTCTTTTGGAGTGCATTGTATTTTTGATTGTTGATATAGTTTTCCACTACATCTTTACTCATATTGCCAAGCGTACTCATGTAGTAGCTGGGCGACCATAAATGACCACCCCAATATTGTGATTGTCGAATTTCTGGATGTCGTTTGAGTAAATCGTCCGTATCTATGCAAATTGTGGTTCGGATACTCAATATCGGGGTGTCTGCTCACAAGCCATTGACTTTAGCCGATGGTGGTTGACAATTAAAATAAACCCAAATAGAAAGAAGCGATTTGATGATTAAAAGTTTAGCCGTTTACTGTGGCGCGCATCTAGGCAATGATCCCATTTATCAGGCAAGAGCCGCGGTGTTTGGCAAAAAGATGGCGCAAAATGGCATTGAACTGGTCTATGGCGGCGGCAAATATGGAACCATGGGCGTGATTGCCAATGCCGTACTTGACAATGGCGGCAAGGTCCATGGCGTCATCACCAGACAGCTGTACGAACGCCAAACTGCACTGGACCGCATTGAAGATCTCAAAATCGTTTCCAACATGGACGTGCGCAAGGACTTAATGATGGATCTCGCGGACGGACTGGTGGCGCTGCCCGGTGGTATTGGCACGTTGGAAGAAATCAGCGAAGCCTTTTCATGGATGTCGCTGGGCGATAATGCCAAACCTACCGCGCTTTACAACGTCAACGGTTTTTACGATCCATTGCGCAACATGCTGCGCCGCATGCGCGACACTGGCTTTTTGGAACAGTCATATCTGGACGCGATCCATTTTGCCTATTCGTTTGATGACTTGATGAAGTTTATGAACCACTATCATGCGCCAGCCCGCCGACAGTATCGCTAAAGCCAATTCGTCTGCCAATCACTCATCAGTTGGCAGCTCAAGCAAGACGTTTAATTGACCTTGAATGTTTTGGGCCGCTACTTTAAGTTGGTCTTCTTCCAATGGCCGCAATGGCAAAAGCGTATAATTGCCGACGCCCTGGCGGCCAAGCTGCGCGGCAAAACTTAGATAGCTTTGATACTGCGGCTGATAAAGCGCCACGGGAAGACTGACCTGTTCATCTGACAAGATTGCCCGCAGAATCCGCAGCGTCCATAATGCCATCCCGCTGACGTCTTGTCCTTGACCTTTGATCGCATACCAGCCATTTAGCTTAGCTTGAATCTCGCTTTGGTGGGGATCGATTTTTTGTCCCATTACCGGCTTTTCCAACGACTGACCATTGATGCGAAACGTTGACCAAATCGGCACGGCCTCGCCATCATGCTGACCATAGACCCAGCCAGTCACTGCACTGGACGCGACATGAACTTGATCGGCAATGACTCGGTGCAGGCGCGCGGTATCCAGAACTGTTCCCATGCCGATTACCTTGGGCCGTGGCAGTTCCGTTAAATATTGCAGATAGGCCGTAGCTGCCTCGTTGGGGTTGGCTAGATTGAGCAATATCCCGCTAAAGCCGCTCTGTTTGATCAGCGGCGCAATCTGGCGCATCATCTTCCCAACAAAGGTTAATTCGGCAAATCGCTGCTCCTTTAATAATTCAGCCTTGCCAATCGCCAAGACAACGGCATCTGCGTCCTTGAGTGCTGCATAATCCTGCACTTTGATCGTTGGCTGGACTGCCAGTGCCTGCATTCCATCTAGCAAATCATTTTGCAGTCCGACTGCCAGATCATTGTCAGCATCAATTAAAACCAGCTCATCAACTGCCTGCCGTGCCACCAGCAGATTCGCCAGCAACGCGCCAACCCTGCCAAGGCCAATAATTCCAAGCTTACGCACAATTCATCATCCTCTCGTCACTTAAAACTAATCCAGCAATCATGACATAAAAAGGCGCTTCCCGTTCAGGACGCGCCTTTTCGCTATTCAGTCAAATTGTCTTCCAATTCTGGAAACAGGTTCAACAGGTAATCCAAAGCGCCACGAGAAAGATCAAGATCAGCCTGGGCATCAAAAGTCTCAACGCGATTACCAACGCTAAGCTTTAGCGGATCTTCAAAATCAACGTGCACACCACTCATGATCGCAATCTTAATCAACTTCTGAACACTGTCGGAGTACTGGCCAGCCAATGCCTGTAATGGATGCGGCGAACGTACGAAACCGGTATAGCGATCGTTGGCAATCTTGAGTCCAAAACTCAACAAGTCGCCTTTAGCCAATTTTTCCGCTACCTGACCACCGATCGTCAGTGTTGGGTCCTCTACCCGCCGCTTAACGAAACTCAAAGCCAGCTTGTATTCGCGTGGCGCATGGAACTGATCACAGAATTGACTCAAGCGCTCAATCAAATCCATGGCCTCATCACGCATCCAATCGGTTTGTTCATCTGGTGCCTGCAAAGCTACCTCATTATTACGCTCAATGGCCTGGTGCATCTTTTCATTAAGGTTTTCCGGCATTGGCGAAACCAAAGTATAAAGCATGAACAGTTCCAAAAAGTTCAGCGTGTCTTCACTGATGCCGCCTTTGGCAAATGGATCCAGGTCAAACGAACGGAAACTGATGAATTGAATCCCATCCTTAACGATCTGGCGCAGACTGTCATCATCATGCTTACCGTGCAGCCGAACCGGGCCAAAGAATTCTTGGGGACCATAGTAAGTGCCATCCTCCAAAAACTTTGAAATCTGGTCGACAAAACTGTCCAGGCTCTCATAACTGGGGCGTTCATCAGGCAGATTATCATAACCATAAGTACTATTACGGAAACTCCGCACTGGCAGATTGATGTGTTCCGGCATATCATGCTCAACCGCTGCTGAAACCGGACTGGCACCATACAGATAGGTAAACAGCCACCGCCATAGGCAAAAGCATTGGGCCATTTTAAAGTAGACCGCGTTTTGAAAATCGGCCTGAGTAGCAAAATCATCCTTAAATACCTGGTCGTATAAGGCGTTAAGCAGCTCTTGATCCAGGTTAAAGCCGATGTGCGCGCCCCCTAGCATCATCCGTTTAATGCCATATTTTTCGCGCAGGTAGTTGGTATATTCCTTGTTCCATGGCTGTGAACAGTTATTGCCGACAAATTCCAGATCATGATGATATTCTGGTGCTGGTGCCAGACTCAATGGCCAGATCCGCTCGTCTTCATGCAGCTGACTGTCAACGATCTGCTCCAATACTTTTAATTGTTGACAAGTAGCTTTACTTCCACCAACGATTGGCGTGGTAAATTCCATTAGATTATCAGAGAAGCCGCTTAGCAGATATGGGTTTGTTTTGCGTGAGCTGAGATTCTTTGGATATTCATAGCGACTGGCCCGGCCATTCGTTAAAATCCGGTGTTCCTCGAGCCGCAGACCAAAGCTGGCATTAAACATCCATTCGTTTAATGGGCCCTCACTCAACATTTCTAATAGTTTGGCTTGCTTTTCAGCCATAGTTTTTCCCCCTTCAACCAATGTCTTGCTACTGTTTCATCGCTTAGACATCGATCGCGCGCTGCCAACTAATAGAACTTAAACAGCACGCAATCAAAAAAGATCAGCCGCCTTTTCAGGAATGCAGATCTCGATGGTTGTTTCTTCAACACCTTATTTTAGCAAAACTTTAAAAAAATGGGGTCGGTTATTAAAAATTACTGCTGTAAAATCCAAGCAACCAACTTTCTAATCAAATTTACGATTTATCAAGCAAGCCAGGAGACAAATCGGCAACATCATGTTAGGCTAAAGGCAAACATTTTAAGGAAGGCGCTTTCTTATGACTGAAAAGAAATTAACCAAGATTACCATGACCCCGCAAGCCAGCGAATGGTTTCAAAAAGAAATGCATCTTAAGCCTGGCAACGGCATTAAGCTGTTTGGCAAGGGCTATGGCGAAACCAATGCCCATCAAGGGTTTTCCCAAGGTATTGGCCGCTGCGATCATCCCGTTGACCCCGTTGTCGATCAGGTTGTCGATGGCATTCATTACTATATTCAAGCCTTTGACTACTGGTTTTTCAATGGTTTGGACGTTGCCATTGACTATGACGCCCAGATTGATGGCCCACTGATGCACTTTACGCCGAATGATGGCTCAAAGTTGGACGCGACAACCGGAGCCTCCCAGCACGTTTAAGCAAAAGGATGGCAAAATCCAACCAAATTCCCACTTCCAAGCATCTTCAGCTTAGTGGTGAGAGCATGGCCCAACGTACGACCAACGCGTTTAGGTAATCTTTAACGTGTTCTTGGATGTTGGATTCGCCCATAGTCTGCTTAAACTAGACATATGACCAATCTGAGCACTAATTATCATGATTTTTAATTTACGAAAAACTTTTGAAAGTGGTATAGTTAAGATATAACTTTCGCTTGTATATCCGTAAGTCAAACTGACACTAGGAAAAGCATTCTTGCCTTCCCAGTGTCAGTTTTTTTATTTGAGAAAGGGGAATTTGATTTTTATGGAGCAAACGAACGAACAACGGGTCAGCAGAAAAACCAACCTGTCAATCATTGGTACTGCTGGCCTCGCCTTTTGTGGCGTTTTGGTAGAAACCTCAATGAACGTTACGTTTCCAACTTTAATGCGTGACTTCCATCAAGGTCTTAACGCCGTGCAGTGGGTCGCGACCGGCTATCTGCTGACCGTGGCTTTGACGGTTGTGCTGGCCGCTTTTTTGCAGCGGCGCTTTAAGCTGCGCAGTCTGATTATCACCTCTACGCTGGCCTTTATCGTTGGTGGTCTGCTTTGTGCCCTGGCGCCTCAGCTGTGGGTGCTGCTTTTAGGGCGGCTGATTCAAGGGATCAGTACTGGGCTGGCCATGCCGCTGCTGTTTTTCATTATCATGCAACAGGTTCCGTTTGCCATGCAGGGTACCTATGCCGGTCTCGGCGGTATGGTAATCGGTTTGGCGCCTTCTTTGGGACCAACATACGGCGGTTTGGTTACCCAATTTATCAATTGGCGCGTAATTTTCTGGATTGTTTTGCCAATCGGGATTATTTTTGGCTTGATTGGCATCGTTAACGTTCAACAACTAAGCAAGCCTACTGCCATCCGTTTCCAATTACTACAGTATCTGTTGGTTGCCATTGGCTTTATCTGCTTGGAAATGGGGCTAAACAATGCCGGTACCAGTGGTTTTGGCTCTCCCGCTTTTTATGGGAATGTCCTTATAGCCTTGGTCGCCCTGATTGCTTTTGGCTACTTGACCTCACATCGCGAGCATCCCTTGGTCAACACCAATGTTTTTGCTGATCCAATCTATCTCCCATGCTTATTGCTGTATTTTATGGTTCAGTTCATTCAAATCGGCATGACGTTCCTTTTGCCAAACTGCGCGCAGTTGACGCTGCATCAGAATTCTTTTGTCGCTGGCCTGATGCTCTTGCTGGGGGCATTGATCTCAGCTGTCCTTTTGCCACTGACTGGTCGCCTGTTGGATCAATCGGGAATCAAGAAGCCACTGATCTTTGGCGCGCTGTTTACTAATCTGGCCGTAATCTTGATGTATGTTTTTAGTGGTCAGCTCTCAATGTGGTCGCTGACGATCTTTTACGCGGTCTATATGGTCGGCTTTGGTTTCTTATTCAATAACGTCATGACATATGGACTGCAGCACTTAAAACCACAGCTGGTTGGCGACGGCAATGCCCTGTTCAGTACCCTTCAGCAGTATGCCGGCTCAATCGGCACGGCCTGTGTCTCCACGATTCTGGCAATCACTGCTGCTCAGCTGCCTCATCAAAGTACCGTCGTTCAGACTGCCATTGGGACCAAGTATTCATATGTCTTGTTTATCATTGGCGCCTTAATTATGGACGTTTTGATCATTGATATCTGGAAACAAATTGGTAAGGAAAAGCATTCATTTGAGCTGCTTGACCAAGATAAGCAGCAATTCTGATCGATAGGCAGCCGCAAATGCAAACAGCACTAGACTTAGACATTGAAAGTCTGATCGAGTGCTGTTTTATTTTTGAGTAAATTGATGATGAGAGCTTGGTTGGATGCAAGATGCTCTAACAGTTGATTGACACCATAAACCTATGACTATCGTTTCTAAGATGTCTAACGTTCGCAACTATTTATCATGCTTGTTCAAGAGGAGATGCGGACGAGTTCTCAACAGCTGGCAGCTAAAGTCTCTGATTTCATACCGGCAGAGATGCGGCTGCTGTTCAACAATCTCAATTTTGGCAAGGAGCCAAATTCTTCAGCAGCTAAATTTCCCAAACCCATCCAAGCAGAACCATGACTGCAAACTAAAAGCGCCACCTCAAGAGCTGAGGCTATTATGACAAGCCTCGCCTAAGATGACGCTTTTATCAATTATCGATTAATTATTATGACGACGAGTCGCCTTATTCACCACTGGCACCATAGTTTTTGAGTACTCGTGCGCTTGGATCGTCAACGTCACAGTTCTCCCATTCCTTGTTTGGCATCCAGAAGTCTTTGATCCATTTTGCTTTTCCCGGGAAATATTCCTCAAAAATATCACGATACATCAATGACTCCTTGGTAAACGGCGTGCAGTATGGATACTTTTCCTTGGCGTTGGCCACGTCTTCATCCGTGTAGCGCGTTTCGGCGTAGTCCTTCAAGTCATCAACCAATGAGTGACCAACCGCATCGCTAAAGGCCGCCTTTTCCCGCATGATGATGTCATCTGGCAAATATCCTTGCCCAGCAAATGCCTGCCGCAACAGATACTTGCCCTTGTGATAATGGTTCATCTTCAATTCTGGATCAGTTGACAGCGCATATTCAACAAAATCAAGGTCGGCAAATGGTACCCGGCCTTCCAATGAGTTGGAAGAAATGCAGCGGTCAGCCCGCAAAACATCGTACATGTACAGCTCGTGTACCCGCTTCAATGATTCTTTTTGGAATTCTTCTGCGTTGGGAGCAAAGTCCGTGTATTTGTAGCCAAACAGCTCATCAGAACATTCACCGGTCAAAATCACCTTCAAATCAGTATTTTCATGAATCTTTTTGCAGAGCAGGTACATCCCGATTGAAGCCCGAATCGTCGTAATGTCCCAGGTTTCCAGCTGGTAGATGACCTCATGCAAAGCGTTGAGCACATCTTCGCGCGTCATAATAAATTCGGTATGGTCAGTTCCCAGATAGTCGGCAACCTCCCGCGCGTACTTGAGGTCGATTGGGTTGCGGTCCATCCCAATTGCAAAGGTCCGAATCGGCTTGCCCAGAAGCTTGGTAGCAATCGAGCAGACCAAAGATGAGTCCAAGCCCCCAGACAGTAGATAACCAACTGGTGCATCCGAGTTTAGACGCTTGCGCACGGCTTCGACCAGTTTTTCGCGCAGAGTGCTGGCTGCCGTGGCAAAATCATCGGTCCGCATCTTCTGAACCGTCGTAGCATCATGGTAGCAGACGAATTTTTCGCCATCATAATAATATCCTGGCGGGAAAGGATAGATCTCATCGCAAAGATCCATCAGCGCCTTGGCAGTTGAGGCAAACGACATCTTATGCTCGCCTTTGGTATAGCCATAAAACATTGGTCGAATGCCAACCGGGTCGCGGGCGGCAACTACGCGCTTAGTAGTTTGGTCGTACAAGACAAAGGCAAATTCCGCGTCCAGCATCTTGCACATTGTATCCAGACCATATTTTTTGTAGAGTGGAATCAAAACTTCGCAATCACTGTTGCTGACAAATTCGTACTCGGGCGCCAAGTTCTTTTCCAATGCATAATAGTTGTATATTTCGCCGTTGCAAACTAAGATACAGTCATCATTTACAAACGGTTGCATTCCGCGCTCTGACAAGTCCATGATGGCCAGGCGATTAAAGCCAAAGACCTTGTCATCCATTGAAATCGTCCGAGTCATATCAGGTCCACGATCGTTCAGCTTGGCCAAGGCATCCGCAAAAGCCTTGGGTGCAAACTCACTGGAACCAGCGGCTAAAAATCCACACATCTCGTTCTCCTCTTTCCTCTTAAAACATTAAATATTAAATTATAGTATATCGCACAGTTTAATTTTAACAAACTTTTAATTTTGATGATGCCGTGTTTCCCGTAAATATAAACTTACTATTTAATTGTTTTTTGGCACTGATTATTAAAATTTATTAAGTCTAGCGTTACTTTTTTTAATTAATCGATGTAAAAATCGCTTTCATCAAAAATTTATAAATATCCATAATCTCACGGCTGCAGATACCAATTTCGAAAGGATTGATCTACTATGCTTAAATATCAATATCATTCCCCATTAGGTACCATGACCATGCTAGCAAGTGACAAAGCTTTGCATGGTCTTTGGTTTAACGGCCAAAAATATTTCGGTGCCGGCTTCGCGCTGGATGAGATTGCCACTGCGCAAAATTCGATTACTAAACATACGGCTACCTGGCTTGATCAGTATTTTGCCAAGCAGGCTCCCGACCCGCGTGAGATTCCGCTGGCCTTGGAAACCACGCCTTATCGGCAGCGCATTCTAGATACATTGCTGACGATTCCTATTGGGAGCACCATCACCTATCAAGAACTGGCCCAACAAGCCGCTCCTCATCAAAAAATAGCACCGGGAGCCGCGCGGGCAGTCGGTGGCGCCGTCGCTCATAATCCAATTCTGATTTTGATCCCCTGCCATCGCGTTATTGGCAGTGATGGTCAGCTAACCGGTTATGCTGGGGGCACTGCTCGTAAATTAGCCTTGCTACGACTGGAGGGTATTGTTTTCGCTCAGAAACACTAACCACGACGACCAATTGATTGCAGACCAAAGCGCGACTCAGTTGAAAAATCGGCAACTATAATTAAATACTAAGAACCAATGACCGCGCCAAATAAAAAAGATCTCACCGACATTCGATGAGATCTTTTTGACTTTAGCTTTAATTTTAGTGGAACTGCATCCCGCCATCGACTTCCAGCGTTTGACCGGTAATGTAGTCAGAATCTGGGCCAGCCAAGAAGGCAACGGCATTGGCAACGTCTTCAGGTTCAGACAGACGCTTCAGAGCAATATCTTTAGCAAACGTCTGCATACCCCATTCATCGCTCTTGCCGGCATTCTTACCAACTTGGTGAGCAATGTCCATCATCATTGGGGTCTTAACAATCCCAGGTGCGTATGCGTTAACCGTCGTGCCTTCTTCAGCCAGTTCACGTGCCGTAACCTGCGTGATCCCACGAATGGCAAACTTGGAGCTGGAGTAAACGGTCAGATTAGGGTTCCCAACGACACCGGCTTGTGAGGTAGCGTTGATGATCTTGCCTGGGTGGCCAAGCTTCTTAAAGGCAGCATGGGCAGCCTGAACGCCCCAGATCGTACCGCCCACGTTGATGCTGTAAACTTTTTGCAGATCTTCGGGCGTTACGGTATCAATTGGCGTTGTCGGAGCAACCCCGGCATTGTTAACCATCACATTGAAGTCGCCGTAGTGTTCAACGGCTTGGTCAACAGCTGCAAAGACTTCATCGCGCTTAGCAACGTCAGCCGTAACGGCAAAAGCTTCACCGCCATTTGCCTTGATGCCTTCAACTACTTTTTGCAGTGCATCCATGTGGCGAGCAACAACAACGACTGAAAAGCCATCCTTGGCCAAACGTTCAGCAATTGCCTTACCAATCCCTTGACCTGCACCGGTAACTAATGCAACTTTTGCCATAATTATTGCCTCCTAAAGATTGTGAATTAACTATCAAATTGTTGAGATAATTCTAAACGAACATCTTCGAAAAGTAAATTAATTTCACTAATGTAAGCATAATGAAAACGATTTTTGGTTCAACCAACAAAAAAGTTAAAATATGAGCAAAGCTTTTACGAACAAATCTGTTTACAGCGAATCAGTCAGACATCGTTTTAAAATAAAATTACTGTCAATTATTTCAAGGAATATCAGACAGTCAAAGCTGGCATCGATCATCAGTCAGAGAGATTAGGGGATTTTTTGCTTAAATTACGGTATGATTAGACTAAAGCCTTTTACGAAGGAAGGTTGTCGATATGTCGCATAAAGCTGCTGATCCAGAAATTATTAAAGTTCTGCTGAAGCAAGAAATCATCCGTTTGGGTATACAAAACAATCCCAGCCGGACCGTTTATCAAGACCGCTACCATCGCGGCGAGGCCCCCTCACCGAATAGTGCCATGCAGATTACCAAAATGTCTTGGAGCGATTTGATGCATGACTTGGGATTTAGCTATGATGCCAAGAAAAACATTGCTCAAAATGGCAAAAAAGGTGCCAGTAAGCATCAGGGTACCAAACAATCCATTCGTTTAGCTGATCCGCAGACATGTGAGAAGGTTGTTAATGGGGCCTTAGAACTCATGCGTCGTGAAAAGCTCTATAATGTAAAGGATTTTCGCCTACGTTGCCGACCGGTTCTGGGCGTCAGTTACGATTCGCTGATGCGCTATGGTTTTTCTTTTGAAGAACTCAAAAAGCGCTATGCTGTTAAATACGGTGAAAGCATTCGTAAAACCAGTCGTTGGAGCCGATATTCCAATGCCGATCTGACGTTTTTGGTCATTGACTATATGAAGGCGCATGAACTGAGTGGACTTCATCAATATTCGACCTATCTAAATCAGCATAATGATGCCATGCCCGCTACGGAAACCTTAAAGAAGCGTCTGCAGCTGTCTTATTCTGAGTTGAATCGGCTTTTAAAGATCCTGCTGCAGTAATCGGTGCCTTATATTTAATTATGCCTATCCATCCCGTGGCTTTAGTCATGGGATGGATAGGCTTCCTTAAGACGTTCTTTTTGAAGCGCATTGTATTTTTGGTTATTGATGTAGTTTTCTACGACGTCTTTGCTCATGTTGCCAAGCGTACTCATGTAGTAGCTAGGCGACCATAAATGCCCACCCCAGTATTGGGACTGCCGAATTTCCGGATGTCAATGTAAGAAAATCAAGGCACTTCTACCTTTGAGCGCCTTGATAGCACTAGTTGGCGCCTTGCTAGGTGGAAAACTGATTAGCACAAAAAAACAGCCATCAGTAAAAACTGATGACTGCTTAGTAAAGATATATAACTGAATATTTAATGCCTCCGGTGGGGGTCGAACCCACACTCCCTCAACGGGAACTGGATTTTGAGTCCAGCGCGTCTGCCAATTCCGCCACAGAGGCATAAGTCTTTACTAAAAGGTGGTAACCGGATTTGAACCGGTGATCAAGGTTTTGCAGACCTGTGCCTTACCACTTGGCTATACCACCAAATAGTGCCTGAACATATTAGTTCAAACTATCCAACTTTTGGTAAGCTGTCGGATAAAAGGGCGGTATGTGGGATTCGAACCCACGCATGTCGGACCCACAAACCGATGTGTTAACCAAACTTCACCAATACCGCCAAAATATTCAGTTGAGCAGGGATAGTAGGAATCGAACCCACAATGACGGTTTTGGAGACCGTAGTTATACCGTTTAACTATATCCCTATAATAATGGAGGAGGGTGGATTCGAACCGCCGAACCCGAAGGAACGGTTTTACAGACCGTCGCGTTTAACCACTTCGCTACTCCTCCATAAAGTGGCGCGGGACGGAATCGAACCGCCGACACACGGAGCTTCAATCCGTTGCTCTACCAACTGAGCTACCGAGCCATCCTTGTGGACGCAACTATTCAGTTGCAATGGAGGATACAGGGCTCGAACCTGTGACCCTCTGCTTGTAAGGCAGATGCTCTCCCAACTGAGCTAATCCTCCATAAGTGACCCATGCGGGATTCGAACCCACGATACCAGCGTGAAAGGCTGGTGTCTTAACCGCTTGACTAATGGGTCATAGGAAACGGAGAGTAAGGGATTCGAACCCTTGATACAGGCTTTAACCCGTATACAGCATTTCCAATGCTGCTCCTTCGGCCTCTCGGACAACTCTCCAATATCCGAACCCTGACACACAATGCCAGGTGCCAAAGTTCGTTTAGATGTGCA
>NZ_JBKZAY010000026.1:0-29568 GCF_046939755.1 Limosilactobacillus mucosae
TTTGTATGTATATTTTTAAGCCATTGCTAAGGCCTTCATTGATTCTTTAACCAGTTCAGGATGCTGGCCAACCAACGCTAAACTATGAGCAATCTCTAAATCCTGTTTGCCTACTGCCTGATTTGCCAATGCCAACTGCGCCTTGCCGGCATGCAGATAATAACGATCAAGCAAAAACATCGAGCGCATCTGCCGACAGATTTCAATGCCGCGCTGTGCCACATTGAGTGATGACTGTGGCTGATCCAGTGCCAGATACAAACCGGATATGTATTCATAGACTACGATCCACTGCAACTGGCCGCCAGTCAGCTTTTTTTCATCAATCAAGCGCATTGCCCGTTCAACCAAACGCAGCGCCCGACCTTGACTGCCAATTTTTTCATAGGCCATCGCCATGCCAATCGTAGTCATTGCCAGATAAATGTTGGCACTGGCGGTCGAAAACTGTGTCAGAACCAATTCAAAGTTAAAGATTGCCTCATCAAATTGATGATTTTGTACCTGCAGCATCCCTAACAAATAATAGTAGCGCTGCTTATCAAATTCGTTTTGCAAATTTTTGACCTTGATCATCTGCAAGGCAGTCTGCGCATCTTCAAACTGCCTTTCTGCCAACAGACGGCCAATCTGATCAAAAGTTGCCGTCATCGAGACGTCATCATTTTCAATAATCTCATTTGCCGAAATGTCTAACCGCGAACAAAGTGCGGTCAAAATATTCATTTTAGGAATTCGATTTTGTTTTTCCATCAGGCTGATCGTTGCCTGCGTACAGATTCCTTCCGCTAATGCTGTCTGTGACAGTCCCCTTTTGCGCCGAATCTGCTTAAAGATATCCCCACGAAGCTTCATCTAATATTCCTTCTTATGTATGTATAGTAAAACCAATTAACCAATGTAAATATGTGTATGATTATTTTATCATAAATTTATCAATAATTAGATGATTGTAATTAGTTTGCCAAATATAAAACCTCCAAAACTGTCAGCAGCTCTGGAGGTTGTGTTTAATCATCTTGTTTACTTAATTTTAGTGATATTCTTTCTTACCGACTTTTTCTTCACCAAGCGACTGAAAATCGTATTTAATCTGTTCTTGCCGTTCAAATTCTTCTAGTCCCAGCTTAATCAAGCGATCGATCAAATCTGAGTACTTAATACCAGAAACTTCCCACATTTGCGGATAAAGACTAATGTTGGTAAAGCCTGGCAGAGTATTCGGCTCACTCAAGTATGGAACGTTATTTTGATCAACCAGAAAGTCGATCCGACAAAGTCCCTTCATACCAAGCGCTTTGTACGCTTTCAGTGCCATATCAGTAATTTCCTGCGTCAAGTCATCTGGCAGGATTACCGGCAGATCAAAGACGACGCCACTAGCATCGACAAATTTGTTTTCGTAGTCATAGAATGGGTCATCGCTTGGTACTCGAATGCCGCCAAGCTTAGAAGCGATTGGATGTTCATTGCCAAGGATTGAGATTTCAATTTCACGAGGGTGGTCAATACCTTGCTCAACCAAGACCTTAAAGTCATACTTGAAGGCGTCATCTAAGGCTGCCTTAAGCTCAGCTTCGTTTTCGACCTTGTGAATGCCGACTGATGAGCCTTGTTTGGCTGGCTTAACGAATACCAGATCGCCCAGCTCTTCTTGGATAGCTTGCCAGTCGTATTGATCGCGATTTTCTGGCGTCAACAGAATGTATGGTGTATTGCGGATTCCAGCTTGCGTAATGATCTTCTTAGTGAGATCCTTGTCAAATGACATGGCACTAGCAGCAATTCCTGAACCAATATATGGCTTCTTCAGCAGACGGAACAGCCCTTGAACCGTACCATCCTCACCTAAGTTGCCGTGAATAACTGGAATGAAGAAATCGATCTGCTTAACCGTACTCAAAGCTTGGATTGGTGCTAGTGGTGCATCAAGATCCATGTTGGCATAGGCTTCCTTGACTACGGCATCTTCTGGTTCGCCGTCAAAGATCCGCTGTGAGTATTCATTGTTCAGCAGAATTCCATCTTTGGTGAACATAAACAGGCTGACGTCATATTTGTTCTTGTCCATCGCGTCAAATACATTGTGAGCGCTCCGTTTAGAGACATCGTGTTCCGAAGAATTGCCCCCGAACAGCAATGCTACGTGCAGCTTTTTGTTCGTCATGTAAAATACCACCTATCTAATTTTTAAATGTACTTAAACCGTTTTTATTAGAAACTACAGTATAACACTATCTGTAAACGTTGACAACTAAATCTCTTGTTCAATGATTTCAGCCATAACCTTAGACGGCAGATCATCGTTAACCAACAGGGCAGTCATCAAGCGCTGATAGTTGAAAAACAGATGCCAATCTCCCTCATTATCAACGTCTGATTGCTGCTTGAGCCAAGCACGCCAATCTTTTAATTCCATCAAAAAATAATCCTGATACAGCCGATGACGCTTTAGCAGACAGACTAAATATTCAGCAATCTCATTTTGCTCACCCATTTCCAACGGCGTGCGTAAACGACGGTAGCGCTCCACTAAAACGGTCATCATAAAAATATGATCGCCTCTTAAAAGATCGGTACGTTCCGTGATTTCCTTAAAAATATTGGTCAGTTCAAAAAACATATGCGCCCAACCATGTCTGCCGATAAAGCCTCTGGTATCCTTTTCCAGCAGAACCAAGAGTGCAATCTTATCAATTACCTCCTGCAGCTTTTCTTCAGTCAGAAAAAAATAGCCGAACCGATCAGCCATTAAAAAAGAATGCAGCATATTAACGGCTGACGCCCGCATAAAAACTGCCTGATTTTTAGGCTCCAAGACATGCGCATATAAGATATCGTCTTGCAATACATAGTCTGTCCATTGCGCGATTTCTTCAGCACTGACCATCTCATGACCCAATAAATCATTGATTGCCTGCCTTGAACATTCTCTGGCCGTTCGATTGACTGAAGCCAGATGGCAAAATAAACTGTTTTTTTGTGCCTGGTCAAGTGGCTTTTTCTCGAGAATCTGCAGCTCAATTGCAGACATTTCTTTTTTTAGATAGCGGCGGTCGTCAGCAGGTGGTTCATAACTGGTTCGCTTTTGGCTGGGAACTTTTTCGACTAGCTCGCCAACGCGCTGATACAGTGATTGAAAGATTTCAGCATTATCAACGCGCTGATGCAGCTCAGTCAGTTGTTCTCTTAGACTGGCAATTGATTCAGTCATAGGCATCCCCCTTTTTGATAATCATTTAATTTTATCACAATAAAAAGGCCTTCATGACTCAACATGAAGGTCTTCCAGTCTTTTCTAATCAAAGAAGTCATGCATGATGGCACGGTAAGCATTGATCGTGGCAAAATAGCTTGACCAGGTTGTATACTCATCAACTTGATGCGCCCGCGACCATTCATCAGCACCCAACACGACAACCGGCAAATCAGAACGATGCTTAACAAACACGCTGGCATCGGTAGCTCCGTTGATGATCGTCAGCTGTGGCTTTTTGGCATAGCTGTTTTCAGCTGCTTTTAACGCTAATTTTACCAAAGTGCTTTGAGGATCAGTTGCGATTGGCCACCAATCATTTAAAACATTTAACGATAACTCAAAATCAGTCGTTTGGTTTAAATAGTCGATTGCTTGCTGCAGACGCGCCGTAACCTTTTTATTATCAAAAGCCCGCGTTGGTCGAATATTCCCACGCAATTCAGCGCGATCAGGAATCGTGTTAACCTGATCACCAGCCTTTAAAATCGTAATCGAGTGCTTAACGCTGCCTAGATATTGGTCAAGCGGTACATTATCAAACAGACTGGCTTCCAGCTCGATGAAACGTGCTAGTCCACTAACGGCATTAATGCCCCGTTCAGGCATGGAGCTGTGGGCTGAGCGACCCTTGCAGATTACTTGATAATTATAGCTTCCTGATGTGGCATAAACGATATTGCCGCCCGTTGGCTCACCTACGATCAAGGCGCTTAAGTCTTTGGCAATGTCTTTTTCTTCTAAGCGATTGGCGCCCGGTGTTCCATATTCTTCCCCAGCCGTGGCAATAAAACGAATCTTACCACTAGGCTGCCAGCCGCTTTCCTTAAGCTCAATCAGTGCAATTGCCTGTGCCGCCAGACCGCTTTTCATATCCGCAGCCCCACGACCATAAAGCAGATCGCCCTGGGTTTCAGCCCCAAATGGATCATGATGCCAGTTAGCGCGATTGCCCACCGCAACTGTATCCATATGACCAGTGATTCCCAAGATTCGATCAGTACCACCTTGTCCAAACTCAACAATCAGATTGGCCCGCCGCTCGCCAAACTCATCTACCTTAGCATTCAGACCATGCTGAGCAAAAAGCTGTGCCAAGTAGTTCGCAACATCTATCTCATTGCCATTGACCGAATTGATTCGAATCAGATCTTTTAAAATCTTTGCTTGTGTTTCCTTATCCATTATTCAGCACCTTCTAAAAAAAGAAACGGCCTCTAAAAGCCGTTTCCATAATCTAATCAACTTAGCGGTTTTGGTGGTTAACGGCCTTTGCCAAAACGTCACCAACCAACTGAATGATAATCACCAGCAACAAGACCAGCAAAGTTGCCACAATGGTAATGTCATTGCAGAAACGATCGTATCCATAGGCAATGGCAGTATTACCAAGACCACCGGCACCGACCGCACCAGCCATGGCTGTCAGACCAACCAGACTGATCAGGGAAACCGTAGTCACCCGCACCAATTCAGAACGTGCTTCACGCAGGTAGACTTCGAAGATGATATCAGTATTAGTGGCGCCAATCGCTTGCGCAGCCTCGATCTTACCATAGTTCACGCTTTCCAGCGCAACCTGCACTTGACGCGCGTAAAATGGGAAGAATCCCAAGGACAATGGTACCAAAGCCGCCGTTGTCCCAATCTGCGTACCAACGATCAATTGCGTAAACGGAGCAATGAAGGCCAATAAAATGATAAAGGGAATGGCCCGGAACAATGAAACGATCTTATCCGAAATACTGAACAGCGTCCGATTCTCCATGATTCCGCCAGGTTTGGAAACCACTAAAATCACGCCAAACAACACACCGAGGATACCACCAAAGACAGCTGGCCAAAAAGTCATATAGAGCGTTTGACCAATTGAGGTCCCCCAGCCACTGTCGCCGCTCCAGCCGAGTTGGACGACATTAGGAAAATATTTTGCAAAAAACTCAGTCATGCCAAATCCCCCGATCATCAATCTTGGTTACTTCAACGTCTTGATCCTTAAAGAATTTTACGGCTGCCTCTCTTTGATCAGGCGTCCCCTTTACGATTACAAACAGCATTCCAATTGGCACGTTGCCTAAAACCTCAACGTTGCCATAGATCATGCTGGCTTCAACACCGGTCGTTTGGTAAAGTCCGATGATCAATGGTTCAACAACGGATTTGCCACTGTAGACCAATTGATACAGTTCTTCGTCATCATTCAGCGTTCCTAGATTCATTGAACGCAGCGTATCCATGGCCGCCAGCGAGCCACCAACAAACTGACGCGTCAGTTCTTGCTGTGGCCGCAAGAAAACCTGCCGCAGCTCGCCTTTTTCAACGATGACCCCATGCTGCATTACCGCAATCTTGTTGGCAACACGCTTGACAGCATCCATTTCATGCGTAATCAAGATGATCGTAAGCCCCAGCTTTTCGTTTAGGTCCTTGAGCAGATCCAGAATCTGGTTGGTGTTGCGAGGATCCAATGCTGACGTTGCCTCATCAGAAATCAAAATCTCCGGATCATTGGCTAAAGCCCTAGCAATAGCCACCCGCTGCTGTTCACCACCAGAAAGCTGAACCGGATAGGCATCAGCTTTATCTTTCAAGCCGACCAGCTCCAAAAGCTTCAATGATTTTTGTTCAACCTCATCATCGCTGAGTTTACTGTGCTTGAGGGCAAACATGACATTATCAAGCACCGTCGTTTCGTTCAGCAGATTGAAATGCTGAAAGATCATCCCGATATTGCGTCGTTTTTCCTGCAGTTTGGCATTGCTGATCTGTTGTTTGTGATCGGCAAACAGTACTTCGCCTTCAACCGTAATCTTGCCGGCAGTTGGTTTCTGCAGCAGATTGATCGTACGAACCAGCGTAGACTTACCGGCACCAGAGTAGCCAACTACCCCATAGATGTCGCCTTTTTCGACTTGCAGGGTGACATCCTTTACGGCTTGAACAGTTTCGTTTTTGCCAGTCTGGAACGTAACGTCGATGTGTTCCAAATCAATAATGTTTGTCCCCATATATCTCTTCTCCTTCTATCTAGGCGGAATTACTTCAGCTTAATGTCCCAAGCTGGCTTTTCCAGGCCCTTGTATTGTTCGTTGATAATCTTCTTAACCTTTTCAGTTTGGTAGGCCTTAACAACGTCTTTGTAAGCTTCTTTGTTGCGGTCTTTCTTGCGAGCAGCAATCAGGTTGATCCATTGTTCAGAATCCTTGTTGACTGGTTCAGTAAAGATCGCTTTCTTGATCGACAGTTTAGCAGAAACAGCGTAGTTGGTGTTAACCACCGCAGCATCGACACTGCTCAAAGTCCGAGGTGCTTGATCAGCAGCAACTTCTTTAATCTTCAGGTTCTTTGGATTCTTAGCAATTGAATTGATCGTTGCCAAAGCGCCAGTGTTCTTCTTCAGGGTAATCAAGCCGGCACTTTGCAGAAGGTACAATGCACGGCTTTCATTGGAAGCATCGTTTGGAACGGCAATCGTTGCACCATCCGGCAAACTCTTAACACTCTTGTAGTTGTTGGAGTAAAGGTGAATTGGCGTGATGAAGGTCTTACCGATTGAAACCAGTGAACCTTTGTTAGCCTTGTTCCAGGCGTCCAGGAATGCTTGGTGCTGGAAAGCGTTCAGATCGATGCTGCCGCTTTGCAAAGCCTTGTTTGGCTGGTTGTAGTCAGTAAACGTCTTAAGCTTGATGTCAATGTTGTACTTGCTCTTCGCTGTCTTTTTAACTTGATTCCAGATTGCTTCGTCCTGCTTGGATTGAGTCATAACCCCAACGGTTACGGTTTGTTCTTTTTGCTTGCCGAAGTTGCCAAAACTAAAAATCCCAGCAATAACGACCACTAATGCAACAACGATCCAGATCAGCGTCTTTTTCTTTCGTTTGTTCATAATGATGTCTCCTCTCATTTCTCAATGAAATAATCCCTTTAATATAATTGCTTTTTTAACAACAGCCTGCCGGCAGCCAATTGTTTGGTCATCATCAATCGAAACAAACAAAAAAACACTCGTCCTTAGAAAAAGGACGAGTGTTTCGCGGTACCACCTTTTTTTGCTTAATTCTCACAAATTAAGCCTCAGTAGGTGACTTAAATAAATCACCTTGCAATGATAACGGCTGCAACCCCGTTACCGGCTAAATATCGCCAGTACCATTCCAAGCCCATCTTCGACTGCTTAGCGAATTTCCTCTCACCAACCGGAAACTCTCTGAGCACGCGCCACAATCTACTCTGCTTTTCGATATGTTTAAATTTGTTTGTTCGATTAATTGATTATGTTGTAATTATAATGCAATTTTAATTTACGTCAACACTTTTTCATAAATTTCATAAAAAAAGCTGAGACTGGCTTTCAACACCTGTCTCAGCAATCAGAGAAATTTACTCAGCTAAATGGCTGAACCTTAATCAGCCACTGGCTATTGTCACTGTCAGCAGCCACCCAGCCTTCCAACTCTGGATTTACGGCAACGATCACACCATCAAGCGGACTTTTGAAATCGATGATCATTTTCTGCCCCTCGATCGTAGCCAGACTGTCATTGGTTTTAAGCCGGGTCCCTACCAATGCAACATCGACAAAAAGCAGCTTGCCTAATTCCCGCCGTGCCGGTTCATTTAAGCCAACTGCAACCAGATCACGGGCTTGATGATCAATCCACCATGGCTGTTCCATTTCATATCACCTCTAATGAAATTCTTGATTGTTGCTGAACATGTAGGAATGATGGTGATACCTCATCGACATGACCATCCCGATCCCAATCAAATTTCCAATCAAAGAAGAACCACCAGCACTGATAAACGGTAAAGGAATCCCTGTCAATGGCAAAAGTCCGATGTTCATCCCAATATTTTCAAAAACGTGGAAAAGGATCATCATGATAACCCCCGTTGAAATATAGGCATAGAACTCATTTTTGGTATCAAACGTTACCCGAATCATCAGGTAGATCAGCAGCAGATAAAGTAAAATCAGCAGCACGCCGCCAATAAAGCCAAAGTTTTCACCGATAACCGAAAAAATCATATCAGATTCACGCACTGGTACATAGACATGCGTGTGATTAAAGCCAGTCCCGGTGATACCACCGCTGCCGACCGCCTTAATGCTTTGCCAGAGCTGGTAGCCTTGGTTGGTCGTATCAGCCTGGGGGTTAAGCCAAGTATCAACGCGATCAAATTGATAAGCTTGAAAGCCGATATGCTCAAGAATACGACGTCCCACCGTGCTGGTAACCATTGCCAGTGCCGAACCGCCGACAACAATTAAAATCGTGGCTACCGGGGCAATAATCCGCCAGGTCACGCCGCCTACCAAAACCATACCACAGAAAATGGCAAAGAAGACCAACGAAGTCCCAAAGTCGTTTTGAAAGTGCAGTGAGATCATAATCGGCATCAGCCACAGCAGCATCTTGCCAATCAAGCGCCAATCCGATTCAACGGTGTGAGTACTGTATTGACTGTTATGAGTCGTAATCACGCGACCCATCATTAAAATATAGGCCGGCTTCATAACTTCTGAAGGCTGAAACGTGAATGGGCCAATGGCAAACCAGCTCTTGGCACCTGTACTGGCGTAGTACGATCGACTATAAAAGACCAGGATGGCAAACATCAAGAAGACTCCAAGCCAATAGACGATTGGCGCAATTTTCCAGAGCTGTTCGGCGTCAAACTGCATGATAACGATAATCATGATCGTCCCAATGATGTACCAAACCAATTGCGATACTACTTGACGCGTGATGCTGGTCGGGGTCTTATCATTGCTGGCCGCAACATAAATTGAAGCCAGTCCAATCAACGCCAGCAAAAGTACACAGAAGATAATGCCCCAGTCAATCCGCGATTCATTATCATTTTGCGATCGTTGCATTAAAATTTCTCCTTATTAAAACTAAAAAGGGCTCGGGCTTTTCCCCAACCCCTTTTATCCACCAATCAACCTTGGTGAAGATGATACTGCTGAAGAATCGTTTCCAACCCCTCTTCTTGTGAGCGAACGTAAAATACCTGCTCGCCCTTGAGAAGAATTGCCTTGAAACGTTCCTTGTCAGCTACGACCTCACCGATCAGTCGCTTTCCAACAAAAATCTGTTCTACCGGATGGCCATTGCGTTCAATATCTTTAACGCTAACAGCAACCGTTTTTTCTTTTTTTGACACGTTTTCACCCTTGTCTATGATGTGTTCGTCGGATTGTAAAGTGATCCGGCACTGGGTCGAAACCACCGTGGGCCCAAGGATGGCAGCGTAAAATCCGAGCACTGCCCATTAAAACTCCTTTAAGTCCAAACCGTAAAACAGCCTCGAGCATATACTGCGAGCAGGTTGGCTCATAGCGACACACACGATAGGGACGACGTGAAGAAATGCCGCGCTGATAACCTTTAATCAGCATGATCACTATTTTCCTAAACATTGCTTAATTTACTTGCGATTTTTACCGCCGTCAGACTGCATGCGTTCCAGCAGCTCACCAGCACCCTTTGCAACGTTGTCCAGTGGATCTTGTGAAACGACTACTGGTACCTTTAAGCGATCGCTAAACAGCTTGTCAATACCGTGAAGCATCGCCGTTCCCCCCGTCAGCATAATGCCGCGATCGATAATATCGCTGGCAAGCTCTGGTGGTACGGTTTCCAATACAGCAACCGATGCACGAACGATCTGCTCTAAGGTGTCATGCAGTGCATCCGCAATTTCATTTTCATTGGTTTCAATCTGCTTTGGCATCCCGCTGGCTACGTCACGACCACGTACTTCCATCGTCTGTGGATCGTCCACTTTTTGTGCCGTCCCCAGTTCAATCTTGATGCGTTCAGCAGTATGCTCACCAATAATCAAGCCATGATGCTCTTTAATGTATTCAGCAATATCACTGTTTAGCTGGTCACCAGCCAAGCGAACCGATTCGCTGGCTACGATATCGCCCAAAGAAAGTACGGCAATATCACTGGTACCGCCACCCATGTCGATTACCATATTGCCACGAGGCTTGAAAATATCAAGTCCAGCACCGATTGCAGCTACCTTTGGCTCGTACTCCAGGTAAACCTTGCCACCGCCTGACTGTTCGGCGGCTTGAATAATGGCCTTGCGCTCAATTTCCGTAATATTGGTTGGCGCACAGATCATAATATCAGGTTTTGACATAAAGCCCTTGACACTAAGCTTACTGATAAAGTAAGAAAGCATTTCCTGGGTCATATCAAAGTCGGAAATTACCCCGTTTTTCAGTGGACGAATCGCGCGAATGTTGCTTGGCGTCCGTCCTACCATGCGATAGGCTTCCGAACCGACTGCCAGAACCTTATTAGTGCGGGTATCAATTGCCACTACGGATGGTTCGTTTAATACGATACCCTTTCCTTGTACGTAAATCAGAACATTGGCTGTTCCAAGGTCAATTCCGATATCCTTAGCCATGTTTTTCTCCTTCCGATTTTTACTCAATTCGAACGATATTATACCACAACCAGCCTTTAACCGCTGAATTGATAATATCTGCCTTACCTAAATTTCGTTTATAATTTTCAAGCCGATTTAAAGTCCTTTGCCTGCAGGCTGGCCCCCAGACTTTGCAGCTTGGCAGGCAAGGCTTCAAACTCATCACCTAGATAAGCACCGTTTTCAATGATCGTTAGTCCTTTAGCCGCCAAGCCAGCCAGTGTCAGCGTCATTGCACTGCCGGCATCAAAAGCTTTAACCTTGATGCCGATGAGCTTGGCAGGACCATTTAAAATCAATTCACCGGCAGCTGTTTGAACACTGGCCTGCATTTTTAGCAATTGATCAAGCAGCCTTTGATCCATGGCTGCATTGCTGCTTTTGCCATTAGCCAACAGCTGTAGAATTGCGAGTTCAGAATACATGGCGCTGGGAAAAAGACTCTGTGGATCAGCCGGCAGCAAGACCGCCGTCCCTAAAACCCGCACGCCATTTTGCTGAACGACTACGGTACATCCCATCCGCTCAAGCTGATTAATCACGCCTTGAACGCTTTGGGGATAAACGTTTTCTACAATTACATCACCATTGGTTATTGCAGCAGCCAGCATCAGTGCCGTTGCTTCCAAATAGTCGCCGGCAATCTTATATTCACAGCCATGCAGAAATGTCACGCCTTGTATCCTTACGATTTTCGTTCCCGCGCCATGCACGCGAGCGCCCATCTTGTTTAAAAGATTGGCCAGGGCAATGACTTCAAAATCACAGGATGCATTTTCGATTACGGTAATCCCATCAGCAAATACCGCTGCCAAGATCAGACTTTGCGTATTTAGGCAGTCGATATCCGCCAGCTTTAAATGGCTTCCCTTTAATTGGCCTGCTTTGATTACCAAAGTTTCATCATTTAACGAAATATCAGCTCCCAAGCATCTTAGACCGGCGATAACCTCATCTGGCACCTGATCCTTGTTTAATCTGACTCTGCCAGTGCGGACCAACAGTGGACCAGTCATTAATGAGGCAATTTTTGTGGAAGTAATTGCTGTTAGATCATCAGCCGTTAGTTTTGCTTGAGATTGAATAATCAGCTGATGTGTCGCCTTGCTGGCAGTAACAGATAAGTTCATCTTCTGTAAGCGTTCGTTCATCGTATCAACAGCCAGCGTATCAGCAACGTTAGCCAGCTTAAGCTCACCAGTTGATGCCAAAAGCGCCGCAATCTGTGCTGTCAGTGCCAGTGTAGTTGACCCAGCAACAGCAACGCTCCCACGTAGACGCTGCCCTCCTTGAATCAGGATTTTTTTCATTTGGTTTTCCTCCAATATCGATTTATTGTGCTAAATAAATCAGATTACGAATTGCTTTTAGAACCGTCAATAAAAAGCTGGCATTCAAGTAGCCAAGCGCGGTTGCCAAAAGTACCGTCAGCAATGGCAGCGTTTTAGGCGGACGACGAAAACAACGCTCCATATGCAGTCCCTGTAGTGCATAAAATGCAATCCAAATAAAGCCCAATTGTATTACGATTGTAATCAACGCCTGCAGACCTGTCAGTTCCATTAAACTCCCCCCAATAAGCAATCACTAATCATATTAACATATTCTATGCTAAGCCTTCTAACTGCTAGTCAATGTTTATAAGAAATTAAAAAACGCCATGCCTGTAATCGGCATGACGTTTTGAACAACCAAATCAACGCATCTGAGAAACGTTAAGTCGGTTGATTGCTCGACGCAGGTGAACTTCAGCACGCGCAAGCTCATTTTTACTGTGCTTTTGCTTAGCCTCTTCAACCCACTTTTCAGAGCGTTCTTTGGCTTTTTCAGCCCGGGCTACGTCAATCGTCGTTGGCAGTTCAGCACTGTCAGCAACCACTGTCGCAGCATTTTCGTTGAATTCCATGAAACCACCGTTAACGGCGATCACATCGTCTTTAGCGGAGTTGTGCTTGACGCGCAAGGCACTGATCTGCAACGCTGCAACCAGGGGCACGTGGTTCGCCATGATCCCCATTTGACCGCCACGCGTATCCATAACCAGCATCGTAGCGTCCTTGTTCTCATAGACGGTGCCATCGGGAGTGATAATGGTGACCTTAAAAGTACTATCAGCCATGATCATCCCTCCTAGTTTTCAGCTTTTTCGGCATCAGCTTTCATCTGCTTAGCTTTTTCAACGACATCCTCAATTGGGCCGACCAGTCGGAAGGCGTCTTCTGGCAAGTCATCATACTTACCATCAAGAATATCCTTGAAACCTTTGATCGTATCTTTCAGTGGAACATAACGACCTGGCAGCCCCGTAAATTGTGAAGCAACATTGAAGCTTTGTGACAGGAAGAATTGAATCCGCCGTGCCCGAGCAACAATCGTCTTTTCTTCATCAGAAAGCTCATCCATCCCCAAGATAGCGATGATGTCTTGCAATTCGCGGTAACGCTGCAGGATATGCTGTACTCGCGTAGCTACTTCATAGTGCTCCTTACCAACGACTTCTGGCGTCAATGCAGTTGACGTTGAAGCCAGTGGGTCAACAGCTGGGTAGATACCCATTTGCGTCAGCCGACGTTCCAGGTTGGTCGTGGCATCCAGGTGAGCAAAAGTCGTTGCTGGAGCAGGGTCAGTATAGTCATCGGCAGGAACATAAACGGCTTGAATCGACGTAATAGAGCCCTTCTTAGTCGAAGTGATTCGTTCTTGCAGCTGACCCATTTCAGTAGCCAGCGTTGGCTGATAACCAACGGCGGATGGAATCCGTCCCAGCAAGGCTGAAACTTCTGAACCGGCTTGCGTAAACCGGAAGATGTTGTCGATAAACAGCAGCACGTCTTGGCCCTTTACGTCACGGAAATATTCCGCAATCGTCAAACCAGTCAAGGCAACCCGCATCCGGGCACCTGGTGGTTCATTCATTTGACCGTAAACCATGGCCGTCTTGCTCAGAACCCCGGAAGCCTTCATTTCGAAGTACATGTCGTTACCTTCACGGGTCCGTTCACCAACACCGGTAAACACGGAAATCCCATTGTGGCCTTGAGCAATGTTGTGGATCAATTCTTGAATCAAGACGGTCTTACCAACACCGGCACCGCCAAAAAGACCAATCTTACCACCACGAACATATGGAGCAAGCAGATCAATAACCTTGATCCCCGTTTCCAAAATTTCCGTAGTGTTGTTCAAATCTTCGTACTTAGGTGCTTCACGGTGGATTGGCATCCGCTTAGCATCTGGGCCGAATTCTGGACCATTGTCGATTGGTTCACCCAGGACATTGAAAACTCGACCCAGAGTATCGTCACCAACTGGAACGCTGATTGAAGCGCCCGTGTTTTCGACTTTCATGCCACGTTGCAGACCATCAGTACCGTCCATGGCAACCGTCCGTACCACACCGTCACCCAATTCCAGGGAAACTTCAGTAGTCAGCGTCGTGCCATCGCCTTTGTCGATCTTCAGCGCGTCATTGATTTCTGGCAGCTTGTCGTCCAAGGGGAATTCAACATCGACAACTGGACCGATAACCTGTACAACTTTACCAGTAGCACTCATGCTGTTTCCTCCTACTTACTAGAATGATTATTCTTGGGCTGTCATACCACCGGTAATTTCGGTAATTTCCGTGGTAATGGCAGCCTGCCGTGCCCGGTTGTATTGAAGCTCCAAATCCGAAATGATTTCATCGGCATTGTCGGAAGCAGAGCTCATTGCATTGGCACTTGAGGAGTGTTCGGACGTCTTGGCATCCAAAATCGCTCCATAAACCAAACTTTCCGCATATTGTGAAACGATTACCGAAACGATATCGTTAGCGGAAGGTTCGAACTCGAATTCAGGTGAAATCCGGGTCTTATCAGTTGATTCGCTGCTTACGGCCGGCTGATCGTCGGTCATGGAATCTTCTGATACCGGCATCATTTTTTGAACTCGAACGTGTGACGTGATTCGGTTGACGTAGTGGTTATATGACAGGAAAAGCTCATCAAACACTCCATCATTGTACATTTGAACCGTGGTCTTAACGATCCCACGCACTTCCTTGTACGTTGGCACGTCACTAACACCAGTATATTCATAGACAACGTTCATCCCGCGTTTCTTAAAGAACTCGGTCCCGGTTCGCCCAATCGTCAGGAAAACCGTGTTGTCCTTATTCAAATGGTGTTTTTTCATCGTTTCCAGGGTTTCTTTGATAACGTTGCTGTTATAGCTTCCTACCAAACCCCGATCAGATGTAATAACTAAGATGCCAGTCTGTTGTACTGGTCGTTTGTCAAACAGCGACGTAAACTGATCTTTGCTATCAGCATCCGTCGTACTGTGAGATTTGACCATGCTGGACAGGACTTCACGAACCGTAGCAGCATAGGCCTCATAAGCCTTGGTGTGATGCTGAATCTGGTTAAGCTTAGCCGTAGAAACCATTTGCATGGCAGAGGTAATCTGACGCGTGCTTTTGGTTGACTGAATCTTGCGTTTAACTGTAGCAAGTGAAGCTGGCACTAAATCTCACCGTCCTTTCGACTAGTCATGCTTAGTTTTGGGCAGCTTTATCGCTGTCGCTGGTTTGGAATGACGTTTCCTTAAATTCCTTGATTGCTTGGTCAATAACGTCGCCTTCTGGCAACTTGCCAGTTTTAGCAATCTGGTCATAAACGTCTTGGTGGTTTGCACGCATGTAGGCAGCCAATTCTTGTTCAAAACGACGAACGTCTTGAACTGGAATGTTGTCAATGTAACCATGTGACAGGGCAAAAAGCGTTACAACCTGTTGAGCAACTGGTTGTGGCTCATGCAGACCCTGCTTCAGGATTTCCATCGTCCGTTCACCACGACCCAAACGACGCTGCGTGTTTTCATCCAAATCAGAACCGAATTGGGCAAAGGCAGCCAGTTCGTTGTAAGCAGAAATATCCAAACGCAACGTACCAGCAACCTTCTTCATGGCTTTGATCTGAGCGTCACCACCGACACGAGAAACTGAAGTCCCGGCATTGATGGCTGGACGTTGACCAGCATAGAAGGAGTCAGAATCCAAGAAGATCTGGCCATCAGTAATGGAAATAACGTTGGTTGGGATGTAGGCTGAAACGTCACCGGCTTGAGTTTGAATAACTGGCAAAGCAGTCATCGAACCGCCACCCATGTCATCAGACAACCGTGCAGCCCGTTCAAGCAGACGTGAGTGCGTGTAGAAAATATCACCTGGGTAGGCTTCACGACCTGGTGGCCGACGCAAAATCAATGACAGTTCACGGTAGGCATCAGCTTGTTTCGTCAAGTCATCGTAAACGATCAAGACGTCTTGGCCGTTGTACATAAACTCTTCACCCATTGCAGCCCCAGCATATGGTGCCAGGTAAAGCATAGGCGCAGGGTTGGAAGCACTGGCTGAAACGACGATCGTGTAGTCCAAAGCGCCATATTGACGCAACGTTTCAACTTGAGCCCGAACCGTTGATTCCTTCTGACCAATAGCAACATAGATACAAATCATGTCTTGGTCTTTTTGGTTGATGATCGTATCAATGGCAAGCGAAGTCTTACCAGTCTTCCGGTCACCAATGATCAATTCACGCTGACCACGACCAATTGGAACCAGGGCATCGATAACCTTGATACCAGTCTGCAGTGGCACGCTAACGCTCTTCCGCTGCATAACGCCAGGGGCCTTCTTCTCAACAGGACGCGTCTTAGTGGTCTTGATTTCGCCAAGACCATCAATTGGACGTCCCAATGGGTCAACGACCCGACCTAACAGTTCTTTGCCGACGGGAACTTCCATAATCCGGCCCGTCCGCTTAACAGTGTCGCCTTCACGGATCCCCGTGTAGTCCCCTAAAATAACGATACCAACATCGTTACTTTCGAGGTTTTGGGCCATTCCGTAGACACCGTTGCTAAATTCGAGCAACTCACCAGCCATGGCGTTTTCCAAGCCATCGGCACGAGCAACCCCGTCACCAACATAGGTAACCGTCCCAGTTTCTTCAACGGAAATTTGGTCCTGATAGTTGGCGAGCTGCTTCTTGATGAGTGAACTGATTTCCTCAGTTTTAATGCTCATAAAGGTCTCACCTCTTTGACAATTGATTATTTAACAAGTAAACGACGAATTTGTTCAATTTTTGAGCTAAGACTACCATCCAAAGTCTCATTGTTGTCTCGGATGATAACACCGCCTAAAATTGACGGATCAACCGTTTCGTGCAATACGATTTCGTTGGCTGACAAGCGCTTAGCCAGGCCAGCCTTCAGTTGATCGCGTTGCTTCGTATCGAGTTGCACCGCTGTGATTACTTCGGCGTGAATGCGTTTATTGAATGCATCATAACGCCGTTCAAACTCATCAATAATTGCGACCAAATCATCCATGCGGCCGTAATCAAAAACCATTTGAATCAGATTGGAAACGAATGGCGAAGCATCCTTTTTCAATGCATCAATCAAAGATTTTTTCTCAGCGAGTGACAGATCAACACCGCTCAACAACGATGCCAAACTGCCATTTTCTTCGAAGACTTGACGCAAAGCAGATAATTCTTGATAAGTCTGATCAAGCTGACCGTTTTCTTCAGCCAGCTCAAAAATTGCTTTCGCATAGCGGTTAGCAACCGTCTTCTTATCAAGACTCATGTTTTACCAACCCTTCGATATACGAATCAATCAATTCTTTTTGATCGTCCGCATTTAATTCCTTATGGATGAGCTTGGAAGCAATCTCAATAGATAAGTTGGCAACATCGTTTTGGGCCCCTTTCAAGGCATCACGACGCGCCTGCTCAGCATCCTTTTGGGCTTGCTCTTTTACGACCTGCGCATCCTTTTGCGCATCCGTAACGATCTGGTCCCGTTGAGCTTCACCAGTCTTTTTGGCCGTGCTGATAATCTTAGCGGCTTCTTGGTGAGAGTTCTGCAATTCAGTTTGGCGCTGTGCTGCCAGCTTTTCAGCTTCAGCACGCGATTTTTCTGCATTGTCGATGTCATCGGAAATCTTGGTTGCCCGCTTGTTCATCATATCCGTAACTGGTTTCCAGGCATAGTGCTTAACCAGCAGCATCAAGATAATAAATGAAACAATGTAAAACAGCATATCTCCGATGTATAAGCTATTGGATTGAGCCAGAACACCTTGCAACATCTATTGACACCTCCTTGTAAATTGATAGCTTTAGTTGTTTAAACTACTTGTTCATTACAAGGAAGCCAATAACGATGGCCAGGATAGGCATGGCTTCGATCAAACCAACACCAATGAACATCGTACCACGCAGTGCACCAGACATTTCTGGTTGACGAGCCATCCCATCGATCGTGTGGCTAATAACAAAACCGTTACCAATACCGGCACCCAGTGCCGCACCAAAAGCAGCGATACCTGCAGCAATTGCACCCATTTTTATATCCTCCTTAAGATATGCTTATTCCTCAGCAGAAACCTTCTGAGAAATATAAACCGTAGTTAATGTTACAAAGACATAAGCCTGAATAGCCCCAATGAAGACTGAGAAGCCTTGCCAAATAATCTCAAGTGGCAGACTGACCAGCATCGTTGGAACGCCGTGTGAAAAGGCCATCTGTCCAAGCAACTTCAGTAGCAGTTCCCCAGCAAAAATGTTACCGAAGAGCCGCAGACCAAGCGTCAAGAAGTTGGCAAATTCCTCAACCAAGTTAATTGGCAGCATAACAGCATATGGCTTGAGGTAAGAGCCAAAGTAGTGCTTCAAACCGTTTTTACTGATCCCGGCAAAGTGTGCCAGCATGATCATGCTTAACGAGAAAGTCAGCGTTACGACTGGATCGGCAGTGGGACTTCTCACAATCTCGTTTCCATTCCATCCGATTTGGAAAATCAGACCCAACTGATTTGAGAAGAAAATGAAAGCAAACAGTACAAAGGCCAAGAAGCTGTAATTGCCAACTTCTGATGCAGGCATTTGTTCCCGCACGATACCGTTTGTGAATTCAATCAACCACTCAATTACATTTTGACCGCCCTTAGGTTTCATTTGCAGATGCCGTGAAAGGCCAAATAAAACAAAGAAAATCAAGACAAAGATAATAGTGCCTGAAATCACGTTAGTCGCATTGAACGTAAGGCCGAATAGCTTAAAAGTATAAGCTTCACCGCCCATTTATATTCCACCTCTTTTCTTTATAACAATAATTTGGTTTGTAAATTGGATTCCATCTCGTTGAAACAACCACGAACTGTCCCAAGTTACGATCATTAATATAGCATTATTTCATTAAAATTTCAAAAAAATATCAGCGTCTAAGAAAACGCCAACATCATCTCAATCCGTTGCTCAGCAAGCATTTAGAGTTAATGTAATATATAAACCAACCTAATAAATTGTTGATAATTTATATCTATTCAATGACATAAATAAAAAAATGATGACATTTGAGATAAAACGTCATCATTTGTTTCTTTTTTAATTGGTCTAGTTGTTTTGCTTACGTTCGCTGGCAGCCTCATCAGGCAGGATCAGATTTAAAATGATCCCCAAGACCGCTGCTACTGCCAATCCTGAAAACTGATATTGGCCTAATTTCAAGTAGGCATTACCAATTCCAATCACCAGAATTACCGAGCTGATCATCAAATTGCGCTTTTTGTTAAAGTCAATTTGGTCTTCAATCATAACTCGCAGACCACTAGAAGCAATCACACCAAATAATAGGAAGGAAATCCCACCGATAACGGGACCTGGAATTGATTCAATCAGCGCACTCAGCTTGCCGACAAAACTGAAGAAAACGGCAAATAAAGCAGCCCCTGCCAGAACATAGACGCTATGAACACGCGTAATCGCTAAAACGCCAATATTTTCCCCATAAGACGTCACCGGTGGCCCACCAACAAAGCCGGCAATAATTGAAGCCGTCCCATCACCAGCCAATGTGTGATTCAAACCGGGATCCTTAAAGTAGTTGCGTTCGGTCAGCTCGTTAAGAACCATGATATGTCCCATATGCTCAGTCATGGTAACAAATGCAATTGGAGCCATGCTTAAAATCGCGCCCCAATAAAAATGCGGCTGATAGGTCACAAACGGAACCTGAAAATCAGGCAAACTAAACCAGTGTGCCGCAGCTACTGGCGCCAGATCAACAATGCCAAACAGACAAGCAATCACATAGCCGCAAACGATCCCTAACAGAATGGGAATCAAGCCTAAAAAGCCCTTGCAAAACATGTTAAAGGCAATTGTAATCAGCAATGTCAGCATAGCCACGGCAAAATAGCGCAAGTCATAATGCGTACCGTTCAGCGTGGCATCTTTAGCCGCCGTGCTGGCTAAGGAAAGCCCAATCACCATCACGATCGGCCCGACCACAATCGGCGGCAGCACACGATCAATCCAGTCCGATCCAATCAGCGTGACGATTAGCGATACCAATAAATATACACAGCCAACCGCAATCGTACCTTGAGCAATCCCCGGGTAGCCGGTTGATTTCATCAATGCCATCATTGGTACGATAAAACTGAAGCTCGAGCCCATATAAGCCGGAATCTTGTGTCGCGTAATCAGCAGATACATCAAGGTTCCAACCCCTGAACTGAACAAAGCGATTCCTGGATTCAATCCAACCAGAATCGGCACCAGCACGGTTGAACCGAACATTGAAAACATATGCTGCAATGACAGTCCAATCCACTGACCAAATTCTGGCCTTTCATCAACGTCTAAAACGACGCCATCACGATGTGCCATTCAAAAACACCCCTATGCAGATAAAAATAATAGCCCTTGAGCCCCGGCCCAAAGACTACCTTAAAACAACCCGCAAAATGGATGATTATTTTAACGCGTCCTTGGAAACCTCTCTGGATTTCATTAAAGGACCGATATTCAAGTTACCAGACTATAGCTTACTTGTTTTCAGAAAGGCTGTCAACTATCGTCTTTTTGCGCAGCCCCATTATCCAAGCCGTAACCGGAACCGTTAGCAGAACCCCGATAAAAGAGGTCAATACCATTATCATCTCGGCAACAAAAATCTTATTGTTCATAATCGTCCCAAATGAGTAATGCAATCCGGCAAACCAGATGAAAAGCGTTAAAAAGCCGCCAAAAAAGCCAAAGAACAAGGTATTGAAAGTTGTTCCGATAATCTGCCCACCAATTGCCATACCGCTTTTCATAATCTGAGCAGTCGAGATATCGGGATGCGCATTCAAAACCTCGTTGAGTCCTGCAGCCACCGCCATCGCCGCTTCAGCAATCGCTCCCAGTGTACTTAGAATCGTCGTTGTAACGGCCACTTTTAGATAGCTGATGCCAATCAGGATCGACATGCCTTCCAGATCCTCACTGTCTTCAGGACCAAAGCCTTGTACCATTGCCCAATGCTCAACGCCAATAATCAGCAGCAGGAGAATTCCCATTACGATCAGCGACGCGTAAAAAGCTGTCACAGTCGTTTTCAGATCATCTTCACCCATAAAAATCGTTACCGCCAAAATAATCGTTCCGGTCGTCAGTGTTACGAACAATGGTGGAACATGAAAAGCAATCAGCACGATCGCAAAATATAAAAAGCCAAAGTTTAGCAGTAAGCTTAAAAATGATGTCCATCCCTGCTTGCCGCCAACCAAAATCATCAGAATCATCAAGACCAATCCCAATGCTGTAATCGTACTCATGCTTTTGCCTTCTTTCCTAATAAAAGCGCCGCTAATGCACTGGCAATCGGGATCGCCAAAACAATGCCGATTCCGCTGATTAAGCTTTGAACGGTCCCCAGACACATATTCATCGAAAACGTGTAGCCCCATGAATTGCCATTTTTCAAATACAGCAAGGATGAGGTAAAGGTATCAGCCATAAAAATCAGAAACAAGACGTTAACCAACGGCCCCATAATAGATTGACCGACGCTGCGTCCAGCCAAGAACAGCTGACGCTTAGTTACGATTGGATCAAGCTTTTTGAGTTCAAAGATCGTCGCCACGATATCACTTGACTCATCCATTACGGCACCCAGCGATCCCAGCAGCGTTTCGGCTAAAAAGAGCGGTCGCGGAACCTGAGTGACATACTGCATCGATTCGTAATAAATTCCGCGTTCCTGTGTCAGATTAAAAACCACCAAACTAATCAGCATTGCTGTAATCGTGCCAAAAACCGTTGCCCCCAAGGTCGCCAGCATCCGCCTGGTAAAGCCTAAAATCATGACCAGACTGACGACTGTAAAAATCAGTGCCAACACGCCAAAAATCAGCAGTACGTGCGCAGCCTGCATTTTTAGATCCAACTCGATGGCCAGCACAAACAGAATCGTATTGATGATCACGCTAAGCAAGGCCAAGCTGCCTTGTCTTTCCATCATCAACAACAGCAGCAAAATTACCAGCCACACTAAAAATACAATGACGGTATCACGTTTATAGCCAGCAATGGTAGCATGCAGCTCGCCATTCTTTTTATGAACGCGCGTTAAAAAAATCTCGTTGCCGACTCGATACCTCTGATCCATTGCACCAGAATAAGAATAAGTGTTGGTAACCGTCAGTTCTTGACCGCGGTATTTGCCATTCAGCATTTTAATTCTTAGGTGCTGCTTGGTCTGCCAATCAACGTTTTTAAACTCATCAGTCTGTTTAACGGCTTTTTCATTATGCACCTGTTCAACTTTTGCCAATGGTCGCTGATAAAAAGTCTCATTATGAAAAGTAAACAGCAGCGCACCCAACCCGATAACCAACAAGATCAAAAACCGTCTTGCAAAACGGGCTGAACCCTTTAATTTCTGCATTCTCTCAGATCCTTTATTGGATTTAATTTTAACAATCAGCTACCATTTTACTATTTTTAGCTCGTTTGACTTCGTTTACCAGTAGTTGTTAAAAAATATTAAGACTTTTATCTGGCAAAACAAAAAGCCCAGCCCGTGAGCAGATCACAGACTGAACTTTTAATATTAAAGCAGACTACTTGGTGCCAAACAGCCGGTCACCAGCATCGCCCAGCCCTGGAACGATGTAGCCTTGATCGTTTAAGCGCTCATCAAGTGCAGCCGTGTAGATATCAACATCTGGGTAGGCAGCTTGAATTGCCTTAACGCCTTCTGGAGCAGCAACCAGACAGGCAAACTTGATATTCTTTTCTTCACAGCCCCGTTTCTTTAAGGCGCCAATTGCATCAACAGCCGAACCACCAGTTGCCAACATTGGGTCGACAACGAATAATTGACGTTCTGAAACATCACTTGGCAGCTTGACAAAATATTCATGTGGCTTAAGCGTTTCTTCATCACGGTACATGCCAATAAAACCGATCTTGGCTGCTGGAATCAAATCAGTGAATCCTTCAACCATCCCCAGGCCAGCCCGCAAGATTGGCACAATGGCAACCTTCTTGCCGGCCAGTTCCTTTTGCGTCGTCTTGCAGATTGGCGTTTCAATTTCAACTTCCTTGAGCGGCATGTTCTTGGAAACCTCGTAAGCAATCAGCGTTGAAATTTCCTTGACCGTTTCGCGGAAAAACTTAGTCCCAACGTTTTTGTCGCGAATCATCGTTAATTTGTGTTGAACTAGTGGATGTTCAATAACTTCAAACTTGCCCATGAATATATAACTCTCCTTAAATGTTTCTCAACTATTGTACCAAAAACGGGCCTGGTTGCTTAGGCAAAAAATAAATTTTATCAATTATTTGATTGATGCCTCAAAATGTTTGCCGCCAGCCGATTTATTCAGACGATTCATATAGGCCGCGCCCAGGCCGGTTGCATCCAGCCCCTGTACCAGAATGGAGGCAACGTCTTTTTGATCGTCAAAGAATCGCAGACCGGCAAACAAATGCGAGCTGGCATCACTGACGTCTTCGCCAAGCGAGTAGATGATGGCATTATCCGGCCAGCTGAATGCATCCAGAATCTTTTTTTCAGCCATTACCCCAATCTTGGACGGCTGCTTGGCAATCCAGGAGATAACGCTTTGCCAATTCGTCTGCGGATCGACGATAGCCACCGGAACGCCAGGAGCATAATGACGATACTTCATTCCCGGAGCTTTAGGCGTCTCATTGGTTCCAACATGGTGCTGATCCAAGTCGATTGAACCGATTACTGACTCGATCTGCGCTTTGGTAACGGCACCCGGACGCAGAATAGCTGGTTGCGACGTCGAAAGGTCCAGGACTGTTGACTCAACGCCTACCCGGGTCGGACCATTATCAAGGATGCCGGCAATTTTGCCATTCAGATCGTGAAAGACGTGCTGAGCCGTTGTCGGACTAGGTTTACCCGATGTGTTGGCGGACGGACCAACGATTGGCACGCCTGCCTTTAAGATCAAATCCAGCGTTGGCTGACAGTCGGGATAGCGAAAGGCCACCGTTGCAAGCCCTCCTGTAACCGTTTTCGAAAGCGAGCCTGGCTTGATCTTTAAGATAATCGTCAACGAGCCTGGCCAAAATTTCTTCATCAGCTGACGCGCGCTATCGGGAATCTCAGCGGCGTACCGCTCGACCATTTCAACCGATGCTACATGAACGATCAAGGGGTTGTCGCTGGGGCGTCCCTTAGCAAGATAGACGTTTTTGACCGCAGCTTCATTAGTAGCATCGGCACCCAAGCCGTAGACCGTTTCAGTTGGGAAAGCCACTAACTGTCCATCTTTAATGGCTTGAGCTGCTTGATCAATTTCATTCAGCTTAAAAATTCGTGTTTCCAAAATCGTGCTTCCTTCCCAAGCTTAAAAGTTCCATGCATGAATCATCCGCATCCGATCGGCCATATCATGACGAGTTTCGATCTGAGCACGCGGCACAACTTGATGACATAGGTCTTGAATACTTTGTTCCTGATCAAATCCGGTTTCGCCAAACAACTGACCATGCGGCGTTAGATGATCGCCAATATTTTCAAACAGCCGATGATAAAAGCCCAGGCCATGCTCATCTGCAAACAAAGCAACTGGCGGTTCATAGTCTAAAACAGCCTTATCCATCAAAGCGATCTCTGACGTTGCAATATATGGTGGATTCGTAACGATCAAATCAAATTTTTGATCTGCCAGTCTGGCAAACATATCGCTTTCAATTTCTGGCAGATTGGTTCCATGCAGACGCTGGTTGGCAGTTGCTACCCGCAAGGCTCCAGCTGAGATATCGCTAAGCGTCACTTGCCAAAGCGGTCTTTCAAGCTTTAGCGTAATCCCAATCACGCCACTGCCCGTTCCCAGATCTAAAACACGAATTGGCTTGTCTTTAGGCATTGTATCCAATACCCACTCAACCAGTTCTTCGGTTTCGCTTTCTGGGATTAAGACATCGCGACTGACAATAAACATTCGGCCGTAAAATGGCGCTTTGCCAACGACATACTGCGGCGGTTCATGAGCAGCCACGCGTTCAATTGCCCGACGAAACCGCACCGCTTCTTCTGATGGCATCCGATCACGATTATGCATCAAAAGCGTTGTTGTGTTCCAGTCATGAATCATTTTCAAAATAAATTCAGGCGTTTGCGGATCCAGCCCGCGTTCTTTTAAGTATTCTGCTGCCCAGCGCTGAGCCTGAAAATAGTTCCAAGACTCACCGGTTGGTTTATTCATTGCGCAGCTGCTCCAGTTTCTTAGTTTGATCGGCGATGATCAATGCTTCAATAATCTCATCCAAGTCACCAGCCATGATCTTATCCAGCTTGTTAAGCGTCAAGCCGATACGATGGTCGGTAACCCGGTTTTGTGGATAGTTGTAGGTCCGAATTCGTTCAGAACGATCCCCGGTCCCAATCGCATCTTTACGCTTTTGATCATAGGCATTCTGTTCTTTTTGCTGGTAGTAGTCGTAAACCCGCGCTTTTAAGATCCGCATGGCTTTAGCCCGATTCTGCTGTTGGGAACGCTCGTCTTGCATCGCTACTACGATGCCAGTTGGCAGGTGCGTCATCCGAACGGCAGAGGAAGTCTTGTTAATGTGCTGACCACCGGCACCAGATGAGCGATAAACATCGGTCCGAATATCTTTAGGATCGATATCAATTTCCACGTCCTCAGCTTCTGGCATTACACCGACCGTCGCCGTTGACGTGTGCACACGACCAGCCGATTCCGTCACCGGTACCCGCTGAACTCGGTGCGCGCCGTTTTCAAATTTCAGCTTGGAGTAGACCTTGTCACCAGTGATCAGCAAAGAGATTTCCTTAAAGCCGCCGACTTCGGTTTCGTTTTTATCAACGACTTCAACTTTCCAGCCCTGTTTTTCGGCATAGCGCAGATACATGTCGTACAAATCGGCTGCAAACAAGCTGGCTTCATCCCCACCAGCAGCCCCACGAATTTCCATGATGATGTTTTTGTCATCATTCGGGTCTTTAGGAATCAAAAGTACTTCCAATTCCTTTTCCAGCGTAGCCTGACGTTCTTTAGACGAGGCAATCTCATCCTTGGTCATTGCCGTTAGATCAGGATCATCAATTTCGCGAAGCATTTCTTCGTCATCTTTAATGGTTTGCGTTACCTGTTTATATTCGTTGTACTTTTCAACGGTTTCGCGCAGGCTTCCTTCTTCCTTGGACAATTTCATAAACCGAGCCGTATCAGCAATTACTTCTGGATCACTGATCAATTCATTGAGCTCATCATAGCGATCGGCAACCGCTTGAAGCTTGTCAAAGATTTCTTCCATTTCCATGATTATTTCTCCTGTTTCTTATTCAGCAGCGGGTGAAAGTAGTGTTTACGACAAACCGGGTAGTACGACTCATTGCCGCCAATTTGAACCTGCTCGCCTTCATAAACGGGATGACCGTCAAGCATGCGCAAATTCATGGTTGCCTTATGTGGGCAAAACCAGCAGATAGTCTTCATTTCTTCGATCTTGTCCGCATAGATCAAAAGATACTTGGAGCCCTCAAACAGCTCATTGCGAAAGTCGTTCTTCAAGCCAAACGTCATGACGGGAATGTTCAGTTCATCAACGATCTGCGTCAGCTGTAAGACATGCTCTTTGGATAAAAACTGAGCCTCATCAATTAAGACGCAGTAGATGCGCTGGTCAATGTTTTTGACGTATTCGTAGACATTGGTGTCTTTCATAATTGGGTGGACTTTTCTTTCCAGACCAATCCGGCTAGCAATCGTTCCTCGCCCCGATCGCGTATCCACGCCACTGGTCAGTAAAACGACCGGTTTGCCTTGTTCTTCGTAGTTATGAGCTACTTTTAAAACATCAATCGACTTGCCGGAATTCATCGCACCATACTTGAAGAATAACTGTGCCACGCTCTTTCACCTTTTCTTTGCAATAGTAACTAAATTATACCGAAAATCAGACCTATTTTAAACCGTCTGACTCAAGGCTGCAATTCAGTCGACACAAGTATAAAATTTTATCACAAATTATCGCTGCTGTGGACCTTTTAGACGATTTGAGCATGATGACTTTCTTTTTTTGGATGCAAAGTTTAAAATTGATCGGTACTATAATAAGTTAAAAATTATTTTGCGGAAGGATTTTTTTATGTCACTGAAAAGCTCATTTGCCGAATTTGCTGGTCGCTCCAGCTATTGGTTTTTGCATACCTTCATGCACGGCGGCAGCTCATTGCCCGGCAAGATCACTTTAAAGCTGGATCCCGACATTCTTCAGTCGTTTGCTAAAAAATATGACCTGGTTATTGTCACCGGGACTAATGGCAAAACCTTAACGACTGCACTAAGCGTCCGCGTCCTGCGCGAAAAATACCACGATGTCTTGACCAATCCCACCGGTTCAAACATGAAACAGGGAATCGTTACGACATTTATTACCGCACCCAAGCCTAAACAAAAAGGCCTTGCCGTGTTAGAGGTCGATGAGGCCAACGTGGCAATCGTTACTTCTTATATCACGCCAATTGCATTTGTCTTTACCAATATTTTTCGTGATCAAATGGACCGCTATGGCGAAATCTACACGACCTACGAAAAGATTCTCAAAGGCGTTCGCATGGCACCAAAAGCCACAATCATTGCTAATGGCGATGAACAGCTTTTTAACACGCAGAACCTGCCCAACCCAGTTATCTATTACGGCTTTAACCACGAGCATCATGATGACTTGAGAGCTCCAGCCAATACTGACGGTCTGCTTTGTCCCAAGTGTCAGCATATTCTGCACTATCACCTGATCACTTATGCCGGTTTGGGCGACTACTTCTGCCCTCATTGCGGCTTTAAGCGTCCTAAACTTGACTACGCCGTCACTAAGTTGGGAAAACTGACGCCAACCAGCTCAACGTTTGAACTTGACGGCCAGGAATACCGGATTGAAATCGGTGGTCTCTATAACATCTACAATGCACTGGCGGCCTATACGCTTGGTCGTTTCCTAGGCGTCAGTCAAGCACAGATCAAGCATGCCTTTGAATCGGACGAACGAGTCTTTGGGCGTCAAGAAGAGATCAATATCGATGGCAAAAAAACGACGCTGATTCTGGTCAAGAACCCCGTTGGCCTCAATCAGGTTCTTGATATGATCGAGACTGATCCCGAACCGTTCAGCTTTGTCTTTTTGTTAAACGCCAACTATGCTGATGGGATCGACACCAGCTGGATCTGGGACGGCGACTTTGAAAAACTGACTCGGCATGATATCAAGCAGTATATGACGGGTGGCGAGCGCTACAAAGATATCACCACGCGACTGACGATGGCCGGAGTCGAAAATATCTGGAAAGAACCAGAGCTTGCCAATGTACTGGCTAAAATCAAGAATCTGCCAACTGATCACGTTTATGTCTTAGCCAGCTATACAGCCGTTTTGCAGCTCCGCAAACTGCTGGCTGAAAAAGGATACATTAAAGGAGGGATGGACTAATGACCAAATACCATCTGAATCTGGCCCATCTTTACGGCGACCTGCTAAATACCTACAGCGACGTTGGCAACATCATCGCCCTGCGCTATTATGCCAAGCAAATGGATGCCGATATTGCCGTTAAGATCGTCAGCATCGATGAGACATTCAATCCTGATGAGTTTGACATGGCACTATTTGGCGGTGGCCAGGATTATGAGCAGCTGGTTGTTTCAAAAGACCTGCCCAACAAGAAAGCCGGGATTGAAAAATTCATCAATGACGGTAAGCCGCTGTTGGCTATCTGCGGTGGCTATCAGCTCCTAGGACATTATTACGTTGGCGCAAACGGTGAAAAGATTCCTGGTCTGGGCGTTTTGGATCACTATACGCTGAGTCAGGATCATAATCGTTTCATTGGTGACATTACCATTAAAAATGAAGAAACCGGACAGGAATACCACGGCTTTGAAAATCATAATGGCAAGACCTATCTGGGTAAGGGCGAGCGTCCATTAGGCAAGGTTGTTTCCGGTCATGGCAATAATGGCGAAGATGGCAGCGAGGGCGCGATCTATAAAAACGTCTACTGCTCCTACTTCCACGGACCAATCTTAACGCGTAACGGCGAGATCGCCAAAAAGATCCTATTGGCTGCCTTGCACCATAAATACCCCGATGCTGATCTTAGCCAGGCAGAGGCCTTGGAAATCAAGCCGACCTTTTAGGCAAAGGAATGGTGAATGAATGATTAATGATGATCTTTATGCTACTTTGATCACGATTATCTTTATTGTTGAAAGCTTTTGGGAGTTTCGACTGTATGCCTGGCTGCGCGGTAACCAAGGCCTGGCTCGCGATCCTCAGTTAAAACAGCGGCTGGCCAGCACCATGCGCGTTGAAAGCAAATGGAACTGGGGCTCTTGGCTTTTGATTATTCTCTTGCTGATTGCTCCTGACAGCTGGGTACTGCCTTTTGGGTGTCTGCTGGTTTTATTTGAGACGCTGGTCATCAAACGAATGGACAATCTTAAAAGCGCAATCCAGAATCAATAA
>NZ_JBKZAY010000027.1:0-26298 GCF_046939755.1 Limosilactobacillus mucosae
TTAAATTATATTTTAAGCCACGTTATTGCGCGGACTGCTGTTTATGGATAGATCCGGTTTAACAGACGTGGGAATGGGATAACTTCGCGCAGATGATCCTGCAGGCAAATCCAAGTCAAGAACCGTTCCAGCCCCAGGCCAAAGCCGCTGTGTGGCACTGTCCCATACTTACGCAGGTCAAAGTACCATTGATAGTCATCGATATTCAAACCAACCTTCTTGGCTGATGCTACCAACGTGTCGTAGTCGGTTTCACGTTCTGAACCACCGATAATTTCACCGTAGCCTTCAGGAGCCAGCAAATCGGCACAGACATAAACGTCATCGCGCGTTGGGTGACCCTTCATGTAGAATGGCTTGATTGATTTAGGATAGTTCAGCACAAACACTGGCTTGCTGAAGTGGTTGGCCAGGTAGGTTTCTTCTGGTGAACCAAAGTCGTCGCCCCACTTAACGTCCATGCCGGCATCCTGCAAGAGCTTAATTGCTTCATCATAGCTGATGCGTGGGTATGGCGTCTGCGTAAATGGTTCCAGCGTCTTAGGGTCACGACCAACGACTTCCAGTTCCCGGCTGCAGTCCTTGATTACGGCCTTGATCAGGTAGGCAACGTATTCTTCCTGCAGTTGCAGGCTTTCTTCTTGGTGCATAAAGGCCATTTCTGGTTCGATCATCCAGAATTCAATCAGGTGACGACGCGTCTTAGACTTTTCAGCACGGAAAACCGGACCAAAACTGTAGACCTTGTCAAATGCCAGCGCGCCGGCTTCTTCATAAAGCTGACCGGATTGAGAAAGGTAGGCGTCACGATCAAAATACTTGGTCTTAAACAGATCGGTCGTTCCTTCTGGTGCATTGGCAGTCAAGATTGGCGCGTCAATCTTGGTAAAGCCATGTTCCCCAAAGAATTCATAGTTGGCCCGAATCACCCGGTCACGAATCCGCATTAAAGCGTGCGGCTTGCTGGAACGCAGCCACAGATGACGATGATCGAGCAAAAAGTCGATGCCATGTTCTTTATTGCCGATTGGGTAGTCAACGCTTTCCCCAATCAGTTCGATGTCTTCGATCTGAATTTCGTAGCCAAACTTGGAACGGGCATCTTCATGAATTTCGCCCGTTACCCAGAAACTGCTTTCTTGACGCAGTTCATGCCGTGCCATTTCAAACACTTCTGGCGGAACGTCATTTTTCCGCAGAATGCCTTGGAAAAACGCCGTCCCGTCACGCAGCTGCAAGAAAGCGATCTTACCACTGGAACGCTTGTCAGTCAGCCAAACGCCAATCCGCACGCGTTCGTTGACGTGCTTTGGCGCATCAATAATGTTGATGGTTTCCACAAAAAATTCCTCCAAACAATGTAACTATAAATTGTTGATCTGTTGCACATAGCTGCCCGTCTTAAAGTTGATCAGGTCATAGCAGAGATTGCCTTTGCTGTTAAGGTAGGTAACTTCCCAGACTACCTTGTCGTTAAAGATCCCCGGCACGGCCTTAAGTACCCTTTTCGGATGCTCGTTGCTCTTGACTTGGGCAAGTGCCTGCTGTTCGGTTAATCCCGTGCTTTGCTTGACAATCCGCACTGAGCCGTTTTTCTGCGGCACGATGACCAGAATCTGCTGGCCTTTCTTATTTTTACCTGCAACCGTGTAATAGGTGTTTTCCCGGTTGTAGATGTAAAAATTGGTGCGTGTCTTTAAATTAGCATAACGTCTGGCAATTGTGGTTGCCTGACGTTCCGCTTCAACTTTGGGATGATTGCCAACAGCATAAATGCTCCAGACAACCAAAAAAATTAGGATGATCAGAATCAGCAGATCACGAATCACCCGCTTCGATGTTCCACGACTGCGTTCTCTTTGTACCTCGCGGCGACTTTGCATAGCGGCCTTCCTTCCTAATTCAATTCAGTATCTCTTGCATTATAACAAAATCTATTGGCGCTGCGTGAATCGTTCATGGTTTTTTAAGAATTTTTTTGTTTCCTCAACCACAGCAGCCGTTGCCGCCGTTTCTATCGGCATCATTTCCGGCAAAGCATGCAGGATGGTTTTTCCATAGCGCCGATCGCTCAGCCGCGGATCTAAGACTACGGCCACGCCATAATCATTCGGTGTTCTTAAAAGGCGACCGATCCCCTGTCTCATCCGCATCGTCGCCTTAGGCAGCTCCAGATGATAAAAAGGATTGATGCCTTTTGATTTAAGCAGGCTGCTTTGCGCGCGATTAAGAATCTCTTGCGGTGAGTCAAATGGCAGCCGTGTAATGATCAAAAGCTGCAGCTGGCTGTTGGGCAGATCAATTCCTTCCCAGAAACTGGCTGCTCCCAACAAGACCGAATTTTCTCCAGTCGCAAACTGTTTCAGCAGCTTTTCGCGATTACCCGTGATTCCCTGGGCTAAAATATCGCGCTGATTGAACAGATTTGTACTGCGCAGCTGACTGTAAACCTGTTCGACTGTCACCAGGGAATTGAACAGCACCATCGTCTGACACTGAGTCTCGTTGGCCAGGCGGTAGATGGTCTGGCTAAGATAACGGATATAATCGCCATTGTCGGCATCGGCTGGCATCGGCGCGTCTTTGGCAATCAAAAGCCGACTGTTCTGCTGGTAGTTGAACGGCGACTTAAAATGCTTGACCTTGACGTTATCACGATTCAGATCCAGCTGTTGGTACAGATAGTTGGAGCGCTTGGATGTAAACAGCGTCGCGCCGACAAACAGTGCCGGCTGAAAATATGGGTAGACCTGTTCACTGAGGTAATGACTGGCGTTTAAGAGTCCTCCGCTAAGCTTCATCGTGCTGCGCTCATGCGACTGCTGAACCGTTAACCAAAAAACCGTGCCCTCATCATGCTGGTCCAACGCCAATACGAATTCGTGAAAGACCTCGTCAGCCGAGTTCAGTGCCGCCAGCTGGGTCGCAAACTGACTCATCAAATAGCGATCGCTGGCCAGCCAACTGTCACCGCGCGAGACAAAGAGATGATCAAGCGCGGAAAAATGCAGCTGCACGCTGGCCAGCGCCTGTTCAAGATTCATCATGACTGGGCCAGACGCATCCAGGAGTGCATAAAGTCGATTATTATCAATCACCTGTTCGATGATCTGATCGTCCTCACCAGCTGCGTTCAGCATAAAGCTACGGTAAAGTGCTCCTTGAAAATCCAGGAATGCTTGATCCAACTGCTGCAGGTCTCCCTGGAGCAACTCAACGTTATAGATCCCCAGCGGCAACTGTGAGAAGACATCGATTAAATTGCGCTCGCTGCCCTCTTTAACCAGCCCCTCCAAAACATGCGCTGCCGTTGTTAGACGTTGAAAGTCCACGGTCTGCCGTGCTTTTTTTAAGATGCTGTCGCTCAGATGCTGGGCCTCGTCAACCACCAGGTATGGCCGCAATGCATCATGCCCAAACTCAGCCGCGTGGGCAGCCAAATAGGCATGATTGGTGATAACGACCGTAGCATGCTGAAGCTGACGGTTGCGCCGCATCAAAAAGTCGTCTTTGATAAACGGATTATCACGACTCAGCGTTCTCAGCCCATGATGCCGAATCTCGGTAAAGTAAGGCGACTGCTGAGCATTCAGATTAAGTTCGTCCATGTCGCCGCTGGTCGTCTGCAAGAGCCACACCAAGATCCGCGCCTTAAGCAGCTGAACAAGCTTGGAATCCTCCACGATGCTCAGCGAGTGAGCGAATTTGGCAAGGTCCAGGTAATGATCGTTACCCTTTACGACTACGCTGGCAACCTTAAATGGCAGCATCGCGTTAAGCTGCGGCATCGTTTTTTGCTCAATCTGCTGCAACTGCAGGTTGGTCGCCGTTGAAACCACGATTTGTCGATCTGGGTAAGCCTGATAGACCATTGGCAAAAGATAGCCCAGAGTCTTGCCGACCCCGGTTCCCGCCTCGATGATCATTGGCTTTTCAGCATCATGAGCATAGTGATTATAGATACTGTTCATCATTCTAGACTGCGTGGCACGGAACTCCAATTGATCGCCAAACAATTTCTCCTTGGCCTTTTTGGTAACTGGATAGGCATTCTTGTCATGGGCCATTGGGGTTGCCAAAGGACGCGACTTATGCAGCACAAGGCCATTGCTGACGTAAAGATCATCACTTAGATTCTGGGGATGATGGCGGCGTTTTTCCAGCTCCTGGCTGAATACGTCTGCCGTTTGTTTGGGCAGCTGCAGCTTCATTTTAACCAGACTTGCCAGGGTCAGCGTGGGCAGCTGATGAACCTTTTTTAAAAGATCAATCAGCAGGATGGCCGTCGCCTCGGCATCACTGGCGGCACTGTGCGGCTGATCGTGCTCAATTGCCAGATAAGAGCTCAGATCACGCAGCCGAAAACTCTTGGCCGTGGGCAGCAGGATCTGAGCCAGCGTCACCGTATCAATCGCTGGAATTGCCAAAGATTGATGTCCTGCCCGCTCAAGCTCGGCATTTAAAAACGGAAAATCAAAATTAACGTTATGCGCGACAAAAATCGTATCGCTAAGCAGGCTTTCCAGCGTATCCGCCACGTCATCAAACCAAGGCGCATCGTGAACGTCTGAGTTGGTAATTCCCGTTAGCTGCTCGATACTGTGCGGAATCTTGGTACGCGGATTGATTTTGGTTTCAAACTGATTGATGAGCTGGCCTGCCTGAACCAAAACGCAGCCAATCTGAATGATCCGATCGCCATGCTTAACGCTGGTACCGGTAGTTTCCAAGTCAACGACCGCATAAATCGGCTCGCGCTTTTTTGACTGTTTTTTCACTTGTCTTCACCGTACTTCGTTATATTTCTCACCACCATGATACTATTCATTTGTCATCTTGACCATTGTTGCATCTAGATGTTTGGCATCAAAAATCAGCAAAAAATATAAAAATCTTTCAGACATCCCCAGATTAGGTTAAGATAATTACAGAAACATTTTTGAAGAAAGTAGGTTTCAGATTGAAACAACAAGGTATTGGGCAAAGTCACGCCAAGATTATTCTGATTGGCGAGCACAGTGTTGTCTATGGTCAGCCGGCAATTGCCCTGCCGCTGCCAAACGTCAAGCTTAAGGCAACGCTCACGGCTGACACTGCATCCGCCAGTCACGTTGTCAAATGCAGCTGGGCCCAAGGAAATTTAACCAGTCTGCCCGAATCCATGGCAGGCATTCAAAAACTCATCAACACCCTGATGGAACGTTTCAACGGTCAGGATGACGGTTGGACACTGGAAATCGACAGCATGCTGCCATCCGAGCGCGGCATGGGATCTTCAGCCGCCACCGCGATTGCCGTTGTACGGGCCTTTTTTGATTTATATGAAACGCCATTAGACCGATCGACGCTGCTTAAACTGGCTGATGTTGAAGAACAGATCACCCATCGCAGTCCCAGCGGCTTGGATGCGGCCACGACGAGCTCCGGTCAGCCGATTTATTTCATCAAGGGACAGCCTGGCCAGCCAATCGAGCTCAACCTGCACGCCACGATGGTGATTGCCGACACTGGCGTAAAAGGAGCCACTAAAGAAGCCATTATGGCTGTCAGAGAGCTGTTGGCCACTGATCCACAGACTACCCAGCAGCGTTTGGCGCATCTAGGTAAGCTGACGGAACGGGCCCGTATGCTCTTAAGCCGTGATGATTCCGCTGAGCTGGGACGTGTCTTAAACCTGGCTCAAGACGAACTGACTGAGCTTAACGTCAGCGATGCGGCACTTGACCGCTTGATTCAAGTCGCGCGTCAAAACGGAGCCTTAGGTGCTAAATTGACTGGCGGCGGACGTGGCGGTTGTATGTTTGCCCTTACCAAAACTGCCTTGGGTGCGCGCAAGCTGGCTGGAATTTTAAAAAAGCATGGTGCGGTTGAAACCTGGATTCAGCCATTGGCAAAGGGGGATGAATAATGACAAGTGCAATCGCGCGTGCGCATACCAATATTGCATTAGTTAAATACTGGGGAAAACGCGACAGTGAGCTGATGCTGCCGCAAACCGACAGTCTCTCCCTAACGCTGAATGAATTCTATGCCGACACTAAGGTTGAGTTTTCCTCCCAGCTGACTGCCGATGAGCTGATTATTGATGGTCAGACAGTGAACGGTAAAGGCTTTAAAAAAGTTCAAAAAGTCCTGGCAATCGTGCGCCAAATAAGTCAGACCAATCAGTTTGCTCGGGTCGAATCAGTCAATCACGTTCCCATGGCAGCCGGTCTGGCCAGCTCAGCTTCAGCCTTTGCTGCTTTGGCAATGGCCGCCAGCACGGCTGCAGGGTTGAAGCTGTCGCGACGTGATCTTTCAAGACTGGCGCGCCGCGGATCAGGTTCGGCCACCCGTTCGATCTATGGCGGCCTGGTTGAATGGCATCGCGGTGTTGATGACCTCACCTCATATGCAGAGCCGATCATGGAAAATGTGGATTTTCCGCTTGAAATGATGGCCATTCTGCTGAATACGGAGCAAAAAAAGGTTTCCAGCACGCTGGGCATGCAGCACGTTGTTGAGACTTCACCCTACTATCCAGCATGGCACGAGGTCGTTAAAGCCGACATGCAGAAAATCAAGCTGGCCATTGAAAAGCGCGATATCAATGAAATTGGCCACATCGCTCAGACAAACGCCCTGCGCATGCACGCCCTAAATCTGGCTGCCGATCCTGGCTTTACATACTTTAATGCCGCCACGCTCAAAGCCATGCACGCGATTGATGACTTGCGCGCCAGTGGTACAAACTGTTATTATACGATGGATGCGGGTCCGAACGTAAAAGTCATTTACGATCGGGCTGACCGTAGTAAAATTCAAGCTGCCCTGACCCCACTGTTCGGCGCCGACAATCTGGTCGTGTCCCAGCCCGGACCAGGAACAGTCTTATTGGATCAAGAATAAACCAATATTGAGAGGAATATGGAAAATTGATTACTGCAAAAGCTCCTGGCAAGCTTTATATTGCCGGTGAATATGCCGTAGTTGAAAATGGCTACCCGGCAATTCTGGTTGCGCTAAACCAGTTCGTTACCTGTTCAATCAAAGTCAGTCCTGCCGACACGGGACGCATCATCAGTGAACAGTATCACGAAAACTCCCTGCTCTGGCGTCGACAAGGCGATAAAATGGTCGTTGATCAGCGCGACAACCCATTCGCCTACATTCTTTCCGCCATCAGCGTGACCGAAGAATATGCCCGCAGCCTGGATCGTCAGCTGCAGATCTACGACATCTATATTGACAGTCAACTCGATTCAGCCAATGGCAAGAAATATGGGCTGGGCTCCTCAGCTGCGGTTACCGTTGCCACGGTCAAGGCACTGTGTCTTTTTTATGATCTGCCGGTTGACAAGGACAAGCTCTTTAAGCTGGCTGCGATCGCTCATTTCGCTGTCCAAGGCAATGGCTCATTGGGGGATGTGGCAGCTTCGGTATATGGCGGGTGGATCGCGTACCACTCGTTTGATCGGCAGTGGCTCGCTGAACAGCGCCAATACCTGGATCTGCCAACGCTGCTGGATCTGCCATGGCCGGATCTAAAAATTGAATCACTGACTGCCCCAGCCAACCTGCAGCTTTTGATCGGCTGGACTGGCAGCCCGGCCTCAACTTCGCGACTGGTCGACAAGATCTCTTTGTTTAAAGCCCGCCAGCAGGATAAGTATCATCATTTTCTGGAAGAAAGCAAGGCCTGCATTCAGCGCATGATCGAAGGCTTTCATCATGCTGATCTGGATGTAATCAAGCGTGAGATCCGCAAAAATCGCGATCTGCTGAAAAATCTGGGGGCCAATTCGGGAGTTCAGATTGAAACGCCGATTCTGCATGAACTGTGCCGAATTGCCGAGGATTTCGGTGGTGCGGCCAAGACTTCCGGTGCTGGCGGCGGCGACTGCGGCATCGTGGCGATTGATGGTCATGCCGATCTGGATGGTCTCTTAGCGGCTTGGCAGAATAAAAAAATCGAGCAGCTGCCATTAGCGGTGCATTTTGTCGATTCAATTCGCCGCTACAAACTCAAGATCAAATAAATCCGTTCGCGCGCCGCAATTTCGTGACGCGCGAATTTTATGTACCTTATCCACGGAGGAATTATGGAATCGCTACAAGCTCATCGTAAAAACGAACATGTTTCCCTGGCCGAAAAGCTCTATTCGCAATCCCATGCCAATCATCCGTTCGACCAGGTTCGCTTGATACACAACAGCCTGCCGGAAATGGCACTTAGTCAGGCGGATTCAAGCATTAAACTGGGTGAATTAAACTTAAAAGCGCCGTTTTATATCGAGGCGATGACTGGCGGCAGCAAACAGACCGCTAAAATCAATGCACGGCTGGCATCACTAGCACACCAACATGGTTTGGCAATGGCAACCGGGTCTTTAAGCGTAGCCCTAAAAGATCCGCAGACGCAGTCATCATTTGCCATCGTTCGCGATAAAATGCCGACTGAACCGGTCATTGCCAATCTTGGCGCCAGCGCAGATCTTGAACAGGCCCAGAAGGCTATTGATATTTTAAAGGCCGATGCCATTGAGATCCATCTCAATGCGGCCCAGGAACTGGTAATGCCAGAAGGAGACCGTGAATTTTTCTGGCAAGAGCACATCAAAGAGCTGGTCAATCAGCTAAGCATCCCCGTCATCGTTAAGGAAGTCGGTTTCGGCATGGATAAAAAAACCATTGCCAAGCTGCAGGAGCTGGGCGTTAAATACATCAACGTCAGTGGCCGTGGCGGTACGAACTTCGCGGCCATCGAAAATCGGCGCAATCATCAATTCGATCTGTCAATGCTCAATGACTGGGGCCAGACGACACCAGAATCACTGTTGGAGGCCCGCGCCATTAAAAATCCAGATGTCGCAATTATTGCTTCGGGCGGCATCACCTCCCCGCTTGACGTCATTAAGGCCGGTGCTTTGGGAGCAAGTGCAGTCGGCGTGGCTGGCCATTTTCTGCATACACTGCTTCATGATGGCGATGACGCCTTGGATCGCGAGCTGAATGCTTGGCAAGAGGCGATCCTGCGCCTACTGACGCTACTGGGCTGTCATAATTTTGCCGAGCTGAAACAGGCTGAAGTGGTCTTAAGTCCTGAACTGGACGATTATGCAACTCAACGTGGCTTATAATTATTACTCAAAATACTATTTTGGATAATTAGAATATCATTTTACATTTAATAAACTATTTTCCTTGGATACTTTTTTGAAAACGTTCACTTGCGCGACAAATGGACGTTTTTTTAGTAATGACAATTTGGCTGGTCAATCTTATACTAAAGCTAGTGAGGGATTTCTAATTTTTTGCACTGGGAAATTTTAATTTTTGACTGTAAGGAGGAGGATGCGTATGGCTGCAAAACCACCAATGGTCGAATTTAAGAACGTCTCCAAGATTTATCCAGGAGGCAAAGTGGCTGTTGAAAATATCAATCTGCGCATTGAGCGTGGAGAATTCGTTTGTTTTATCGGGACTTCTGGCGGTGGTAAGACAACGACGCTGCGAATGATCAACGGTATGCTGATTCCAACCAGCGGCGATATCATCGTCGATGGCAAAAACATCCATGACATAGACCCAATCGAATTGCGTCGCAGTATTGGCTATGTGATTCAAAACATTGGCCTGATGCCGCATATGACAATTCGCGACAACATCACGCTGGTTCCCAAACTTTTAAAATGGCCTAAAGAAAAACGGGATGCCCGCGCCAAAGAGCTGATTAAAATGGTTGAATTACCCGAAGAATTCTTGGACCGCTATCCTTCTGAGCTTTCTGGCGGTCAGCAGCAACGGATCGGGGTTATTCGGGCATTGGCTGCCGATCAGCAGATTATCTTGATGGACGAGCCGTTTGGTGCCCTTGACCCGTTGACGCGTGAAGCTCTGCAGCGGCTGGTCAAGCGCCTGCAGCAGCAAATGGGACGAACTATCATTATGGTCACGCACGACATGGATGAAGCAATTCGGCTGGCTGATCGAATCGTGATTATGGATCAGGGCCATATCATTCAAAATGCCTCGCCTGATGATGTATTGACCCACCCTGCTAATGAGTTCGTGGCCAACTTGATTGGTCCAGAGCGTCTCCGCCAGGCCAAGGTTAACCACTTGACGGCGGCTGAGATCATGCGACCGAATCCAATCAAGATTCACGCTCAGCAAAACCTCGGCGATGCCCTAAACCAAATGCACCAATACCATGTCGACAGCTTGATGGTCGTTGACGATGAGAATCATCTGACTGGGATTCTTGACTTAAAGACGCTGCGCAACCAACAGCAGCCACAGTTGATCATTGACGACATGAAGCACGCCGTTCCGGTTAAGATCCAAGAAAATGAGCGACTGCAGATGATTACGGAACCGCTTTTGGAACGGAATTGGGAATACGTTCCCGTAGTCGATGAGCAGAATCACTTAAAAGGCATCATTACTCGATCAGCATTGGTTGACGTAATCTATGACGCCGTCTGGGGAACCACTGAAAATCCCCATCCAGCCAAAGACCAAGCCCAGGACCTAAAAGAGGCAGGTGAGCAATAATGATGACATTCTTGCAAGCACATGGGACCGAACTGATCGTCAAAACATGGGAGCAGATCTATATTTCTGCCGTTTCGCTTGCTTTGGGAATCATTGTTGCGGTACCCCTTGGAATTGCTTTAACGCGTTGTAAAAAAATTGCCAAACTCGTGATTGGACTGGCCAGCATGCTGCAGACCATCCCTTCTTTGGCACTGCTGGCTCTAATGATTCCAATTTTGGGAATTGGCGTGAAGCCGGCAATCGTTGCCCTATTTATTTATTCGCTGCTGCCAATTCTGCGCAATACCTATGCCGGCATGGAAGATGTCGATCCAACCTTAATTGACAGTGCCAAGGGAATGGGGATGACCAATTGGGAGTCAATCAAGATGGTTGAACTGCCATTAGCCCTTCCCGTCATCATGGCCGGAATTCGTCTGGCGGCCGTCTATGTTATTGCCTGGTCAACGCTGGCTTCCTATATCGGTGCTGGCGGCTTGGGTGACTTCATTTTCAACGGTTTGGACCTTTACGAACCGGATTTGATTATCGGCGGTACGATTCCAGTTACCATCCTGGCCTTGGTTGCTGACTGGCTGCTGGGCATTGTGGAACGTAAACTCACACCTACTACGAGTCGAGGAGGTGCGGCTAATGATCAGGCATAAAAACTTAAAGATTGGGGCGTTGCTTTTAGGCATTTTCGCCATCGTTTTAGGCATCAGCGGCTGCAGTTCTTCTACCGAGACCACTTATCATCAGCCTAAGACGCTACGGATTGCTACCCAAAGCTCAACCGAATCTCAGATCATGGGCTATATGCTTAAGGATCTGATTGAACACGACACCAACTATAAGGTCAAGATGGTCAGCAACCTGGGGAGCTCGTCAGTTTCGCACAAAGCGCTACAAAATGATGACGCCGATATCATGGCAACCAGCTATACAGGGACTGATTTGACTGGGACATTGGGAATGCCAGCTCAAAAAGACCCTAAAAAAGCTACGAAAACCGTTGACCGCCTTTTGAAGCAACGCTACGATGAGATCCGCTATCCTTCGTATGGATTTGCTGACACCTATGCCTTCATGGTAACCCAGGCCAATGCTAAGAAGTACAATCTGGCTACGGTCAGTGACTTAAAGCCGGTTGCCAGTCAGTTAACGGCTGGGGTCGACAGTTCCTGGATGAACCGCAAAGGCGATGGCTACAACGATTTTGCCAAAGTATATGGCTTTAAGTTCAAGCGCGTCTACCCAATGCAGATTGGACTGGTCTACGATGCGGCTGAGCAAGGCAAAATGCAGGTTATTTTAGGCTACTCAACCGACGGACGAATCCGCAGCTATAACCTCAAGATTTTAAAGGACAATCTACACTTCTTCCCGCCATATAACTGTTCACTAGTCGTCAGAGGCGCCATCATTCGTCATGATCCGCATCTTAAAAAAGTCCTGCACCGCTTGGATGGCAAGATTAATCTTACAACCATGCAGAAGCTTAATTACCAAGCTGATGACGAATTACTGGAGCCCGCTACGGTTGCGCACCGTTTCTTAGTCAAGCATCACTACTTTGAAGGAGGCGACAACTAATGAAAGGTTTGAGTCTATGGCAGCAGTTCTGGTACTATCTCGGCCATAACGGCACCTATGTTCTGCAGCAGTTTAGCCATCATTTTGCCATCTCTGTCTATGGCGTCTTACTGGCGGCTTTAGTTGGGATCCCCCTGGGAATATTGATCTCTCGTCACCATCATCTGAATGGGCCGATCATCAGTATCGCCAACATCATTCAAACGATTCCCTCTTTGGCCATGGTTTCGATGCTGATGCTGGTTTTAGGCCTGGGGACCCAAACGGTTATCGTTGCTAACTTCCTGTATTCGCTGCTGCCAATCATTAAAAACACGGCAGCCGGCCTGGACAGCGTCAGTCCCGTTTCACTCGACGCTGGTCGTGGACTGGGAATGACAAAATGGCAGCTGTTGGTCATGGTCGAAATGCCGCTTTCCGTTTCCGTTATCATGGCGGGGATTCGAAACGCCCTGGTCGTTGCCATCGGGATTACGGCAATCGGTTCTTTCGTTGGTGCTGGCGGCCTGGGTGATATTATCATTCGCGGGACCAACGCTACCAATGGCGGGGCCATCATCCTTGCCGGCGCGCTGCCAACTGCCTTAATGGCGATCATTACTGACTGGGTACTGGGTTGGGTTCAGCATAAACTGGCACCACACACCGCCAAAAAAGCTGATTAATTAAATATCAATATATTTAGGGTCCAGCTGCCAATACGCAAGCTGGGCCCTATTTTGTGGTCTTTAATATTTCCTGGGAATTTTCTGCATTCACTTTTATTTCGGCCAAAATAAAAGAACCACGATGGCGGTTGCTGCATCGCGATTCTATGTAACTGATTATTTATTAAGCAGTTTTTCTGCTAAGGCAAAGTTGCCAAGCGTTGCCGAACCGTTGCCAGGAACACTTGGATTCGTGATGTAGTCTTCCAAATTCCCGACTTCCAGATAGCCATTGTAGAGTTGTTTGAACTGATCACGAACCTTTTCCATAAAGTGTGGTCGCGAAACACTGCCGCCGAAAATTACGCGGGCTGGCCGCAGGATTGACGTTGCCTGCATCACCGCCTGAGCAGCATAGTAAGCCATAATGTCCCAGACATGATCATCGTCGCTTACGTCTTCACCCCGCTTACCAAGACGCGCTTTAAACGTCGGACCGCACAACAGGCCTTCCAGACAGTCGCCATGGTAAGGACAGATTCCCGTAAAGTTCAGATCATCAGGGTGCCGTTTTACCAAGACATGCCCCATTTCCGGTGCACCAATACCGCCAATAAAGTGACCATCCTGAATTGCTCCAGCGCCAACGCCAGTTCCAATCGTATAGTAGACCAGGTCGGCTTTCGGCAGCTGATCCTTTAGATTGACGTATTCACCGTAAACCGAGCCATTAACGTCGGTTGTAAAATAGATCGGCAGGTTTTGCCCCAACCCGCGCTTCAGCATTCCGAGAAAGTCGCAGTTTGACCACTTGATCTTTGGCGTATCAGTAATATAGCCGTATTGGGCCGAATGCTTGTCGATATCGATTGGTCCAAAGCTGGCAACGCTCATCGCCTGCATCTCTGGATATTTTTTGAAGAAGGCAATACAGTTGCCGATCGTGGTTGCTGGGTCAATCGTTGGGAAAATTGCCTTATCAATTACCTCATAATTTTCATTGCCAATCGCACAGACAAATTTGGTCCCGCCGGCTTCAATACTACCAAGTATCATAAACTTAATCCTCGCTCGTTAAAATTGTCTTATTATTGTCATTCGTTTAACAATAATAACGCTTTCTTGGCCAATCAACAAGTTTTTCCACTTTTTTTCAAGATTTCATTGACTTTAACTAAACGATCATTTAGTATGATTATCATGAGAGAAAAAGACCAATCAAAAAAAGCTAAAATTATCCAGGCCGTTTTTGAAATCGTGGATCGTGATGGTCTCGCGGGACTGTCATTTGGCAAAATCGCTAAATGGGCTGGTATCAGTTCCGGCACCCCTTATGTGTACTACCGCGATAAAACGGACATGCTCTCACAGATCTATGTTGCTAGTAAACAGCAGCTGGAATCCGGGCTGGACGAACAGCTGGCCCAAACCGACTCAACCAAAGAACAATTAATTACCTGCTTAGAGTATTTTGCTCGGCAGTATACGAAATATCCTTTGCAGGCCAACTACATCATGGCCATTCATGCTGCTCCTGAATTGATTACACCTGCTGCCAGGCAGAAAGGCTCATCGTTTACCAATAGTCTGAACGGATTATACTGCCGTCTGTGCAGCGAAAGTCAAGCGACAGTCATCGGCGACGACCAGTTTCTGGTTGGCGCTCTGTTGCTGGGACCAATCATGTGGCTTTTGCGTCAGGCAAAGCTCAACAACACGCAAGTCGACGATGCCCAGATCAAAAGAGTCGTCCGCATTTCAGTCAATGGCTTGTTTGAAGAAAAAAATCGCGAATCTTAGTTTATGAAAGGGAATTGCCAATGATTAAATTTTACTTTCACACGAATAATCCTGCCAAGCGGCGCGCCGAAAAATGGCTGACCAAGCATGGTCTCAACTTCCAATCCCGCAATCTGAATAAAGACCCATTAACGCGCGATGAGATTCTCCAATTGCTGGAGCTCTCGCCTGATGGTACTGAAACGCTGGTATCTGAACGTTCCAAGGCAACCAAAGAACTGTACGCCAAACATCCTGCTCCTACAATGAATCAGCTGATTGATGCCATTCAAGAAACGCCGCAGATTCTGAAAAGTCCGCTGATTGTCAGTGGCCACAAAATGCTGACCGGTTTCAATGCTGATAAGATGGGGGTCTTGGTGCCTCATCAGCAGCGGCGCCTGGAATTATCGCAACTCTTGGGTAAGCTCAACGGCCGCGGCTCAAATCAAGCCATGCAGTTGGCATATAACTAAACTTAATCCTTGTCTCAACTCCTGAAATAAGGATTTTTAATTTCAAAAAGCGGTGCGGTCCTCACATCTGGGTCCGCACCGCTTTTATTACTATCTAGAATCGAAGCCCTTTCGGATAAAAGTTTTTAAGCGTTTGACCAACCAGCTTGCCCCAGCCACAGACATGTCCCTGACAAACCAGCAGCTGCCAGCCAGGCTCGCCACTCAGCTGCAGGGTATCGCCATGCACGTATTGGCGCCACTGATCAAGCGTAATTGTCAAGACATGGTCGGTATCCGCGGGCTGACTGGCTAAGGCCCAAGCCAATGCGGGTTCAAACCGATTCTTTTTAAAAGTTCCCAAATGCAGTCCTGGTCGCAGAATCGACATCTGCGCGATCTCATCGATTCCATTTGGCAGATCATAAAGCTGATCGCCATAAGTCAGCAGATGATTAGCTTGATAGCTGGGCATTGTTTGGGCAGCAAACTTTTCAAATAATGCCCGCTGCTCTTTGGTAATCGAATTATGATCAGCACGCCGCTTGTTCTTTTTCTTGTTTTTCTTTTTGGCTGATAACGGCGTCGATGAAGCGCCCAGCAAACGGAATTTAGCAATAAAATGGCCCTCGCCTTGAATATGATGCGGGAACAGACGCACGGCACGGCTTAATTCAGGATTGCCGTCTGCCCATTCTGGCCGGCCATCATCCATGCCAGCATACTTCTTAATCGGCTCCATGGTCAGATCATAGTTGTCCAACAGCCAGGCCGCGTTTTGCTCATCTTCTTCCGGGGCAAACGTGCAGGTGGAATAAACCAGCGTGCCACCTGGTTTGAGCATTTTCATAGCTGAGCTCAGAATCTTGCGCTGACGATTGGCACATTCGCTTGGGTAATCCGGCGTCCAATACTCAATTCCTGCCGGCTCTTTTCGAAACATCCCCTCACCAGAACAAGGCGCGTCCACCAAGATCCGATCAAAAAACTGCGGGAACTGTTTTTCAAGGTCAGCCGGACTTTCATTCATTACGACCGCGTGCCGGGCTCCCCAGCGTTCGAGATTTTCAGCTAGGATATTGGCCCGCTTGCGAAAGATCTCATTGGCAACCAGCAGACCCTCATCATGCATTTTCGCGATCAAATGCGTGCTTTTACCACCTGGTGCCGCGCATAGATCCAGCACGCGCTCACCCGGCTGCGGATCCACGACCTCCCCAACATACATCGCGCTGGGTTCCTGACTGTATACCCAACCGGTAACGTGATCCAATGACTTGCCATCAACCTTGCCAAACCAGCCATTCTCAACATATTTAATCTTGCCTGACGCCGTATTCAGCGTGGCATCCGGTTGACCATTTTTTAAAGGATTGGTACGAAACCCGCTGCAGCTTGGCTGATCAAATGCGGCCAAAAACGCATCGGCCTCATTGCCTAACAGCTGACGGTATTTTTCAATAAAAGCAGTTGGTAGTTTCACAAAAAAAAGCTCCTCGTTATAAAATCTCCCTAATATTATAGCATTAATCCGTCGCCAAAGCCGTTAGATGGAGCTTGCCTGTTAAAACGTTAACCTTTGAGTCATACAGCGCCTGGATGAACTCTTCATCCTCATCGTCATAATAAAGATACTGTCCTTTTTCGTTTGCCAATAATTCAATCAAAATGCGAATAGCACGACCATTCCCCTCACGAAATGGATGCAGGTAGTTCAGCTCATCAAGCAGTTTGGCATATGCCGCTGTCTGCGGACGCGATTGTTGCTTTAATTCCATAATCTCAGCATTGACCGAGCGAATGCCATTGTCAAAAACGTTCGGCGGCAAAAATAGCGTCTGCTGCTTGGTCAGGTTATAGTTGCGCAGCTCGCCGGCCCAGTCATACAGATCGCCAAACAAGGTCCGATTGATCCGGCATAGATCGTCAACGCTGGCTGCCTTAAAGCCACGCTGCAGAATTCTAAGGCCTACCAATGAACCTTGAACAAACTCATGCTCATCGAGATCTGCCTTATCACGAATGCCCAGCTTATTTTTCAAGGTTCCGTTTGGATATAAAAAGGACTGTGCTAAGACCTGCTCATCCGTGATTGCCGGCTTAGCAACCGGAATTCGCCAATGCCGCAATTGGTCTAATTGATCATCCAATTCAGGCTGGGGATGATCATATGCATCAGCCAGTGCCCGAATCTGCTCATCAGTTGGTTTCCAGCCTTCCATGGCACTATTGGCAACCGTTGCCGCCAACAGCTGAAATTTGCGCGGATTACGAAACTCAACGCCGCCAATATGATGGGTCTTGCGATTAATCAAAGCTGTCATTTCGCATCTTCCCTTCTGAATCTAATTAAGCCAATTGTAGCGCGTTCGTTGGCCATCAAACAATGCTTTCAAACATTAAAGGAGAATTGTCTTACTCTTGGTGAATTATTTGCCTTTAATGGCTGATCATCGATATAATTTAGGCAGATATTTTTTTGCGAAAGGAATTTTTTAATGAAGCAGCATCTTATTGCCATCGATCTGGATGGAACCACGCTCAACAACCAGTCAAAACTGACGCCGACAACGATCAAAACTCTGCAGACGCTCAGCCGGCAGGGACATCTGGTTTCAATCGTCACTGGGCGGCCGTATTTGATTTCTGGCCATCTCTACGATCAGATTGGACTCAAAACACCAATGATCAACTTCAACGGTGCCTTGGGCCATATTCCGCATCACAAGTGGGCCGGCGAATACGCGGTCAACGTTACTCGCGAAATGACACTTGATCTCTTGGCCCATAAACAGGAATTAGGAATCAAAATGGTGATTGCCGAGGATAAGTACCATGTCTGGGCTGATCATCCCAGCAGCGATCTGCCCGAGTTTCTGCCGGCTAAACTGGCTCCCGAACAGATTCTTAACGAACATAACCTAAACAACGATCCAATCGCCTTAACGATTCAGTTTGATCCTGCCAAAAAAGATGAGATTTTAAATGCCGTTGATCAAAAATATGGCGATTTCGTTGAACCACGCGTTTGGGGCGGCCCCTATTCGATTATGGAGCTGATTCGGCGCGGGACGCACAAAGAAGCTGGACTGCGTCGCTTAGTCAAAGAATATCAGCTCAGTCCTGATCAGATCATTGCATTCGGCGATGAGCACAATGATGCCGAAATGCTCAGCTATGCCGGTCGTGGGGTTGCCATGAAAAATGCCGTTGACGATATCAAACAGATTGCTGATGACGTAACACCGCTCGACAACGATCATGATGGCTTGGCTAAATATCTGCAGGACTATTTTCATCTTGATGCCGCTAAACTGCAGCTGGCAGAATAAACAATCATTCCAATGTGTACACGTAAAACCAGCGTTGCTTCAAGCTATCAAAGCTTGTGGCAACGCTGGTTTTGTTTAGAGCAAGATTATTTTATTTCCTGGGAAATCAAGATAATCAATTTTAGCCTTCTTTGATCCAATTAACGGGTATCCGTTTGATATCAATATCACGGGGCGTCAGTTTTTCTTTGGTATGACCCAAAGTAAGCGCGAAACAAGGCGTCATCCCGGCTGGAATTACCGCTTGCGGCAGCGAGGCCAGACAGGCCATGTTATAGTTGGCGGCCAAACCTTCATTTTCAGCAGCCAGCTCCATATTGTGCACGATGATACCGGCATCAATAAACTCCAGCTGGCCAGGATCTGGTGATGAAACAACAATCAAAGTTGGCGCTTGATAGATATTTTTAATCTGCTCTAGCGTCTTGGGATCTTGAATCACTGTCAGCTGATGATTGCTGTATTTTCCCAAGCCAACTGGACTGGCTTCGGCGGCCAGCAGAATTGGCTGCAGCTCTTCACTGGTCAGCGGCTGATCATCATATTCGCGAAAGGCATGCCGAGATTGTACTAAATCCATAAATTCCATTTGATTCATCCCCTTATCAAAATGATGTTTTACCTTTAGTTTAGCACCAATTTGATGGACTAATTAACGATCGGCACGAATAATTTAATCTATTCGAGGCTGCTCAATTTTTTCAACCGACCATCAGCAAACAAAAATGGTCCGCGAAACGAATTCGCAGACCATGTTGAGAGAGAGAATTGATTCAAAACGAAATTTTGCTTAGTCGAGCTGAGCCTTAATTGCTTCCAACGTAACATCCTTGGTTGCGTCAAAGCGAATGTCGGCATCATCAAGTCCAGCACCAATACCGATTGAAAGCTCGCCAGCATCGTTAATGGCTTGTACGCCGGCTTGAGCATCTTCCAGACCTGCCACGTTGGCTACAGGCAGGTTCATCATTTCAGCAGCTGCAATGTAGATGTCAGGAGCTGGCTTGCCATGCTTAACCGAAGCCGGGTTGACGATTCCATCAAAGTAGTCGCTTAACTTCAAGTACTTCAATACCTTAGGCGCATTCTTGGAAGCCGATGCCAGAACCATTTGATAGCCCTTTTCACGAATGTCATCCAAGAAGGCTTGCATCCCAGGCAGAACGTCAGCTGGCGTCAGGGTTTCTACCAGACGCAGGTAGTTGTCATTCTTTTCAGCAGCCAATGCTTCTTTTTCAGCTTGCGTGTAGTCGTTTTCGTGACCACCAGCCTTCAGGATCAATTCCAGAGAATCCATCCGGCCAACACCCTTCAAGCTTTCCTGCAGTTCCGGCGTCCAAGTCGTACCTACCTTGTCAGCCAATTGATGCCAGGCTTGCGTGTGAAAACGCGCCGTGTCGGCAATAACACCGTCCAGGTCAAAGGCAAAACCCTTCAGATCTTCAAACTTCATGTAAAATGCCTCCTACTTCAGTTCCAGGTCCTTACCAGCCAGATCAATGGTCAGTGGTTCACCGGATACGAGTGATACGTGCGTGCCTTCCTTGTCAACCAAGACCTTGATGACGCGGCCACGGAAGACTTGCGTGAATTGGTATGAATCCCACTTCTTAGGCAGGAATGGTGCATAGTGCAGCTTACCTTCACGAATCCGCATGCCGGCAAAGCCTTGGACGATATCCAGCCAACTACCAGTCATGGAAGTAATGTGCAGACCATCGGAAGTGTCGTTGTTGTAGTTGTCCAGGTCAAGCCGAGCAGAACGGTCATACAGTTCAACGGCCTTGTCTTCGTAACCCAGGTCAGCGGCAATAATGGAGTAGATCGATGGCGACAGACTTGATTCGTGAACCGTGTATTGTTCGTAGAAGTCAAAGTTATGCTTCTTTTCTTCTGGCGTAAAGTCATCGATGAAGTCCCAGATACCTTGGATAACGTCACCTTGCTTAACGTATGGCGAACGCAGAATCTTGTCCCATGACCAGTGTTGGTTGATTGGCAGTTGGTCGCTTGGAATGTCGGCAACCGGCTTCAGATCCTTGTCTAAGAAGCCATCGTTTTCAGGGAAGATGTCACGTTCCTTGTCGTATGGCAGATACATGTTGTCAACGATTGCCTGCCACTTGCGCTTTTCGTCGTCCGTAACGTTAAGCTTTGCAGCTACGTCAGCGTCAACTTCCTTGAGCACTTGCAGCGTGTACTTGAGCGTCCATTGGCAAAGCAGGTTCGTGTACCAGTCGTTGTTGACGTTGTTGTCATATTCGTCAGGACCGGTAACGGCATGCAGCATGTACTTGTTTTGACGTTGTGAGTAATGAACCCGGTCAGCCCAGAAACGAGAAATCTCAGTCAGAACCTTGGCACCTTCATGCAGCACATAGCTCTTGTCGCCCGTGTAATTGGTGTAGTTGTAGATTGCGTAGGCAATGTCACCATTACGGTGAATTTCTTCAAACGTGATTTCCCATTCGTTGTGGCATTCGATACCGTTGAACGTAACCATTGGGAACAGCGCACCCTTCAAGCCTTGTTCTTGGGCGTTGACGTAAGCACCGTCCAGTTGGTCATAACGGTACATCAGCAGGTTGCGGGAAATCTCAGGATCGGAAACACCCAGGTAAACTGGCAGACAGTAGGCTTCAGTATCCCAGTAAGTAGCACCACCGTACTTTTCACCAGTGAACCCTTTAGGACTGATGTTCAGGCGTGAGTCGTTGCCGTAGTAAGTTGAGAAGAGTTGGAACAGGTTGAAGCGAATCCCTTGTTGAGCTTCATCATCGCCATTGATTTCAACATCGGCCTTGTTCCAGCGTTCTGCCCAGCCAGCAACATGGGGAGCCAGCAGATCATCAAAGCTTTGACCATCCAGTTGACCAGCTAATTCATCCAGACGAGCAACCAGCGCTTCTTGGGTGTCAAAATCACGTGAAGTTGCGACAACGGAACGCTTTTCCAATTCAACTTCAGCACCAGCGGCCAGCGTACCGGCAAAGTCGTTTTCAGCCGTCTTAGCGGTCGTGCCATCGCCAACGTGTTCCAAAGTCGTCTTGGTAGTAGTCTTTACCCCAACCGTAAATTGAGGCGTGCCGAATGGGTTTGGCTTCGTCTTAGAAACCAGCAGTGCGTGTTCGCCAGCTGCCTTTTGTTCCAACACATCCCAGAACTGTTCATCATAGTTGGAGTCTTCGTTGTAGACGTCACCATTGATAACGCTGGCAACTTCCAGCTTGGCTTCAGCATTGCCAAGGTTCTTGACATGCAGACGCTGACCAACCAGTTCCTTTTGTGCGACGCTGACAAAACGTTCAAACGTAAAGTGCAGCTTGGCACCGCCAACTTCAGCCGTAAATTCACGGGTAAAGATTCCCTTCTTGAGGTCAAGGTCCAGCTTGAAGTCAGTTGGTGTCTGCTTAGCCAGATCCAGCTGTTCGCCATTAACCTTGATCGTTAGCTGCAGGAAGTTGGTACCGTTGATCATCTTACCAAAGTACTTTGGATAGCCAATCTTCCACCAGCCGACCCGCGTCTTGTCTGGGAACCAAACGCCACCGTAGTAGACACCTTCCATCTTGTCGCCAGAGTAGCCTTCTTCAAAGAAACCACGCATTCCGAGGTTTTCGTTAGCCAGACTGGTCATTGATTCTTGCAGGCGCTTGTCTTCAGGAGCCCACTTGGTAGTTACAATATTCCAAGGAGCGACGTCAAAAGTTCGTTTCATAAGATATTATCCTTTCTCAATCTCAATTAATTTCTAAAGTTGCAAAATCAGTCAAAACTAAGCAGCGAACGTTTCCTTGATGGCGTTAACGGATAATGCACCGATTGCCATAACGACCCCACCCAGCAGCAGCATGTGTGGCTGGGAGTTGCCCAACATTGGGTAAAGGAAGAAACTGCAAAGCGAAGCAACAATCTGTGGCAGACAGATCGAGCAGTTAAACAAGCCAAGGTAGGTACCCATGTGCTTACCAGACAATGCGTTGGTAACGATCGTCAGTGGGTAAGTGTTGATCCCAGCCCAGCCAATACCAACCAGTGCGTAAGACAGAATCAAAGCGTATTGGTTGGAGAAGAAGCAGACCGTTGCGAAACCAACAGCACCCAGCAACAGTGATCCCATGTAGCCAGCTTTGTGGTACTTGTTAGGCAGCTTGGCCAATACGTAGGACCATACAACAGCGGCAATTGACTGAACAGCAGCCATCACACCGTACCAGTTACCAGCAGCCTGGTAAGCAGCAGAACTTGCGTTGGTCGTGTGCCATACGTTTTGCGCAATTGCACCAGCAGAGTAAGTCCACAGGTATTGGAAAGCAAACCAGCAGAAGAATTGTACCAGTGAAACCGTCCAGAAGGCCTTTGGAGCGTGTTTGAGCAGTTCAACCCAGTTACCGCCTTCCGTGTTGTCGGATTCCTTGATGCCATGGTACTTAGCATAAGTTTCAGGGTCATATTCCTTAACGTGGGTCATCGTCAAAGCACTGGTACAAATCAGCAGAATAGCACCAATGTAGAAGGCCCAGCGAACCGAAGGAGGAACAACACCCTTAGGAGCCGTGTTCTGCAGACCAAACCAAGTCAGCAGGAATGGGAAGATGGCTGCCAGAACGGAACCGATGTTGTTCAGCAGACTCTGAATACCATAAGCATAACTCTTTTGATCATCGTTAACCATGTCGCCAACCATCATCTTGAATGGCTGCATGGCAACGTTAGAAGACAGATCCAAGAAGGCAACGGTAATCGCACCAAACATCAATGCGGCAAATGATCCATACCCAAAACCAAGACTACCTGAGTTTGGTAAAAGAAGCATAACGATAACGGCAACAATCGTACCAAGCATCAAGTATGGCAACCGGCGACCACCAAGCTTTGGTGCCCAGGTCCGGTCAGAATAGTAACCAACAATTGGCTGTACGATCATACCCATTAATGGTGGCAAAATAAAGAACCACCCAAGACTGTTCGGGTCGGCCCCAATCGTTTGGAAAATCCGACTCATTTGAGAACTTTGTAAAGTAAAGGCCGTCTGTACGCCAAGAAAACCGAAGTTAATCATCCAAATCGTTTTCTTGGACAAATATGGCAAGCCAGAGGTCTGTTTCTTTTGCTCTACTTCACTCATGACTTAAAACTCCTATCCTAAAAACCTAAAAAATCCACTCAATAAATAATTGCCAAGTCGTGTAAGCGCTTCATGACTTTTAACAATTAATAATATAACAAATGGATCCGTTTTCCGCAACCGTTTGCACATATTTTTATGCAACCGATTGCGCAAAAAACTTAAAGAAAAGCCGGCCCATCAAGGAATCAGCCGACCTAAAATTTTTTTATCGATTGACTGCAACATTTTAAAGTCAAGCGTATTTTTATCGATTGATTCTGTCGTTTGAACGGCTAATCTAGTCAACCCTAAAAGCAACAAAAGCGTGCCGCAGATTAGAATTGAACAGCAGCTCAACCGCCTTTTTCCCCAGCTCATGCGGCTGCAGATCAACCTTTTCAACATTGGGCAGCAGCATTCCCAGCAGTTTGCTGTTATTAAAGCAAATTACTGAAAGCCGATCCGGCAGATGCATTTGCTGCAGCTCATGATTTAATTTCAAAAACAGCAGGTCATCGGCACAAACCAGCCCATCAACTTTGGGATGCTGAGCAAAGAACTCACTGGCCGATTGCGTGTCATAATACCAGTCCAGCTCTGGCAGATGATGCTCAGCCAGGCAGTTTTCATAGCCCAGGCGTCGATCCTCCTCATACTGCCAATGATACGGCGAGCTGACATAGGCCAGATTGGTAACGTCATGATTGATCAGCAGCTGCTTGGTTGCCGCATACCCTGCCGCGACGTTATCGTTGTCGACATAGCGATCATTTTGGTGACGTTCGGGATGACCAATTACCACAAAGTTATAACCATGTTCGCGCAGATAGGCCGCCACTGGATCATGTTCCAGCGTGTAGAACAATAGAAAATTATGAATTTTTGACTGCAGCGCCATGGATTTAACCGCACGCAGCAGTTTTTCCTGTGTAGGGGCCAACGCAACGACCATTGAATAGTCGCGTGATTCCAAAGCTGAGGCTATTCCCCGCATTAAGTCGATATGAAATGGGTTAGCTGGCGCTTCATCGGTGGTTACTGGAAAAACCAGTCCCACCATATTGGCTTCACCTCGGGTTAGATTACGGGCGGCATAATTTGGATGATAGCCGATCTCAACAGCAATCTTCTTGATTTTTTCACGCGTTGCCTCGCTGATTCGCGGGTTATCATTTAAAGCTCTTGAAGCCGTAGAAACCGAGACTCCCGCGCGTGCCGCGATATCTTTAATTGTTGCCATGAACTGACAAAGCATCATGCCGATTCAAGTAGTTCAAAACTGGTTTGAACTGGCAAAACAGGCATGACTCTCCTTTCAATATTATATAGTTGGTTTAAATCAATGGATGACCCATTGATAAAAAACAGACTGCAGCTAAGCATATTCTTGAATTTCAAAAGTTTGCCATATGCCAAAAGTACTGATTTGATTTTGAAGTGAATAATTTCATTTTAGTCGTACCATGGCAAAAGGGTCAATAGCCGTTTAGGTAAAAGGATTAACTATTTTGAGATCGCAATTCCTAGTTGAAAATCAGCCGGTCAATGAACCCGCTTAATGTCCGGCCAGTTGCTTCGGTTTGACGAGCATTTCATTTTTTAGCCATCAATTTGGTTGGCTCATCCCCGCACCGTACCCGCGACTAAAATGGCCTTTTACTCACGCGGCACAATGCGGCCATCTGGGTAGACGTAGTAGTCATGACCATCATAGCTGCCAGCTGTATTGTGCGCGTTGCGATATGCCGAATCCTGGCCCCGAATCCAATAAACCGGCTGACCATTCGCATCGGTAGCCATCGTGCTGTTTCCTTCCGACATGTAGGACCACTGAATATCACCATTGCCATATTTGGCATCAACCGCGGCCATCGCATCCTGTACCGAATTGATGGCCGTGGACTGTCTAGCTGAGCTTCCCGCTGTCTGACTGGCATTTTGATTTGTACCTGGCGTTTGGTCAGCTGCCTGACTGACACTGCTCGATGTTTCTGACGATGAATTCGACATCGTTTGACTGTTTGAAACATTTGCAGTGAAAGTAGAATCCTTTGCACTGGCCGTTTGCCGAGCCGCTTTTTTGGCAGTCTTTTTCTTATGGTGTGTCGATTTTGAAGAAGTTTCTTGCTGTGATGATGCATGATTTTCCTGGCTCTGATGCCCGCACCCCGCCAGCATCAGACTGCTCAAGCCAATAATGCCCAAAAACTTTAAAGATTTTTTCACAATTGCCTCCCGTAACCTTAATTCAATTTAGAAAATTTTAATATCAGCATGATCTGATTATACCACCGTCATCATGCCGAATGATTAATGGTAAAATAATCGTAATACTTCAAATGAAACGAGGATGTCATCTTGTCCAGCAATTTTGCCTTTTTAAAATCTTATCATGGCATGCACAAACTGCATCATCTTTCCCACATGAGCGAAAAAGCCTATCGTAATGGGCAGTTCGCCACTGAGGCCCTGTTGGTTCGCGAGATCAGCGGTCGTTTGATCCGTAAGCTGGTAAAACAAGAATTCCCCAATCTAGATCAACGTTTCAACAGCGAGGATGGTCTGATTAAGCTGCAGACGGCTCAATTGCTCAATGACGAACTGATTATGCTGCTGAGTCAATTACGCGTGGCCGGCCGTCATCCCAAACAAATCGACGCGGCTTTTGCCTATCAGATTATGGTTAAGCTGCACTATCTGCTTATCTGGTACGTCAATCATTATTTGGATGGTCATGAGGAACCTGGTCATTTTAAACTGCACCGGCATTAGCATCTGAAAACAAGCAGTGCTGTCTTAAGCCCATTAAGGCCAGAGACAGCACTGTTTTTTATTGCTTTTTTGATGCTTATTTTTTCTGG
>NZ_JBKZAY010000028.1:0-23238 GCF_046939755.1 Limosilactobacillus mucosae
ACTGTCAACAACATTTTTAAATTGTTAACAACTGCTAGAAGCAAATCCGACTGTAATCAACATCTGCCTCATCGACAACGATAACTACTATACCGAGATTGTGGCTAATCGTCAACTATATTTTAAAAGTTTTTCTGCTAATTTCAAAACAACGAACAAATCCACATGTAATATCTTTAATCAAGCGAGAAACTCGGCGGTTACAAACTAAACTATCTTTTAATATTCGAGCAGCATTCAAAAAGAATTTTTAAACTCATACAAACAGCGATAAACCTCAATTGCCGTTAGATCTAAATTGTCAAACGTCAGATGAGCAGCCGGCTGAAACTGCTCTAAAGTAAACTCACCGGTACTCTGTCGATACGTTACCGTACAGACCTGAATGCCATAAGCAGAAAAAGTACGCTGCTGAAGATCGCCATGCATATCTTCTGCCATTGCATCCAAGCGACGCAAAATCCGCTGCAGTTCTGAATGAATCATGATCTAGCCTCACTAACTACTAAAATAAAAGAACCTAATCCAAACGACCAGGTTCTGTAATATCTATTATATCGTTATTAATCAGGTTCATGCACTCGATCTGGCTTGATCATTAAGGCAAACATCCCAGCAAACATGCCAAAATAATAGGTCAAAATTCGCCAGAGCAGCATTGCCAACACCAACTTGCTTCCTGAGGCAATAAAGCTTGAGAACAGCACCGAAAAGCTGTATTCTGCTCCCCCAGTACCACCGGGAATCGGAAACAGTGAAATTACCATAAAGATCAAAACGTTTAGACTGACTACCATCAATACGTTCAAGCCATTGATTCCCAACGCCAGCATGATGAAATAAGGAATCAGATAATAAAAAAACAACTGCAGCAGAGTAATTAAACTAACTTTAGCCATTTTGCCGTATTCGCTTTTAATCTTTAGGCTTTCTTGATAAAAGGTATCAATTTTTTCATTCAGTGTTGCCTGCATCTTTTTATATTTATCGGGCTTCATAAACCCGTGAGCTGGACGAATCACGATATTGGCCGCTTTTTTAGTAAAACCGTACCAATACATCACTAACAGCAAGCCAACAATGACACTGAGATGAACCAAAAAGCCAAAAAGAACCAACAGCGACAAAACGTGCATTTTAGCGGCAATATAGTGAAAACCAACTAAGAGGCTGATGATAAAGTTGATCACGATCATCGACTGAAAAACGACAAACTTCATCAAAAGCACCGAACTGGCCTGCCCAGCATCAACCCCCGCCTGCATCATTGCCAAGAGCTGTGCCGGCTGACCGCCAGTTGAAAAAGGCGTTAAGCCATTTCCCAATTGCTCAACTAATGGAATGCGGATTGCATCTTTCCAAGTAAAGCCGTCATGGCGATCATTCATAAAAATCTTAATGACCACGGCTTCTAAAAACAAATACAGGCAGATGCACAACAAGGCTGCCCAAAACCAGCCCCAGTTTAGATGCACTAAATCCACGATAATCGAGGAAAGTTTTATGTCCCGCAGCGAATAGACAAAAATACCGATTCCGCATGCCAGCATCAAAACAAAAATAACCCAATTTTTTCGCGACATTTACCTAGCCCTCCTTTGCCTGCTCCAGGTAGAATTGTTTCCAAACTTTGGCAAGGTGAGACTTGGAATATTGACGCGATGCAGTATGAGCTGCCATCTTAAGTTCAGCCAGACGAGCCGGGGTCTCCCGCAGCCAATCAAGCTTTTGCTGCATCTCATCAATGTCTTTGGCTGGCTCGTAATATCCTTGAATAATTGAATGATAAAGATCCAGATCACGTAGCATGACCGGTGTCCCGCAGCTAAACGCCTCTAAAACCGACATCGGAAACAGTTCGTTATAAGACGGCAGTAAAAACAGATCGGCAATATCATCCAGCTCAGCAATCTCTTGACGACTGACGATCCCTGGAAATTTAAGATTTGTTGGCGGATCATCAACGATCTTTTTAAGGGCCGCATAGCCATCCGTAATCCGCCCAAAAGAAAAACCGCCCGCCCAGATAAACTGAACGTCAGGATTCTGCTCGGCTAACTGAATAAAATCAAAAACGCCCTTGCGCTCTTGAATCTGACCACTGCCAACCACGACAAACCGTTGCTGAGCAATCCCCCATTTAGTTTTCAGCCTTCTTTTTTCAAGCTCATCAACGGGATGAAACTCGGCATCATCGACAAAGTTAGGAATATAGGTAATCTTGCTCCGTGGAATCCCATAAGCAACGAGTTTGTCGATAAATGACGGATTTACCACTACCAAATGATCCATGCGTTTATAAAAAGCAATCACATAACGATAAAAGATCCCGCGAAAAGGCTGCGGAATCTTGAGGCTGCCTTCCAAGGTCTCTGGTAAAAAGTGCACGTAGCCAATTTTACGTCCGCGTTTCTTTGAAAAAGTGGAAAACCAAAATGGCAGGTCAATCGTGTGATAGTGACTGATATCACTGGTTCGATACTGATTAACCGCGATATCAAACTCATCTTTAAAATTCGTTTTCAACAGATGCATCAGCTCCAGATAAGCACTGCCCACCCCTTGACCAGCTACTTTATCCGCTGAAGAATACATAGTTATTTTTAACATGCTCAACCTCGTTTGCCAAAAAGATGATGCTGTCGTTTCTTTTCGTCCCGTTCATCCTGCAGGCGCTGCTGACATTCCAGATAAAAGTCCATCACGCGCTGACCAAAGACTTCTGATGAAATATCATGAAGTTTTTGCTGACGTTTAGCAACCGTTTCCTGCGTGTCAGAATGATCCAAGTAGTACAAAACGCCCTTGACCAGATCGCCCCGCTTTTGAAAACTCATTCCAATGGCTGGATCATCAATCAGCTCATCGGTATATTCACTGCGCATCACGACAATCGGCAAGTTGGATGCTAATGCCTCATCATAAGTCAGCCCCTGTGATTCCGAATCGGATGCTGAGACAAAAACATCGGCCATTTGATAAAAGTGATGAACGTCCTCATTTTTAATCTCGCCGGTAAACTGAACGTGATCACTAAGACTCATCTTGACAACCTGCCGTTCCAAGGTTTTTTTGGCTGGACCATCACCGACAATCAAAAGCTGTGCGTCAGGACGATGCTGCAAAATATCCGGCAAGGCTTCAATCAATGCCTGAATGTTTTTTTCATAAGCCAAGCGACTAAGCGAAAGTAATACTGGTACATCATCCTCATAACCCAGTTTTTGCCGCAGTTCATGTTTTTGCGTAAGCGTGTCTGGTTTTGAGTACACGCGCAGATTAACCCCGGTTGGAATAATTCTAATCGGCGAGGTCACGTCATATGCTTGCAGCGTGTCCAACACTCGTTCACTAGGCGCAATGATTCCCGTCATGTTTTTTAGGTACAGATGCGCTAATCTGGCAACGTCATGCGGCTTGATGATATGACCATTGGCAATGTAGTGCAGATAGTCCTGATACATTGTATGGTACGTATGCAGGCACGGAATGTTCATTTCCTTGGCCACCATCTTGCCCATCATCCCCAAAGAAAACTCAGTCTGGTTATGAACGACATCCAGCTGCAGATTACGAGCGAGTCTCAAAGCCCTTAACCAGCCACGCACGGCAATGCGCCGATCGGTAAACGATACAAACGGAACGCTGGGAAAGCGATAGATGCCATTTTCCGGCTCATCATGTTTGGCGGCTGGATCAGTCGTAGTGAAAATGTAAACGTGATGCCCCTGTTCAGTTAATTCATCACGCAAAGTCTTGATCGACGTCGCAACGCCACTAACTTGTGGAAAATAAGTATCTGTAAACAACCCAATATTCACTATGCGGTCCCCTTTAATTTTCAATCGCCAACAACGGCGAACGGCTAAATGCGATTTAGATTCAGTAATTTCCATTTTAACTGATTCTTCATCATCAGATAATTGATTTTAACCCTACAAAAAAGTCGCTTCAAGACATTTGAAGCGACCTTGATTAAATTTTAGAAATTGAAGTTTTTTAAGGCAGGAACGCGACCAATGATCATCTGACGTACTTCCTTGGCATTGCGGGCATTCATTGCCTGGTGAACCAATGGCTGCAGCTGCCGCACGTGCAGTTCGCTAATCAATGAGCGAATCGGCAAGATACTGGCGCTGTTCATTGAAAACTCATCGATACCCATGCCTAATAGAAGCGGCGTGGCCAGCGAGCTATTGGCCATCTCGCCACAAATGCCGACCCATTTGCCTTCAGCATGAGCCGCGTCAACCGTATGCTTAATAGCTCTCAAAACGGCTGGGTGCAGCGTTTGATAAAGATGCGCGACCTGGCTGTTACCGCGATCAGCCGCGAACATATACTGGGTCAAGTCATTGGAGCCGATACTGAAAAAGTCGGCATACTGCGCCAATTGATCGGCCATTTCTACCGCAGCCGGCACTTCAACCATCATGCCAACCTCAATCTGGCGCGCGCAGCCGATACCCCTGGCTTGCAGCTTCTGGCGCTCTTCTTCTAAAATCTTGCGCGCTGCCAAAAATTCATCCAAGGTGCTGACCATTGGAAACATGATCGCCAAACGGCCATAAACCGACGCTCTAAGCAGGGCTCGCATCTGCGGACGCATGATCTCTGGGTGCGCCAATGAAAAACGCAATGAACGCATCCCCAAAAATGGATTGTCTTCTGTTGGCGTCTGGATCGCTGCGATCGGTTTATCGCCGCCAATATCTAACGTCCTAATAATCACACGTTCCGGTGTCATCGCAGCAACGATCTTTTTATAGGCCAAAAACTGTTCTTCTTCGCTTGGCAAGGTATCGCGCCCCATAAACAAAGATTCGCTGCGCATGAGGCCAATTCCTTCCGCGCCACTGTTTTTGGCATTTTCAATCTCATCGGGCATAAACAGATTAGCACCAATCTCGAAATGACGACCATCGGCACTGATGGTTCGCTGATGTTTTAAGACCCCGAGCGACTCCATTTCACGGGCATAGTCGCCGGCTTTCTTCTCATATTCATCGATTTCGGCTGGCGTTGGACTCAGCAAAACGCGACCATGAATGCCATCGACGATCAATGAGGTCCCATCCAAAATCTCACGAGTCGCGGTTTTGGTGCCAACCACCCCAGGAATCGCTTTTTCTTTAGTCATGATGGAAAAATGCGAGGTACTGCCGCCCAAATCAGAGACGATGCCCACGACATAGCGCCGGTCAAAACGGGCAATATCGGTTGGCGTCAAGCTATGAGCAACGATAATCGCCTGATGCTTGAGCCGGCTTGGATCCGGCAGCTCAATTCCTAAAATATGACTCATTAAACGCTTAAAAAGGTCCTGCATGGCGATTCTTCTTTGATGCAGGCCCTGTTCAGAAGATGCATTTTCGGCTAGCCAGCGATCGGTTTCTTTTTTGACCGCATAGCCAGCCGTATACTTATTGGCAACTATCTGGTGCTCAATGGTCTGCTGAAAGTCATCAGCCAGCACCAGCTGCAGCTGCATATCGACGACCACCGCCGCCTGTTTGTTGAGTTGAGCATGGGCTCGCTGACAAATCTCCCGCAGCTCATTAGCCGTAATAGCAAAAGAATCATGAAGCCGGGCGACTTCATGATTCACATTATCGGTATGTTGCTGCTTAACGGATAGGTCAGGAACTCCCAGCAAATAGGCCGGCGCGATGGCAATCCCACCGCCAGCCGCGATGCCATTGAGCTGTCTTGACATATTAGTCCGCCAAGCCTTCTTTCTTCATCGTTTCAGCGATGGCTTCGATAGCTTCCTTTTCGTCATCGCCTTCTGCCGTAATCGTAACGTTAGCGTTTTGACCAACACCCAGGCTCATAACACCCATGATGGACTTCAGGTTAACGCTCTTGCCGTTGTATGACAGAGATACGTCAGAAGTGTACTTGGATGCAGTTTGTACCAGAATCGTAGCTGGACGAGCGTGGATACCAGTTTCAGCAGTAATCGTAAAATCGCGTTTTTCCATTGTAATCATTCTCCTTAAGGCTTTGTTGGGCATTGGCAATTGGCAACCAACGCTTTCAATATCACCATTGTAGCAATTGTAAGCGGTAAATACAAGACGATTTCTTGGCAAATGACGCCAAAATACGGATTTAATCGCGTTTTATCAAATGATAGTGCAATTCTCCGCCCCGTTCGGCTTTGCCCTCAATCTGGGTCCGATACTCATAATCATGATAAATCGGTTGGAAGTCCATAAATTCTTCAGGCGTCACGACAAATTCCTCAATCTTACCAGCCCGCAGATCTTCAAGCAGTTGACGGTAATCTTTGGCAGCCACGAATTCCCCACCTCTTTTCTTAATTGCTTTTCACCTATTTATATTATAACGGATTTTTTTAGATGGCGGGGATTTTAGCATTCTAATCCAACCAGTGCTAAAATCAAAGATAGAAAGTTTATTTATTTTTTGACCTTTATCGATAAAGCGCGTTATATCAAGTATAAATTAATTTGACTTTCATAACATAAACTGCTTGATATATTACTAAAAGTAAGTATAATTGCATTATGGTCAAAAAAGGTCAAATATATTTTTGACTTCTGAGGGGGTAAAAATAAATGCTTTGTCAAGTATGTCATCAAAATCCCGCAACGATTCACTTACAAATGAATTTTAACGGTCAACGCATGCAGATTGACCTGTGCCAAAACTGCTACCAAAACATGCAACAGGCACAAATGAACCTGATGAATGGGGGTAATGGAATGAACAACAACTTTGGCTTCGGCAGTCTCGAAGATTTTATGAATGCCATGAACAACATGCAAAACCAAGATGCCAACAATCAAGGCAATGCCAACTTTAATGCTCAATCCAACGGTAATGGCGGCGGCAAGCGCAATAAAGGTCTGTTGGGGCAATATGGCGTCAACATGACCGACCTGGCTCGCCAAGGCAAAATCGATCCGGTAATTGGCCGTGACGATGAGATCGCGCGCGTAATCGAAATTCTCAACCGACGGACTAAGAACAACCCAGTCCTGATTGGTGAGGCTGGGGTCGGTAAAACCGCGGTCGTTGAAGGGCTGGCCCAGGCAATCGTTTCCGGTCAGGTTCCGGAAAAAATCGCCGCAAAAGAAATCATTCGCTTAGACGTCGTTTCTCTGGTGCAAGGAACTGGGATTCGCGGTCAGTTCGAACAGCGGATGCAACAATTAATGAAGGAAGTTCAAAAGAATAAAAACATCATTCTGTTTATTGACGAAATCCACGAAATCATGGGCGCCGGCAATGCAGAAGGCGGCATGGACGCAGGCAACATTCTAAAGCCGGCCCTGGCTCGTGGCGATCTGCAGCTGATCGGCGCCACGACCATGAACGAATACCGCAAGATTGAAAAAGACGCGGCATTGGCTCGGCGCTTCCAGCCAGTTGAGGTTAATGAACCATCCGTTGAAGAAACGATCAAGATTTTAAACGGCATCAAGGGCCGCTACGAAGACTTCCATCACGTTAAGTACACCGATGATGCGATCCAAGCCGCAGCTAAACTGTCTGATCGCTATATTCAAGATCGGTTCCTGCCCGACAAAGCAATTGACTTGCTGGACGAAGCCGGATCACGCAAGAATCTAACTTTGAAGACCGCTGATCCAGCAACCATTGAAAATCAGATCCACACGGCTGAAGCTCACAAGCAGCAAGCCGTTGAAAGCCAAGACTATGAGAAGGCCGCCTACTATCGTGATCAAGTTTCCAAGCTGACCAAGGCTAAGCAGGATGCCGAAGAAAACCACACTGATCAGGCGGCAACAGTAACCGTTCAAGACATGGAAAAAATCGTTGAAGAAAAGACGCACATCCCGGTTGGCGACCTGCAAAAACAAGAAGAAAACAAGCTGCGTGACCTTGATAAGCAGCTCGAAAAGCACGTTATTGGTCAAAACGAGGCCGTTGATAAGGTTGCCCGAGCAATTCGCCGCAATCGGATCGGTCTCAACAAGTCTGGCCGCCCAATCGGCAGTTTCTTGTTCGTTGGACCGACGGGAGTTGGTAAGACGGAAATGGCTAAGCAGCTGGCTAAACTGCTGTTTGGTTCCAAAGATGCCATGATTCGTTTTGACATGTCAGAATACATGGATAAGACCTCAACTTCTAAGCTGATTGGGGCTGCTCCCGGCTATGTCGGCTATGAGGAAGCTGGTCAGCTGACAGAACAGGTTCGGCGCCACCCTTACAGCCTGATCCTGCTGGACGAGGTTGAAAAAGCCCACCCTGACGTAATGCACATGTTCTTACAGATTCTGGATGATGGCCGCTTGACTGACTCGCAAGGACGAACGGTTTCATTTAAAGACACCATCATCATCATGACTTCCAATGCCGGGACTGGCGACTCTGAGGCCTCAATCGGTTTTGGCCCCGAAGCAAGCGGCGCAACGCACTCGATTGTTGACAAGCTGACTGACTACTTCAAGCCTGAATTCTTGAACCGTTTCGATGCCATCGTTCAGTTCAACGCTTTGACCAAGCCTGACTTGATGAAGATCGTTTCGCTGATGCTCGATGACGTCAATGCCATGTTGGCTGACAAGAACCTGCATATCGAAGTTCCAACCGACGTTAAAGAAAAGCTGGTTGATCTGGGCTACGATCCTAAGATGGGGGCACGGCCACTACGCCGGGTCATTGAAGAACAGATCGAAGACCGCATCGCCGATTACGTTTTGGATCACGATCAAGTCAACAAGCTGGCTGCCAAGCTCGCTGGCGATGGCAAGATTGAAGTCGTGGCTGCCGATACGCCAGTTCCAACCAACTCGCAGACTCCTAGCGTAACCGATGCAACTAACGACGACCCCGACACTAAGTAATCCTGCTTAAAAAGATCTGTTTAGTCTGAATATAAAAGGCGCGCTGTCAAGCTTTTATGAGCCTGGCAGTCGCGCCCTTTTTTGTTTATTTTTGATCATTGAAATGCGTATAGCGCAACAGCGGAATGGCGATGGCTGGTACCAGAATCATCGACATAACCATTTCTGCTAAGCCATTCGTTGCCAAAACCGTCCCTAAAACTGCCCCCAAGTGAGCTACATCGGTATGATAGCCTTTAGCAACTGCTGGCGTATGCGCGAACAGGTAGATGCCGCCCAAAACCAGCAGCGTATTGGTCATGGCACCGGCCGCCCCCACGATGATTAATGCCCATCGCTGTTTCATTGCCTTGCGCAGCCACAAGAACAGATAGCCAGCTACCAAACCAACCAGCAGCCGTGGAACGATTGCAATCAGCGGATTGGTAAAAATCAGTGGTGCCAATGGACTGCTGGGATAAAAGAAAGCCCTAAGCCAGGTGATCACACCCCAGGTACCGCCCAAAAGCATCCCCGTGTTTGGTCCCATGACTACCGCGCCAATCATTACTGTAATCTGCAGCGTTGTCAGCGATAATGGACCAATTGGAATGTTCCCTAGTGCTGGAATAAAATCCTGCAGAATTAAAATCGCCAATAACAGTGTCTGCGCCGTTAAGCGTTTTGTTCTAACCGAAGCACTTGTCATTGATATCCCCTTTCTCACGCTATGCCTAAATATCCAGTCAATTATAACATGGTTTAAAATTTAGACACGAATTGCTAATTTTGCTCGATAATTCAAGACCTTTTGGCACTCGAAAGCGTTATAATGTGATTAACAAGCGTTTAGAGTTATGGAGCGATTTTTATGGCTGATTCATTTAAAACCGGAAACCCAATCTGGGTCTATTATACCGATATTGATACTGGCGCCAATCTGCGCGTTCCGCAGCTGTTGCGGGGCTTTGTCGACACGCCTTTTCATATTGTCGAATTAAAGTTTCCCAACTACCGATTCATTAAAGCCGATGGTCAATTGAACGGCAGCTTTGATATGCAGCCACACAGCGTTCACCTGTACTATCGCCGCAATTCATGGGGCGAGGTTCAAAACGTGGCTATGTATTTAAAACTGTCGACACCAACGCAACTGTTTGACGACGTCGATGGTATGCCAGTCGATACACCGCTGCCTGGCGGAATTTTCGTCAAGACGTTCCAACGCATTGCCACCCAAAAAGGCGAGTTTTGGTACGAGGTGAATGCCGATCGCTGGCTGAAATACGACAGCAATACCATGAAAGACTTCAAAGAGCTGCCTAATGACGATTCCCTGGCACCAAAACCTGGCAGTCAGTTGGCAATTTTGCCGCTGAATCATCTCAAGGCTGTTGTTGACTACGTACAGGGAAAGAAACTGGACGTCTACGATCAGCCTTATGGGCAAAGCGTCGGCAAGGTCATTGATGGCGAGCGCTTAGACATCATTGGCAAGCTTAACGACAATAACGGCGTCGTTTGGTATCAAGCAAAAGAGCTTGGCTTTATCAACGGCTCTTACGTCAATCTGATTCAATAGGTTTTGCTATAATTAAGACAGTGTTAAATGAAAGGAAGCATAAATATGAAAGTTGCGATTGTTGGCGTTGGCAGTATGGGCGGCGCCATTATGCAAGGTTTGAACAATCTGACCAAGTACGATCTGATTGCTTTAAATCCCCAAAATCCACGCGTTGAAAAACTGGCGCACGAGTATAAATTTAAGTTGGTTTTTGATCCGCAAAGTTTAGTTGAACTGCAGCCCGATGTCGTCATTTTAACGACCCCAGCTCCCGTGACCGTAACCGTTGCTGAACAGCTGCAAGCCTTGGATCCGCACACGATCGTCATTTCTGCAGCAGCCGGTATTAAGCGTGCCGACCTGCAAGCAGCACTGGTTGACAATCCAGTAGCCACGATGATTCCAAATACACCAGTTTCCGTAAATGCCGGTACGATTGGTCTGTCGCTGGATCCTAAGTTTGATAAGCCCGTTAAGGATACCATCGTTCAATTGCTTAATGATTTGGGCGACGTGGTTTTGGTGCCTGAAGAACAGTTAGACATCGTCGGTGTAATCGGTGGCTGTGGTCCTGCATTCGTTGACGTCTTTATGGATGCCATGAGTGATGCTGCTGTCAAGCATGGTTTGAATCGTCAGACTGCCTACCGCTTGATTGCCAGCATGGTTAAGGGTTCAGGTGCCCTGGCCTATGAAACGCGCCAATCCCCAGCCGCTTTGCGCGATCAAGTGGCATCCCCTGCTGGTACTACGATTCGCGGTCTGGCGGCTCTCGAAAAGCACGGTTTCCGCTATGGCGTGATTGATGCCGTCGACCAGGCCAGCGATGAAGATTAACTGGCAAGTTTTTCAGACCGGTGCCATCCGAATTAACTAGTCGTCTTTCCTGGTATTCTAATTAACCGATAAACCCCCGCTCAGCTTAACGCTGGTCGGGGGTTTTGATCTGGCATCATGACTCAGACGTTTGATTTGGTACATTTTCGCTAGGCTGATGAATAAGCTAATGTAAATTGCCATTGGCATACAGCTGCTGGGCCAGCTCGCCATCAAAATCAATCTTGCCTAATACCATTTCAATATATTCCATTAAAAGGCGCATATTTTGCTCATTAAAATCAATTACGACACGGCTGGCCGAGTGAGCTTCCAGGTAGTAGATAAATTCACTATACTTATCGCCTTCCTCGCTTTCCAGAAAAACGCCATATTGACCATTGACTGAATCGCCATGCTGCCAGTGATAGTTGGTTTGGGCAAGACATTTTTTCAATGCGCATGCCAAGTAGATTATTTCTTCTTTAGGCACTTCCCGATTTTTTTGGTTGATATTAATGCCTGCACCTTTGATTTTGAGTTGGATTAATTCGGTTGCATCGCAGTCTTTCATATTTATATCAAACACAATCCTGCCAGCATTTAATTTAAGCCATGGCATAATGATCACCCCTTTTTAACTTCTTAAGCTTATCTTAACAACGAGGGCTGACCATAAAGACTGATTGTAGCAAAACTTTGAAAATATTATTGTTAAAAACCATTAACGTCGCTTAGAGCATTTATTGGCTATCAATTGGAAAGATTTTTTCAAGAATCCTTATAAACACCATATTACCTTGGAATTGCAAATCAGATAACCGTACTTTTCCGTTTCGGTCAGTAAAATTAAATAGAAATCCACTCGTTTTGGCATACAGCTTAATATAGAGACATAATTTATTCCACCACACAATTATGTCCGGTTTATTGTTCGAATATTCATATGCAACTAATGCGACAATTCTTATTACACTACCAAGGAGGAATTCAAATGGAAAAGCTGCATCAATTGATGACTAACGCGTTCAATCAAAATCAAAACAACATCCAAAAACTGCAGGCTCAGATTGCAGATTCGCTTCAAGGTAATCTGATCATCGAATCAAACAAAAGATCGCTTCAATTCTACTGTTCTACCGGCAGTACTTGCCGCCGATATCTAAGCAAAGCCAAACAGCAACAGGAAATCATCCAGCTGCTGCAAAAGAAATATGATAAAAAATGCTTAAAACTATTAACTCAGCGCCAAAATGCCATCGCCGCTTTTTTGAAAAAAGATCCGCATGATACCTTTGATGAAATCTGGAACGACTTCCCAACTGAATGTCAAAAAAAGCTCATTCCATTCAAAGAACCAACCGTACGTCGACTAGATTTATGGAAGCATAAAATATTTAACCAAAAACCACTCGCACCAGGCATCAAAACATTTAAAACTATTAATGGCGAGACGGTTCGCTCAAAATCAGAAAAAATCATCGCTGATCTGCTTTGCTATTACAACGTTCCTTATCGCTATGAAATGGCCTGCACTTTAAACAGACTAGGGACGATTTATCCGGACTTCACCATTTATGATATTCGTAAAAATCGTCTAGTGTACTTAGAGCACTTTGGAATGATCGATAATCCAGACTATTCCAAAAAAATGATCACTCGCTATAATGATTATATTGAAAGCGGTTTTGCAGATCACCTTATTATTTCAATGGAATCATCCACACAGCCGCTAAATGTTAAGGCGCTTATCCCATTAATCAAACCTTATTCATTAAACCAAGCCGATGACATGATTGACTGACCAAGACTCAGTAGTTGCGCAATAATTTTTGCACATCAGCAAAAGCGTTGATTCATATGGAAGCTGGTGTAATCCCTTCGCTTTCAAGAGTGACTTACGTTAACCCGCACCTGGTTCATCGGCAGCTTCGATAATCTTCTCGCTTTCAAAAATGATTTACCTACTATCAGTCATTTTCATTCGAATAGTAGGTAAGTGCATACTTGATCTTTGAAAGTTTACTTACTATATAATAATTTTTTCGAAATTGTAGGTAATTTTGTATATTTTTCTGTTAATCAATCTAGACCACTAGCCGAATTTACCTACTTTATTAATGAAAACAGAAAATAGTAGGTAATGAAAACGCCGAAAAATCAATATACATTCGATTTTACCTACTATACATCGCTTTTTTGAAAAAAGTAGGTAATGGTCTTTTCACCATCTGGGTTTATACACTATTTTTTGAATATTTCCTTTAAAAATGCTATAGCAACCTGATTAATAATCATCGTTGCTTTTTTGATTCGCTAGCTAAACCGAATTGCGCAAATCCGATTAATTAAATTGCGATACTGCATCGCCAGCCCTTCATTTTACGTATGATTGCTCTATCTCGGTTTTTGCCGCATCGCTTTAATCAGTCAACGGCTTTGTACAGACTGTATCGGATACGTTTCAGCCAAACCTCTGCTTATCTAAACCAAGGGAGAGCAACTGCTTACGTGACTGCAAATTCCTTTCAAGCTCCATTTCAGTGCGTTACCGTTTGCGCAATTCCCATAATTCCTATAATTCCAACGATTACCCCAATCGCTGCTTCCCACGATTGCCAATCACGCTTCAAAGCATCCAAATATCAGTTGACTGTGGGGGCGCTTGTCCTTACCCTGCTTGACAGCAAAAAAAGCTTTGGCCCTTACATAAGAGTCAAAGCTTTTCGATTACTTGCTAAAACCGTTTGCCTGGTTAGATTGTTGAATATAGCTATTCATTGAATCCTGAGCTTTTTTCAACGCACTTTGAACGTTTGCGCCACCGTAGATCTGCTCCATTGCGGTTTGTTCAAGCAGCCGGGCCTGAACCAGATTCTGCATGAAGATCCCTGAGTTGGCTTTGTTCGGCTTCGTGCGCCGCAGCTGTTCGCTGGCAACCTTGGCAGCTGGATTCTTCTTGTAGAGCTTCTTTAAAACTGGTTCTTTTTGCGAATCCCGGTTCAATGCCAGATAACCGGTAGCTGCTTGCCAACGTGCCTGTGATTTTGCCGTCATCAGGTACTTGATGAATTCCCAAGAGCCGCGCTGTACGTCGGCTGATTTATCGTTGGAGATCCACAGCGAAGCCCCACCAATGGCAACCCCATTAGCTTTCTTTCCATCCATATGTGGATAGTAGCAGACACCAATCTTATCCTTGGTTCCAGTCGTCAATTGCGTAATCGAGCCCGATGACTGTAAGAACATCCCCAACTTTCCTGATAAGAAAGCGGCCTGTTCGTTGGTTTGCGCGTTGGTACCAGCCCCGTAGTTCATAAAGGCGCCACTCTTGATGTTTTTTTGCAGCCACTGCATCGTCTTGACCGCAGCTGGATTATCAAATGAAACTTTAGTCGGCACGCCACTGTGACCATCATTGTTGTTGGCGATGCAGACATTGGCGTTGGCCAAGAACTGTTCAAAGAACCAGCCATAAATCTCAACACTCATTCCGTGAACCTTATGATGCGACTTTTGATAGATTGCTTCAGCCGTCTTGGTCAGATCCGAATAAGATGGATCCTTGGGCGGTGCGGCAACCCCCAGCTTTTTAAGCAGTGTGGCATTATAGTAAAGCACGGGCTGTGATGAGTTGAATGGCATTGAGATCTGCTTGCCGTCTTTAGAGTAAAATGCCCGCGCCATTGGTGAGATCTTACTCATATCATAATGATCCTCATCAATAAACTTTTGTACCGGTGTCGTGTAGTTACTGTAGTGCATCTGCGCCGTAGAGATATCCATCGATTGAAACAGTGCTGGTGAAGTATCGGTACCGTGCGTGTTTAAAATCTTTTGCACGACTTGGTTATAGTCCCCTTCAAATTCAGGAACCACGGTATATTTGTTTTGCGATTTGTTGAATTCATTACAGAACTTAACCAGCTGATCTTTAGCCGGCCCTGTCATTTCATGCCAAAACACGATTTTCGTTCTTTCGGCCGCATGGACAGGTTTGGCAAAAGCCGTGGCAAACAGCAGTAAACAGCTGCATGCCAACAACAGGCGCCTGAAAAATTTAACTGCTCGTTGCTTCATTACTTGATAGCCCCCTCGTTTGCCCCCGACTTAAAGGCTTTTTGGCCAATAAACAATACAATCAAGGTTGGAATCACCACAATCGCGGCACTGGCCTGAATCATGCCCCAGTCATTGAACGTTTCGGTCGACTGCAGCTGCCGCAGACCATCCTGGACAGGGCGGAAATGGTCCGAAAACGTCGTCAGCATTGGCCAAAGATATTGATTCCAAGTCGAAAGAAAACTATATGAAGCTAAGGTCAGCAGACTGATTTTGGCATAGGGCAGTACACACTTGCCATAGAATTGAAAATGAGAAAGGCCTTCGATATCACAGGCTTCTTTTAATTCAGTCGGAATCTGCTTAAATGATTGCCGCAGCATGAAAACCCCAAAGGCCGATGTCATAAATGGAATAATCATTACCCAATAGTTGTTTAAAAGATTCATGCTCTTGAACGTGGCAAAGTTTGGAATCACCTCGGCTTCAAACGGCAGCATCATCGTTGCCAAGAAGACATAGAATAAGGCATCCCGTCCCTTAAAGTGCAGGAACGTAAATGCATAGGCACTCATCGAGCAAAAAATCAATTGAAACAGCGTCGTAATAGTCGAAATTATCAGACTGTTCCAAAGATAACGCAGAATCGGCGTCTTAGTCATTGCCGAAACATAGTTGTGCAGCGAAATATTGCTGCTGAACAGCTTCCCCTGCGAAATTTCCGCAGTTGGCAAAAGACTGGTCCAAAAGCCGATGATAAATGGCACCAGAATTACGATTGCCAGGATAACCAGCAACAGGTATTGAAACCATTTGCTTTTATTCGATGTTTGAACGGTATCCATCAGTAGTTGACCCTCTTTTCCAAGAACTTGAATTGAATCAGCGTAAAGATTGCAATGATAATCGCCAGAATAATTGATTCCGCACTGGCCAACGAATAATTACCGTTTAAGAAGGCATCTTGATAGATCCGGTAAACCATCAGATTAGTGGCGTTGTTTGGACCACCAGTCGTCATCAAATCGATCAGCCCAAAACTCTTGAACGCATCAATCAAGGTCACGATGCAGACAAAAAACAAGGTTGGCGAAATCATCGGCAGGGTAATGTGAAAAAACTGATAGCGTTTGGAAACCCCAGCAATCTGAGCTGCTTCATATAGCGTTGGCGGCACGCTTTGCAAAGCACCAAACAAAATCAGAAACGTAAAGCCAAGATTCATCCAGACCGTTGTTACGATCACGGCAACCATTGCCCAAGTCGGATCAGCCAGCCAGTTGATGACCGGCAAATGCAGAACTTTGGCAATATTGTTCATTAAGCCGACCGATGGATTAAAGATAAACAGCCAAAAGATCGCGGCAACCGAAACCGAAACCCCCATCGTTGCTGAAAAAGCCGTCCTGAAAAAGCCAATACCGCGCAATTTCGACGTTGCTGTCTGCGCCAACAATAGCCCCAAGACAATCGTCAAGGCACAGACAAACAAAACATAGATAAAAGTAGCCCGCACGCTGGCCAAGTAGGCACTAGAAGTAAACAGTGAAATGTAGTTTTTAAGTCCCACAAAAATCTTAGGCTGGCCGAGACTGTTAGTAATAAACAGTGAAAGATACAGCGTTTTAAGCATAGGGTAAAAGACAAAAACCGTTAGCAGCAGCAACGAAGGTCCCAAAAACAGCACCGCATACCAGCCGTCCTTTTGATTAACCTGAAAGGCTGGCTTGGCATATGACTTGGTGCCATTAGCTGAGAGCGTATTTTGCTTCGGTGATCGTTCCATCTTTAATCTCCTCCTCGCCTTGACTGATGCGTTGACCCTTTTGATCAAAAATAAAGTACTTGCCGTCTGGAATAATCTTGATCCGTTGGTTGACCCCATAGAGATCTGCCCGTTCAGTATCCTGGACGACGCGGACTTCTTGACCATCATCCATTGCCGCTTCAATAATCAGCTGCGTGCCAAGGTATTCAACGTTTTCGATCCGCGCGTTGGCGTCCGAAACATCAGTCAAAATCTTTAAGTTAACGGGACGAATTCCGACCAGACAATTATGCGGCTCAACTTCAGCTGGCTTAGCAAAGTAAAGCGGAGCGGCAGTCTGGAGCTGACCATCATTCGGTGTCGTTTCCAAAAGATTCATCCGCGGCGTGCCAAAGAACTGACCAACAAAGGCATTGCGGGGATCTTGGTAGATCTGCAGCGGCGTGCCGATCTGCTGCACCTCATGATTGTGCAGGACCATGATTCGATCCGCCATCGTCATGGCTTCTACTTGATCGTGAGTAACATAGATGACCGTTAAGCCAAGGTGCTGTTGTAGTTCACGAATCTCAGCCCGCATCTTGGTTCGCAATTGTGCGTCCAAGTTGGAAAGTGGTTCATCCATTAAACAAATCTTGGCATCACTGGCAATTGCACGTGCCAAGGCTACCCGCTGCCGCTGACCACCTGACAGTTCTTTGGGCTTGCGGTCGCCAAGCTCTGCTAAGTCAACCATCTTTAAGGCTTTAGCAACGCGCTGATCGATTGCTGACTGTTCAACCTTGCGCGCCTTTAAACCAAAGGCAACATTGTCTTTAACCGTTAAAAACGGGAACAGCGCGTAGTTTTGAAAGACCATCGTCAAGTTGCGTTCTTGCGGTGGCAGGTTGGTAACGTCTTTTTCATCAATCAAGACATTGCCGTCGGTTGCGGGAATCAGGCCGGCAATCATGCGCAAAAGCGTACTTTTACCACAGCCAGACGGACCGACAATGGCAAAAAACTCACCCGTTTCGATCCGCACCGAGACGTCTTTAAGCGTCAAGGTATTACCGTCATATGACTTTGAAAGATTCTTCAGTTCAATGGACATTCATTTCACCTCATATGCTTGAAAGTTTCGTTGCATTTCAACGGGATTTATCATAAAAGAACAATGTAACGACTATTTACAGTTCTTGTAATTATCAGGTAAAACTTAATGTTCCATTTTTGTAAATATCACCATCCGCATCATAATTATTGACGGGTGTAGTATTTTTTGCTAGCCTTGTATTTGTATTAAATACAAGTACAAAAAGGAGGAAACCATGGATACCAAATTTTCTGTTGCCTTACATATTCTGGTGATGATTGCCGAATCTGACCGTACGCTTTCTTCCAAGGATCTGGCCATCAGTGTCGGCACCAACGCCAGCTATATTCGCAAGATCATCAGTCTCTTAAAAAATGACAACTTGATTGAAACTCATCAAGGCAAACCAGGCTATTTTCTCGTCAAGCCCTCAGACCAGATTTCACTGCTTGACGTCTATCTAGCCGTTCAAGAAGCCTCACAGGTTCACCTTTTCAATATTCATCAAAATCCTAACGCTGCCTGTCCAGTTGGCCGGTACATTCAAGGCGCGTTAAGTCCAGCTTTTCAAAATATCGAAGCTGATCTGGCTAATGAATTATCCCAACAATCGCTCAGCAACATTATCGACAATCTTAAACAACAAGCAAGCGAGGAAAAAAATGAAAGCTGCCATTCTTAATCAATACAACAAAAAAGACGTCAACTTGTCATTTAGCAATCTGCCAACGCCCGGCATCACCGCTGATCAAGTGTTGGTAAAGTCTTTAGCTGCCGGGGTCAATCCCGTTGACAACATGATTACCAAAGGCGAAGTCAAACTGATCATCCCTTACCGGCTGCCAATCGTGGCTGGTAATGAGCTCGTTGGTGAGATCATCGATTTGGGCGCCAACGTTAAAGGATTCCAAAAAGGCGACCGCGTCTTTGCCCGACTGCCGCTTAATCACCCTGGCGCCTTTGCGGAATTTGCGGCCATCGACAGTCAAGCCATTGCCAAGGTCCCAGCCTACCTTTCCAATGAGGAAGCTGCCGCGATTCCGCTAACGGCTCTAACCGCCATGCAGGCTTTTGAGCTTTTGAACGTGCAGCCTGGCAAGCGAATTTTTATTTCAGGGGGAACTGGTGGTTTTGGCGGAATGGCCATTCCATTGGCGAAAGCGATGGGACTGCATGTCATCACCAATGGCAACGGTCGCAATGCTGAACGGGTCTTAAAGCTGGGCGCGGATGAGTTTATCGATTATCGACAGACTGATTATGCCAAAGTGTTAAAAGACGTTGATTATGTTATTGATACGCTCGGCGGTCAGGAAACGGCAAAACAATTCCAGATCCTTAAGCAAGGAGGCAGCCTGGTTTCATTAAAAGGCATGCCAAATGGCGACTTCGCCAAGCGGATGCAGCTTCCCTTCTTTAAAAAGATTTTGTTTGGTCTGGCCGGCAGTCGGTTGGATAAAATGGCCGCCAAGCGTCAGCAGAAATATTTCTTCATTTTTGTCCACGCGGATGGCAAACAATTGCAACAAGCTGCCGATATTTTTGAAAAACAATCGCTACATCCAGTCGTTGAGCAGGTCTATCCATTCAGCGAACTCAACACGGCCCTGCAAAAAGTCGCCCAAGGCCATGCCAAGGGTAAGACCGTCATTACTTTTTAAGAGCGAGCAAAAAGATGACTTCATACTTAACTACTCATAACCAATATCTCAACCAGATTGCCTATCGCGAATTAGGAACGGAAAATGCTAGTCTGCCACTGGTAATGCTGACTCATCTTTCGGCAACGCTTGATGAATGGGATCCGCTTTTTATCGACCAGCTAGCGGCTAAAAATCACCTGGTGGTCATTGATCTGCCCGGTGTCGGCGCCAGCAGCGGACAGGTCCCATTAACCATTGAGGCAATGGCTGATCAAGCAGTTAAATTCATCGAGCTGCGCGGCTTTAAAAAAATCAATTTACTGGGACTGTCAATGGGCGGGATGATTGCGCAAGCTGTAGCTGAACAAGCGCCTCAGCTGGTAGAACGTTTGATTTTGGTAGGTACAGGACCGCGTGGCGGCAAGGGAATTGATCGTGTCTCGTTGGTAACCTTTACTGCCATGCTTAAAGCATTCTTCAAGCGTACTGACCCCAAACGCTACATTTTTTATCCCCATGACCAGCGTGGCGCTAAAGAAGCTGAACGAGTCCTCAGCCGTTTGAGGCAAAGAACACCTGATTTTGCTGATCAAAAAATTACCATTGCTTCTTTTCGGCGTCAGCTGCGCGCCATCAAAAAGTGGGGAACCGCTCCAGCAGATAACTTGAGTCGCATCACCATGCCTACCCTAATTATTAATGGTGACAATGATACGATGGTCCCCACCAGCAACAGCTACCAAATGCACGAACTGATCGAGAACAGTGAACTTTTAATTTTCCCGAATGCCGGCCATGGCTCAATTTTTCAGTATGCCATCCCCGCCGCCGAAAAGATTTCTAGTTTTTTAAAATGATAATTTTTTTAAAACTTCAACCGCATTGGCAATATATTCCGCTGGCAGCTCAGCTAGAATGGCCGCGTAATGCTCATTCTCTTTTTCATGCATTTGCTTATGCATATCAGCAACGATGCTGCCGGTTGACGTCAGCCTTAGGTAAACGGCCTTTTTATCATTTTCTTTATGATAGCGTTCCAAAAGTCCCAATTCAGCTAAACGTTTGACATAGCGTGAAATCATCCCCTGTGAGATGTCCAGGTCCTTAGTAAGCCGTTGATAGGCCACTTCAGAACCAGCTGCTTTGACATAAGACAAGAGACGCATTTCTGAATGGGAAAATCGGTGTTTTGCCAGCTGCTGCACCTGTTCTTTTGGAAAATCATCAAGCTGATCGGCAATCAGCTGATCTAAAATCTGACGCCGAAGCATTTCAGCATGATGATCAAAGTCCCGGGCAGCTCTTTCAATTTCAACAATTGCGGTCATATTCTCCTCCAAATAAATTACCGGTAATATATATTGACATAAATTCAACTTTGACTATAATTATAAAATAAATTACCGGTAATATAAATAAAGGAGATTGATTTTATGCCTCAAAAAATGAATGCAATTGTAGTGAATGATTTTCAAACAGGGCCTTCCCTACAGACCATTGACATCCCAGTACCCCAAAATGATGAGGTACTGCTCGACGTCTTAGCCGCCAGTGTCAACAATGTCGTGCGGTCACGCGCCAATGGCAGTCACTATTCGGCCAGTCCTGATCAGCTGCCCTTAGTGCCTGGCCTAGACGGTGTTGGCCGTGATCAACAAGGCAACAACTATTATTTCTTAGCTTCTAACGAAAAATACGGTTCAATGGCTCAACAAGTACCGGTTTCAAAAAAGCGCCTGCTGCCATTACCGCAAAAGATTGATCCAGCTAAAATTGCCGCATCCATGAATCCAGCCCTCTCATCGTGGATGGCAATTCGTCAGCAGTTATCAGCCGGGGTTAAGGATAAAAACGTTTTGATTCTTGGCGCAACGGGCTATGCTGGTCGTCTCGCCGTTGAAATTGCCCGTTATCTTGGCGCGCGCCAGGTAATCGCGGCTGGCCGCAATGAAGAGATTTTACGATCATTGCCAGCTGATGGGTTTATTCAATTAAATGATAATTTAGCCTCGCAGTTAAACCAGCTTGATCAAGTCGATGTCGTCCTTGACTACTTATGGGGGCTGCCCGCGCAAAATGTGCTTGACGGCGTGCTTAATTCGCGCAGCAAGCCAGACGCTTTGCTTGAATGGGTCGAGATTGGCAGTATGGCTGGCAGCAAAATTGAACTGTCCGCTGCGGTCTTACGCTCAAACAACATTCGCTTTCTTGGCAGCGGAATTGGCAGCATCGCCACTGCCGTCTTTGCCAAAGAACTATTTTCCCTGGCTCAGCTTGTAGCAGCAGGCAAGTTCAATGTCACGCCACTGCAATATCAGTTGGAAGAATTTAGTCAAGAAAACTGGGAAAATACCAAACAACGGATCGTATATATTCCTAATCAGTTTAATTAACACCTTTTTTCATCGACAAAAACCGTTCCTTTTACCAAGACCTTACCCAAAAGAGACTGGGAAAAAACTATTCCTCAAAATGAAAACCCGGATGATTCGTAATTCACTTGCGAATCATCCGGGTTTCGTATATACGGGAACCAACCTCCTATTATGATAGAAATAACCACAAATCAACCAAAAGGAGTCGGTTTCGCATTTTTTAAATCAAAAATTCTCCATCCCAAGTTTTAATTGAAACGAGGAATTAATTTCTTGTATACAATTATTTTCTGTATGCGGTTATTTATTGTGTACAGATATTCTTGTATTCAATTATTTATTGTATTCAAATATTTTTGTATCCCAATAATAACCTAGGTTAAGCCCAATTAATCCAAGCAGCAATTACTTATGCTCAGCGTTAGCCCGTTCTTCCATCCGTAAGATGTGGCGCTCTTCAAACAGCAGATAGATCAGCAGACACACAGCCAATGCTAATGCTGTATAGATTGTTGTGGTACTGGCACCCCAGCCATACTTGTCAACCAGCTGGCCGATCAATGCCGTGGCTGCCGTTTCACCAAAAACGGCCTGACTGCATTTGCAATCAAGCCGTTTTGCTTATTTCAAATCTTCTAGAAAACTTTGCCCATTCAATGCATGCAGACCAAAATTATCCAATATTGTTACACCCAAATCGGCATACGTTGAGCGAACGCCGAGGCTGCCCGATGTCTGCATCTTTGGCGACCAAGCCAGCAGCGGTACTTCCTCGCGCGTGTGATCCGTGCCCTTGAAGCATGGATCATTGCCATGGTCAGCCGTAATCAGCAACAGATCATCTGGACGCAGCGCCGCCAGAACATGACCCAACCGCTGATCAAAGTCCATCAGCGCCTGACCAAAGCCCTTTGGATCGCGGCGATGGCCATACATGGTGTCAAAGTCGACCAGGTTCGTGAAGCAGAAACCGGTAAAGTCTTTTTCCAACACCTCGTCAACGTGATCCATCCCGTCCATATTGCTTTCGTTATGGTAGGCCTGATCTATGCCACGGCCAGAGAAGATGTCGTTGGTCTTGCCAATCGCAATCACTTGGTAGCCTGCTTCATGCAA
>NZ_JBKZAY010000029.1:0-22533 GCF_046939755.1 Limosilactobacillus mucosae
TAAATAATCACACCCAAATCATTAGGCTGATTGTGCTGCTGGCACGGTCAGCCTTTTTAGCTGGCAAGATCTGCTGAAAATACCGCTCGTAGTCTGGTTGAACCCGGTAATATGGTAAATCCTTTTTAATTAGGAACCAAATAAGCTAAAATAATTAAGTATGTTTAAATCGTCTGGCTGATGATGCTCAGTCTGGCAGATTAACTTAAAGCGAGGTTTTTAAAATGATTGGAATCTGGGCCAACGTTGGCGCGGTAGTTGTCGGTACTGCAATCGGCTGTTTTTTTAAGCAGTTTTTACAAGAAAAATACATCGAGACCCTCTGGATAGCATTAGGTTTCGCTGCTCTAGGCGTTGGACTGCAGTCGGTCATCAGCAACATGCCAAAAAGCAACTACCCTGTCCTTTTTATTATCAGCCTGGCAGTCGGTATCCCGTTAGGCACCTATTGGCAACTTGACGATCGTTCCAATCACTGGCTCAGCACGCGTTTTACCTCTAAGCTTGGCGAAGGCGTGGCCACGGCAAGCTTTTTAGACTGCATTGGCGCTTTGGGCATCTTAGGACCAGTCGTTGCCGCAACCAATGGTAATCAGACCATGCTTTATACCAACGCCATGCTGACGCTGGTCTGTGGCATTATTTTTGGAACCGGCTTTGGCTGGGGGATGCTTTTAGAAACACCGATCGTTTTAGTCTGGTTTGGCGGCATCTTTTTAATCGCCAAGTTTCTGTCCGCTAGTTTCTTTTCCAGCGCCTTCGTGGTCGAGGAATCAATCGTTGGCGGCTTTCTGATTGCCGCGTCAGGATTTTCGCTGTTAAAAATCAAAGAGTTCAAAACCTTGGATATGTTGCCATCCTTATTAGGCCCGCTTTTGTTCTTTTTATTTAAAAATATTTTGTAAAACATAAATAACGCTGTATTAAGCTTTCATCGAGCTTGACACAGCGTTATTTGTTATTTTTGATAGTTGTTTAGCAGAATAAGAACCAGCCACAATGTGCGTAGTGAACGCGAGCTGCTCGGTGCATTGAAAATACTGGGTAGCAGCTGTAGCGGTAGTTGTAGCAGCTAAAGTAGTGAACTCGAACGACAACAATTACAACCACATTGGTGCAAGTTGGCGCGGTTGGTGCAGTTGGCGCGGTTGGCGCGGTTGGCGCGGTTGGCGCAGTAGGAGCCGTTGGTGCAGTTGGTGCGGTTGGTGCAGTCGGCGCAGTAGGAGCCGTTGGTGCAGTTGGTGCGGTTGGCGCGGTTGGTGCCGTAGCAGCAGTGCCTGCGGTCCCGGCAGTTGGTGCCGTAGCGGCAGTGCCTGCAGTCCCGGCAGTTGGTGCCGTAGCGGCAGTGCCTGCGGTGCCAGCAGTTGGTGCCGTAGCGGCAGTGCCTGCGGTCCCAGCAGTTGGTGCCGTAGCGGCAGTGCCTGCGGTCCCAGCAGTTGGTGCCGTAGCGGCAGTGCCTGCGGTCCCGGCAGTTGGTGCCGTAGCGGCAGTGCCTGCGGTGCCAGCAGTTGGTGCCGTAGCAGCAGTGCTGGCGGTGTCAGCCGTACTTGCGGTTGAGGCTGTGTCACTAGTCAAAGCTTCGCTGGCCGTCTGCGCAATTTCAGCAGTCTGGCCCAGATCCGCAGTTTGAGCGGTCGCTGCCGTCTGGACAAGCTCTGTGTTCGTTGTTGATGCAGTTACTTCATCGGCTTTGGCGTTCGTATCCCCAAAAGCAAAGATCATCCCTAAAGCGGCAGCTGCCACCATCATTGTTGATTTCCATTTTTTCATGAGGCTTTCCTCCCAATTTTTTTCTTTAGTCCATGTGTCGTCTTTACCCAACGCGTCTGACCACTGATTTTTCGGCAAAAGGCAATTATGATGGCTGGATAAAGCAGATAGTTGTAAAAAGCAAAAGTTAATGCTGTCCAAATCAACAATCCATACTGTTTTGATCTGGTCATTTTCTGATACCGCAAGATAATATAGCTGCTGAAAAATAAGTTAATTAAAATAAGCAGTACCAGCAGTCGCCAATAATCATCCAGATTAACGATCGTAAAGCCCATTACAATCAAACTGGCAACACCCGTAAAGATCGTGATGAACGGAATCAGCATATAAAAGGTCATTTCAAATTTGGCGGCAATGTTGATAAATGAGCTGCGCAAAACCTTGCCCCAGTAGCTAAACAAGCAGTCAAGCCCACCTTGAGTCCACCGTGAACGCTGACGAATAAAAGGCCGTGTCTTATCGATGGCTTCTTGATAAACCAAGGCATCGCTGGCATATCGCGTTTTTTTGCCTTGCATCAAAAAGCGGGTACTGAACTCAAAATCCTCCAACAAGGCGTTGCCCCATGGTTGGCGACTGGATACCGAACTGACCCGGATAAACTGGCCATTACCAGAAGCCGCCGCATTGCCTAGGCGATTACGAGTGTTTTGAATCCAGTCGTTGACTACGGTAAATTCAATATCTTGCATCAGCTGCAGCCAGTTGTTGGTCTCAAGCATGCCTACCCGCGTCTGCAGCAAATCCAGCTTTTCATCATCGGCAAAATACTGAATCACTTTGCGAAAGCTTTTTGCCGTCATATAGGCATCCGCATCCAAAACGCCACAGATCAGATGACTGGCATCATTGTTTCCCTGCATCAGCTGACGATAGGCCCAGTTAAGCGCGTTCCCCTTACCGGTCTGGGCATCGGGATGATGGCGCTGCAAAAGCTGGATTCGTCCCTGCCCTCGCTGCTCAATGAAACGACTGACGATGGTTGCCGTACGATCGTTGGAAGCATCATCGATAATGACCATTTTTATGTTTGACAGCATCTTGGTTTCTCTAAGAAACAGGCGCATCGTTTGCTCAATGACTGCTTCTTCATTCATTGCCGGTACCATAATCAATAAACGGTACGATGAATCCGGCAGTACCGTCTCTTTGATCGACTGACCGTTTTGCCCAAGTGCCAGCAAAAAGAAAACCCAGATCAGATAAATTGCCAAACCAGCAAAAGATGTTTCAAAGATTATCTGATTGATCGATCATCACCCCCTTTGCTGATTAAAGGACTATTTAGTCTTTACTGCCGTGGCTGCAGTTGGGGCAGTAGCCGCTGTGGCAGCCGTAGCGGCGGTTGGCGCAGTAGCGGCAGTGGCTGCCGTAGCCGCCGTCGCTGCCCGCGTACCGTCTCCTGGAATGCCAGGAATCCCAGGTTTGCCAGGAACGCCAGGCTTGCCGGGAATCCCAGGTTTACCAGGAATCCCGGGCTTGCCAGGAATAATCGTCCAGCCATCGCCTGAAACCGAGCCGCCTTGAGCCTTAGTTGCCGTCTTAGCAGTTGATGCGGTCGTCCCTTTTTGTGCGGTCTGGCCAACTGAAGCCGTTGAGCTGACCGCAGCCGGTGTCAGCGTATCGGCAACCGCCTTACCGATACCGGTTTGCGATAAAATTAAAATGGCGGCTGGAACAACTGCATATTTGCAAAGCTTTGAGATCTTCATTACTTTCTTCCTTTCTTAATTCAGTTCCTGACGCAAAACGTTCACGATTCGCTCGGCAGCATGGCCGTCACCATAAGGATTTTGAGCTTTGGCCATCTGATCATAGCGTGCCGGATCATTCAAAAATGCATTAAGCCATTTTGAAATCTCTTTGGCATCCGTACCGACCAATTTGAGCGTACCGGCTGCAACGCCTTCTGGACGTTCAGTAGTATCACGCAAAACCAAGACCGGCTTTCCCAGAGAAGGTGCTTCTTCTTGAATGCCGCCGGAATCCGTCATGATCAGCCAGCTGCGAGCCGCTAAATTGTGAAAGTCGATAACGTTCAAAGGTGCAATCAAATGAACGCGATTATTATCATCAAACGCTTGATGAGCTGCCTTTTGAACATTGGGACTTAAATGAACCGGAAAAACAACTTCAACTTCAGGGTGGCTTAAAACAAAATCATTGATGGCACCAAAAGCTTCCTGCATCGGAGCTCCTTGATTCTCACGACGATGCATCGTCAAAAGAATCAACTTGGCATCCGGTTGAATCTGATCAAGAATCGGCATTTGCCATTGATCTTTGATAGTGTGAGCCAGCACGTCAATGGCGGTATTACCCGTTATGTATATCTGCTGGTCATTATGATGCTCTTTCAGCAGATTTTGCCGGCTCCGTTCGGTCGGTGCAAAATACCACTGTGTAATGGCATCCGTCAGCTGACGATTGATCTCTTCAGGAAACGGATCATATTTCTGCCAGGTTCGCAGCCCTGCCTCAACGTGACCAACCGGAATCTGTTGATAAAAAGCCGCCAAGCTGGCAGCCAATGTCGTCGTCGTATCACCATGAACTAAAATGGCATCCGGTCTTGTCTTTTGCAGCAGATGCTCCATTTGCGACAAGACGCTAACCGTAATTTTGGTTAACGTTTGCTGATCACTCATTAAGTTCAAATCAAAAGCTGGCGAAATATCAAAGGCCTCCAAAACCTGATCGAGCATTTGCCGGTGCTGCCCGGTCACCACCACGATCGGCTCAAGTTCAGCCGTCTTTTCTAACACTTTAATTACCGGAACCATTTTGATTGCTTCGGGTCGGGTCCCAAAAATCACCATGATTCGTTTCTTACCCATAAAAATCATTCCTAATTCATCTTTCAATTGAAAAGCCTTATTAACAAAATAAGGCTTTATGAATTTAATTTTATTTTAATATATGCAAAGAATCTAGCTTATTAAATGAATATATACAAACAGTTAACGTCAAAAAAATAATATTTAGTAATCCTACTTTATGTACAAAACGTAAATTGACCAATTCAATTTTTAGGAATATGCCATTAATTTGCAAATCATTATGCAAAATAATAAAAAAGCACCTGAAAAATTCAGATGCTTAACACGGTTATTTATTTTTGTGTATTAAGTGTTACCTAAAACTACGGAAGATAACTGACTGCCTTTTTATCAGCATGCATTGAGGTCAGCTTTAACGAGTCGTTTACTGTCTGCTCTAAATCATGCCGATCTGATTGAGCAACCCAGGTCCGCTTGGTTGTCTGAACATAGCTCTCGCCAGCTGGAACATTTCCCGAATCCAGCTGCAGCTGACGATGACGAACCAGGTAGCGCGTACCATTTTGGTCAAAAGCTGCTTGATAGGCTTGCCGATGATTTAAAATTCGGTGCAGCTGTTGTTGGTTATCAACTTTAATATATTTTCCCCGATATCTGCCATCGCCAAAAACAACGTACTGGTAGTCACTGGGCGTACTGGTCAATTCTGCTTTAGCTGCGGATGATGCTTGATAACGATAAACGCGATTGGCCAGTGGATGCGCCTGTATAAATCGATAGCTGCGATACCCCCAAAACGAAACCACTAAAGCCAGCAACAATAATAGAATGATCTCGACAAAACGCTGTTGTCTTTTCATTGTTATCCCCCGCTTGCTTATACCCCAATAAACCGTAATATTTTTAAACATTATATTTAGAATAACCTTTAGCAGGACTATTTTGCAAACATAATTTATGGATTGGAAACTGAAGAGCTGTGACTTACCCGTTTGTTTTTACTATTGACGGCATTAGGTTGATCACTATCCAACAGATATTCCTCAATCAAACTAATGATCTGACGATTCTGCGGCAGCGACGAGTGCTGTGCCTTGCTACCGGTAACCGTCATCTCAGTATAGTGCTTAACCTGTTTTTGATAAATATAGCGCCCAGCTCTCACGCTGCCTAATTTAACGATGCCATCTTCAGTATAGGTATCGGCACCAGAAACTGAATAGACATCCAGGCTTGACGGTAGCTTGTCACGATGCTTCAAGAAATAAGTGTACATCTGCGTTGGATTGCTGGTTGAGCTTTCATTAAGATTAAACGGTGATCCGACCGTCATCAGTCGTTTAATCTTTACATAGTCTGAATACTTCGCGTAATATTTCTCCAGCCATAAGGTCCAAATCAAGCCACCGTTGGAATGACCAAAAGCCTTAAAATTATTGAACTTATATTGGTCAACCAGCTCATTGAATGCTTCATCAAACATTTTGGCCTGCTTTTTGATATTGTCATAACCATCATGATTGTTTTGAAAACCCACAACAATAATCGGCTCGTTGTCACCACGGCTGATCTTGCCGGAATATGTAATCTTCCCGCTGTTGTAAACCTCCATCTTTAATAGGCTGTGCTTGTGACTGGTGTCTTTATTAAGCAGCGTCACCATTTCATCAAAGCGATTCTTGGTGGCTGAACTGCCTGGAATCATAATGACCGGTGACATCTGGGCCTTACTGCGCTGAGCCAGGTAATGGTTGTTGTCCTTCATCCAAAAATAGGCGGGAAAAGCCAGGACAATCAGCAAAATTACGACAAAAGCCAATAAACGCATACTGCGTCGACGTTCTTTATCATTAATAATCAGCATTATGCACCGCCTCGATCTGTTGTGTTTTAAGTTCAGCACCAAGCGCCAAACGAACGAATGGGATATATGCCCAGACATCAAAAATCAGCAGCACCAATGAAAACAGCAGTGCCTCCCAATCGCCATTGGAGCCGATAAATGCTGCCAATGGTCCAGGAGTCCCCATGGGCAGAGGATAAGGCGTTGCCGGGATTAAATGCATTAAGGTTGCCAAAGCGCTTAATAAAAGATTGGCCAAGGGCAGCAGCAGATACGGCAGCAGGAAGACGGGATTTAAGATTACCGGCAAACCAGTCATCAGACTATAGCTGCTGTTAAACAAGGTCGGTAACAGATTCCATCGGGCCAGACGCTGAATTTCAGGCTGCCGGCCAACGATGATCAAGGCAATCACTAAAGCCAGCATGACCCCATCACCGCCAAAGTTAGCAAATGAGCTGTAAAGCGTAGCGGCTAGGTATTTGTATGGCACGTTCCAGCTTGAGCCATGCTGAAGCGCGTAGTTCAGATTGGCTGCCGCCGCGCCGGTTAATCCTTGAGCAGCCGTGTTAATCGTTGGCCCACCAATTCCCAGCCAACTCATTAATAATGAAACGGCAATCAAGGGAATTGCCACCCAAAGCGACTGATTGCCCTGGCCAAAGTTCTCCAGCCAGGTGTAGGCAAGCTCCAGCCAGGAACTTAAAGTTAGCCAGTTGAATAATGCTCCTAGAGCCGCGCCGACTGCCAACGAAAAAAATAGCGGACGGATGGCATTTAAAGCCCGCTGCTGCATTTTTTCCAACGTCTCAATCGTCTGATCGCCGGGTTCGCCACCTTTTCCCAACCAGCGATAGACTTGTCCAATACCATAGCCAACAATCAGCGCAAATAAGACACTGCGCACGCTCAAAAGATTCCAGTCAAACGAGATCATGTTGGGGCTGCTCGTACGCGTATAGCGAAATGCCAACAAAAGCATAGTGGCAAAACCGGTCATTCCTGCCATCGGCGCATCCTGATGATATAGTTTGGCGGTATAGCGGGCCGCAGCATAGGCAGCCATTACGCCAAACATCCCAAAAGCAATCTTGGCCAGACCGCCCGTCAGCCCCGTAATGCCAGTCCAAAGCCAGTCTGGTATGATATCGCCTAAATCAGCAATATTATAGAAAAAACTATCGGGAGCAAAAAAAGCCCTTTTCAGCATTACCGCTAGAGTACCAACATATGCAATTGGAAACAGCAGCATCAGCGTCTGCCGCGTAATTTTAATAAACGAGCGCTGGTTGAGACGCACCGTCCATTCTGCCAATTTATTCAGCAAGGAGTCCACCTCACTTTTAAGTATTTTATCCTAGTATAGCGCGAACATAATTCTTACAACATCTTCACTAATTAAAAAGGTTCATGACCGGCCAAGTGCAGATCATGAACCTTCGACTTTAACTACCAGCTGGCCTTTTTAACGCCCGGCAGCTGACCTTTATGGGCCAACTCACGGAAATTCAGCCGTGATAAGCCAAACTTGCGCATATAGGCATGCGGGCGGCCATCCAAGCGGTCACGGTGATGCAGGCGAACCGGTGCTGAATTACGCGGCAGCTTGGACAAGCCGATATAATCACCGGCGGCCTTCAATTCAGCTCGCTTGGCTGCGTACTCTTCGACCAGCGCTTCTTGATGCTTGAGCTTGGCAATCTTAGACTTTTTTGCCATTTTCTACCCTCCATATTTAATGTACATTTTGATTAAAAAATAAGATTTTTACATTTGCATAGTCATTCGTTTGTTATTATGCCAATTTGCGATTTTGAATGCAAATTTTTCGTCTTACTTTTTGTAATTAAATCGGCAGTGTTAAAAAAAGCAGCTGCAATCAGTTTGTCAGCCCCATCAGATACGCTTCTTAACCCGTTCGGCATAAGCCTGGTACTCAGCCAGATAGTCCCATTTACGATTAATCTGATCAAGCAACTCTTGATCGTGCGTGTTGACCCGTCCAGTTTCCAGCGTCCGTTTATAAAGTTCCAGGTAAGGAATATCTGCCTCAACCGCCAGCTCATATTCCGACTCGCGATCATAAGGTACATGACGATAATCCAATTCAGCAATCCCATCATCGTCAACCTCTAAAATCAGATAATGAGCCCTTGTATCACGCTGCAGCGGCCACCAGCCATTAAACGGCTCCCCAATCGATCCCGGGTTTAAAATCAAACGCTCATCACTGGCATAGCGCATCAGACTGTGGTGAACGTGAGCATAGATAGCCACATCTTGATGATCGAAATTTTCAAACAACTGATCAAAATGTTCGACCGAATTAGTCGGGAACAGCGCCTGTCCCATGTTTAGCGTTGGCAAATTATGCGAGATGCCAAACTTTAATTTGCCAGCCTGCTTTTCAACATGCAGCGGCCAACTGGCAATCTCATCAATCACATCAGCAGAAACATGTTCGCCAACGTATTGGGCCAAACGAGCAAAGTAGATTCGCGAGGGCTTTTCAAGATCCATCTGTCCCCGCACGCCCTTGACCGTTAAATCATCCCAGTTGCCGCGTACCATCACGCTTGGCTGCATCTTTTTTATCAGCCGCCAGATCTCCATTACGCCAGGGCCAGGCATCAATAAGTCGCCAATAAACCAATATTCATCAACATTATGGCGCAGACTGTCCGCATACATTGCCTGCAAAGCATGCAGATTGCCGTGCACGTCGGAAAAAACCGCGATTCGCTTGCTCATCATGTCACCTCATTATTTATTCACATGAATAATCATATCAAACCTAGCTGAACTCTGAGCAAAAAAATCGAAAAATCATCATTGCGGACTTGTTTTGCATGACGCTTTCAATGCTAGACTAGACTGGTGTGAAATTATATCTTTAATCTGCTTTTTTGTTGCTTGATATTTATGAAAGGAAGTCTGTTATGCCCACAATAAATGTCGATGCGCGCACTCGTCGCAGCGTAACGATCATTTTGCTGGTGGCCAGTTTCATCAGTCTGGCGAGTCAAACCATGATGGTCACTGCTTTGCCGGTTATCAAAAACGATCTGCATGTCTCATTAAATACCGCTCAATGGCTGACAACCGGCTACACGCTGCTGATCGGGGTCGTTACGCCATTATCGTCAAATATCTATGAACGGTTTACCAACCGCAGCGTCTTTTTATCGACAGTCGGAACCTTCATCGTTGGTACGCTGATTGGCTGCCTGGCAGATAATTTTTGGTTTCTGCTGCTGGCACGTTTGGTTCAGGCCTGTGCCGGCGGAATCTTAATGACGTTTCAGATGACGACGATGATTACGATCTATCCACCTGAAAAGCGCGGTTCGGTTTTGGGGATGTCCGGTCTGGTGATTGCTTCCGGACCTGCTTTAGGACCTTCTTTATCTGGACTGATTCTGGAATACTTCTCATGGCGCTACATCTTTATTTTTGTCTTGCCGCTGATGCTTTTGGTTTGGCTAGGCGCATTCTTTAAGATGCCCAACTTCTCTCAGCCACGGCCCATCAAAATCGATCTGGTGTCGGTCTTGATCTCTTTAATCGGGTCTTCACTGATTCTGGGCAGTCTGACAGTTTTTGAAATCAACTTGCTGATTGGCTTGGCCATGCTGTTAATTGGGCTGATCATTATCTGGTACTTTGTCAAGCGCCAGCTACACATGGCCGATCCAATGCTGAAAGTCCAGATCATCCGCTATCCTTCATTTCGAATGATGACAGCGGTCGGCTGCTGCGCATTTATGATTCTGCTAGGGACCGAACAGCTGCTGCCGATCTTTACGCAAAACGTGATGCACATCGGCAGCTTTGAATCTGGCTTGATTCTGTTGCCTGGTGCCATCTGCAATGCCTTGTTCGCGCCAATTGCTGGTCGACTGTACGATCAATACGGTCCTAAATGGTTGATTACGATTGGCGGTATCTTGACGCTTTTGGCTTCGATTCCACTGGTTCATGTCAGTGCCCATATGCCAGTCTGGGTGCTGACCGTTGCTTACATGATTCGGCTGATCGGCAACTCATTTTTGTTTAATCCCGCCCTTTCCGAAGCCTTTTCGCAGCTGGCACCTCATGAAAACAGTCACGGAACCGCACTTAACAACACATTGCGGCAAGCCTGCGGGGCAGCTTCAGTCACGCTTTTGGTCGTTATCTCTGGCTTACCGGCTTCATTGACAATTGGCGTTCGGGCAGCTATGTGGGTAACCGTTATCCTAGCTGTTTTGATGCTGGTGATTTTTTATCGCTACCTTGGCTGGCAGAAGCGTCAGCTGGGCTAATCCTGCTCATTGATTTAGTTAAAATCTGATTGGAGGGTGATTTTTTGCAAGACTCAGATATCGGTACCCATCACGAACTGCCCAGTAAATGGCACCAGACTTTTTATACACTTTGGTTTGGCTGTTTTATTACTGGAATGGGCTACTCGATGACCATGCCGTTCATCTCGCTTTTTATCAATGAACTGGGGCATTTCTCGCGTTTTGAGCTTAACATTTATTCTGGTATGGCGTTTGCGGCAACTTTTATTTCCCAGGCAATCGTTTCGCCATACTGGGGCAGTCTTGCCGATCGCAAGGGCCGCAAGCTGATGTGTATGCGGGCTTCTGGCGTTATGGCCTGTACGATTTTTTTGACTGGACTTTCAGTCAACGTCTGGATGATTATCGGCATGCGCTTTTTACAGGGCGCGTTCTCTGGCTATATCAACAACTCAATTGCCTTGATGGCTGGTGAGACTCCCCACAGCAAATCTGGTTGGGTAATGTCAGCCATGACGACAGCAGGCGTTACCGGCAACCTGATCGGACCGCTTTTGGGCGGAACCCTATCAAGCGCCTTGGGATATCGAATTCCATTCTTTATTACCGGCGGATTGATGTTTGGTGTTTTTATCGCTACTTCGATTCTGGTTAAAGAAAAGTTTACGCCGATAAAAAAAGAAAATATGAAGCCCATGCGCGAATTAATGGGCCAAATCGACAATGTTCAATTAATTGTGGTTATGTTTGTCACAACCATGCTGGTACAGTCATCGGTAATGTCAATCAACCCTATCGTTTCGCTCTATGTTAAGGAAATGATGCATGATACCGGCAATATCGCATTTGTCGCGGGGATTGTCGCTGCTACCCCAGGGCTAGGAAATCTCGTAGCCGCTTCTAAAGTTGGCCATACCATGGATCGCATTGGTCCGCAAAAAGTCTTAACGGCTGGCTTGCTTATTGCGGCCGTCCTTTTTATCCCGATGACCTTGACCAATTCGCCTTGGATGCTAGCGTTCTGGCGCTTTTTGCTTGGGTTTGCCAACGCGGCTTTGATGCCGGCTGCTCAGACAATTCTGACCTTGGAAGTGCCAACCGAGGCTTTTGGCCGGGTCTTCAGCTATAATCAATCATTTCAAGCGGCTGGCTCCGTACTTGGCGCGCTACTTGGCTCAACCATCTCTGGCCTGTTCAGCTATTCAGCCGTCTTCGCTATTACTGGCTGTACCCTGCTGCTGGACTTTTTGCTGGTCTATCTGACAAGGCATCGTACTAAAACTATCAATTAAGATAAAAGCATCACTTGACATTATTGCCAGGTGATGTTTTTTTATAAGCGCTTATCTAAAAAATGCTTTATCAGCAAGCTGTTTCGGTTGACTTTTTCTGTTGGCCAAAATTAAAGAGCAGCCAGAAAGCCTTTATGTCAAGGCTTTTCTCTGACTACTCTCGGAATTAGGAAAATTTGAAGTGTGCCAGCGCTTGCCGACGCTGACAACTAATTAGAAGTCTTCGTTCGCAGATAGATTTCTAACTATACGTAACATTATACGAATAAAATCATTGCTTGTCATTAGGCACGTCAACCAAAATTTTTCTTTTTACTTGTTTCATTTGCCCAATTCGCTTGGGTCATCATTGCCGCGCAAAAGTCGATGGACGCCCAAAGCTTGATAGAGTTCAAACGATTCGGGCATGACGCCGGGAACAAAGCCCAATCGATTGCTGATCTTATTAAGCCGGTATTTGATCGTATTTCGGTGAACGTAAAGCAGATCACCAGCCTGTTCAATATTCTGTGGTGTATCAAGCAAAAAGGCCATCAACGTTTCTACCAGATTATGCTGCATAGAGTCCAGCCGTTTTTGCCAGCGAATGACCTCAGTACCTTCTTCCTGCAGCTCTCTTTGACAGCCCCGCGCAAACTCCAGATCAGCTTGATTGAAAAACAAGCGATACGGCAAGATCGTACGGGCTGTCGGCAAGTATTGACTAACCAGCTGATACAGTCTTTGAATACCGCCAAAGCCATCAACCAGGGCGGCTTGAACTACAACACATTGAGCGGTCAATTGCTGATCGCCTTTTTTAAAATCAGCTTTCCAGCTCTGCCAGTTTTGATAAGAAAGCGTCTTTTCTAACAATATAATCAAGTGGTCGTTATACCAGTCACTGATCAGTTGGTCGGTATATTGTTCAGTCAGCTGATCAACCCATTTTTTCAACTTGGCTTTATTAATGTCATTCGGACAGCTGACAATCAAGGCAGCCTGCGTATTTTTAGGCTCAAAGCTGTGCTGACGACCCAGTTTGGCGGCACGAACGACTTGCCCTTGAATGATCGCGCAAATCAGATTTTGATCATCTTGATTCTGACCACCCCAAAGATTCAAAGCCGTCTGCAGCGTTTCAGCCACCCGCTCGCACGTCAGATTAGTTACCGTCTGTCTGCCAACGAACAAGACCGTATCCTCACTGTTTGGCAAGTGCCAATGCGTAATCTTCATACCATCAGAAGTAGTTACCGGCAGTTCGCCATTCATATCGATCTTTTCAACCACGTTCAAGAGACTTTCCCAGTTGACAACGGCTTCTTTAGGCCAGTTCTCGCGGTACATAATCTCGCCTTGGTCATCAATGACTGCCAATGAGGCCTGTACCTGTTCAGCCAAAAGTTTTAAGACCGCGCCAACACTGCGCCGATATTCCGGCATTGCCGAAACGCGACCGATAATCGTCGGCGCAAAGCTGGGATGACGCATCCGATCTTGGAAAATCGCAAACATGATTTCAGAGATAACGGCACTATAGGTCATGTTCTTTTGCGTTTCCTGTGCAAAAATCATTAAAAATCTGAGACGATCGGCCGTTTCCTTAATTTCAGCAGGGAGGCTCGGCACCCGCTCGCCAACATAATAAATCACCACGCCGACACAACCGGTTTTGGCCAACCGTTCAATTTTTGCGCAATCCGTTACCAGATTATAGTTGTCTTGTTCAATTGAGGTCAGCAACAGCTGTTCATTAGCCGAATTTTCCGGCTGATAGAATTCTCGTTGGGCTACCGATGTCGCTGTAAAGTCAATCACCGATACAGTTGAAACTACGCGATCCAATCCTGCTTCGCCCGCTGCGATATGCGACTGCGATAAAGTCGGCAGCTTCAATAGATCACGAACCCGGACACTCATATTCTCCACTTCCAATTCCAAATTAAAAAAATATTAGAATAATGATAACATATTATGAATAAAACCGCAATTTCTCATTTAAGAATAAAAAAAAGACCGTTAATTGTCAATTTAAACAGACAAGTACGATCTTTACCATTATCGTTAATTTTTAAAGCTGTGAACCGGTGCTGGAATCGTGCCACCGCGACTGATCATGGCAGCTGAAGAAGCATGACTGACATCCATGATTGGCGCATAACCCAACAGGCCACCAAATTCAACCGTATCGCCCACCTTTTTGCCAGGAACCGGAATCACCCGAACCGCCGTCGTTTTGGCATTGATCATCCCAATTGCAGCTTCATCGGCAATCATCCCACTGATAGTTGAAGCTTCAATGTCACCAGGCACCGCGATCATATCAAGCCCAACCGAGCAGACTGCCGTCATGGCCTCCAGCTTAGAAACATTCAGGTAGCCAGCGTTTACGGCTTTGATCATCCCTGCATCTTCAGAAACCGGAATGAAGGCGCCGGAAAGTCCACCGACGTGACTGCAAGCCATAATGCCGCCCTTTTTAACAGCATCGTTAAGCATCGCCAAAGCCGCAGTCGTTCCATGCGCACCAACGCTTGAAAGACCAATTTCTTCCAGAATCTCGGCAATTGAGTCGCCAATCGCTGCCGTGGGGGCCAACGAAAGGTCAACGATCCCAAACTTAGCACCTAAACGCTTGGCAGCCGTGGTCCCAACCAATTGCCCCATCCGTGTAACCTTAAAGGCCGTCTTTTTAATGGTTTCGGCTACGACGTCCATCGATTCGCCCTTAACCTTTTCAAGCGCCGACTTGACAACGCCAGGCCCCGAGACCCCACAGTTGATAACGACATCAGACTCGCCTACACCATGAAAGCCACCTGCCATAAACGGATTGTCTTCGACCGCATTGCAGAAGATCACCATTTTAGCATTGTTCATATAGTCTAGTTCTGAGGCTTTTTTAACGACCTCACCCATTTCCTTGACGGCATCCATGTTGATCCCTGTCCGCGTGGAGCCAACATTAACAGATGCACAAACCAGATCTGTCTGTGTCAAAGCTTCGGGTAGCGACTTAATTAACGTCTTGTCGCCATTCTGATAGCCCTTTTGAACCAATGCTGAATAGCCACCGATAAAGTCAACGCCTACTGCCTTGGCAGCACGATCCAAAGCCAGTGCATACTTGACATAATCGTGATCGCCAGAGGCCGCGGCAATCAGCGAGATTGGCGTCACCGTGATGCGCTTGTTGGCAACTGGAATGCCGAATTCAGTTTCGATCTCCTCGCCAACCCGCACCAGATCCTTGGCTTTTGTCGTAATCTTGTCGTAAATCTTTTGGCAGGCTCGATCACTGTCGCTGTCGATACAATCAAGCAGTGAAATCCCCATCGTAATCGTTCGCAGGTCCAGTTTTTCCTCAGAGACCATGCGAACCGTTTCCATAATTTTTTCAGTTTCCAAAACAGGCCTCCTATAGCTGGTGCATAGCGTCATACATTTCTTGGTTGCGAATGTTGATATCGACGCCTAGCTTAGTACCCAAGGCGTTCAGTTCTTGAGTCAGCTTTTCAAAGTCAGCAGCGGCATCGTTCACATCGACCATCATCATCATCGTAAAGTAGCCGTCCATAATGGTTTGGGAAACGTCAACGATATTGATGTCGTTTTGAGCTAGATAGTTGCTGACCCCTGCAATAATCCCAGTTTTATCCTTACCGATCGTAGTTAAAATTGCCCGCATAATATTCCTCCTCAAATGCGTTTAGAAAATGATTACATTTATCTTAACATATTTGACGAACATTTTTAATAAATCAATTAATAATCTGCGCTTATTTTAATGTTATTTAAAATTATTCACGATACTCAAATTGCCAAGCCAATAAAGTACGAACTTTAATTATATTTTTTCTATTTTCCCTTAAACTTACGAAATGCCTGGCCAAACCGCAGCTTAAATTTCGCCAACAGTTTAGGATCCTGCTTCATTGTAGAAACCAGCGGGCTATTAGGATCACTCTCATCCAAAGGCACCATAATACCGGTAGTCAACGGCCAAAACAAGGCAATTTCATCCGGCAGCTGCCGATCATCGGGATGAGTAGTCACGTACTCATCCAAAAACAGCGCAATTTGGTGAGATTGTTCCATAAAATTGGCCATGGCGACTTCAACTGCCTGTTGTGTAGCTGTCTGTTTATAAATCATTGCGTTGCGTTCCCAATCATAAAGGCCCATTTTGGTGAGCTCATTAAACAAGGCCGCCAACCCGTCCAAAAAATCAGCATCGTCATCGATTGCCACCCTCATGCCAAAAACTTCAGCATAGGAGAGCTCTGCCACGCCAATCGTTTCTTCGTCAGCGATCGGATCATAGATCATAACCGTCCAGTGTGCATCAAACTGATCCGGCTCTGAATTATAGCTGACCAATAAAATCTCATCATTGGCAACTGGCTCTTGCTCAACCAATTCTGCAATCACGCAACGGGCCATAAAAATACCAATCAAAGTCGCACTGTCAGGCAACGGCAGGTTGGTATAATCCGCCAGATCCGTCTGCAGGTCCAAAAGCTCGTTTTGATATTTACGAATCATGGTAGCCCGCTGTTCGGAAGTTAAAAAATCATTTCCCCATTTTCGCCCCAGTTCATATAAGTAGACATCACTGTTCAGCATTCGAATGATGTCTTGCCAAGTTATTGTCTTCAAAAATCTCACCATTTTCTTTTCCTAATTCTAATTTGGTATCTCATTTTAACATGTTAGTCAGTTACGAACAAATGTTTGAGAATAAAAAAAACCAGACCGCGGCTTCGATCTGGTTTTGATTTAATTTTTAGTTTTCACGCTGATAAGCAACCTCGCCATCAACCAACGTCAAATCAGCCGTGCCATAAACCCGTTCTCCAGTAAATGGATTATTAACGCCTTTTGAAAGATAATCAGCCTCATTGAGCGTTCGTTGCGTGGTTAAATCAAAGATTACGATATCAGCCGGCTTGCCTGGTTCCAAATGACCAGCTTCATGGAGACCAAAAATATCAGCCGGATTGGTGCTCATCCAATTCAATAATTGTTCCAAGGTGCAGATACCGCCTTTGACAAACTTAGTGTACATCATTGGAAAAGCCGTTTCACTGCCAGTAATCCCATTAGCGGCTCCCCGCATGTCATCTTTAGGCTTTTCAGCTTTGGAATGCGGTGCATGGTCAGTCGCGATCATATCAACCGTGCCATCAAGCAGCCCTTCGATCAAAGCCTGGCGATCATCTTCATGCCGCAGCGGCGGGTTCATCTTGTAGTATGAGTTGTTAGCCGGAATATCTTGGTCAGCCAGCAGCAGATGATGGGGTGATGCCTCGCAGGTTACGTTGACGCCTTGCGCCTTAGCAAACCGCACCATGGCAACACTTTCTTTAGTCGAGACATGACAGATGTGATAGTGAATCCCCGTTGCATTGGCTAAAACCAGATCACGAGCAACCTGCGCAGATTCTGAAACGCTGGGGGCGCCTGGCAATCCCAATTCTTCTGCTCGTTTGCCAGCATTCATGATTCCGCCAAATAACAGCGAGTCGTCTTCAACATGGGCTGCCAGAATCATATTTTCTTTAGCAATACCTTCCATGGCTTGATACATGGTGCCAGCCGTCTGAACACCGCTGCCATCATTGCTGAAAGCATAGGCTCCTGCCTGCTTAAGACCATGAAAATCAACCAGCTCTTCACTGGTCCGACCATGCGTGATTGCACCATATTGGAAAATGTGGACGACCCCTTCTTTTTGATTCAAAGAAGTCTGTGCCTGCATGCGTGCTGGTGTGTCCGGTACCGGATCAACGTTTGGCATGGCGCCAACCGTGGTAAAGCCACCATGAGCCGCTGCCTTGCTGCCGGCTTCAATGGTTTCCTTATACGTTTGACCAGGTTCTCTGAAATGTACGTGAACGTCGACCAGTCCTGGTGCTACTAATTTGTTCGTGGCATCAATCGTTTCATCAGCAGCTGGCAGATCGTTGCCAATCGCTTGAATCTTGCCATCAGCAATCCGGACATCCGTTTTAACCAACTGGCCGTTTACGAAAACCGTACCACCTTTGATCAGTTTTGTCGTCATCTTATTCCAAACCACCCAACTTACGACCGCGCAGAACTGCTTCAATCATTGCCATCCGCATGAAGACCCCGTTTTGCATCTGACGGAAGAAGACGGACTTAGGCGCCTCAACCAGTTCACTGGCCAGTTCAACGCCACGGTTGATTGGACCTGGGTGCATGATGATGGCATTGTCTTTCATCTTGTTGTAGCGATCTTGGTTCATGCCGTACTTTTCATGGTAGGCTTCTTTGCTGAAGTCCTTTTCATGAGCATCTTCGTTGGAAAGGCGTTCATGCTGAACCCGCAGCAGCATGATGGCATCCATCTCGCCAACCAGTTCGTCAACCGGCTTGTATTGACCATATTGCGTAAAGTCTTCATTGAACCAGTATTTTGGACCAGAGAAGTAGACTTCGGCACCCAGTTTATTGAGCAGCTGAGCATTACTGCGAGCAACGCGGGAGTGGCTGATGTCACCGATAATGGCAATCTTAAGGCCCTTAAAGGTACCAAATTGTTCATGAATCGTCATCACATCCAGCAGACATTGTGATGGATGTTGGCCAGAACCATCACCAGCATTGACGATTCCAATGTTAGCCTGTTCGCCTTCCTTAGTGTCGATCAATGGCTGATAGTAGTTGTTTTCACTGTGACGAATAACCGCCAGATCAATTCCCAGTGCCGTCATCGTCAACATCGTGTCGTACAGCGTCTCACCCTTCTTAACTGAAGAATGCGTCGGATCAAATGGAATCTCCGTCAAGCCCAGCTTACGTTCAGCCACGGCAAAGCTGGTATGCGTCCGAGTAGAGTTTTCAAAAAAGCCGTTAACGACATAGACCGGCTTGTTCAGCTTTGGCACGGCACCACCGCGCTTGAAGTATTCTGCACGAGCAATCAAAGCGTTGACTTCATCAGCTGACAGGTCTTCTACACTAACAAAGTTTTCTAAGCGGACAAGGTTCATAGGTTCTAACATTTGAAAAAATCCTTCCTTAAATTCACGAGCAACCGTTTGGACGCTCACTGTCGTCCTTTAAATGGCGGATCAAAAATCCTCCTTTGTGAATTTGCCCTTAAAAAAACGCCACCCTTACTTGAGGGCAGCGTTCAACGAAAACAGCATTCATCATGCCGCAATTTAATTCGTTTCCTTGCTAGCCTCTCTGGACTAAACTTAAAGGACATTCATTCATCGCAAATAAAGATACTCGCTGTTGGTCACTTTGTCAATTGCGTTTTTTTAGTAAATCGTTATGAAAATTCAGCTTTCTAGTTACCAAATGCCTTTATTTCAGCGATTACGACCAATTTTCAAAAAAATTAAAAGCAACGGCCAATCAGTACTGGCTGTTTCATTAATCGCTTTATCATCTTTTTTTAATATTTTTCAGCATTTAACTGTACTTTTTCTGATTAAATATGATAAGTTCATTCTAATAAGATTTTTGCAAATGGGGGATTTTCTAATGAAACCAAAAATTGCGATTCCAGCCGCAACCTTGACTGAAGCTACTAACGTTATCAACGAGCGCAATGCTCCATTTGCGCCACGACCGATTATTGAAGCCGTCGTTAAATCAGGAGGCGTGCCAATTATCTTCCCAAGCGTACAGCCTGACTTAGCGCCTGAATATCTGGAGACCTTTGACGGGGTTGTTTTTGCTGGCGGGGCCGATGTCGATCCAACATTTTACGGTCAAGAGCCGCACATGAATCTGGGAATGACCTATCGTAAACGGGACCTGTTTGAGATTGCACTGCTCAAGGGAGCGGTTCAGTCCGGCAAGGCCATTTTGGGAATCTGCCGCGGTATGCAGCTAATCAATATCGGTCTGGGCGGAACCGTATATCAGGACCTTTCCGAAAATCCAGACGCTCATTTAAAGCATGTTCAAGGCGCACCAGGCAATCTGCCTTCGCATCACATCGACGTTGATCTGGACAGCCGTCTCTACAAGCTGGTTGGCAAGCATCCTTTTATCAATTCACGACACCATCAAGCCATTGATCGCGTTGCTCCTTCGCTTAAGGTGGTTGCGCAGGCTCAAGACCTAGTTATTGAGGCCTTGGAATCGCGCGACAGTGACCAGATTCTGGCTGTTCAATGGCATCCGGAAAACATGTACAAGCATTATCGCGAATCACAGGCTTTGTTTGGCGACTTTATCCGTCGTTCAGCTAAAGTAGCGGCCAACCGCCACCACGTCAACAATTAAAATAGTTAAAGCAAACAGCGCTACCTCAGCTTAAAGGCTGGAATAGCGCTGTTTTTGTTATTTTTAAATCTTGCAGGCTTATTTATCAAGTTCGCGCTTCAGTTCGTCGGCATCTGGAATATGATCGCCGGCAAAGCCTTGGAACGGATGCAGCGATTCCATGGCCGCTTCTTGATAGCGACGCGCCCGCCGCAATGCATAGTTTTCCAAAGAACCGTTTTCGACGTAGTTCATCAGTTTAGCGCTTGGCGTGGTCTTTGGATTGATAATCCGGTCTTCCAAATCCTCTAAGATCTCGGAAAATTCTGGTCCTAGCTGAATCTGGTTGGCATAGCGCTCCAGACTCTTGATCATTGCCAAAGCCTTGTTTTGATAATGACAAGGCTCAGTTGGCAGTTCTTTAGCCACCACATCATTCATCTCATCGGCATTATCCAGAACTCGATTAACCTCTGCAAGCGGCAGGGCTGGGTGCATAATAAAATAGCTGGCCAGCAGGCGAATAAACCGCAGTGTGTCCGTTCTGACGCCAACTGAACTGCTAGGATCCAAATCAAGCATGCGCAGCTCAATATATTCAACCCCAGTCTTGGGCAGTTCCTTAAGGTTGGTATTGCCTTTGAACCGCACGCTGCCATGAAATTCATAATCTGAAGTCAAGATACCTTGCTTAACCCCGTCTTCAATTCGATCAACGTAGCTTTGAACATCAGTATAGTCACCTTTAAATTTGGTTCCAAACCCATATGAACTTTGGCGAATGCTGCGGACTGGATGATCAAATCCCTGCCCTTTTTCAAAATAATTAGCCTCGGCAATCGGGCTGGCACCAAACAGGTAAGTAATAAACCAGCGATAGCGAACGAATCCTTGGGCTAACACCGCGTACAAATAGTTGCGAACTGCCTTTTCATCTTTAAATTTATCAGGAAAACCGTCCTTAACCAAATCAATAATATGCTGATCAATGCTTAGATTAATGTGTACTCCACACGGCGTCCCTTCTGAATAGCTATGACGCTTGGTCCACTCTTTCAAATACGCCTCTTTTTTGGGACCCATCTTTGCCAAACGCAGCTGCGACTTATCAGCTGGCAGTTTAGGCGGCATTGACAGCGGCCAGAGCAGTTCTCCAGGAGCCAGTGCCGCACGCAAGGCATTATTAATTTTATAAAGGTAGTGCATTGCATCCAAAGAGTGGCTGGCAGCCGGTGTTACCATTTCAGGCATCGTTTCCAAATAATCATTGGTCAGCCAAGGGTTGGTCTTTTCATCGCCAATCGCGGCCGGGTATGGTTCTTGACTGACATTGCCGGTTTCATCCACTCGCTGCATCTCAACTTCCAACCCCATTGTAAAATCAGAAGTCTTAGCAACGGCCTCATTATTAAAAATGAGTTCACCAATTTGACTGAACATAATTAGAATTCCCCTCTTAAATTAAAAATTTCTAATATTATACAATCAATCTTCTTATTTTTACAAGCGATAATTCGTCACTTAATTAAGTTTAACAGCCATAACAACTTTAATCAAAAAAACTCGCTTAAATTAATGTTTGCTCCGCCTGTCAATTTATCCTATAATTTTAATGTTACTCTGAAAGAACAGGAGATAATTAAATGAAAAAAACGTTGCAAGAATTTAAAGATTTTATTTCACGCGGTAATGTTATGGATATGGCCGTCGGGGTAATCATTGGTTCAGCTTTTACTGCCATCGTGAATTCCCTGGTTAAAAATCTGATTAACCCTTTAATCGGAATCTTTTTAGGCAAGATCGATCTTTCCAACCTTGTCTTTAGTTTTGGGGAAGCACATTTCCGTTATGGGGCTTTTTTAAATGCAGTTATTAATTTCTTGATTATTGCTTTTGTAGTTTTCTTAATCGTGAAGTTGGTGAATAAGTTAATGCTTCGCCATAAAGAAGAACCCACTGCTCCTGAGCCAAGTGCTGAGGAAAAATACCTAGCCGAAATCGTTGAGCTTTTAAAAGACCAGCAAAAATAATCCACCAGCTAAAAACATGCTGCCCCAACCTCGATATGGCTAGGGCAGCGTGTTTTTTTATTAATATGTCGCCAAAGCTGCTGACGATTTCCCCAAAATACTTAACAGCAGTTTGGGGGTATAAATCTTTCAACATCCAATTCGCATTTGACAATCTCATAAACGGTTTCGGAATACCAATAATTCGATTACTGATTATGTAGTTTATGCTTGAGTCGTTCAATTCAACTTTTCCTAAATCAAAAAATCGTTCAGTCCCATTATCATAACGTGGCTGAACGATAATAAAATGGCTAG
>NZ_JBKZAY010000030.1:0-21580 GCF_046939755.1 Limosilactobacillus mucosae
CGGTTGATGGTCAAACGATTCCAATGACGATTAAGTTAGGTGTTAATACGCCAGATGCGGTTGTTAAAGTCGAACACGACCACGTTTCAATCAGCCACGACAACCCGCAGACTGATGGCACTGATATTCCAAGCGGCGCCGCTCAATTTAAAGGCGTTACTGAAGACGATCTGAATCAAACGTTGACGCGGACAATTATGGTCAATGACCCACACGCCGGTGTTAAGACGATCACTCAAACGGCTAAGATCTCTCGGGATGCCGTAGTCGACATGGTTGATGGTTCGGTTGTTTATGGCGATTGGTCAACAGCTGAATGGCCGGAATATTCCGTACCAACGATTGACGGGTACACGTCAAGTCAAAAGACCGTTGAAGTTAAGATGGTTGCCAATGGCGACAAAGACGATGCCGTTACGATCAACTACACGGCTAACAAACAAACAGCCAAGATCGTTTACGTTGACGAAAACAACAATCCAGTCAAGACGGACACGGTTAATGGCGTCACGGATCAAACCGTTGATACTAACAGTACCGTGCCAACGGGTTGGAAGTTGGTTGATGGTCAAACGATTCCAACGACGATTAAATTGGGTGCTGATACGCCAGATTCAATTGTTAAGGTTGAACACGATCATGTTTCAGTCAGCCACAACAACCCGCAGACCGATGGCACGCAGATTCCAAACGGCACCGCTCAATTTAAGGGTGTCAGTGACAACGATCTGAGCCAAACGTTGACGCGGACGATTACGGTCAACGATCCGCACGCCGGTACCAAGACGATTACTCAAACAGCTAAGATCTATCGGGATGCCACGGTTGATATGGTTGATGGCTCAGTTGTCTATGGTGATTGGTCAACGGCACAATGGCCGGCATATTCTGTACCGATGGTTAACGGCTACACGCCGAGTCAAACCACGGTTGAAGCCAAGACGGTTGTTAACGGTGATCAAAACGATACTGTTACGATCAACTACACCGCTGACAAGCAAACGGCTAAGATTGTTTACACCGATGAAAACAGTCAGCCAGTTAAGACCGACACGGTTAATGGCATCACGGATCAAACCGTTGATGTCAACAGTACCGTACCAACGGGCTGGAAACTGGTTGATGGTCAAACGATTCCAGCAACGATTAAGCTGGGCGTCAACACGCCAGATACGGTTCTTAAAGTTGAGCACGATCATGTTTCAGTTAGTCATGACAACCCGCAGACTGATGGCACGCAGATTCCAAACGGAGTGGCTAAGTTCAAGGGTGTCAGTGACAGTGATCTGAATCAAACGTTGACACGGATGATTACAATCAATGACCCACATGAAGGCGTTAAGACGATTACGCAAACGGCTCAAATCCATCGGGATGCCACCGTTGATATGGTTGATGGCTCAGTTGTCTATGGTGATTGGTCAACAGCTGAATGGCCGGAATATTCCGCGCCAACCATTGATGGCTACACGCCAACGCAGACGCTGGTTGAAAAGAAGACGGTTACCAATGTTGACAAAGATGATAACGTAACGATCAACTACACAGCCAACGCTCAAACGGCCAAGATCGTCTACACTGATACGGACGGCAACACGGTCAAGACCGACACAATTAATGGCGTTACGGATCAGACCGTGGATACCAACAACGTCGTGCCAACAGGTTGGAAATTAGTTGACGGTCAGACGATTCCAGCAACGATCAAGTTAGGCGTTGCTACGCCAGATACGGTTGTTAAAATCGAACACGATCATGTTTCAATCAGTCATGACAACCCGCAGACCGATGGCACGCAGATTCCAAACGGAGTGGCTAAGTTCAAGGGTGTCAGTGACAGTGATCTGAATCAAACGCTGACGCGAACAATCACGGTCAACGACCCACACGAAGGCGTTAAGACGATTACGCAAACGGCTAAGATCTATCGGGACGCCATGGTCGATATGGTTGATGGCTTCGTTGTCTACGGCGATTGGTCAACAGCTGAATGGCCGGAATATGTTGTTCCGACGGTTGATGGTTACATGCCTAGTCAAAAGACGGTCGAAGCTAAGACGGTTATTGACGGCACTAAAGACGACAACGTAACGATCAACTACATCACTGATAAGCAGACGACTCATGTAGTCTACGTTGACGAAAACGGTAATCAGATTAAGTCGGATGTCGTTGACGGCCACACGGATGAAACCGTTAAGATCGTTTCAACAGTGCCAGCAGGCTGGAAACTGAGTGATGGTCAAGTCGTGCCGATAGAGATTACGTTTAAGGGCGCCAAGACGGCTGACGTTGAAGTCAAGGTCGAACACGCGCACGTCACGGTAACTTCAGACGCACCTAAGACATCAGTGGACAAGCTGCCCGACAATGCTGACAAGAGCTATCCGGGCGGCGTTGGCTATGATGATCTGAACAAGGCCGTTAAGCGGATAATCAATGTGCACAACGTTGATGGCACGATCGCGAAGGTAGAACAAGAAGTCCACTTTACCCGGATGGCGGACGTTGATGAGGTTGATGATACGGTTTTATATGGCAGTTGGCAGGCTGACAAACAGTTTGAACAGTATGCCGTGCCATCTGTTCCAGGCTACGTTTCAATAATCAACGGCAAGGAACAGACGATGATTCAACCAGCAATGCCAAACGTCGAGGACAAGGATTCAACGATTGACGTAACCTACCAGGCTATTGATGGCAGTCAGACGATTTACTACGTTGACGAAAACGGTACGGTTGTCGGCTATCAGATTATTACCGGCAAGATAGCTGAAACCAAGCTGGTCAACAGTGCCTTGCCAGTGGGCTGGAAACTGGTTGACGGTCAAACGGTGCCAGATACGGTTACGATCAAGGCTGATGCCGTGCCAGTCCAAGTATTGGTTGAACACGATCATGTTTCAATCAGCCATGACGATCCACAAGCTGATGGAACCGAGATTCCAAACGGTGTTTCAGTCTTCAATGGTGTTACAGACAATGATTTGAACCAGACATTAACACGGATGATTATCATTAACGATCCACACACTGGAGTCAAAATGATTACCCAGATAGCTAAGATCTACCGTGATGCGATGGTCGACATGGTTGATGGCTCGGTTGTCTACGGCGACTGGTCAACGGCGCAATGGCCAACATACTCGGTACCAATAGTTGACGGCTACACGGCTAGCCAAAAAGCGGTTGAGTCTAAAGGGGTTACTGACGTTACTAAAGATGCTACGGTTGCAATTGATTACACGGCTAATACTCAGACGATGCATATCAAGTATATCGATGATCAGGACAACGTCGTTAAGACAGATACCATCACGGGTAAGACTGATGAAACGGTCAAAGTTAACAGTGTTCTGCCAACCGGTTGGAAGCTAGTACCAGGTCAAAAACCAGCTCCTAAAGAGATTGCGTTTAGGGGCATTCAACAGGCTGACGTTACGATTCAAGTTGAGCATGCTCATATTCTAGTTACGCCTGACAAACCGAAGACAACGGCTAATCTGTTGCCCGACAATCCTAAGCGGCATTATCCAAGTGGCGTTGCCGAAAATGATTTGAACAAAACGGTAACGCGGACAACTATTTTCAAGCTGCCAAATGGGCAAGTCAAAACAATTACACAGACAGTAACCTTTACCCGCACGGCAGATGTTGATGAGGTTACCGGTATGGTTATCTATGGTGCCTGGAAAAAACTGACGCATGAATCTGTTCAGCTTGACGCGCCTATAGTTAAAGGGTGTAAACCTGTTGTTAAGTATGTTCCAAACGGGGCGGTTTCATCAGTTTCCGATAATACGTTGATCGTGGAACATTATCGTTTGGAAAAGTCAGCTCATCAAAATGGTTCGCAGAATCTTACAGATGCCAATAAGCAGACGACTGAACGTTCCATCAGTCTAACGTCAGCTTCAACGGCTGTCTCTGGTAAAAAGAGGCTGCCGCAAACAGGCAATGATGATCATACAGAATCACTGCTGGCGTTGGGGCTGCTTTCGATGGCCGCGTTGATTGGTTTTAGCCGGAGAAAGAAGCGTAGAGACTGATGACGGATTAATTTCTGTTAGTTTTCTAAGGAGAAATCAGCGTACTTTGCGTTGGTTTCTTTTTATTTTTACCGCTGACCGCGCTTGACATACTAAAATCTGGCTTAATATTATGCATAGTTAGCGACAAATGTAGAGCCAGGCCTAGATTTCTGGTAAAATGAAAAGTGTTGCAATTAAAAAACAATGCGGAAATGGAGGGTTGTTCTTGTTTAACAAGAATCACCAGGCGGCAGACGAGCCGCAATTGGATATGTCCCGCATCCCAGCTCATGTTGCCATTATCATGGATGGCAATGGCCGCTGGGCGCAGGCGCGACACCTGCCTCGCGTGGCGGGTCACAAACAGGGTATGCAGACGGTGAAGAAAGTTACGATTGCCGCCAGCGACCTTGGCGTAAAAGTACTCTCACTTTACGCTTTTTCAACGGAAAACTGGAAACGGCCAGAGAGCGAAGTCAGCTATCTGATGGATTTACCGATTCGCTTCTTTAGTACGTTTGTGCCGGATCTGGTTAAGCATAACGTTAAGGTAACGGTTATGGGGGATATCACCAAGCTGCCGGAAAAAACGCAAAAAGCCGTTAACGATGCCATGGCTGATACTAAAGATTGTGACGGCATGATCTTAAACTTCGCGCTTAATTATGGTGCGCGTGATGAAATCAAACGGGCCGTGCAGTCAATCGCACAACAGGTGGCAGCTGGCGAACTTGATCCTGCTTCCATCACTGAAGACACGATCAGCGGACATCTGATGTCAGCACAGCTGGGCGAGTTTGCCGATCCTGATCTTTTAATTCGGACCAGCGGCGAAGAGCGGATCTCGAACTTTATGCTTTGGCAGATTGCCTACAGTGAGCTGCTGTTCGTACCGGAACACTGGCCAGACTTTGATGGCGAGACGCTCAAACGCTGCCTGATTGAATTTCAAGGGCGGCACCGTCGTTTTGGCGGTTTGGTAAATAAATAGAAACGGGTGAAGATTAGTGAAAACACGGATTATTACGGCGGTCGTTGCCCTGGCAATCTTTATTCCACTGATTGTCTACGGCGGCTGGCCATTAACGATTGCAGCGGTTGTTTTGGGCATGATTGCAATGGGCGAGATTCTCAGTATGAAAAAGATGTTTTTGACGTCTTTTCCAGCCATCGTCAGTTATATTGGCGTGGCAGTCATGGTTTTGCCAAACAGCTGGCTGGACTTTTTGCCGAGTCACATTACGCGGCTGTTTGCCATGTACGTAATGGTACTGTTACTGCTGCTGCATACGGTTGTGCATAAGCAGCGTTTCAGCTTTGACGATGCAGGCGTCTTAACATTGGGGATGCTGTATATCGGCATCGGCTTTAACAATTTCTTGGCTGCGCGGGCCGTCAACTTTACGACACTTTTATATGCTATGTTGATCGTTTGGCTGACTGACAGTGGCGCCTACCTGTTTGGGCGCAAGCTAGGCAAGCATAAACTGGCACCGCGCGTCAGCCCGAATAAGACCTGGGAAGGATCAATCTGCGGCACGCTGTTAGCCACGATCGTTTTGGCCGTTTATCTTTACTTCTTCCCGGTTGGCTATCACAACTGGGGCTTGATGGTCTTTTTGACGCTGCTGCTCTCGATTCTGGGTCAATTTGGTGATCTGGTTGAATCAGCACTCAAACGATTCTACGGCGTTAAGGACTCCGGTAAGATCCTGCCTGGCCATGGTGGTATTTTAGACCGGTTTGACAGCATGCTGCTGGTCATGCCGGCTCTGTACCTGCTGGGGATTATCTAAGCTGGCCGAAAGGTGAGGCGATTCTGTGATATTAACGATTATTACCTTTATTATTGTCTTTGGACTGTTGGTCTTGGTTCATGAATATGGCCATTACTATTTTGCCAAGCGGGCCGGCATTCTGGTTCGTGAATTTTCAATTGGCATGGGTCCCAAGATCTGGTGGCATCGCAAAAACGGCACGACTTATACGATCCGAATTCTGCCATTGGGCGGGTACGTTCGACTGGCAGGTGCTGATGAAGAAGATGAAGAGTCGCTGCGTCCCGGAACGCCGGTTGCCATTCAGCTAAATGACCAACAAAAAGTCACCAGCATTAATACCAGCGATAAGAACACGCTGTTTCAAGGTATTCCGTTGCAGCTGACCGATCATGATTTGAATGAAGGCTTATGGATCAAGGGGTATGTCAACGGTGATGAAAGCGCGGTAAAAACGTACGCTGTCGATCATGACGCTACGATTATCGAAAGCGATGGCACCGTCGTTCAAATTGCTCCCAAAGATGTTCAGTTCCGTTCCGCCAGCCTAGGCAATCGGATGCTGACCAATTTTGCTGGACCATTCAACAACTTCTTGCTGTCTTTAGTCGTCTTTATTATTCTGGGCTTTACGCTCAGCGGTATTCCAACCAACAGCAATCGGCTGGGCGCGGTTCGGTCTGACTCGGTAGCGGCTAAGGCAGGGTTGCAGACTGGTGATCGGATTACTGAGATCAATGGTAAAAAGACCAAGAACTGGACTGCTTTGGCAACCGAAATTTCGGGTAATCCTGGTAAAAAGCTGACGGTTGAGTATCAGCGCGCTGGTCGTCAGCATACCACAACGATGACGCCTAAAAAGGTCAAGCAAGGCAATGAAACGATTGGCCAAGTCGGCATTGTTGAAGAACAAAAAACTGACGCCAAATCAAGAATCACGTTTGGCTGGCAACGGTTCGTCCAGGCCGGCACTCTGATTTTCAGCGTCTTAGGTCACATGTTTACACATGGTTTTAGTCTCAACGACTTGGGTGGACCGGTTGCAATCTATGCTGGCACCTCGCAGGCAACGGCTTTAGGGATCAATGGCGTGCTTAATTTCCTGGCCCTTTTGTCGATTAACTTGGGAATCGTCAATCTGCTGCCAATTCCTGCGCTTGATGGTGGTAAGCTGTTATTGAACATTATCGAGGCAGTCATCAGGCGGCCGATTCCTGAAAAAGCCGAGGGGATCGTTACGATTATTGGTTTTGCCTTTTTGATGCTGTTGATGATTCTGGTTACTTGGAACGATATTCAACGCTACTTTATTCATTAAAAATTTTTGGCTCCGTTTCATGAAGCCGTTCAAAGGAGTATTTTTTTAAATTATGAAGCAATCAAAGATTTTGATTCCTACCAAAAAAGAAGCACCAGCTGATGCCGAAGCGCTCAGTCATAAGATGATGGTGCGGGCCGGCTATATCTACCAGGTCTCTGCTGGAGTCTGGGCTTATCTGCCAATGGCCTACCGGGTGATTCGCAAGGTTGAAAACATCATTCGCGAAGAAATGGACAAGGCTGGTGCCGTTGAAATGATGCTGCCGGCACTGCTGCCTGCTGATCTGTGGAAGAAGTCGGGCCGTTATGAAAGCTATGGCGACAATCTGTTTAAGCTCAAGGACCGTCGCGATCGTGAATTTATCCTGGGACCAACGCATGAAGAAACGATTACCAGCATTCTGCGTGACAGCGTGCAGTCCTACAAGAAGCTGCCATTGGTTGTCTACCAGCTGCAAGACAAGTTCCGAGATGAGGATCGGCCACGTTATGGCATTTTGCGGGGCAAGGAATTCGAAATGCTGGACGGCTACTCCTTCTCTGCAGATCAAGCAGGTCTGGATGAGGCATACAACCTGCAGGCCCAGGCATACCGCAACATCTTCGACAAAATTGGCTTGGACTACAAAGTGATCCTGGCTGATTCTGGGACAATGGGCGGCAAAAACTCCCAAGAATTCTCTGCACCAGCTGAAGTTGGGGAAGATACGATTGCCTACACGGATGGGAACTATGCTGCTAACCTGGAAAAAGCGACGAGCAAGTTTGTCGGCGTTCAGCAGACGGCTGCTCCAGCTGAACTGCAAAAACAAGCTACGCCAGGCGCGCACAGCGTTGATGAGGCAGCTGAAAGTCTGGGCGTGGAAAGCAGTCAGATCATTAAATCGATGCTGTACATGGCTAAGATGGATGAAGAAGAAACGGTACCAGTGTTGGTATTGATGCGGGGCAATGACGAGGTTAACGAAACCAAAGTCGAAAACGCGTTGGACTGTGAAGAACTCAGTCTGGCCACCGAAGAAGACGCTGAAAAGTACCTGGGTGCTCATCCTGGTTCGCTTGGTCCAGTTGGTGTCGGTGAAGAAGTCAAGATTCTGGCCGATAACTACGTCAAGGTACTGGTCAACATGGCCTGTGGTGCCAATGAAGACGGCTTCCACTACATCAACGCCAATTTAGACCGCGATTTCCGCGTTGATGAATTCGGCGACTTCCGCAACGTTCAAGAAGGCGAAATCGCGCCAGACGGTCAGCCAATCAAGTTCACGCGTGGGATTGAGCTGGGCCATATCTTTAAGCTGGGGACGCACTATTCCAAGATTTTAGGCGCGCAGGTGTTGGATCAAAACGGTCGGCAAACCGATATGGTAATGGGTTGCTATGGCATCGGCGTTTCACGGCTGCTTTCGGCGGTTGCCGAACAAACGGCCGATGAACATGGGCTGGCATGGCCGGACAGCATCGCGCCATTTGACGTGCACGTAATTCCGGTTAATGCCAAAAACGAAGAACAGATGCAAATGGCCGAAAGCATCACTAAGACTTTGGAAACGGCTGGCTATGAAGTACTGCTCGATGATCGTAAGGAACGGGCTGGCGTTAAGTTTGCCGATGCCGATCTGATTGGATTGCCATTGCGGGTCACGGTCGGCAAGAAGGCCAGTGAAGGGATCGTTGAGGTCAAGATTCGCAAGACCGGCGAAACGATTGAAATCAAGCAGGAAGAAATTGAGAACACGGTTGGCATTCTGCTCAAGCAGCTGACGCCGGCTACCGAAACAGCCGCCGAATAATTATTAAGCGGTAAACTTTACAAAAGGTGGTTTAAAAGTAGAATAGATTCTGCTTTTAGCCGCTTTTTTTAATGAATTCAGAGAGGAGCATTGGAGTGGAGTTATCACGACATGAACTGTTTGAGCACTTGCTGGACCAGCTGAACATGGCTAAGGACGATCCGGCTTTTAAAGATGGCAAGATCAAGCAGGTAATCGTTCACCGCAAGTCCAAGTGCTGGGAATTTGATATCGTACTGCGCAAGGTAATGCCTTATAAACTGTTTCGACAGTTCGTTTCAGCCTTGCAGATCAGTTTTCGTGAGCTGGCCGGCGTAGATGCAAAAGTCAGAATCGATACGCCAACTGATGAATTAGATGCCAAGGCAATTGGCGACTATTGGTCATACGTGGTTGATGCTGAAGTCGGTGAATCCCCAATGGCACGCGAGGTCTGCGCGAAAACGATTCCTGAAGTCGATGGCAATCGCGTACAACTGTTATTGGAAAACGAAGCCATTAAAGACTTTTTCGTTAAGAATCTTTTAAGTGCAATTGAAGCGGGCTATCAAAAAGTCGGCTTTCCGCAGTTTCGGATTCATCCGCTGGTCGATCAGTCAGCTTCTGAACAAAAAATCAAGGAGCTCAAAGCCAAACAGCAGCAACAGGACCAAGAACTGGTTAAAAAAGCAATGGAGCGTCTGCAGCAGCAAAAGGCCGAAAAAAAGCAGCAGGAATCCGCGCTGCCTGACCTAGGCGATGGTCCGCTGGTAATTGGCAAGCCAATCAATCCCAAAGAGCCCGTACGGCGGATGGCTGAGATTACAGAAGAAGAGCGGAACGTGGTCGTTGAAGGCTACGTCTTTTCAAAAGAAGTCCGTGAGCTGCGCAGTGGCCGGCAGCTGCTGATTTTAGAGGTAACCGATTATACGTCATCGTTTGCCATTAAGAAGTTTTCCAACAACAAAGAAGACGAGGCCAAGTTTGCGGCAATCAAAGAAGGCGAATGGATCAAGGCACGCGGTCCAGTTCAAGAAGATACCTACATGCGTGATTTGACGATCATGGCCTATGCGATTCAACAGGTCAGCCATCCTGCCAGAAAAGACACAGCGGCAGGCGAGAAACGGGTTGAAATGCATCTGCATACCACGATGAGTACGATGGATGCCACCAACTCAATTTCTGATTACATCAAGCAGGCGGAAAAATGGGGGATGAAGGCAATCGCGGTCACCGATCATGCCGGCGTTCAAGCTTTTCCCGAAGCGTTTAATGCCAGTCACGATAAGAAGGGTAATGCCAAGATCAAGATTTTATACGGGGTCGAGGCTAATGTCGTTGATGACGGGATTCCGCTGGTCTATAACGAAAACCATGATGAGCTTTTAGGCAATACCTATGTCATTTTTGACGTGGAAACGACAGGACTTTCAGCTATCTATGATAAGGTGATTCAGCTGTCGGCCGTTAAGATGCGGGATGGTGAGGTGTTAGACTCGTTTAACCAGTTTATCGATCCGGGCTTTCCCCTTTCTGAGCAAACCAAGGAACTGACTAAAATCACTGATGAAGACGTTAAGGGATCCAAATCGGAAACTGAAGTCTTTCAGCTGTTCCAAGACTTTTGTGAGGGTTGTCTAATGGCTGGGCATAACGTCAGCTTTGATATGGGATTTTTGAACACCGGTTATGAACGCGATGGCTTGCCGCGCATTACGGCTCCAGTGATCGATACCTTGCCGCTGGCGCGCTTTTTGCACCCAGAAATGCACCGGTTCACGCTGGATACGCTGAGCCGCAAGTTTAAAGTCGGGCTTGATCATCACCACCGGGCCGACCATGATGCGGAGGCAACCGGACATCTGCTGCACATCTTTTTAAGAGATGCCGAGAAACGCTATGATGCCAAATACGTCGATGACTTGAACAAGCATATGGCAGACAATGGCGCCTATCGTCATGGTCGACCGTTTCATGCCACGATTTTTGCCAAGAATCGCGATGGCTTAAAGAATCTGTACAAACTGGTCTCATTGGCTAACGTTAAATACTTTTATCGCGTACCACGAATTCCGCGCAGCGTGCTTGATCATTACCGCGATGGTCTATTGATCGGTACGGCTTGTTCTAAGGGCGAGGTCTTTTCTGCAATGATGGAAAAAGGCTATACGGATGCGAAGCGAAAAGCACGGTACTACGACTTTATTGAAGTGCAGCCCAAGCCTAACTACGCGCCATTGATTGAGCAGCAGATTATCTCAAATACCGCGCATCTAGAGGACATCATCAAAAACATGGTCAAGTTGGGCGTGGATATGGACAAGCCAGTCGTGGCAACTGGCGACGCGCACTATTTGAATCCGGAAGACAAGATCTATCGTCATATTCTGATTAATTCTCAAGGCGGCGCTAATCCACTTAACCGGACGCGCCGGCCTGACGTGCCATTCCGCACGACTGATGACATGCTCAAGCAGTTTGCGTTTTTGGGTGAAGAAAAAGCGCATGAGATTGTTGTAGAAAATACCAATTTACTGGCCGATGAAATGGATGAGATGCGGCCAGTGCAAGACTCGCTGCACACACCGAACATGAAAGGCGCTAATGAAGAATTGGCCAAGCGAACCTGGGACACGGCGCATGCCTGGTATGGCGATCCTTTGCCAAAACTGGTCAAGGATCGGGTGGAACTGGAGCTTAATTCGATTATCGGCAATGGTTACGCGGTTATTTATCTGATTGCCCAGCGCCTGGTAGCCAAGTCCAATAAAGACGGTTATCTGGTTGGCTCGCGTGGTTCGGTTGGATCATCAGTCGTGGCCAACCTGGCCGGAATTACCGAGGTTAACGCCTTCCCGCCGCATTATCGCTGTCCTAACTGTCAATACAGCCATTTCTACACGAAAGGCGAGTACAGTTCGGGTTTTGATATGCCGGATAAGGACTGTCCTAAATGTGGGACTTTGATGATTAAAGACGGTCATGACATTCCGTTCCAGACTTTCCTTGGCTTCAAGGGTAATAAAGTTCCCGATATCGATCTGAACTTTTCTGGCGACTACCAGCCGATCGCGCATAACTATATGAAGGTGCTGTTCGGTGAAAAGAACGTTTATCGAGCAGGGACGATCGGAACGGTGGCTGATAAGACTGCTTATGGATATGTCAAGGCGTTTGAACGCGACACCGAGCAGCAGTTTAGGGGCGCCGAAGAAGACCGGTTAGCCAAGGGCGCGACCGGCGTTAAGCGGACGACCGGCCAGCACCCGGCTGGGATCATTATCGTGCCGGATGACATGAGTATCTATGACTTTACGCCGGTTCAGTATCCAGCCGATGATCAAAACGCGGCCTGGGAAACGACGCACTTTGATTTTCATTCGATTCATGACAACATTTTGAAAATGGATATTCTGGGACACGATGATCCGACCATGATTCGGTTCCTGCAAGATCTTTCCGGCGTCAACCCCCAAACGATACCGATGGATGATCCTGGCGTAATGAGTCTGTTCTCCAGTCCCGACATTTTAGGCGTGACCGAAGAACAGATTCAAAGTAAGACGGGGACGCTGGGGCTGCCGGAATTCGGGACGCGGTTCGTACGGGGGATGCTCGATGACACGCATCCAAAGAACTACTCGCAGCTGCTGCAGATTTCTGGTCTTTCTCATGGGACTGGCGTGTGGCTGGATAACGCTCAGGAACTGATCAAAAACGGCACGGCCACAATTGCCAATGTTATCGGTTGTCGTGACAACATCATGACCGACTTGATTCACTATGGTCTGGATTCAGAAACCTCCTTCCAGGTAATGGAACACGTGCGTAAAGGGCGCGGGATTCCAGAAGAATGGCAAGAAAAGATGCTGCAGGCGGGCGTGCCGCAATGGTATCTGGATTCTTGCCTAAAGATTCAGTATATGTTCCCAAGAGCGCACGCGGCCGCCTATGTTTTGATGGCGCTGCGGATTGCATACTTTAAGGTCTACTTCCCGTTGGTTTATTACGCGGGCTACTTTTCCGTGCGGGCGGATGATTTCGATGTCGTGGCCATGGCTCATGGCAAGGATGCCGTCAAGGCGCGGATGCAACAGATCAATGACCAGGGCAATGAGGCCAGTGCTAAGGATAAGAGCCTGCTGACGATTCTGGAGCTGGCCAACGAGATGCTGGAGCGGGGCTACAACTTTGAAATGGTTGATCTGAATCGTTCGGACGCTACTGACTGGCTGATTGACGGCAATTCGCTGATTGCGCCATTTAGAGCAATTCCTGGTCTGGGGGTCAACGTTGCCAAGCAGATTGTCGCCGCCCGCGCGCAGCGACCGTTTCTTTCCAAAGAAGATCTTTCAGAACGAGGAAAGGTCTCACAGACACTGATTCAATTTATGACAGCCAACCATGTCTTAGACGACCTGCCGGATGAAAATCAGCTTAGTCTGTTCTAAGCCGCGCTTAGATAACTTGGTTGTGGTCTGAACCTGAACTGGCTGGATTTGATACGTTATCAGTCTGACTTTGTCAATTAGCAGTCAAATTCGGCTCATGGTTGCTAAGTGAAAACAAAGATGCTATACTGTCAATAGTGAATAACTCGTTAGGGAGTGAGCAGCAATGCTCGCTCTTTTTATTGCAATAAAATTGGAGGTGGCGGATTTGAGCAGTACGGTGGTTGACGCGGTCGAAAAACTGGTTGAGCCCATCTTGGCCGAGCATGGCTTCGAGCTGTATGACATCGAATTTGTCAAAGAAGGACAAAGCTGGTATTTAAGAGTCTACATCGATAAAGATGGCGGCATTACGCTGGAAGACTGTGCCACGGTTAGCGATCAGCTGAGTGAGGCGTTGGATAACGTTGACCCAGACCCGATTCCTCAGGCATACTTTTTGGAAGTATCTTCGCCAGGTGCAGAACGGCCTTTGAAAAAAGAAGTCGACTATCAGCGGGCACTGAACGAATATATTCATGTCTCACTGTATCAGGCGGTTGATGGCCGCAAAGTCTATGAAGGTACGATGACTGATCTGACGCCTGACAGCCTAATCTTGGATTATCTAGATAAGACGCGACATAAGACGATTACGCTGGATCGTAAAAAAATTGCCAAGGCTCGCTTAGCAATCAAGTTTTAAAAAAGGAGCAGCAAAATGAGCACTAAGAAGCAAAAACAAGAACTGCTTGATGCCATGGACGTCCTGGAAAAGGAAAAGGGCATCAAGAAGGAAGTCGTTATCGAAGCATTGACGGATGCTTTGGAAAAGGCCTACAAGACCAACTACAACGCCAGCAACGTTGAAGTAAAGATCGATGAAAACACGGGCGAGTTCAAGGTCTTCTCTGACAAGACGGTCGTGGCTGAAGTTGAAAACCCTAAAGAACAAATCAGTCTGCACGATGCTTGGGAAAAGAGCCATGGCTACAGTCTGGGCGATACTTTTAAAGAAGAAGTAACGCCGCATGACTTTGGTCGCTTGGCAGCCCAAACGGCTAAAAACATCGTCTTGCAAAAACTGCGCGAAGCTGAACGTGACCGCGTCATCAACAAGTACGACAAGATGCTCAATGAACTGGTTGAAGGGGAAGTCTCCCGTGAAGACAACCGCTTTATCTACATTGACCTTGGCGATGGCGTTGAAGCCGGTCTGAGCAAGCGTCAAACGATGCCTAACGAAGAATACCGCATTCACGATCGCGTTCAAGTCTACATCTACAAGGTAGCCGATGCTAAGCCAATGCAGCAGCCAGATGGCACGCAAAAGCGTCAATACCGTGGTCCATTGGTCTTGGTAAGCCGGACGGATCCTGGCATGCTCAAGCGTCTGTTTGAAAAAGAAGTTCCCGAACTTAAGGAACAAAACGGTCCAATTGAATGGAAGGGCAGCGCGCGGGAAGCTGGCGATCGTTCCAAGGTTGCCGTAGCTTCCAAAGACCCGAACATTGATCCAGTTGGTACCTGTGTTGGCCCACGGGGAGCACGAGTTCAAGCAATCGTTAATCAATTGGGCGGCGAAAACATCGATATCATCGAATACAGCTCTGACCCAGCCATCTTTATCAAGAATGCCTTGAAGCCAGCTACGGTTGATCGTCTGGACTTTGATGCTGACAACGGTGAAGAAGAAGATACCGGCAGCGTTGATCACGAAGGCAACAAGATCATTAAGGTCCACCACGGCTGCACGGTCTACGTACCAGATGATCAGTTGTCTCTGGCAATCGGCAAGCGTGGGCAAAACGTACGGCTGGCTGCTCAGTTGACCAAGTACAAGATTGACATCAAGCCATCCAGTGAAGCACCTAGCGTTGAAGATCAAACTGCTGATTTTGACGATGATGCGCAAAACGATGCAACGGATGCCGAATAAGACTACAATATAAGATAGCAGGTCGCATAGAATAGCACATAAACTAAATTGAGCAGCGGGGTGAAACAATGAAAAAGAGAAAAGTACCGATGCGCAAAGACATCGTTACCGGTGAAATGATGCCCAAGCGAGAGCTGATTCGCGTGGTGCGCAATAAGGAAAATGAAGTCAGCGTGGACCCAAGCGGTAAAAAGGCTGGTCGCGGCGCCTACATTGCTGCTGATGTAAAGATTGCCACGCGGGCAAAAAAAGAACGCACTTTTGATAAGGCATTTGGCGTTAAGCTGGATGATGCCTTTTATGATCAGCTGATTGATTATGCTGACCACCTGCAGGAACGAATCAAGCTGTTCGGTCACGTTTAATGACAGCTTCAGAACAGCAGATCTTGAACCTTTTGGGATTAGCTCGGCGCGCCCGTCAAATCACGGCTGGTGAAGGTTTGGTCTTAAAGTCCATTCGCAGTCATCAGGCCAAGCTGGTTTTTCTGGCAGCTGATGCCGGTCATTCCACGGTCAAGCAGTTTATCAACAAGTGTGAATACTATCAAATACCACTGATTTGCCGATTCGATAAAGCCGAGTTAAGTCGCGCAATTGGACAGGCACGAACGGTGGTTGCCGTTGAGCAGGCCGGTTTTGCCAAGCGCATGATCGAACTGTCAAACGATGCTGAAGAAACAACAAAATAAATAAAGGAGCGTGATTCGATGGCCAAAGAACGAATTTACGAACTAGCCAAAGAGCTGAAAATGCCAAGCAAGGACTTAGTGGATATGGCCAAAAAGGAGGGAATCACGGTAAAAAGTCATATGTCTTCCGTGACCTCAGAAGAAGCCAACCGTCTGCGCAGCATGGTCAAGGGTGCCAGTCAACCAGCCAGTTCCAAGCCTAACAAGCCAAAAGCGGAACAGCCTAAGCGCCATGAAAATAACAGCCGTCCGCAAAACGGCCAAAATAGTCAGCAGTCGCAAAATAACCGTCATAACAATAACAACAATCGTGGCAGCAATGAAGACAACGGCCGTGGCGTTCACGTTTTCAACAAAAACAAGAACAACAAGAAGAATCGCCGCAACAAAAACAACAAGCACAACAAGAATCAGCGGATGCGCGAAGTGAAAAAGCAGCAGCCAACCCAGCGTAAGGATCGGCCACTGCCAGATGTCCTGGAGTACACGGAAGGCATGAACGCGCAGGATCTGGCTAAGCTTTTGCACCGGCCAGCAGCTGAAATCATCAAGAAGCTGTTCATGCTCGGCGTCATGGTTAACCAAAACCAATCTCTGGACAAAGACACGATTGAGCTTTTGGCCGCTGACTATGGCATCGAAGCCAAGGAAAAGGTTCAAGAAGACATTGCCGACTTGGACAAGTTCTTTGATCAAGAAAACCAAAACACGGAACACATGGTTTCTCGGCCACCAGTCGTTACGGTTATGGGTCACGTTGACCACGGTAAGACGACGCTGTTGGACAAGATCCGTCACTCCCACGTTACGGATTCCGAAGCCGGTGGGATCACGCAGGCAATCGGTGCCTACCAGGTCGACTACAATGGCAAGCTGATCACCTTCCTGGATACGCCAGGACACGCTGCCTTTACTGAAATGCGGGCGCGGGGGGCCAATATTACCGACATTACGGTTCTGGTCGTAGCTGCCGACGACGGGGTAATGCCACAGACGGTTGAAGCCATCAACCACGCCAAGGCTGCCCACACGCCAATTATTGTTGCCGTTAACAAGGTCGACAAGCCGGGGGCCAATCCAAATCGGGTCATCGAAGAACTGGCTCAGTATGAACTGATCCCAGAAGACTGGGGTGGCGACACGATCTTTGTCAACATCTCAGCTAAGTTTGGCAAGAACATCGATGAACTGCTTGACATGATTCTGCTGCAGGCTGAAATGATGGAATTGAAGGCTAACCCAGATCAAAATGCTGCGGGTTCCGTAGTTGAAGCACGGCTTGATCAAGGTCGTGGTCCCGTAGCCACGCTGCTGGTTCAACAAGGTACGATGCATGTTGGGGATCCAATCGTGGTCGGCAACACGTTTGGTCGCGTCCGGACGATGACCAACGAAAACGGTCGCCGCATCAAGGAAGCCACGCCATCCACGCCAGTTGAGATTACCGGGTTAAACGACGTGCCAGAAGCCGGGGATCGGTTCGTAGTCTTTGATGATGAAAAGACGGCCCGCGCGGCTGGTGAAGAACGTGCCAAGCGCGCCTTGGTTGAAGAACGGCAAAAGACCAGTCACGTCACGCTGGACAACCTGTTTGCCACGATGAAGAAGGGTCAGATGAAGACGCTGCCGGTAATCATCAAGGCTGACGTGCAGGGTTCCGTTGAAGCGCTGGCTCAGTCATTGGAAAAGATCAAGGTTGACGGCGTTCGCGTTGACATCATCCACAAGGCCGTTGGTGCCATTTCGGAATCCGACGTCACGCTGGCAGAAGCCTCCAATGCCGTTATCATTGGCTTTAACGTGCGCCCAACCCCACTGGCTAAGTCGATGGCTGAATCCAACAATATCGACATTCGTCTGCACCGGGTCATCTACAACGCCATTGAAGAAGTTGAAGATGCCATGAAAGGGATGCTGGAACCAGTCTACAAAGAAGAAACGGTTGGCCAGGTTGAAGTTCGGCAAATCTACAAGGCTTCCAAGATTGGTACGATTGCCGGTGGGATGGTCATCGACGGCAAGATTACGCGTGATTCCAAGGTCCGCCTGATTCGTGACGGCGTGGTCGTTTACGAAGGCGAACTGGGCAGTCTGAAGCGATTCAAAGACGATGTCAAGGAAGTCAAACAGGGCTATGAATGCGGTCTGACGATTCAAAACTACAATGATATCAAGGAAGGCGACGTTATCGAAGCTTACCAGATGAAGGAAGTTCCCGTTAAGTAGCTTCTAGTCGCTAAAGGAGAAAAACATGCCAAACAAACGCTATCGGGTGGATCGACTGGCTGAACAGATTCAGCGTGAGGTCGATGACATCCTCTTAAAGCGCGTTCGTGATCCACGAGTTCAAGACATCACGATCACGGGCGTTGACGTTACGGGCGACCTGCAGCAGGCAACGATCTACTACAGCCTGCTGTCTGACAAGGCCAGCGATGGCGAAAAGGCTCAACAAGGTCTGGACAAGGCAAAAGGGCTGATTCGCAGCGAGCTGGGCAGTCGTCTTAACATTTTCAAGACTCCAGAGCTCACGTTTAGGCGTGATCCATCGGTTGCTTATGGCAGTCGGATCGACCAATTGATCAACCAGCTGCACAAGCAGGAGCGATAATCAATTAAAAGGGAGCCCAGCTTGCGGCCCCCTTTTATTATTTTAAAAATGAAAGCGGTGAGATTTTTGGACGGAATTATTCCATTATATAAAGAGCGCGGAATGACCAGCTTTGACTGTGTCAGTCGGTTGCGACGCATTCTGCACACGAAAAAAATCGGCCATTCAGGTACGCTGGATCCAAACGTTGATGGTGTTTTGCCAATCTGTGTGGGTCAAGCTACCAAAGTCGTTGAATTCTTAATGGCATCAGGCAAACAATACGTTGGGGAGCTTTTAGTTGGCGAGGCTACGACCACGCAGGACCTGGATGGCGAAGTCGTGGCCCAAAAGCCAGTTACGGCGCCAATTGCTGAAGATACGATCAGGAAAGCCATGCAGGAGCTGACGGGCGATATCGTGCAGATTCCGCCAATGTATTCGGCAATCAAGGTTAATGGCAAGAAACTCTATGAATACGCACGGGCTGGTGAAACCGTTGAACGGCCCAAGCGTCACGTTCACATTACGCGCTTTGAGCTGACGGCTTCCAGCTACGATGCCGAAAAGCAACAGCAGCGGATTCGCTTTGTGGTGGATTGCAGCAAGGGAACCTATGTCCGGACGCTTGCCTATGATCTGGCAACAAAACTAGGCTATCCCGGCGTGATGAGCAGTTTGACGCGGACCAAGAGCGGCGGCTTTGAATTAGATCAGACGCTGAGTCTAAGTGATATTCAAGACGCAATGGAAGCCCAGATTATGGATCGCTATGTGTATCCAATGGACCATGCCCTGCAGAATTATCCCCACTATGAGTTAACGGAGGCCCAGTGGAAGAAAGTTCAAAACGGCGGCTGGCTGAGTGATTTGAATGCCAAAGAACCTGAAATCGCGCTGACCTATCAAGGAGAGGTCAAGGCGCTTTATCAGGCAAAAGATCGGCTCTATAAACCGTTGAAGATGCTGTCGACAAAGTAGGTGACACGGATGCAGGTTATTAAGATTCATCATCCATTTGATCCCGAGTTGATTCCAGCTGGGCCAGTTGTTTTGGCAATGGGCTTTTTTGACGGCATTCATCGTGGACACCAAGCCGTAATCAAAACGGCTCGCCGCATTGCTGATGAAAAGGGACTGCCACTTGCCGTCCTGACTTATGATCATCGGCCCGAGATCGTCTATCAGCAGTACCCGGCTGGCGGCGTACACTATCTGACGCCCTTGCCGCGCAAGCTGGATCTCTTAGAGCAGCTGGGTGTCGATCGCGTTTATCTGGTCAATCTTACTTCCGCCTTGTCCGCTTTGGATCCGCAGAAGTTTGTTGATCAGTATCTGGTGGGCTTTCATACAAAGGTTGCCGTAGCTGGCTATGACCACACTTACGGAGCTGATTCCAGCGTGGCCAATATGGCGCATCTAAAGGATTTTGCCAAGGAGCGCTTTGAAGTCGTAACGGTTGGCAAAATGACGCTGCAGGATAATCATAAGATTGGCTCAACGCGGATCCGTCAGCTGCTCGATTCTGGTGACGTGCAAGCGGCTAATGAGCTTTTAGGCTACTATTACCAGACTTCTGGCGTGATCGTGCATGGCTTTGCACGGGGTCGAACATTGGGCTTTCCCACGGCTAACGTGGCCTGGCCTGAGTTGGAATGGCTGCCGGCAATCGGTGTCTACGTTGTACAGATGAAAATCGGTGAGCGTTGGTATGATGGCATGGCTAGCGTGGGACGCAACGTTACGTTTGGCGAGCACAATGAAAAAACGCTGGAAATTTATCTGTTCGACTTCAATCAAATGATTTATGGCGAAAACGTGCAGGTACGCTGGATCAAGCGACTGCGCGGCGAGATAAAGTTCGCTAGCGTGGATGACTTGATTGCTCAGATGCGGCTTGATCAGCATCATTCAAAGCTGACGTTGCAAAAGTTTAAGGCCCTGCCAGGTCAGATACTGCAATAACTCAAAAACGGTGCCGGGGTTCCGCCGGCACCGTTTTTTTGGTTAAAGCCATGGATCTTTTTAGCGGCTAAAAGATCTGCCAATTTTAACCTGTCAGCATGTTAAAATAAACGCAAATCAATCGTGAGGTGATATGATGAAAATTGGCTTTATTGGAACTGGCGTGATGGGAACCGGAATGATTGCCAACCTGCTCAAGTCCGGCAATGAAGTGCAAGTCTATAATCGAACCAAGGCGCATGCGCAAAAAGTTTTGGACCTGGGCGCAAAATGGTGTGGTACGCCGGCTTTGGCGATGCAGAACTGTGAGGTCGTGATGTCAATTGTTGGCTACCCCAAAGACGTTGAGCAGATCTATTTTGGCAAAGACGGTCTGCTGAGCGCGGCAGTTCCTGGTCAGTACCTGATTGACATGACTACCAGTCGGCCAGCCTTAGATCAAAAAATTGCCGCCGTGGCCCCGGCTGGTGTGCATATTTTGGATGCTCCAGTTTCGGGAGGTGATCTGGGCGCTAAAAACGGCACGCTGACAATCATGGTGGGTGGTCAAAAGGCCGATTGCGAATATCTGACGCCGCTGTTTAAACAGATTGGTCAAGACGTCAACTGGTTTGGTCCGGCCGGTAGTGGCCAGCATGCTAAGATGGCTAATCAGATCATGATCGCGGGCACGATGACCGGAATGTGCGAGATGCTTGTCTATGCCAAAGCAGCTGGTCTGGACCTGGCAACGGTGATTAAGACGGTCGGCGGTGGAGCCGCGGCTAATTGGAGTCTGGATAACTACGCGCCGCGAATTCTGAAAAACGACTTTACGCCGGGCTTTTTTGCCAAGCATTTTTTAAAAGATTTGCGAATTGCCCTTGATGAGGCCGCGCGCATGAAACTGCAGCTGCCAGCGACTAAGGAAGCCGCACGGTTATACGAGATACTGGTTGACGAAAAGCAGCTGGGTAATGATGGCACGCAGGCACTGATCAAATTATGGTGGAATTAGTCCGCAAAAAAATCTCAATTTATGGTTGACAATCAATCATCATCGTTATAATATAATTACAACA
>NZ_JBKZAY010000031.1:0-20552 GCF_046939755.1 Limosilactobacillus mucosae
TATAGTGTGCTTACTTTTAACGATCATATGATAAGCGATAGTTTGAAAACGAGATAATTGAAAAAAGGAATTACCGCTTACGCTACGTTCATTTTTAATAGCGCTTTCTTTGGCTTTGAAACAGTGTTCGTATTTTTGAATGTCAGTATATCAATTGATTGTTAATACTTCGAATAGTTTAGTTTAGCTCGTAAATAGCGATTTAGTAAACCTCTTGATGTTGTATCTTAATTCGGTAAAATAGAAGTGTACCTATCAGTCTAAAAATAGCTGAAGGGCATGCTTTAGAAATTAATTGGATTTTGAGACGTTTAATTTGTGGGAGGGATCTTAATGCTTTCCAAAAACAATACATATATGAAAAAGAAAAAAACCGCCAATCAAGCGCAACGCTTTGGTTTGCGTAAATTAAGCATTGGTACGGTTTCAGTACTATTGGGGACCTTGGTGTTTATGGGGAATAGTGAAGTTTCGGCTGATACTACTACCGATACCACGAGCACTGGTACTGAGACAAAAGCCAACGCGACTACAGATTTAAATGCCAGTCAAGTAACGTTAAGTAGCACAAATTCTCAGGCGGCTGCCAGCGAAGGTACTTCGACGACCAGCCAAGCATCTTCAAGTACCGCGTCGGTTGCCAGTCAAGCGGCAGCTAGTTCAGTAACGGCTGTAAGTACGGCAACTACAGCTGCTGCCAAAACAACGACTTCAGCCACACCAACAGTAGCTGGAAGTGAAACAACCGCGAAGACTACTGCAACCACGACTCCAACAGCTGCTACGACTACAACGTCTGCCGCTAGTGATGACGCACTATCAAGCAAGGGTGAGATTGTAGCGACTGACAAAATCAGCAACAGTGATGTAACTCCTGGGATGAGTGATCCAAATGGGGCAAGTATTGTTGCAGATCAAAGCAAGATTCCAAGCGGGTATGAGACTGATCCTGCTGCCGATCGCTATACTTTTGGGATTGTCAGCTTGGGACCGACTGCGGCAACAGATGGTACTACTACTTATAATGGTGAAAATAATACCAACTACTACTTCCGTTTCTCAACTGGCAAGGCCGCTACGAATGGGCAATATGATGATACGGTTTATGCCCAATTGGTTGATGGTGATACTGGTCAAGTAATTTGGCAAGGAACACTGACGGTAAATGGAGCTGCCGTTCAAGTTGATAAATTAAAAACCGTGATTAGTGATGGTTCTACTCACTATTACCAATTGACTTATACCGCTACTACAAATAATGGTGTTACTACTAAGCAAATTAATGTTAATTCTGATGTAGGTACCCAGCTTTCTAAAGTTATCTATGATGCTGGTAACAGTACCAACACTTCGGCCGGAACCGTTGTCCACGTAATGTACCCAGACGAAAGCATGATTCGGACGGAATATATTGCTAAAGACGCGGCTGGCAACGAAACCATGCTGGCTGACTACGAACAGACTGGTCGGCAGGGTTATACCTACACTGCCTCTGGTGCGCGGATCTTTAAGGGCTTTGACCTAATCAGCGCACCTTCCAACACCACTGGGACCCTTTCAGCTTCATACAAAGTCGGCGATATTATTGTTTCAACGCAAAAGCAACTGTCAAATCAGCTGCAGATTGCCCGAATCAATGTAATCACGGATACTAATGGGACTGCTCGAGTTGTCCTTAAGGTAGCTGCCTTGGGGGCAAGTATTGATGATATTGCCGACGAAAGCATCTGGAAGACGATTTTAACTACGGATCCAGTTGCCCCAGGTGAATTCGGCAATAATGGTAATTATGATGCAGATACCCATAAGAATGGTGCTTTCTTACTCTATACAACATCTGGTGATCCGGTTGGTGTTAAGTATCTGACTGATGCTGGCTTTACTCAAGATCAGTTTACTTTTAAAAATTCTAAAGACTACCTTACTATCTACGGCTTGAACAACCGTCTGGCAGCTGGTCAAGAACCGGTTCAGTATTACTACGCTCCACAAGGTCAAGTTCGCATCAACTACGTAACCAGCGATGGTACGGCAATTAAAGCCCCAGCTGCAGCCTATGAGAATTCCGGGAAAAACACTACATATGATGTTTCTGGCTTAACCTACAAACCAGAAACAATTACAGTTAATGGCAAGACCTACCGTTATGTCAAAACCGATAAATCATTAGGAACAGCCGGTACAACGACGATTAATGGCTTTACATATAACACGACGCCATCTGATGCTACAGGAACGATCAATTCCAACACCGTTAATGATGTCTATTTTGTTTATGAAACTTATCATACCGAAGCTGAATCTAAGGACGTAACGCGGACGATCGAATACTACGACAGCGTGACTGGTGAAGCAATTCCAGCTGACTTGGAAAAAACGGTTACTCAGACTGCAACGCTGAACCGTAACAAGATCTATGATGATCAGAATAACTTCATCGGTTATGGTACTGTTTCAGCTGACGGTTCCAGTTACACGATCGATGACAGTTGGAAGGTGGCTGATCAGACTTGGACTAAGCAAGATTCTGCCGATCTTTTTGATTACGGCTACACGGCTCCTGATCGCGCTTCTGTAGCGGCGGTAACGGTTGATGGCGACACGACCAACGTGACGGAAAAGATTTACTATGGTCATCAAACAGTTCCAGTAACTCCAGAAAACCCAGGTACTCCAGGTAAACCAATCAATCCTAAGGGCGATGTTAATTATCCAGATGGCGTTGCCAAGGATGATTTGGCTGACACGGTTACGCGGACGATTAACTATATCGATGCTAAAAACAACCCGGTTAAAGGTGGGCCAAATGGCAAGGAGACTATCACCCAGACCGTAACGTTTGAACGGACCGCGATTGTTGATAAGGTTACTGGCAAGATTCTGGGCTATGATACTGACAATGATGGCAAGGTTGATACTGAAAATGCAGATCGTGCCTGGACACCGCTGAGTGCTGAATTTAGCGAAGTTAAGTCAGCTGATCCAAAGTCGTTGGGCTTTGACAACGTTGATAAGTCTACGGTATCTACGGTGATGATAGTTCCTGGCCAAGCTGATCTGAAGGAAACGGTTGTCTACAGCAATGATCCAATGGTAGTTGCCGGCACGATTCAATACATTGACGATACGACGAGCGTTCTTTTGGATGAAGACGTCTTGCCAGAAGGAGAAGTTGGCACCAAGATCAACTACACCACGGCTGACAAGATCAAGAGCTATGAAGACCAAGGCTATGAACTGGTTTACAACGACTTCACTGATGGTAGCCAAGTCTACGAAAAGGCTGGCAATGACTTTGAGGTTCACCTGAAGCACAAGACGCAAACCATCACGCCTAACGATCCAAATCAGGTAACTCCAGGTGACCCAATCAACCCTAACGATCCTAATAGCCCAGTTTACCCAACGGAAGTCGATCATAAGAATCTGATCAAGGCAGCGACCCAAACGATTCACTACGTTGGTGCCGGCGATAAAACGCCAGCTGACAAGTCCCAGACCAAAGAAGACGCCTTTACGCGGACGGTAACGATTGACAAGGTTACGGGTAAGGTCCTTTCAACCAGTGACTGGGAAGGTTCTAATACTTTTGGTACGGAAGACACGCCGGTTGTTGATGGCTACCACGCTGACAAGAAGGTAGCCGGTGGCTTGACGGCAACTGTCGACAAGCCAGACGTTGAAGAAACGGTAACCTACGCGCCAAACGGCAAGCTGATTCCGGTAGATGAAAACCATACGCCAATTCCAGGCGCAGACACGCCGACGTACACGACTGATCCGAATGATCCAACCAAAGTCTTGAATCCAACCGTGCCAAGTATTGATGGCTGGAAACCAAAAGATAATCAGCCCGGCGATTCAATTACGCCAAAAGATCCTGGTGAAGACACGGAGGTACCATACGTTCAAGTTGTCTCTGGCACAATCAAGTATGTCGATGACTCCACTAACGCAACGCTAGATCAATCACCGCTGCCAGAGGGCGAGGTTGGTAGCAAGATCAACTACACCACGGCTGACAAGATCAAGGATTACGAAGATCGAGGCTATGAACTGGTTTCTAGCGACTTTAATGATGGAACGCAGACCTACGCCAAGGAAGGCAATGATTTCGTAGTTCATTTAAAGCACGCCACCAAGCCGATCACGCCGGAAGATCCAGCCACGCCAGGCCAGCCGATCAATCCTAAGGGCAACGCGAAATATCCAAATGGCGTTGCCGAAGATGATTTGACTGACACGGTTACGCGGACGATTAACTATGTCGATGCGGACGGCAATCCGGTTAAGGGTGGGCCGAATGGCGAGACGACGATTAAGCAGACCGTGAACTTTGAGCGCACGGCCATCATCGATAAAGTCACCGGCCAGCTTTTGGGCTACGATACTAATAACGATGGCCAAGTTGATACAACGGATGCAGAACGTGCCTGGTCACCAATGCACGCGGAATTTGACGAGGTTGAATCCAAGGCGCCAGCTGAAGTCGGCTACCTGCACGTTGACCGGCCAAAAGTCAATAGTTATGGCGTAGTTCCTGGCGACAAAGACATTGTTGAAGAAGTCGTCTACAGCAATGATCCAATGGTAGTTGCTGGTACGATTCAATATATTGACGATACGACTGGGGCACTTTTAAGCGAAGCACCGCTGCCAGAGGGTGAGGTTGGTAGCAAGATCAACTACACCACGGCTGACAAGATCAAGGATTACGAAGATCAAGGCTATGAACTGGTTTCTAGCGACTTTAATGATGGAACGCAGACCTATGCTAAGGAAGGCAATGATTTCGTGGTTCATTTAAAGCACGCCACCAAGCCGATCACGCCGGAAGATCCAGTCACGCCAGGTCAGCCGATCAATCCTAAGGGCAACGCGGAATACCCAAATGGCGTTGCCAAAGACGACTTGACTGACACGGTTACGCGGACGATTAACTATGTCGATGCAGATGGCAATCCGGTTAAGGGTGGGCCAAATGGTGAGACGACGATTAAGCAGACCGTGAACTTTGAGCGCACGGCCATCATCGATAAAGTCACCGGCCAGCTTTTGGGCTATGATACCAATAACGATGGCCAAGTTGATACAACAGATGCAGAGCGGGCTTGGTCGCCGTTGCATGGAGAATTTGATGAAATTGAGTCAAAGACACCAGCTGAAGTCGGCTATCTGCATGTTGACCGGCCAAAAGTCAATAATTATGGTGTGGTTCCTGGCGACAAAGACATTGTTGAAGAAGTCGTCTACAGCAATGATCCAATGGTAGTTGCCGGCACGATTCAATATATTGACGATACGACTGGGGTACTTTTAAGCGAAGCACCGCTGCCAGAAGGAAAAGTTGGTGCCAAGATCAACTACACGACGGCTGACAAGATCAAGAACTACGAAGATCAAGGTTACGAACTGGTTTCTAGCGACTTTAATGATGGAACGCAGACCTACAGTGAGTCAGGCAATGATTTCGTGGTTCGCTTAAAGCACAAGACGCAGACGATTACGCCTAACGATCCTGATTTGGTAACGCCGGGTGAGCCGATTAATCCAAGCGATCCTAACAGTCCAGTCTATCCGCCGGCAACCGCGCGTGAAAATCTGATTAAGGCAGCGACCCAAACGATTCACTACGTTGGGGCCGGTGATGGAACGCCAGCTGATAAGGTTCAGACCAAAGAAGACGCCTTTACGCGGACGGTAACGATTGACAAGGTTACGGGCAAAGTCCTTTCAACCAGCGACTGGCAAGGATTCAAGACTTTCGGTACGGAAGACACGCCGGTAATTGATGGCTATCACGCCGATAAGAAGACAGCGGGCGGACTGACGGCAACGGTTGAGAATCCAAACGTTGAAGAAACGGTAACCTACGCGCCAAATGGCAAGATCGTTCCGGTTGACCCAAACAGCAACCCAATTCCAGGCACGGATACGCCAACCTACCCAACGGACCCGACTGATCCAACGAAGGTCGTGCCAAACGAGCCGATTCCGGATGTTCCCGGCTACACGCCGGTCGATCCAAGTCCGGTTACGCCAACCGATCCAGGCAAAGACACGCCAGTACCATACACGCAGAATCAGTATGGTTTGACGGAGCAGTTCGTCGATGAAGACGGCAATGAACTGTCACCAAGCGTATCCAAGGGCAGCTCCTACAAGCATGGCGATGCCTTTGACGTAACTGGGGATGCTAAGGTCATCAATGGCTACGTTCTGGTAAAACAGGAGAATACCAAGGGGACATTTGGCAATGGCGATGAAACCGCAAAGTTTGTCTACAAGAAGGTTGGCAAGATCATTCCGGTTGATCCAAATGGCAACCCAATTCCAGGCGCGGACACGCCAATCTACCAAAACGACCCTAATGATCCAAGCAAGGTGGTACCAAATGAGCCAACACCAACCGTTCCAGGCTATACGCCAAGTACGCCAAGCGTGACGCCAGACGATCCAACCACGGACACGCCGGTACCATACACCAAGAATGAAACGCCAACGACGCCGGCTACCCCGACAAATCCAAGCGAACCGACAACGCCTGGCACGCCAATTAGTCCGGCTGAACCGGTACAGCCACAGTCGCCGGCTGTTCCAGATCAAACGACGCCAGCCAACCAGCCAGCCGAATCATCAGCAGCAAGCGAGGCTAAATCAGCAACGCTGCCGCAGACTGGCAATGATGAAAATGAGGCAACAGCAGCTGCGGGCTTAGGTCTAGCAGGGATGTCATCGCTGCTGGCATTGTTCGGTACGCGCAAAAAGCGTCGTGAAGACTAGTTGTTGCATGGCAGTAGAATTTAATTGAAGATATAAGACGCAAAAAGACCGAACGCGGGCCAGTCCCGTGGTTCGGTCTTTTGTTGTTTTATTCGCTGCTCAGTTCAAATCTTCCACACGGATGTCTTTTACGCCATGCCAAACTGCTGCTTTCATAATTATCGGCCTTTCTTGAATAATTAATGCATAAACAAAAATGGCTTTCTGCAGGACATTGTGAATATCGACTTTGTGAATATATCTTATCACTAAATATCTGAAAGTGCTATAAAAACGCTTTAAAATTATTAATTTTAAGTTATAACCTTTGATGAATCGCCTATATACCAATGGTTGAAGGAGTTTGATTACTGATCGGCTAGTTAGTCAAAAAGATGGTAACACTTAATTTATATTTTCGACATTGTGAATTAGGAGATGACTTTCACAAACTTCAGCAAAAGATTGTGCAAATCGCATATTGTATCAATATAAATAAAATGGGGATGATTGTAGAAATTAGCTCAATTATCGCTAATTGGTTGATAACTTAAAATTGAACGATTTTAAGAGAATGACTGTTTCTTAAATAAATAAAAAATCGCCTAAATTGCCGAATAACTGTGGGGTGAAAGACAAAATTTAAATAAAGTGATTTGGATGTTGAAAGCCTTTTATCAAAGCGGTACACTAAGGCTATAAAAGCGGTATTCCTAATCTACTGATAAGCAATTAGGAAATAAGTTTAAAAGGGGATGTTAGAATGACAATCGTTAATCTAGCTCGTTTCCAATTTGCGATGACGACCGTTTTTCACTTCTTTTTCGTTCCGTTTTCAATCGGGACCGTTTTTGTCGTTGCAATTATGGAATCGATTTATGTTCATACCAAAAATGAACAATATCAACGAATGGCGAAATTCTGGGGCAAGATCTTTCTGCTCAGTTTTGCCGTTGGCGTGGTTACGGGACTAATTCAGGAATTCCAGTTTGGGATGAATTGGTCCGACTACTCACGCTTTATGGGTGATATTTTTGGCGCGCCGCTGGCTTTTGAGGCGCTGCTGTCGTTTTTCATCGAGTCAACGTTTATTGGCTTGTGGATGTTTACATGGGATCGGGTTGGTAAGAAACTGCACTTGTTCTTTATTTGGATGGTCGTGTTTGGGACATTGACCTCCGCACTTTGGATTCTGACCGCCAACTCTTTCATGCAGCATCCCGTCGGCTACACGATTCGTAATGGACGGGCCGAAATGGTTAACTTTGGCGCCTTGCTGACGAATCCACAGCTGTTCTTTGAATATGGGCACGTCGTCTTAGGGGCGCTGTTAACTGGCGCGACGATCATTACTGGTCTGGCTGCCTTCCAGCTGCTTAAGAAACGGCAGCTGTCAAAAGAAAATACCAAAGCCTATCACAAGACGATGCGGCTGGGCATGACATTGATGCTGGTCTTCTCCGTGGCAACGATGCTGATGGGGGACCTGCAGATGAAATACCTGATCAAGGAACAGCCAATGAAGTTTGCCGCCACGGAAGCCGTCTACAAGACTACCGGCAAGCAGGCGCCTTGGACGGTGGTCGGAATTGCTGATACCAAGACGCATGAAGTCAAAGGCAAGATTGATATCCCGGTCATGCTGAGTTTGCTTTCTTATGGCAAGACGACCGGTTCCGTCAAAGGGATGGAGCAGGTTAACGCTGAGCTTAAGAAACAATACGGTACGACGATTGCCGGTCACAAGATGAACTACTATGTACCGGTTAATACGCTGTTTTGGAGCTTCCGAGTAATGGCTGGTTTTGGGGCCTTGATCGCGCTGTGTTCGCTGGTTGGCTTGATCCTGACGCGCAAAAACAAGATGACACTCTATCAGCATCGTTGGTGTCTTTGGGTCATGGCTCTCTTAACATTTGCGCCGTTTTTGATGAATACCAGTGGCTGGCTGATTACGGAACTGGGGCGGGCACCGTGGACGGTTTATGGCCTGTTTACGATTGCCCAAAGCGTTTCGCCAAACGTTTCGGTAGCCTCACTGCTGATTTCCAACATCGTCTACTTCTGTCTGTTCAGTGGTTTGGCGGTGATCTTAATTGGTTTGATCGTGCGGGCACTGCACAATGATCCATTCGATCAGGCGGCGGCATCGGCTAAGATTATGGATCCATTTGCTAAGGGGGCGTTTTAAATGACAATGCTGCAGATACTATGGTTCTTTTTGATCGGTCTGCTGTTTGCGGCCTTCTTCTTTCTGGATGGCTTTGACTATGGCGTTGGCATGGCGGTTAAAACCCTGGCCCATAATGAGGCAGAGCGTACCCAGCTGATTCGTACGATTGGGCCAGTCTGGGATGGCAATGAGGTTTGGCTGATCACGGCTGGCGGGGCGATGTTTGCTTCGTTTCCATACTGGTACGCCACGCTGTTTTCAGGCTACTACCTGATTTTATTGGCAATTTTGGTTGGTCTGATTATTCGAGGCGTTTCGTTTGAGTTTCGGGCTCAGAGTCCCATGGAGAAAAAGCCGCTGTGGGATAACGCGCTGGCATTGGGCAGTCTGATCGTACCATTCTTTTTTGGCGTGATGTTTATCTCGATGATCAAGGGGATGCCGATCGACGCGCAGGGAAACATTCAAGCTGGCTTTTTAGACTACTTTAACTGGTTTTCGATCGTCGGCGGGGTTGCCTTGACTTTGTTGACCTACCTGCACGGCTTGAACTATATCGCGCTCAAGACGACGGGAGCGATTCAGGCTCGGGCCCAAAACTACAGTCAGGCGTTCTACTGGGTTCTATATCTGGGCGAGGTGGTCTTTGCGCTGCTTTTGCTCTTCCAAACCGACTTTATCAAGGTTCATCCGCTGGCAACGCTGCTGGGGCTGGCTTTGATCGTTGCCTTTTCAGTGCTGGCTCATGCCAATACCTTTAGGAACCGCAATGGCTGGGCATTCGTCTTCAGTGGACTGACGCTGGTTTCGCTGGTAGCGCTGCTGTTTAGCGGCTTGTTCCCACGCTTGATGATTTCTTCGATCAGCAGTCAGTACGATTTGATGATCAAGAGTGCGTCATCTTCAAACTACACGCTGATCGTAATGACGATCGCGACGCTGGTTCTGGTGCCATGCATTTTGGTATATACGATCTTTGCTTACTGGATCTTCCGCAAGCGGATTGAGATGCCGCGCGTTGAGGTACGTTAATGATTGATCGTGATTTATTTCAATTGCCGGGTTCCGGCGCGATCGTGAAACGGCTTGTCGGAATAAAGATTCTGCAGGCCGTTTTTATTATCGCTCAAGCCGCCTTCCTGGCTGATACGCTGTTTGTGCTGTGGCAGGGAAAAGGGCTGCGCTGGATGCTCTTGTGGGGCTTTATTGCCAGTTATACCTTGCGCCAGCTGCTTTTATGGTTGGAAAAACGCATTCTGGATGGTTTCGCGGAACAGACGGCCGTTGATCTGCGCGCGCGGCTGTTAAGCAAACTCTATGATCAGGGGCCGGCCTTGGTGCAGGAAAACGGGACCGGGAGCACGGTTGCCATGGCGCTTGATGGCATCGATGAAGTCAACCAGTACGTTAAGCTGACGTTCGACAAAACGATCGGCATGATGAGCGTACCCGTTTTGATCTTGATTGCCGTTGGGATTTTTGATTGGCGCTCGGCCGTGATCTTATTGGTGACCTATCCATTGATCATCTTGTTTATGATCATCTTGGGCAAGGCCGCCAAAGCCAAAGCTGAGCAACAATATGGCAGTTTTCAGCACTTATCGAACAATTTTATTGATTCACTGCGGGGGATCGACACGCTTAAGTATCTTGGCTTAAGCAAGCGCTACTCCAAAAGCATTTTTACGGCCAGCGAGCATTTCCGTAAACGAACGATGGCCGTGCTGAAAGTAGCGATGCTTTCAACGTTTGCTCTGGATTTTTTCACGACACTTTCCATCGCGGTAGTGGCCGTTTATCTGGGGTTTGATCTTTTAAATGGCCGCATGGCGCTTTTGAACGCGTTGGCCGTCTTGATTCTGGCACCGGAATACTATCTGCCGATGCGTCGGTTTGCTGGTGATTTTCATGCCACGCTCAATGGCCGCAACTCGTTTCATAAAATGCTGACGATCCTTAATCAGCCAGCTCAGCCGCGAAAAGAAGTGCCACTGCATTCCTGGGGGCCAGCAGACTGGCTGTCGATTGATTCCATGGCGTTTCAATATCCAAAAGGTACCAGCATTAAGCCGTTTTCGCTGCAGATCAAGGGCTGGCAGAAAGTTGGCATTATTGGGATGAGTGGCGCGGGTAAGACGACTTTGATCAATCTTTTGAGCGGTTTTTTGACTCCTGAACAGGGCGCGATCGAGATTCAGGAACAAAAGGTGACGACGCTCAATCTATCGGACTGGCAAAACCAGCTGCTTTATCTGCCGCAGTCGCCAACAATCTTTACAGCAACGGTGCGGCAAAACGTTGCCTTCTACACGCCAGACGTTTCCGATGATCAGATCAAGGCCGCGTTGGCAACGGTTGGCATGACTGATTGGCTGGCTAAGCTTCCCGATGGTCTGGCAACGATGATTGGGGCCGGACACCGCGAGCTTTCTGGCGGTCAGGCGCAGCGGATCGCGTTGGCCAGAGCCTTGCTGGACGACCAGCGGCGGGTCATGATGTTTGACGAGCCAACCGCTCATCTGGACATTGAAACCGAGTTGGAGCTGAAAGAACGCATGCTGCCGTTAATGGATCAGCGGCTGGTCTTTTTCGCTACGCATCGGCTGCATTGGATGAAGGAGATGGATTGGATCTTGGTAATGGATCATGGCGAGCTAGTTGAGCAGGGAACCTATGATGAGCTTTTGGCACGAAACGGCTATTTCGTCTCATTAATCAATGGAATGAGAGGTGAGCGGCATGTTTAGACAAATCAAGCTTTTTCGGATTTTAAAGCATGATTCGTGGGTGCGACCATTCCTGCGACGTTATCGCAAAAGTCTGATCCTGGCGATCTCGCTGGGGATTTTGACGTTTATCGGCGCGGCCGGGCTGATGTTTAGTGCCGGCTACCTGATCAGTCGCGCCGCTGAGCAGCCGGTCAACATTCTGTTAATCTACGTGCCGATCGTTTTGACGCGCGCGTTTGGGATTGGTCGCCCCACGCTGCATTATGCCGAGCGCCTGGTCAGTCACAACTGGGTGCTTAAGATGACTTCCAGATTGCGGCAGCGACTGTATGATGCTTTGGAAACCGATGCAATCTTTTGGCGCCGCCGCTATCAGCTGGGAGATCTGCTGGGATTACTAGCCGACGATATTGGTCATATTCAAAACCTTTATCTGCGAACGATTTTTCCAATGCTGGTTGCCTGGGGCCTTTACGTGATCTTGATTATCGCGCTGGGCTGGCTTTCACCATTATTAGGGCTGGCCGTGCTGCTGATCTTTGGCCTGATGATCATCGCCATTCCGTGGTGGTCAACGGTGATCAATGGAGCGCGCCAGATGAAAGACAAACAGCTGCGCGATCAGATGTACGCCGAATTGACAGATGATGTCTTGGGGCTGGCGGACTGGCGCTTAGCTGGTCGCCGAAAAGACTATCTGAAACGTCATGAGGCAACGGAAAAGCTGGCGATGAACAATCGGCTGGCGGAGCACCGATTTGCTCGGCGGCGGGATTTCTTAATGGAGATGCTGTTTTTATTGATGGCGGTCAGTCTGGTTCTCTGGGGCGCCGCGCGCTGGGGACAGTATCATGGCGGCGCGGCGGATTGGATTGCCGCACTGGTATTGGCTCTGTTTCCGCTCGCTGACGCGCTGTCGCCGCTGCCGGCCGCGGCTCAGGAAACCAATCTTTATGGCGAGTCGCTGCGCCGCTTAAATGGGCTGCCGGCTACCGAGCAAACGCCAACTGCTGATTCGCTTCCCCGCGCGCCATTTCAAATTGAGCTGCGTGATCTGCATTATCGCTATCAAGCTGATGATGCCGAAGTGCTCAAAGGAATCGATTTAACGATTAAGGCAGGGGAAAAGCTTGCCGTGCTTGGGCGTAGTGGGAGTGGGAAAACGACCCTGCTTTCTTTATTGCGGGGCGATCTGCGGCCAACGCAGGGAATCGTGACTGTAGGAGGTATTCCGAGTTTTGAGCTAGGGGATCTGGCGGCTGAATTGTTTGGCGTTATCAATCAGCAGCCTTATCTATTCAATACCACGATTGCCAATAATCTCCGGCTGGGCAATGAAGAAGCCAGTGATGAACAGTTGAAAGACGCGCTAATGCGGGTTGGCCTTTGGGAAATGATTGACCAGCTGCCGCAGAAAATGGAGACGCCGGTTGCTGAAGCCGGGCTGCGCTTTTCTGGTGGTGAGCGGCATCGACTAGCGCTGGCGCGGATTCTGCTGCACGACGCGCCGATCGTTTTGCTGGATGAGCCAACGGTTGGTCTGGATCCTATTACGGAGCGTCAGGTAATCGAAACGTTTCAAACGCAGCTGCATGATCGCACGCTGATCTGGGTGACGCACCACCTGCAAGGAGTCGAACGGATGGACCGTGTGATCTTGATTAAAGATGGTCAGCTCAAACTGCAAGGCACGCCGGCTGAGTTATGGCAGCAAAGCGCGTACTATCGCGGTCTGCTGACTGCTGATCAGGGCGGAACCGTTGAACCTGGCGAATAAGCGTGGTTAATAAAAAGCATCGGCAAGCTGCCGATGCGATTAATCTGATTTTGGAACGGGATAGATGTTTTTTTGCTGCTGAATTTAGGAATTAAGCGACGCGCTTTAGAGCTGGGAAAAGATTAAATGAAAAAGCGCCCAGCTGATTGCGGAGTGCTTGATGGCATGGGATGAGTCGTTGCAAATCTTCAAGGCGTATGGCTGGCTAAACGGTTCTTTGCATGAGCTGTTGCGTCAGCTGACCTAACAGGCGCTGAGCCGGGGAATCCGGCAGCTTTTTCAGCCACTGATCGGCCTTTCGCGTAAATCGCAGGGCTAACTGACGGGCATCATCCAGCGCGCCGCTGTTGATTACAATGGCCTTGATCTGCTGCTCGCTGGCGGGGGTCAGCGGTCGTTCAAGCAGCGGCTGCAGTTCTTTGACCGCAGTCGGATGCTGCAGGGCCAATAAAAGCGGCAGTGAATAGACGCCGGTGGCCAGATCCTGCATTACAGGCTTGTTGAGCTTGCTTTGCTCGGTATAGTCAAGCAGATCGTCAATGATTTGAAAGGCAATGCCCAGGTTCTGACCAAAGCGCGCGGCATAAGCGGTGGTTTGCTGATCAGCCCCAGCAAAATGCGCGCCTTCACTGGCGGCCAGCTGGAAAAGAGCCGCCGTCTTGCCGTTGACGTTGCGCAAATACTGGGTGACTTGCTGTTGTTGATGATAGCGCAGCGCCATCTGTCCTAATTCGCCATCTAAAATCTTTTTCATGGCCCGTGCGTTGATCTGCAGATACTCATCGCTGGCCAGGTTGGTGATTAAAAGGTCAAAAAACTGGGTAAACAGCAGGTCGCCGGCATAGACCGCGGTATCCTTGCCAAATTGGGATTGAACGCTGACTTGACCGCGACGCTTGGGCGAATCATCGATAATGTCGTCATGAATCAACGTTGCCATGTGTAGAATCTCGATTGACGCGCCCAGCTGAATCAAACGGCTGCGCGTGGCAAGGTTCCAATCATTGGGTGCGGCTGCCTTAGCTACCAGCAGCAGCAGCGTCGGGCGCAGAAACTTGCCGCCGTGACTGGCCATCTGCTGCAAGGCATGTGCCAGTTCGGGATTGCGACACTGCAGGCGAGTGTTGATGAGTTGGCGAACCTGTTTTAATTCACTGCCGATTAAGTGTTTGGTTTGAGTTTGAAATGAATTGATCATAATGATGAGTTCCTTAACTAAATAATTTTTGTTGCAAGAGATGAAAGGATTGCTTAGAAAATGTCGCTGAAAGTTTTTTTGGAATTGATTGAGGTGAAGGCCAAAGCTGCCAGTCTGCTGCCCTTTTTATTGGGCGTTGGCTACAGCATCTGGTACTACCATGCGTTTGACTGGCGGGTAATGCTGGTGTTTTTGATCGCGATGCTGCTGTTCAACATGGCCGTCGACGTAATGGACAACTACAACGATTACCGCCATGCCATCGACACTGAGGTCTACCAGCAAAAGACCAATATCATTGGTCGCGAGCAGCTGTCATTATCAGCCATGCGCCGTCTGATTGCCGGGATGGTGTTGATCGCGTCGCTATTGGGCATTTGGCTGGTGGCTCAGGTTGGCTGGCCGCTTTTGGGAATGGGCGTCTTCTGCTTTTTGGTTGGGATCTTTTATTCATTTGGTCCCTATCCACTGTCCGGACTGCCGGTGGGTGAGTTCTTCGCTGGTTTTACGATGGGCTTTATGATTGTTTTGATCACCATCTATCTAAACGTGCAGGGGAATTTTTCCTGGGATTGGCCAAGTCTGGGGCGGATCCTGGTGTTGGCAATGCCGTTGGAGCTTTGGATCTCGAATCTGCTGCTGGCCAACAACCTTTGCGACGTGGAAGAGGATCTGCGCAATCATCGGCATACGATTGTCCGGCTGTTGGGCAAGCGGGCCTGTTTGATTGCGTTTAGCATCAAAAACGTCCTGGCATTTTTGTTTATCACTATATCACCATTCTTTCATATTTCACCATTTACGGTAATTTTATCTTTGCTTATTGTACCTTTCGTTTTCAAACAGAACAAGATGCTTATCAAAAGACAAGTTAAAAAGGAGACGTTTATTTGCGCTGTTCGCATCTTGATGGTTGGCGGCGCGACTCAGGTTCTGACTTATCTAATTGGAATGGTTCTCTAAAAGGGGTTGAAGGAAATGAAAAAAATCGTCATTTTAGGTGCTGGCTATGCTGGCTTGAAAACCGTTGTTGAATTGCAGAAAAAAGTAGCTAAAACGGCTGAGATTACGCTGGTTGAACAAAACGACTATCATTATGAGGCAACCAATCTGCATGAGGTTGCGGCCGGCAACGTTGCGCCAGAACGGATCTGTTTTGACATTCAAGACGTCCTTAGTCCTGCCGTTAAGCTGATCAAGGATCGCGTCGTCAAGGTAGATCCTGATGCTAAGCAGATTGAGCTGGCCGAACACGCGCCGCTCAACTACGACTACTGCGTGCTGGCATTGGGTTTTGTCTCGGAAACATTTGGCATCAAGGGAGCCGCGGAAAACAGCCTGCCAATGGCCAATGTTGACCAGGCAGCTCAGATTGCTGATCATTTAAATGAACAGATGGTGCAGTACCGTACTGATCATAATCCAGATCATCTCAAGATCATCATTTGCGGGGCAGGCTTTACCGGCATCGAATTGGCAGGGGCCCTTTACGATGCCAGAAAGCGTCTGGCCAAGTTGGCAGCAGTCGATCCAGGCACGATCCAGATCAAGATGATTGATGCCTCGCCACGGATCTTGCCGATGTTTGACGATAAGATGAAGGATTATGCCGTTAAACTGATGCAAAAAGAACAGCTGACTCTACAAGGACAGGCGGCAATCAAAGAAATCAAGCCGGGCGCGGTCGTTTATCAAACCAAGGATGAACAGCTTCATGAGGAAACGGCCGGAACGATTATCTGGACAACAGGGGTCAGCGGCAGTCCGGTCATGGCAGCCTCTGATCTGCCGCAGCGGCGTGGCCGGGTGATGGTGACTGATCGCTTGACGGCCCCAGAATATGATGATCTGTACGTTTTGGGCGACGTGGCCGCGGTAATGCCGCCAGATGGCAAGCGTCCTTACCCAACCACGGCTCAGATCGCGCTGACGATGGGGATCTACGCGGCCAAGGATCTTGCCGCACGGGCAGCCGGCAGTCAGCGTCCCGGCCCATATTCATATCACTCGCTGGGGACCGTGGCTTCAATGGGCAACACGCATGCTTTTGGCGTCGCGATGGGGATGAAGTATTATGGCTACCCAGCTTCGGTAATCAAGAAGATGATTGCCAACAAGTCGCTGATTGAAACTGGCGGTGTCAAGGAGCTGCTTGCCAAGGGCCGGTTTGATCTGTATCACTAATAATCATTCAATTAAATCTGACAGCGGCAAAAACGCGCCATCTCATGTCATCAGGCTTGAGACGGCGCGTTTACTGTTTGAGAAGGATTTTGCTACTGTCGATCGAATCTGGTGAGCTATCGATTGAAACTGGTAAATTGAACAGATTTGTTTGTTATTGTTCGATTCATTAAATAACTTAAAGAAACTCAAAATTTAGTTTGGATTATCACGTGTATATATTGTTTAAATCAAGCAAGATTCCTTAAATATTCGTATTTAATTTAGTAAGATAAGAAGTAAAAGAAAGCGGTATTTTGTAGTTATTGTTATATATTGATAAAAGAAAAATACAGCTTTTTGCTAATTGTCTTCATTGGTCATTCAATTGCTTGTGTAACGTTTGGTGGCAGTGAAGAAAGCGAGGGGAAAAACATGTTATCAAAGAATAATCGGCAAATGCTTGATCGTAAGATGGAGCGGCGATCATTTCGCTTTTCGCTGCGGAAATTGAATACGGGCCTGGCTTCCGTTGTTGTGGGCTTTACGTTTGGGTATGGTCTAATATCTGATCAGCCGCTGGTTCATGCTGACGAAACGGCTTCCTCGGTAAGCAGCGTTTCAACAGCCAATCATAATTCAGCAGCGGACAGTGAGGCAGTCCTCAGAACCGAGCCGTCAATGCTGGCTTCAGAATCGGCAAGTGCGGGTACTGAGGCAGATTCATCGTCAACTAGCCTTGCTTCAGCAGCTGACGTTTCTGCTTCATCATCAGTTGCTGACACAGAACCAGCCAGCACGCGGGAGACAACTGCTGTCATCAGCCAGGCCGCAGCGGGATCTGCTTTTGACAGTAGCAGTGCGGCGATTCAGGAAAATTCACTGACGCTTTCCGGTACCGAGATTGGCAACACTGGGAACAGTCAGCGTGATATCACGGCAACGATTTCTTATACGGGGAATGCTGGCGATAAGGTGACCTTTAAGCTACCAGCCAATCAGGATGGTCAAAACCAAGTTGCCTACTACATCGTTGGGGCCTCGTCGCTTTCGATTGCCGACACGACGATTACCAATGATTCGACAAATGGTTTTTATTACGTTACCAATGTTTTGAAGCAAAGCGGCAGCATCAGCCAAAAAATCTCGATTGCCAGTCGTCGCAATGATTATTTTGATGGTCAGCTGATTGACAGTGAATCAATTGGTCAGCGCGAGTTTACGGCGACCCTGTCTGCCGTTGATGGTAATGGCAACGATTTGGGCTCAACCGCCAAAACGTTCACGCAGATCATCAATCCTGACATGAAGCCAGCTTTGAGTCGTGAACCAAGCAGCGAAGCCTCTGAAACACTTTTGCCAAACATTGACTACACATACAAGCTGGATTTGAAGGAAACTAAAGGCATCTATGATAATGAAAAATACCCAACTGCCCGCGTTAGCAGCAGCGTCAACTATGGGACAACGATTACGATTCCGGTTCCCGCCAGCTTTAAGCTGAATGCTGACGCAACGGCTGTCAAAAATGCCTTTACTGATGGAACGACAATTACGCAGGCGCAGACGGGTGCCGATATTATCATCATGGTGCCGAAAGGAGCAGGATCGACGCTGGCCCAGGCTGACTTGCCATATTATCTGGTTGGGCAGTACGTCGTAAGCGGCAATGTTGATGCAACAGTAACGGCTGCTGGCAACATTACGATCGTACAGAACCTTAATGATCAACAGAACCATCAGCTGATCAAGACACTGAATGAGCCATGGACCGAAAAGCTGAACTCAATCGCGCAGCCAGGCAAGCCGGGCGGATCAGCGGCTGGCGCGTGGGATGATAAGACGATCTCGATCAGCGATGCGACGGCAAGCAAGCCATCTGCGACCAAGATCTCAACGTTTGGAATCCAGAACATTACGATTTACGATCTGAATGACGCAACGCTGACGTTTACGATTGCGGACGGTTTTAAGGCTACTGGGATCACGACTGCTAAATTAAACGGCGTCACCAAATACTCATACGTGCTCTCCTATGCTGATGGCACCAGCAGTCAAGGGACGGTGGCTGCCGGGGGAACGATCAGCGCTAAGGGGACCAGCTCAATTCGCCGGGCCGTCTTAACCCCAGATCTGATCAAAGCTGGGGCTGCCACTGATGTTGCCTTGTATGCTATGAATGGTACGATTGGCAATTACTTTTACATCAATGGTCGTTTGACCGAGAAGTATGATGACGGCACGGCGGTTCAGGTTGGCGATCAGCTGACGAATACGCTGACGATCAGTGGTTCTAATCTGAACTCAAGCGTGCTCAGCGTTACCCAGACGATTACGGGCGGACTGTCTAGCAACTTCAAAGCCAATGGCGGTGGGGGTGGCGGCTACGCGGGAACCATTGGCGTCGGTTCAATTACCAATGGCTATGCCGGTGAATGGCCGACCTATGTTTTGGATCATCCAATCTTTTATATCAAGCTGCCTCAGTATACGTCATTTAACCCGGATCTTTCCATTTTTGAGGGCAATCCGGTGGTCTCCACTTTCTATGTCAATAACGGTCAAGAACAGGTCGTCAAGCTGGACTACAGTCAAAGTGATTACGTCTTTGATAACAGTAAGCTCTTTACCAACGATACCAATGGCGTCTTTAAAGTATCGTTTGACATCAACAATGATGCCTTGCCGGGGATGTATCAAGGCTTGGTCTACGTCAAAACGTCAACGCCGCTGCCTAAGAATCAAAAGGCAATCAATGATAAAAAGCTTTATAAACCAGAATATACAGGCGGGGTGGTTACTGACGACACCTATGTAGCCAACGCTTTTTCCACGCAGGTTCTGAGTCCCGGCGCTGAATTTACGATTGGCGGTGTCAGTCAAGGTAATGCTGATGGGATCGATTATCATAATCACGGCAGCTCGCTTAATTCGGGCGATGATTCAATGAGCTACAAGCTGACGCCCAAGAATTTAACTGACAGCGATCTGACCAATTCACGAATCTATGTCAACCTGCCTGACAATGCTGACGTGATACTGACGGGGCCGGTCGCGGTAAATACCACGGGTAGCGTGATGGTCCTTTATTCAACCACGGCCGTTGATCTGACCGATAATGCCGAACCGAATACCAGTAGCTGGCTGACGGCTAATGAAGTGAAAGACTGGTCGCAGATTAAGAGCTTTGTGATCCAGCAGCCAACGTTAGCCATCTCAACCGCGGCTAACCTCAGCAGCATCGTCATCAACGTCAAAGACCGGTCGCTGGCTGATGACGCGGGCAAGAAACTGGAGCTGGGCTATAAATCCTATGCTGATCAGTTCGCGACGCCGATCAAACAGCCAAACGCGACCTATGTTCAGATCTACGGGCCAAGTAAGGAAACTAAGACGGTAACGCGGACGATCAACGTTCACCAGCCAGATGGCACGATTGCCGTTACCACACAGACAGCCACGATTACTCGAATCAACACGGTACAAAAGGATGGCACGAGTACGACTGGTACTTGGAGCACGTCTGGCTGGGAAGCATTTAGCGCGCCGGAATTTACCGGCTACACGCCAGATACCGCATCCGTTGCTGAGGTAGTCGTTGATGAAAACTCAACAGATCAGACGATTGACATTACCTACCAGGCAAACAAATATCAGTTGACTGAACAGTTCGTGGATGAAGATGGCAACGAATTGGTGCCAAGCAAGGACAGCAGCTACCACTATGGTGACTCGTTTGACGTAACTGGA
>NZ_JBKZAY010000032.1:0-20146 GCF_046939755.1 Limosilactobacillus mucosae
GTGTTACCTTGACAGGGTACAGTACCTGCTTACCCATTAAACTCTAAAGTTCTTTTTATAATTGTAAACTTGTTGAAGTCTGTACTCAAATTCTCGGTGTTCTTTACGCTGGATAGCATCAAGAATCAAACCGCTATAGAAAGATAGAATTCCAGCAATAGCACAAAATCCACAAACGATTAGAGTCGGAAAATGTAAAACTTTACCTGTTGCACGATAAGGAAGCCAGACATCTGGAATAAAGAAAGCTATCGATAGGATTAACAATAAGCAAGCTAAGATTCCAAAAAAGCGTAACGGTTTGTAATTTCGATAGAGCGTAAGAATAAGTTTTAATACTTTAAAACCATCAGAATACGTATTTAGCTTGGAAGTGCTTCCCTTGGGACGATCTCGATAATCAATAACGTGATTTTTCATTGCCATATTATTAACAATTGCAAAAATACTCATTTCTGTCTCGATCTCAAACCCCTTTGACAGAACAGGATAGGTTTTAACAAATTCATAGCTAAAGGCCCGATAACCAGTCATAATATCTTTAATATCATTTTTAAAGAAAAAATTTATACTGCTACGAACTAGCTTATTGCCGATTCCGTGGAAAGGACGCTTGTTTTCCTCAAAATAACTGGAACTAAGCCGATCACCAATAACCATGTCATAGTTCTCTTCTAATACATAACGTGCCATTTTGGGGATTTCTTCAGCGGGATACGTATCATCCCCATCAATCATGATATAGCATTTAGCATCGATTTCACGAAACATTCGACGAATGGCGTTTCCTTTGCCTTGTTTATATTCATGACGAACAATAGCACCAGCATTGTGCGCTAACTCAGCTGTGTTATCAGAGGAATTATTATCATATACATAGATTGCTGAGTTTGGGATGTTTTTAATGGCATTTTGACAATCTTTTACAACTTTAGTAACTGTTTGACTCTCATTATAACAGGGAATTAAAATAGCTAAATTATCCATTATTTAATACATTTCTCCTTAAAATTGAAATGAAGAATATCTACTCTAACCTATGATGGATATTCTCTAATATATATGCTGTTATTAACGGTAAAACAGCAGTAGTGCCAATAACGTATCTCGAATAACCGTTTATAGGAGTAACAGTGTACAATGTTACCATTAATACAAATGGAATTAATGAAATTAGTATCCAATTTTTTTCTTTATTAGTAGTAGATAAAACAACAGAAAGCAAAACTGTCATCCACCATAATGGAAAACCAACGTTTATGATCATAGAAATAAATGGTATCGCAAGAATAGCTTCAAAGATGGTTTGTACATTGTTACGAATCTTAGAAGAAAAAAACGGACTATACTTTGAATACCAAGTTGGTAATAGAAAGTCCCCATAATTAGGATAATAATTTAAGAATAATAAATTATATTCTCCCTGAAGACCAAAAAATGGGTTGAAATACTTACTATTTGCGGCTAGGTATACTTCAGTATATTTTATTGGATGTTTAAATCCTAAAGTAATCCATAATTTCAAATAATTTTTAATTTCTTTCTTCTGAGTCTGTGTAGTTCTTAATGTAATCTTATGATCTACAACGTCATTGATTATTGTTTCCCCATTTAGAAAAGTATTCATAGGGAAAAGATTTTTTAGATTATCTCCAGAACTCACGTCATAATTTACTCTAAGTTCTTTTACTGGAGTTACTCTGTTGATTGTGCTTATTTCTTGTTTAGAAAGACTTTCCTTATCATTAAGATATATATAACTTACTTGACGAGCTGGCAGCGTCAACGGTTCACTCATTGCCCCCGGAATTACCTTTTTATAATTTAAATAGCTGTTCCAACCAAACAGCAAAATAATTAATGTAGCCGTAGCAGCAATTAAATAACGAACTTTTTTATGTTGAACAAGTGCATATCCAATCAACATAGTTGTCGTTATAATAACGATATATTTTGAATCATTGCGGAATTCAGAAAAGAAAAAGGAAGTAATCAAATACAATAAATACTCATGAGATGAATACTCATCATGTTTTATGTCTTCTAACAATTTCAAAAAGACAAGATAGTATGCGACACATAATGCATAATAGATCGTACTTTTATCGATTGTTATTGCATAAGTACTAAAAACAGGTGATGCAAATAGGATAAAGGTCAGTATTCCACCTATTTTACCAATCTTTTTCCAAACGAATGAAGTCGCTATCGAATAAATGATACCTGTTACAAGCGTTTGGAATAAAACTACCGTAAACACCCCAAAATTTGTGTTGACTAATTTTTGACCAATTTTAAACAGTGATCCAAAGATTAAGGTTACAAACCATGGTTGATGATTAGTAGGAGTATATGTGAAATTTAAATACGACAAGTGTCGGCCTTCAAACTCACAAAACTGTCTTAATGCATCCCAACTAATCTGCCCAGGATAATAAGTAATAATTGTCAAAGACCATATAAGCATCAAACAGCCAAAGATTTTAAAAAATTGTGGACTGTTGTATGATTCATCTAACTGAAGTAGATCAATACAATAGGTTCGAATTACAGAAATCGTATACGTAAGCGTAACTGCCCAACCTATCATGGCAAATACTGAGAATGCACAGTCGAGAAAACTATGCGTGAGGTAATATGTCCCCACTAATGTTAAGCCCTTGTTGCTATCATCTAATCCAGCACTAAGCATAAAAGTAAAATTATAGAGGAAAGATAAAATTATTCCACCAATAACATCAGCTTTAGTTACCCTAATTGACCATTTCTTGGCTAAATAAAGAATGACAGCTATCCACAGAGCTACCATGGTAACTGTATAGGAATTTGTACTTAACAATCTATTATCGCTATTTAATGGAGTAGGGTAAGCTATTAGCATTCCCATGCCTATGAATAGCCATGATATATAGAAAAATTCTGGCTTTATTTTTGACTTTAACATAATTGTTTCCTACAATTTTGCCGTCAGTTTGACATCTGGATATTTCTGCTTGAACCAATTTTCCGCAAATTGGTTTTCGAACAAGAACAGTGGAGCGCCATAACGATCCTTAACCAGCATATTCCGTGAAGAAGCCATCTTAGGATCAAGCTGTTCTGGATCAACCCAGCGTGCCGTCTTGCTGCCAAGCGGTTCCATAATAACTTCGGAATTATATTCGTTTTGCATCCGGAACTTGAACACTTCAAACTGCAATTGACCAACGGCACCCAAAATGTAGTCGTTGGAGTTATAGCCAGTGTAGAGCTGAACAGCTCCTTCTTGTACCAATTGGTTGATCCCTTTGTGGAATGATTTTTGCTTCATAACGTTCTTTGGCGTTACGCGGACAAACAGTTCTGGCGTAAACTGAGGCAGTTTCTCAAACTTGATGTCTTGTTTACCAGTGTAGATTGAATCACCAATTTGGAAGTTGCCAGTATCGTAAAGCCCGATGATATCACCAGCCACAGCGTTTTCAACGTTTTCACGCGTATTTGCCATGAATTCAGTTACGTTAGACAGTCGAATTGGCTTCTTAGTCCGTTCCAAAGTAACGTCCATGCCCCGTGTAAATTCACCAGAACAAATTCGTACGAAAGCAATCCGGTCACGGTGCTTAGGATTCATGTTAGCTTGAATCTTAAAGATAAAGCCAGAAAATTCTGGTGCCAGTGGATCGATTGACTTGCCGTCTTCCGTCTTATGTGCCGAAGGAGCAGGCGCAAATTTCAAGTAGGTTTCCAGGAAAGTCTTAACCCCAAAGTTGGTCAATGCAGAACCAAAGAAGACTGGGGTTTGATCACCCTTAGCGATCTTTTCTTCATCAAGCTCGCTGCCGGCCATTTCAATCAGTTCCATGCCATCCAAGGCATCTTTCCATTCACCTTCGCCAGCCAATGGATTTTCACCAATGACTTGCCCGTCTTCGTCCAATGGCAGGTAAGGGTTGGTAGGATCTTGAGGGTGGGAAAGGGCAACCCGGTGATTGTAACGATCATAAACTCCCATAAATTGTCGGCCCATCCCGATTGGCCAGTCCATTGGGTAGGTTTCGATCCCCAGCACGTCTTCGATTTCATTTAACAAATCTAGCGGTTCACGGGCATCGCGGTCAAACTTGTTGATGAACGTGAAGATTGGAATTCCCCGCATCTTACAGATTTGGAACAGTTTTTTAGTCTGTGGCTCAATACCCTTAGCACCATCAATTACCATGACGGCAGAGTCAACAGCCATCAAAGTCCGATAAGTATCTTCAGAGAAATCTTCGTGCCCTGGCGTATCCAAAATATTGATACGCTTACCTTGGTAGTCAAACTGCATTACGGAACTGGTAACGGAAATCCCACGCTTTTTTTCGATTTCCATCCAGTCAGACTTGGCAAAATTGCTGCTACCGCGTCCCTTAACCGTCCCAGCTTCGCGGACGACGCCCCCAAATAAAAGCAGCTGTTCAGTAATCGTCGTTTTACCAGCATCGGGGTGCGAGATAATCGCGAACGTCCGGCGCTTATTAACGGCTTCTGCCAATTTTTTTGAATCAGTCATTTTTATGTTCCTTTCGAGAATTATACATATTATAAAGGCTCTTAATTAGTATCAAAATCCAACCAGCTATTGCACTTATTAAACACAAATAAAAGATTTTATTAGGGATGTATTCTATTACAAACGAATGCTTACCAGGATTAATATTTTTGAGCAATGGAGTTCCCCTTTTACTCAAAGTATAGTTCTTTTTAATACCGTCCAGTTTCACCCGTGTGTTTGAATATGCAATAACTGGGAAATCAATATCTGACTTCTTATTTAGATTCGCATTGAAGATGAACTTATTAGGAGCAGTAACAGATTTGATATGTTCACCCTTATTATTAACGTATGTTATTTGAGATAAGATAGATTTTTGGTGTTTAAAACTTTTTTCAGTGTAATAATCTGTATCGCCAATTGGACACCTATAATCAAATATATACTGGTAATTATATTTATTTATCAGTGTTGTAGTTGGAAACGTCACATACTTCTCTGATGGTTTTCTTAATACCTCTACAGAATTATCCTTTTCACTTGGATAGAATCTGGGATTGTCGATGTAGGCTTCTTCAAAAGCCATTAAAAAAATTATTACAAGAGATATAATACAAAATATCTGCCGTTTTACCGTGTTAACATTTAATGAAATAAAAATCGTTCGAATTATTAATGAACCAATTATTGCCAAAAATAGGCAGGTAAATTCCAAATAACGATAAGGAAGTTGAATAACTTTAAAGATGGATATATTGACACTAGTCCATGGAAATAATCTTGTAGAAAGAATAAGACAAACTATTCCTAAAACATATATAAACATATAGGTATTGTTTTTTGCAACAAAGTTCCATCCAATTAGCAAAATCACAATGATAGAAAAACCAACTGATTGCCCTATCTTATTATCTAATGAATTTAATAAAACCATTGAAAAGCTAGGAGTGAAGTCTATATTTATTAGATTATACGGTGCATGAATATGTTTTCCAATAAAGTCAGAAAGAAATGGAAAAATAATAAAACTGGTTAACACAATCGTTAATATGATAGCCTTAATTAATTCTTTCCAACGACCTAAAAAATCATGAAATCTTCCCCAAAATATTCCTATTAACAAAATTAAAACAAATAATTGAATGCTTATAACTACGCTTAAGATATGGGAATAGGCTATTAAAGAGAGCCCAATGCTTAATAAATACCACTTTTTTTTATTACGGAAAAATAATTCATAAAATCCTAAAAAACATAATGGCAAGAACGTTGATGCAATAAATTCACCAAAAACCGAAGTTCCAACAAATAATCTATAATTATTGCAGACATATATAAATGCAAATGAAACCGACATTATGAGATTATTGTTGGAAAATTTTTTCATTGAAAAATAACTAATTGTAAAAGATAGAAATGTTAATAAAAAATACCAAGCATAAAAAGAATTAATTGGATTTAAGAAAAAACGAAAAAATGCCCAAGGATATAAGAATACATTCGGATAAAAAAGAAAGGTTCCTACCCCAGATTGATTAAAAACATCAGTTGCTATAAAAGTGAAAAAAGAACCTTGCTTTAAATTATGATAGATTTGCTGAACTCTTGATACATGAAATAACCAATCAGTCCCAGTAGTGATTTTTCCAGATTGGATACCATTTTTAACCATAAAAAAACTGAATGTTAAAAATAGTAACATTATTAGTCCGTCTTTTGTTATATTTTTTTCTCGCAATTTTATATGTGCTTCATTCAACTTACTACTCCCCCAAATATAAAATAATATAGTAGATTATTTTATATCATTTTTTTCTAAGCGATAAATCGTCATACAGTAATCAATCATCGTTTTAACTACCGCGTACAGTGGTACACAGAGAATCATCCCTAACAGCCCGGCAATATTGCCCGCTGCCAGCAACAAAATGATAATTGTCAATGGATGAATTTGCAGACTCTTGCCGATGATGTTTGGGTAGATAATGTTGCCATCGATTTGTTGAACGACAATTACCACCACGATTACCCAGATGATTTTCTGCGGATCAACTGCCAAAGCAACAATTAAAGCTGGTGCAATGCCGATATATGGCCCGATATAAGGAATGATATTGGTGATCCCAGCTACCAGGCCCAAAACGATGGCCATTGGTTCGCCAATGATCAGATAGCCAATGCAGGTACCAATTCCAACACAGATACATTCAATCATCTGCCCAGAGATGTAGGAAGAAAGCGTCTTGTTCATCTGATGCAGCAGTTCAGTAACCTCTTTGGCATGCTTTTCGGAAAAGAACCGCTGAATATTTGGTACAAAGCGGTCGCCATCTTTCAGCATATAGAAAAGCATGACTGGCACGGTTACAACCACGACTACTGCACTGGTAATCGTGCCAATAATTGAGCCAACGCTGCTGGTTAGACTTGTCAACAGTTTTTCAGCGTATTTCGTAATCTGTTTGTTGAATTGCTGATAATAATCTGCCAGGTCGATCTTGCGAATCCATTCATGCTTTTGGGAAGCTTGGGCGAGCCAATGCTGCATGTCGTTGGTAGCACTTGGCAGCCAGTGAATCATTTGATTAAGTTCCTTAATCATTGGTGGAATCAAGACCGCGATACTACCGAAAATCAGCAATAACAGCCCCAAAACGATTACCATGCTGGCAATGCCACGCTTCATCCGCCATTTGCCTAAATGAATCTTCATTAACAGGCGAAAGGCCGGACTGGTCATGTAGTATAGAAAGATTGAAACAATCAGCGGGACAAAGATTACTGATATGAAGACGATAATGGGATGAAACAGAAAATCCAGTTTCGTACAAACCCAAATTAAAGTCGCGACAATTAATAGTTCTGCTGACCAAAACAGCAGGCTTTTTTGTTTTATCATTATTTCTTTTCCTTAATAATATAGATTGGTCGTTGCTTGACCTGCATGTAGATGCGGCCAATGTACTTGCCAACGATCCCAATACATAACAATTGAAGTCCTCCGAATAATAGGATAATACAAATCAACGAAGCCCAGCCAAAGACACTGCTACTTGGTTCGACAATCCGCCGAATGATAACAAACAGCAGGCCTATAATTGAAAGGGTAAATGAGGTCGTTCCCAGCCACACGGCAATTGAAAGTGGCGCTTGTGAAAAATCAGTGATGCCGTCTATGGCATACTTGAACAGTTTCCAAGTTGACCAGTCAGTTTCACCGGCTACTCGTTCAACATTATGGTAGTCTAGATATTTGGTCTTGAATCCGACCCAACTGAAGATACCTTTTGAAAAGCGATTATATTCTTTTAATGATAGAACGGCGTCAACCATCTGCCTCGTCATCATCCGGTAGTCACGCGCACCGGGAACGATGTTGGTTTGTGAGATACGGTTAATGACGTGATAAAACTGATCGCTTAAAAACGACTTGAATTTTGCTTCGCCAGTGCGATCGACGCGGCGCGTGCCGATACAATCATACTCACCAGTTTTAATCAACTCATACATTTGTGGCAAAAACTCAGGCGGATCTTGTAAATCAACATCCATCACTACGACATAATCACCAGTGGCTGCTTGTAAGCCAGCGTATAATCCGGCTTCTTTACCAAAGTTGCGGGAAAAAGAAACGTAGTGAACACGCTCAGGATCTTGTTCATGAAGCTTGCGCATTTCCGTCAGTGAGTTATCTGATGAACCGTCATTGACAAACCAATATTCAATTTGTAAGTCATTAATTTGACGAACGACTTTTTCTACGGCTGGGTAGAATAATGGAATCGATTCTTCTTCGTTGTAGCAAGGAACTACAATTGATAGTTTTGACATTTTAATTTCCAACCTTAATAAATATAATTACAGAAATGTTTATTTTAAATAGATTTTTTTCACCTTAAAATAGGGTTCATACACATTATTTGGAAAAGCATTAGGATCGTTTGTTAATTCAAAAAAGGAGTTTTCAATTGAATAATCATTATTACTATTATATGAAATAGGTTCAACATATACATTCTCTTTATTTTTTGAATTAATTATTATTGAATAACGTACTGACAAATTATGGTTAAATACCATTGCATCTTTATATCCAACTACAACTCGGTAAAACGACAACATAATAATCAAAACGCTTATAATGTTTATAATTAGAGAAATTCTATTTTCCGCATTAAAAGAAAGTAGTTTAAATATTCCTACAATCATTAATATAAATCCACCAGAGAAAGCGCGAGATTCATTAAATCCTTCAGGAGCAAATGCCAACACTAGAATTGAGGCAACACCTCCAATTACAAATGAAAGGCCTATAAGATATTGATAACGATTTTTATTATAAAGAGTAGCAACTATTATTACTAAAACCAATAATACAAAAAATAAAACCATCTGCTTTTGCGATAGTATAAAAGCAACCAATTGTTTAAAATTGCTTAAAGTTCTTCTAATGATAGATTCTTGTAAGAAGTTTGGATGAGTTGTTACTAATCGATTATGTCCTCCTGGTGACATTACCAATATTGCCAATCCAATTAGGCTAAACACTAATCCTAATATTTGACTTAAATAAAACCTTTTTGTAAAAACATATTGGATACAAATTACAAGTATTGATATTAGGATCACACCACCAGAGGTATTTTCATTTCCCCATCCCGCAAAGAACCCTAGTATAGGTAGATATAAGTAGGATAATTTTTTATTAGTGGCATTTATGAATAATAAAAGATAACTAATATAGATAAGCATTATATCCATGTAATTTCCAACTCCCGCACGCCAAATAAATACACTAGCAAATCCAGGAGTAAAGAGATATATGGTAGATATAGTAGTACCTACTCTTAATAGAGAAAAATTTTTATCTTGCAGTACATCTGTTATTTTTAGGATTAAAAAAATTAAAATTGCAAATAAAAATGCATTTAAAATACTCGATCCCTTTTGATCACCCAACAAAGAAACTCGACAAAATGTCTGACCCCAAAATCTACCATTCCAAGTCATATAATCTTGTATACCATCTCTTATTATATGCCCTTGAACCGCTTGGTATCTAAACCATAAATCATCATCCATTAATGGTGTTTTTAAATTCCAAACCAGCATTATCAAAAAATTTATTATCAATAATAGAGCAATAAAAAATTGAGAAAATTGTTTCTTTTTAATCATACGGTTTTAAAACTTCTTTCTACATAAAAGTACACATTAATAAAATAGTACATCATGAATTTCTAATAATCCATGATGTACTATCCTTTTATTGTTAGTTATTTGAGGATACTTTTGATGGAGTAATGTTATAGGTAACAGTCTGCCCATTAATCATGCCTGTTGCCGTCCAATTTCCATCAGAGTTTTGATTCATAGTAAAACCGTCAACATCATCAGCAGTTGGCATCCCGGATACTGATTGACCACTTAACCCGTTTTTTTCTCTTTCAACGCTGACGTGTTCTTTAAGCATAGCCTTTGCATCAGCAGCTGTCATCTTTGCGGTACTTTGACTACTTGATGATGAAGATGCACTCGAAGAGCTGGATGATGAACTGCTACTCGAAGATTCAGTAACGTTGCTTTCTTTTGATGATGAAGTTGAAGAACTTAAGTTATCGGATGAATCACTATTTTTATCCAGTAATTCGTTCACATTTTCAATATTTTTCTGTAAAGACTTAGTTAGCTGATCTTTAGAAAAAACATAGGAAGCTTCTGAAGACTTAACAGTTACCTTCTTTGCAGTATTAGTAACCGTATACTGTTCCTGATTGTCACTTATCTGTCGTTTTAAATTACTATTAGTGGCTACCTGGACTGATTGATTTCCAGTATTAGTACCCTCTTTTTTTGCGCTCTTGAGATATGCCATCATTGCATATTGAGCTTCTGAATATTTTTTACCTTGAAATTTAACAGATGATGATTCAGATGTTTTTGCTGATACGCTAGCTGATTTACTTGAACTACTGGTAGAAACGGTTTGTTTGCTTCCACACGCAGTTAAGGATAGCATTAACCCAAAAGTTGCAACAGTGGCCAATACTTTTTTAAAATGCATTTTTATAATCTCCTTTAATTTAACGGACAATTTCATAATCGAATTATACTAGTATTGATAACGGCAATCAATAATAAAAAAGCACTGGCAGACTCTTCCGTCATGCCAATGCCTAATAAATTTAACGAAGCGTACCAGCAAATGATGGCATAAAGTATGAGTTAATGTAGCCAACTTTTACGTATTCACCAGGTTGCGGTGCGTGAACGTATTTTCCATTGCCAATGTAGATTGCGACATGGTATGATGCACCTGCATTACCCCAGAAAAGCAGATCGCCAGGCTGTGCTTGACTTACTGCCTTACGTGAGGTCAAGTAGCCTTCTTGCGCAATCGTATTGTGCGGAAGGTTCAAGCCGCGTACCTGAGCCATCACATATTTAACCAATCCTGAGCAGTCCATGCACTGCAGTGAGTCACCACCCCAAACATATGGGATATTCATCGTGGTAAGTTTCAAAGCCAATTGAACAATTGCATCATTGACAGAGGTTAAAACACCATCACTAGCTGCCTTATATGCAACTCCATTGACGGTAACATTAGTATTCTTTACCAAGGCACCATTACCACCAAAATAATACTGGTTTCCCCAGTTACTGTAAAGACTATTATCTAAACGTGCACCATCACTTTGGAAGTAATAGGTATTGCCCCAGTTATTATAGAAGCCATTGTCCAGACGAGCGCCATCACCTTGGAAGTAGTACGTGTGACCCCAATTGTTGTAGAAGCCGTCATCTAAACGTGCACCATCGCCTTGGAAGTAGTATGTGTGGCCCCAATTGTTGTAGAAGCCGTTATCCAAACGTGCACCATCGCCTTGGAAGTAGTACATATGACCCCAGTTACTGTAGAAGTAGTTCTTGGCCATTGTACCATTAGCGGTAAAGTAATAGGTGTTACCGTTCTGCGTCAAAAAATAATCCTTAACCGCTTGACCATTTTGATAATAGTAAGTATTGCCATTTTCGGTAACTAAACCATTCTTAACAGCTTGAGCAGACAACGTGGTCATCGCTACGTCACTATTGGTAGCTGCCTGTTCCTCATTTACAGAAGAAGCAGAAGCTGCATTTTCAGCGGTTGAAGAAACCTCTACATTTGGTGTAGGTAAAGCTGCACTGCTATTAGACGATGCACTCTGAGAAGCTGCTTGGGTATTACTTTGAGCATTCTTACTGCTGCTTTCAGCAACTGAACTGGTAGCTGCTGAATCTGCTCCACTTACTTCGCTAACAGCAGTAGTATCAGTAGCTGATAAAGCTACCTCACTTGCAGTAGATTGTTCGGTTGCATTCTCACTTTGAACTTCCGTGCTTGTGGAAGCAACGGCCGTAGTTTGTGCTTCATTAACCGTATCCGCATTAACGTTTTGAGCATTAAAAGCAGCAACGCCTAAAGCTACGGTCATTGTGGCAATTGCCATGCAACACCATTGTTTACCCTTCTTAAACAATTTAAAGTGTTTTTTTGCTTCCATCATCAAACAAAAGTCCTTTCATAAATTTATTTTCAAAAGTTTAATTTTCACTAATATTTATTAACGTTTACTACCTTACCATAAAAAAGCCTATAATCGATGGTTTTCAGTTGATTGTTAATCAACAATAATCTTTGCAATGCTTCTGTAATAATTGTAAAAATAAAGACGACTTCAACCATTTGGTAAAAGTCGTCCTCTTAAATTATAGACGAAAAGCTACTTGATCAAAACGTGTCAAGTTATAAGTACTGATCATATTTCTCAATGAAGTCGTGTACGATGGATCGGTTGCATAGCCATCTGCTCGAACCAGATACGTTGCAGTATTGGAATCAGTAACCCCAACCAAATTACTGTATCGGGAGTTTTGAATAAAGAAGAGACTATGGTCAGCAACACTTGCATCATTATCTGGGTAAGCCCGGAATGCCGCGTTTACGGTAATGTAGCTGCCATTAATATATTCAGCAGTTGCCATTGTTACTGACTGTCCATTATAAGATCCCTTAATACCGAACAAGTTATGATACTGAGAAGCCAGGGTCGACTTGCCCCAACCACTTTCAAGAATAGCTTGTGCAAGCGTTAATGATGGCAGAATCTTATATTGAGTCCAGCCTCGAATTGCTCCATTTACAATACTACCAATAAATGAATTAGAATCGGAAAGGACACCATTGCCATCAAATGTCAGATCACCAAATCCTAGGTTAATAGTAGCATTGGTTACACGTGCTCCATCGGCACCAAAGTAGTAAACCTTGCCCCAGTTAGTATAGAAGCTATTATCTAGACGAACTCCATCATTGCCAAAGTAATAAACATTACCCCAATTAGTATAAAAACCATTGTCTAAACGAGAGCCATCTTTTTGGAAGTAGTAGGTGTGTCCCCAATTAGTGTAGAAGCCATCATCTAAGCGAACACCACCATCGCCGAAGTAGTACATATGACCCCAATTTTGATAAAAGCCATCATCCAGACGAACACCACCATCACCAAAGTAATACGTATGTCCCCAATTTTGATAAAAACCATCATCTAAACGAGAGCCATCTTTTTGGAAATAGTACGTATGTCCCCAATTTTGATAGAAATAATCCTTAACCATCGTACCATCAGCTTTAAAGTAATATGTCTTCCCATTAATAGTCGTAAAACCATTCTTTAATTGCTGACCATTTTGATAGTAATAGGTATTGCCATTTTCAGTTACCAGACCATTTTTTTGCGTAGTTGCAGCCAATGAAGTCATTGTTGCAACTTCTGCATCGGCTTCAGCTGAGCTGGCTACCGAATTAGTATCACTTGATGTTTCGGAAGATTCTACTACATTAGAAGCTGCACTCTGAGCTGAAGAAGACTCAGCACTTTTAGCCGGTTCTAAAGCATTAGCTGCTGATGCACTATCATTAACGGCACTTACTTGGCTGTTGGTATTTTCCGCTGTTGATTGACTGGCAGTAGTTTTTGATTGATTTACTGCACTGGTGGCACTTTCAGTACTGGAATCACTAGCTTGACTTGCAACATTTTCGTCTGTTGCGGTTGTGCTATCACTAGCAACACTAGAAATTGAAAAACTTTCACTACTAGTTGATGCAGCTTCAGAAGTTGTTGATAAGGAAACGTTATCCGCATCAGAAACAGTATCCGCATTGGCCGTTTGTGTTGCCATTAACGTCCCTGCCGCAACAGCAACCGTGGTTAAAGCCATGCAGCACCACTTTTTGCCTTTCTTAAACATCTTGTAGTGTTTCCGTACATCCATAATCTAAATATTCCTACCCTTCCATTGCTAAAGTTTAATAAATTTTAATGGTCTTAATTTTTAATTTAATTGATAACACTGTTCATACTAACACAGAATTTTACGTAATATAACCAATCATTGTTTTTGTTAAACAACAATAATTTTTGCAATAGGTCTGTAATCTTATCTTCGAATTTTCTTCACAATAAAAGGCCTTACAAAAAGGCCTTTTATTTACCATATCTTAAGTCTATGCTACTCGACGAACACCATAGACACCATTCCACGTTGCTGTAATAATATTACGCCAAGTAAGGTTAGGATAGGCTGGTAAGTGATCGTCTAAGTTATTGATTCCAACACCTTGCGTAGGTGATGATGGTGAATCATGAATAAACCAACCACCACCAAGGTATAAGCCAACATGACCATTATCATCCATAAAGAACAGATCCCCACGCTTCATCTGGCTAACTGGTACCCCTGTCCCTGAATAGATTTCTGTATAAGTAGTTGCCCAGAGTCCGCCATTAAGAGAAACTCCGGCTTGTGCATAAGCCCAACGAACAAAACTAGAGCAGTCAAATTGGTGAGCCGCAATCGTTGCTGCAGTTCGCCCACCGCCCCATGTATAAGGTGCTAAACCAATCTGGGTTTTTGCAGCACTAATTGCCGTCTCTACCGCTGAATCACCCGTAGTAATAGCACCATCACTACCTGCCCAATACTCATTACCATTTTCCCATACGCTCTGATTTTGAGCTAATGATCCATCGCTATTGAAATAATACAAGTTTCCCCAGTTGAAATAAAAACTACTGTCTAGACGAACGCCACCATCACCAAAGTAGTACGTATGTCCCCAGTTGGTGTAAAAACCATCATCTAGACGAACACCACCATCACCAAAGTAGTACGTATGTCCCCAGTTGGTGTAAAAACCATCATCTAGACGAACACCACCATCACCAAAGTAGTACGTATGTCCCCAGTTCTGATAAAAGCCATCGTCTAAACGAGAACCGTCTTTTTGGAAATAATACGTATGACCCCAATTTTGATAGAAATAATCCTTGACCATCGTACCATCAGCTTTAAAGTAATATGTCTTCCCATTAATAGTCGTAAAACCATTCTTTAATTGCTGACCATTTTGATAGTAATAGGTATTGCCATTTTCAGTTACCAGACCATTTTTTTGCGTAGTTGCAGCCAATGAAGTCATTGTTGCAACTTCTGCATCGGCTTCAGCTGAGCTGGCTGCCGAATTAGTATCACTTGATGTTTCGGAAGGTTCTACTACATTAAAAGCTGCACTCTGAGCTGAAGAAGACTCAGCACTTTTAGCCGGTTCTAAAGCATTAGCTACTGATGCACTATCATTAACGGTGCTTGCTTGGCTGTTGGTATTTTCCGCTGTTGATTGACTGGCAGTAGCTTTTGATTGATTTACTGCACTGGTGGCACTTTCAGTACTGGAATCACTAGCTTGACTTGCAACATTTTCATCTGCTGCAGTTGTTCTATCGCTAGCTACACTAGAAATTGAAAAACTCTCACTACTAGTTGATGCAGCTTCAGAAGTTGTAGATAAAGAAACGTTATCCATAGCAGAAACAGTATCCGCATTGGCCGTTTGTGTTGCCATTAACGTCCCTGCCGCAACAGCAACCGTAGTTAAGGCCATGCAGCACCACTTTTTGCCTTTCTTAAACATCTTAAAATGTTTTCGTACGTCCATATCTAATCATTCCCACTCTTTCATTGCTGAATTTTGATAAATCTTAAATGTTTTAACTTAATTACTAACATTGTTCATGTTAACACATAATTATGTAACGTATTTGTGATCACATTGATTGTTAAAAAATGATAATTTTTGCAATAACCTTGTAACCTTATCTTCTAATTTTCTTCATAAACTCAAAAATAAACTCATACCTCTAAGTATAGTTCAACTTTAGAGATATGAGTCATTTCAATTATTGCAATAATGCATATTCATAATTAACCAGCATGGTAAAGTCCCACATACCATAACCAGTTCCAAAGTTAGTCCAAGCACGATTTGACCAGTAACTATCCGGGTCAGTATGGTCAGTACCACCCAAATAGCGACTTACATCATGATGCGACCATAGTGTAGCACCTAAATAACCATCCGCAATTCGTGGATACATCCCATATTGCTTCATCTTATATGCCGTGTAGTAAGCAGCATTTACCAATTCGGCTGCAAAATTCCAGCCACCATAGACCTCAACTTGTTCAAACTGAACCGCACGACCATTAGCCGGATAAGCAGCTCCCCATGCTTCATGATCAGTATTGGAAATTTGAATAATACTGTTGTTATCTACAAAAGCATGAACAAAGGCACTATTATAATTTGATTTTTCATAATTGATTTCGCCCCAGATACTGTCATTAGGGTTGGCAGTTTCATGCACAACAATCATATTAGGCTTACCATCATCAGTTCCGGAGTAAGTCCCCGTAATATTTTCGGGAATCGCATTGTAATACGTAATGTTAGCATGACCGATATGGTTATTGATAATGTATCGATTTACACCATTATCAAATTGTGGGGTTAAAACGCCATTGTTATCAGCCCAATAACTTGTTAGGTTAACAGTGACTTTTCGATTCTTTTGTAAAACGCCATCTGAACCAAAATAATAAAGGTTTCCCCAATTATTATAGAAACTGTTATCTAAGCGAACACCGCCGTTACCAAAATAGTATGTATTTCCCCAATTGTTGTAGAATCCATTATCTAGACGAACACCACCATTACCAAAGTAATACATATGACCCCAGTTGCTATAAAATCCGTTATCTAGGCGAACGCCACCATCACCAAAGTAATAGGCATTTCCCCAGTTATTATAGAATCCATCATCTAATCGAGAGCCATCCTTTTGAAAATAATAAGTATGACCCCAATTTTGATAGAAATAATCCTCGACCATCGTACCATCAGCTTTAAAGTAATATGTCTTCCCATTAATAGTCGTAAAACCATTCTTTAATTGCTGACCATTTTGATAGTAATAGGTATTGCCATTTTCACTCACCAAACCATCTTTTGTTGTTGTAGCTGCCAACGAGGTCATTGATACCGCTTCTGTATTACTGCCCTTAGAAGCGTCTGATGTTACATCATCTTTTACCATATCAGATACATTAACTACTTGATTTGACACAGAAGGCATCGCACTTTGAGTTGAATCAGACTTAGTATTTTTAACAGAATCATTTGAGTTAGCCGGTTGACTATTTGGACTTTCAGAACCGGCAGTCGCACTATCGGCAGCAATGGTACTTGCTTGGCTATTGATTGAACTCTGCGCAGATGCAGCGATGCTTTCACTAGATACTGTTTCAGTATTAGATGAACCCTCACTAGCAACATTTGCATCTGTTGGAGATACTAATTCAAACTGACTTACATCAGAAACCGTGTCCGCCTTAGCAAATTGAGTTGTTGCAAATACTCCAGTTACAGCAGCAAGCGTGGTCAGAGCCATGCAACACCATTTTTTCCCCTTTTTGTACATTTTAAAATGTTTATATACATTCATATCTAATCTTTCCCCCAATTTTCTTATTTCCAATTATACTAACATAAAATTATAAATTTTAAATTCTACATTTACTTTTTCAAAAGATTTTTCAAAGGATATTGGCGATTCATATATAGATTTCGCAGTAAAGGAATTTTAGGCATACTTATAGCAAAGAATGAGGCAAAAGCTATTCTATATAAAATTCCGCAAATTATAGCAAACATGTAGGAAACAACTGAAAGTTTTCCAACCACAACTGGCCAAATTTGAACCATATCCAAATCAATTAGATGAAAACATAAAATCAATAATGACTGCGATCCCCAAAACTCTAAGATTCTCTTCATCCACAGTGTCATAGAAAAACTCAATACTCTATCAAGAAAAATACTGAATTTTATTACTACCATGCTTGAAAGCATACCAACAAGTACTGCCAACCATGTATTTTTAGCCGCTGCATTAACAAAACCAAACAGGTTAAATTGTGAATCAATAAGCCAAAGAGCCATACTTATAATGATCAGCACTGTCCCAAACTTATCAATAAGCTGGTACTTTTTAACTACGAAGCCAAAGAAAAAGAAAATTTGAGATAGCAAGGCCGGTTGTAATGCAAATGGTAACGCTACATATCTAGCCGAAAAGATACCGACAAGTGAACACAGCATCGTCAATAACCCTTTGACTATTAAGCCGTGTTTTTGAATATTTAGCTTCATTATCTGATTGAAAAGCTGAATTCCAAAAAACATTGCTACTAAAAACCAAAGTGCTCCAATTGCTTGAATATGATGGCTTCCAATCTGAGTATCCGCACCAGCCGCATATACGATTGAAACCATAAACTCCTTAGTCGAATGGGCTCGACTTGGTGCTAAAACTGGGTTTGGTACAATTCGGTTAAAGATAATAATACATAATTCCAGACTGACAGTTGCAATATAAGGAACTATTAAATTTAAAAAGGATTTTTTCATCAACTTTTTTGAATCTTGTTGATGATATAAATAACCGCTTAATATAAAGAATATCGGCATATGAAATGCGTAAATAAAATTAGCAAATTTTCCGGGAAAATAATTTCCCAAAGAATGTCCAATAATTACCGCTATAATCGCTATCCCACGTGCAATATCAATCCATTCGATCCTTTTTTTCACAAAATCTCTCCCTTGGTTACTCTTTATTTCTAGATACAAAAAATCCCTCAAAACATTCTCCTAATTCAGGTAATTATTTTAAGGGATTTTGTAAATTTTATCTATCTGTCAAAATCTGCTTGGCCCGTTCAACGATTGGAGCTCTAAATACAAGAATACAAAGCAGATAAACTACTGCCCCAATAATTACTTGAGCTGCTAGATTAATAATATTCATCTTCATAATTTCATCTAGACGCAAAACTACAAAATACATGATAAGGCCACTCAATAAGTAGCGCCACAGGTCTTTAAACAGCATTCGTCGACTAATGGTGGTTCGAACAAAATACAGCTGCACTGCCGTCACCGCAAACTCAGAAATAACGGTTGCTATCGCTGCCCCATTTGCGGAATAAGGTTCAATCAAAAACAGATTTCCAATAATGTTAACTACTGCACCTGCCGTTACCGAAAGCGTATATTCCTTGACTCGGTTAACCGGCATTAGGTATTGCGTTCCCGTAACGTTACTCCAGGCAATAAACAGGATTACCGGCGCCTCCAAGAAAATGATGCGACCAGTATCAACATATTCCGATCCTAAAAACCATGGAGCAAATTTGGCTGAAATTGCCATTAAGCCAAACATCATTGGAACCGACATTGCCGTTACAAAATCAAACGAAGAATATAAACTTGTCCGAATTCCTTTAATATCACCGTTAGCATACTTATTGGCGACATGAGGCAGCATAACCGTCCCCGTAGCCGTTACGACTGCTAAGACCAATTTAACAATCTTATCGGCAAAATCAAATTGACCTAAAGCGGTTGGCTGACCAATCTTACCAAGCATCAATTTGTTAACCACCAAATAGACTTGCGTGGTAATTGTCGGGATAAACAGCAACAGCGATGGGTAGAAATGCTTAAGCGGATGCCATTCTTTGATTGGTACCCATTGAATACTGTTACGCAGGTAAGGCCATAAAGTAACGTTGCCACCAACCTGCGCCAATCCCAAAAGCAGCACGTACTTCCAAAGATCGGCTTCCGTTCGGACAAGCATAAAGATCAACGCAATTGAAATCAGCTTGACGATCGTATTTCTCGTAACCGTCTTTTTAAAGTCTTCCATTCCCATAAAGTACCAAGAAACATCAAGTCCTGCAGCCACAATCCATAGTGTTTGCAACAGGTAGTATTCCTTAAACGTCGTACTAAAGAGAAAAACAGCTGCCAAATAGGCTATCAAGGCAATGGTAATCGTACCTAATTGGAGAATCTCTATGCCCCAGAAAGTTTGCGAACGCTTATATTTATCATCACGATGATAGGCTACTTCACGGTTACCATAGAGGGTTATCCCCATTTGACCCATCAAATAAAAGAAAGTAACCCAACCATTTGTATAAGTGTTGATACCATATGCGTGTGCTCCCAAAACTCGTGATACATATGGTGTCGTAATTAAAGGAGCAAACATCAACAGAATTTGGTAGCCCGCATTATACAGATAGTTTTTGATAACCTTCATGATCTACTTGTCAAACTCCTCAGCCACGGTCGTTAAGGCCGCCTTGATTACTTGATCCATGTTGTAGTACTTA
>NZ_JBKZAY010000033.1:0-19323 GCF_046939755.1 Limosilactobacillus mucosae
ACGAGTGCATCAGTAAGTGCAAGCGAGTCTGCCTCAACGAGTGCATCAGTAAGTGCGAGTGAATCGGCCTCGACAAGTGCATCAGTAAGTGCGAGCGAATCAGCCTCAACTAGTGCCTCCCTGAGTGCGAGTGAGTCTGCATCGACTAGTGCATCAGTAAGTGCCAGCGAGTCAGCTTCAACCAGTGCATCCTTGAGTGCAAGTGAATCAGCCTCAACTAGTGCATCAGTAAGTGCGAGCGAGTCAGCTTCAACCAGTGCATCAGTAAGTGCGAGCGAGTCAGCTTCAACCAGTGCATCAGTAAGTGCGAGTGAATCAGCATCAACGAGTGCATCACTGAGTGCGAGCGAATCGGCATCGACGAGTGCATCACTGAGTGCGAGCGAATCGGCATCGACTAGTGCCTCCCTGAGTGCGAGTGAATCAGCCTCAACTAGTGCCTCCCTGAGTGCCAGCGAGTCAGCATCAACGAGTGCATCAGTAAGTGCAAGCGAATCAGCCTCAACGAGTGCATCTTTGAGTGCGAGTGAATCGGCATCGACTAGTGCATCAGTAAGTGCAAGCGAGTCAGCTTCAACTAGTGCATCAGTAAGTGCGAGTGAATCGGCATCGACTAGTGCATCAGTAAGTGCAAGCGAGTCAGCTTCAACCAGTGCCTCCCTGAGTGCAAGTGAATCGGCCTCAACTAGTGCCTCCCTGAGTGCAAGCGAGTCAGCTTCAACCAGTGCATCCTTGAGTGCGAGTGAATCAGCCTCAACTAGTGCATCAGTAAGTGCAAGCGAGTCAGCTTCAACTAGTGCATCAGTAAGCGCTAGTGAATCGGCCTCAACGAGTGCCTCCCTGAGTGCAAGCGAGTCAGCTTCAACGAGTGCATCAGTAAGTACGAGTGAATCAGCTTCAAGCAGCGCATCCTTGAGTGCGAGTGAATCGGCATCGACTAGTGCATCAGTAAGCGCCAGCGAATCGGCATCTACCAGTGCATCAGTAAGTACGAGCGAATCTGCGTCAACGAGCGCATCCTTGAGTGCCAGCGAATCTGCGTCAACGAGTGCATCACTGAGTGCCAGTGAATCGGCATCGACAAGTGCATCAGTAAGTGCGAGTGAATCGGCCTCGACTAGTGCATCAGTAAGTGCGAGTGAATCTGCCTCAACGAGTGCATCCTTGAGTGCCAGCGAATCAGCCTCGACTAGTGCATCACTGAGCGCGAGCGAATCGGCATCGACAAGTGCATCAGTAAGTGCGAGCGAATCAGCCTCAACAAGTGCATCAGTAAGTGCCAGTGAATCCGCCTCAGCTAGCGCATCACTGAGTGCCAGTGAATCTGCATCGACAAGTGCATCCTTGAGTGCGAGCGAATCAGCCTCAACTAGTGCCTCCCTGAGTGCAAGTGAGTCGGCCTCAACTAGTGCATCCTTGAGTGCGAGTGAATCAGCCTCAACTAGTGCATCAGTAAGCGCGAGTGAATCGGCATCTACTAGTGCATCACTGAGTACCAGCGAATCCGCTTCAACTAGTGCATCAGTAAGCACGAGTGAATCAGCATCAACAAGTGCATCCTTGAGTGCGAGTGAGTCAGCCTCAACGAGTGCATCAGTAAGTGCCAGCGAATCTGCATCGACAAGTGCATCACTGAGTGCCAGTGAATCCGCCTCAACTAGTGCCTCCCTGAGTGCGAGCGAGTCTGCCTCAACGAGCGCATCACTGAGTGCAAGTGAATCTGCTTCAACGAGTGCATCAGTAAGTTCGAGTGAATCGGCATCGACTAGTGCATCCGTAAGTGCAAGCGAATCAGCCTCAACGAGTGCATCAGTAAGTGCGAGTGAATCAGCCTCAACTAGTGCATCAGTAAGTGCGAGTGAATCAGCCTCAACTAGTGCATCAGTAAGCGCTAGTGAATCGGCCTCAACTAGTGCCTCCCTGAGTGCAAGCGAGTCAGCTTCAACCAGTGCATCCTTGAGCGCAAGTGAGTCTGCCTCAACTAGTGCATCAGTAAGTGCGAGCGAATCGGTATCGACAAGTGCATCAGTAAGTGCGAGCGAATCCGCCTCAACGAGTGCATCAGTAAGTGCGAGCGAGTCTGCCTCAACGAGCGCATCACTGAGTGCAAGCGAATCAGCCTCAATGAGTGCATCCTTGAGTGCGAGTGAATCAGCCTCAACGAGTGCATCAGTAAGTGCGAGTGAATCAGCCTCAACGAGTGCATCAGTAAGTGCGAGTGAATCAGCCTCAACGAGTGCATCAGTAAGCGCGAGTGAATCGGCCTCAACTAGTGCATCAGTAAGTGCCAGTGAATCGGCATCGACTAGTGCATCATTAAGTGCGAGCGAATCCGCTTCAACCAGTGCATCCCTGAGTGCGAGTGAATCTGCTTCAACTAGTGCCTCCCTGAGTGCCAGCGAGTCAGCATCAACCAGTGCATCACTGAGTGCCAGTGAATCTGCCTCGACTAGTGCATCAGTAAGTGCGAGTGAATCAGCCTCAACGAGTGCATCAGTAAGCGCGAGTGAATCGGCCTCAACTAGTGCCTCCCTGAGTGCAAGCGAATCTGCATCGACTAGCGCATCCGTAAGCGCGAGCGAGTCTGCCTCAACGAGTGCATCCGTAAGTGCGAGCGAATCGGCATCATCTAGTGCATCAGTAAGTGCAAGTGCGTCGGCTTCGATGAGTGCGAGTCAATCAATCTCTAAGAGCGCATCGCAAAGTGTTTCCAAGAGTCAGTCGCGCAGCCTGTCGGAATCCATTTCCAACAGCAAGGTGAATAGCGTCAGCCAATCCATTTCGGAAAGCATTGCTCATAACACCGACTCTAATTCAGGCGGTTATATTGAAAACAATAATGGCCGCTCACTTATTGAACCAGTGACGTTGGTAGACATGCAGTCATTTGACAGTGTCGTACCATCAGTTGAACAGCAGACAACGCAACGTGTTGTGTCAAGTCAACCAATGTCAAGCACAACGCCGGCCGTTAAAAAGCAGGCTGAAAAACTGCCACAGCTTAGTGGTTCTGATGATTCTCAAGCAGGAATTCTGGGACTGTCAGCTGTAATGCTGGGTGCATTGGCCGCTGCCTTGGGACGTAAACGAACTGATGAAGATAAGTAACTGATCGATTGATATTTAAAACGAAGAACGTTGCATCATGGCAAAAACGCCTTGATCGCAGCGTTTTTTTAGTTTTTATCACTTAAATCGCCAAAAAGTTTCGAAAGTTATATTCAAATGTAAGTTCATGTTGATCTGTGCAACATCTGGAATTAACGGCCATTTCGAAAAAATATTATGTATATTGTTATTAGTTGTGATAATGCTTATAAAATGATAAGTGTAAGAGGAGCGAAAGTTAATGACGGTCTATATTACAAATATGCATGGCCAAATGAAAAACAGTACGGCCCAGATTGCTCAAAATATGGCCGCTCAATTTGCTGATGAGATTGGCATCAGAGAATTGGGCTACTACTTTTATAATGCCTCGGCTGAATCCGCAGGCGAATTATCGGCACGGCTGGATGGCATTCTGTCATCATTGACGGTCGATGATATCGTAATTTTACAAGAGCCAACCTGGATGGAAATGCCATGGCAGCAGCGGCTGGTTGACAAGATCAACGCCTACCGTCAAAAATATCGCGTTAAATTGATCATGTTCGTGCATGACGTGGCGCCGTTGATGTTTGATAATCCCGCGCGCGTACCAGAATGGATCGACTTTTACAATCAGGCTGATGTTTTGATTTTGCCAATGCCACAGATGAAGCAGGAGTTGGACAAATGGGGCCTCAAAGTCAAAAAGATTGTTTATCAGCAAGCCTGGGACGCGGTAACTACCGATCCTTTGACTGGAAAATCGCCATATCGTACGGTGCTTAATTTTGCGGGCAGTCCTGACAAGTTTACCTTTATCAACGATTGGCACGAAAAGGTTCCGCTTGAGGTGTTTGCCGACCCAGCCACCCCACTTAACAATCCCCAAGTCAGATTCCAAGGTTATGTAGCCAATGAGCATCTGGTTGAGTGTCTGCATCAAAACGGGGGCTTTGGCCTGCTTTGGGAAAGTTCACCGACTTGGTTTAAGTATATGAAGCTCAATTCCAATTTTAAATTCGGCTCTTATCTCGCGGCTGGTCTGCCGATTGTTATTCATCGCGGCGTCGCGCAGGCGGATCTCGTTGAAAAATATCATCTGGGGAAAGTGGTTGACTCGCTTGCCGAAGCCAGTGAATGGGTACAGTCAGTCACTGAAGAGCAGTACCGGCAAATGGCTGATCACGTCTATCAATTTGGCTGGCTCAATCGGCAGGGAATGTTTACCAAACGGGCGCTGACCGAAGCCGTTTTTCAAGCGCGCCTGGAAGAGTAGTCTTATGTGCTTAGAAAAATGATTTAGTATGCCCTAAAGAACAGCTTTTCTTGCAGAATATTTTTGAAGAACGGAAGAATAATGAACGATCAAAGGGGTTGCAATGCTTTCTGAAACTAAAGGTATCTTAAAAAAGGCCGGCTTTACGCTGATGGCCATCACAATCTATCTGTTGGGCAGTCAGGTTCCGGTACCGGCCGTCAAGCTCACGCATCACTACCAGCAGCTGATGCATGAATCTTCAGTCAGCGCCCTGGCTGCCATGTCGGGGGCCAATCTGCCGAAACTGTCGCTTTTTACCATTGGCTTTACGCCCTTTATGGTAGCAATGATGGCCATTCAGCTGGTTTTATTGGCAAAACTGCCATATTTACGGGAGCTTTCGCAGCGGCAGATTCTTTTGCTACAGAATATACTGACGATGCTGATTGCCGTTTTTGAAGCTCATCTGTTGGTTGGCAACGCGCGCTTGGTTGATGGCTCGTTGGCAAAAATCACGGCAATCGCGGCGTTAACGGCGGGCGCGATGCTGGTTACCTGGCTGGGCAATCTGAATGGCACTCTGGGGATTGGCGGCATGATCGTGCTTATCATCAGCAACATGATGCGGAGCGTGGTCTCACAGGCGGGCAAGCTGATTCATCAATTGGCGGTAAATTGGCAAGGTTGGCTGTTGATAGCGGGAGTCGCGCTCTTGAGTCTGGGACTGATCTGGTTTTTAGCGGCTTTGCGGCTGGCGCGCTATGAGGACGCGCAGATCCGATCCTATCTGCCAAGCTACACGCCGCCTTTGATGTATCCGATCGGGCTTAATCTGGGTGTCATGATGACCTTTATGATTGGAACGGCGCTGGCGGTACTGCCGGCTTTGATTGGAGCTAGACTGGGACACCGCACGCTTTTATTGAATTCGCAATTTCAGATTGGCTTTGCGGCTGGTTTGACCTTTTTGCTGACCTACTTTTTTGCGTGGCTGCAGTTCAATCCTAAGCAGCAGGCCAAGCAGATGCTGTACACCAACAGCTACCTTTTAAACGTGCAGCCGGGGAAGGCAACGCAGCGCTATCTGCGGCAGCGCCTGTTTAGTCTGACGTTTTTTGGCGCGCTGTTGGCAATGGGTGTGATTGTGATGAGTCTTTCGGGTTCTTTGATCAAAAATGAATGGGGCAGCATCCTTCAGTTGATGGCTCAGCTGATCATGCTGGTGATGTTTATGAATGGTTTGCTCGACAAGCTGGACGAGCTCAAGATTCCGCGCCGCTATGCCAAGTTGAAGGGAGATCTGGAAGATGAAGTATTTCGTGCCGGCTTGGCAAAACGAGCTTGATGACTGGGCCTTTGCCGTTGATCATCTTAAGTTTGATGATGCGATCAACAATTTAAAAATCTTTATGCGCAACGATGCCCAATGCGGCGCAATCGTCAGTGAATACGTGCCGCAGCTTACGGCGCAGCTGAACGAGGCTGGGCTGGCACCGGATGCTTTGCTGACGGTATTTGATCTGGTGCAGGGGGTTGGCGATACGCAGGCCAGGCAGATTTTGGACTTACCGGACTTTAACTGGCCACGCGGGACTTGGTTTGAATACGATCCGTTTCGAGTAGTGGCTTACTGTGATGACCAAAAGATTGCCCAGGTGATGTTTAACGCTCGGGGACAGATTCTACGGATTGAGCGCTTTGAACATGGACGGCACTTTCAAGATCTAATAATGGATTCAAGGGGCTGGGTGTCTTGTCTACAGAATTACGATGAACAAGCGCAGCTGATTGAGCGGCTGTTTTTAAATCCAGCCGGCAGCTGGCGTGTTAAGGAACGAGTCGCGGATGGCCGTGTTTTTGTCAATCCGTGGTTTGCCAAAGACTTTAACAAGGCTGAATACCAGGATCGGCAGGCATTGATTGATGATTTTTTGCCGCAGCTCATCAAGCAAAACCTTGACGTTAAACAAGACGAGATTATTTTTACGGCGGCTGATCAGCAACGGGCCAAGCTATCGTTTTTTAACGGCTTCAAAACCGCGGTAGTCATCAGTCGCTGGCATGCTTTTGCAAACTTTTTGCCACGACTGGGTGATTTTACCGGCCAGCTGGTTACGGACTCGGCTGCCGTTGACGCGCGAGTACATGAACTGCTGGGCGATGACCGTGAAACCTTGCTGCTGCCGATTTTTTCAGCTCAGTTTCATCTGGGCCACAGTCAAGAACAATTGGAACAGACGATCCTGCTGGTGGTCAACGATTTAACGTCGGCTGAACTGCGCGACGTTTTAGCACGGCTTTTGGCCCGACTTGATCAGGCCCGCTTTAACGAAAACCTAAAGTTGGTCAGCTATGACGATGATCTGTTAAGCCACGCTGAGGAGATAATCAAAGAATTTGCTCAGGATCGCTATCCGCTGGTTATGCTCAACCCAACGCCTGAGCAGCTGAAGCCAAACGCGGACGTGCAAGACGCGGATTTGACGCCGGACATGGAGGACTTGCAGACCGCGCAGCCGATTCCAATTAATACCAAGCGGATCACGCGGCCTAAGGACCTCTTGACCATATTGGACACGACCCGCGTATTGGTAGATCTCAGCGCGGCGCCGGATGATTTTATTCAGATGGCGGCTGTCAGCGTTGGCGTACCGCAGATCAACCGGACGGCCAGCGAATTGGTCACGCATCAGCAAAATGGGCTGCGGATCAAGCAGCTCAGTCAGCTGGACCAAGCCTTGGACTACTATCTGGGCTCGATGAAGCAATGGAATGAGGCCCTGGTGAGTTCGGTTGCTCTGATCAATCGCTACTCAGATGAAATGATCATGCATGCTTGGCAGAATCTGTGGTAGAAAAGGGGATTAAGAATTGAAAACGATTAGAGTCTTGCAGCTGGGGGGCGCGGACTGGTCACAGACGTTGCGGATTCCCACGGGCGTACGGTGGTACTTCAACGACCTGGCGCAATTAAAAGTCAAAAAAATGCGGTTTGAGCTATTGATTATTGCCGACCAGCTAGAAATGACCCCGGTTGAATGGGAGCAGCTGCATGCCAAGGTAGATCCATATAACGTGGTCTTTTTGCCTGAAGCAGCCGGCGATGAGCTGCAGCAGTATTTTTTGGCGCGGACGCAGGCGCGGCTGTTAAAAAGCGATCATCAAGTCTTTGTTTCAGCAATTCCTCAATACTACTATGTTGGTCAGCAGGGAGTTGGACTCGGTCCGGATGCTTTTTCCGTCAGTCCCGACTATCAAGGAAACCAGCGTTGGAAAGATTCCGCCGCCTTGGAGCTGACGGTTGACAGTGATGATTGGCAGCCATTAGCCAACCTGCGTACCAATCTGTTTGTCGATCCCAAACGGCAGCTGACGGTCTGGCCAGTTTTTCAGCATGATGCCGGTGTGGAGATTCGCTACCGCTTCGTTCTGGTTTATGGCAGTGAGCGGCAGACTTATGAGTTTTCCGAAGCCCAGCTGCAAAAGCCGCAGGTAATACCAACGCCGATAACCGATCACAACCAGTTTTTGAGCGCGATCGTCTTTGCTAAGGGACATGGCCAGCTGACGTTGGGCAACCTTGAGCTTCGCTGGGCGCGCTATGAGCTGGGCACGTTTATCAACGGCGGTCAGGCTTGGCAGGATCCTCAGTCGCGCGACGAGGTACAGTTCTACTTTAATCCGGGTGATCTGCGGCCGCCGCTGTGCGTTTATTTTGCCGGCTATCATTCAAAGAAAAGCTTTGAAGGCTATTTCATGATGAAAAAAATGAAGGTTCCCTATCTTTTGATTACCGATTCGCGGTTAGAGGGGGGCGCTTTTTACACGGGACCGTTCTTTAACCAGGCCATCCCTAAGATTATTGATCAGCACCTGCAGCTGTTGGGATTTGACCATACGCAGCTGGTGATGTCGGGCATTTCAATGGGAACCTATGGCGCGATTAAATTTGGTCTGCGACAAAAGGCTCATGCAGTAATTGCCGCCAAGCCGCTGGTGCATCTGGGAACGATCGCACAGCGGAGTCGCTTGGCTCGGCCAGACGAATTTGGGACCAGTTTTGACCTAGCCAGAGAATTGATTACCGCGCCAAATGAGCTGGACGAAACCAGTCTGCGGCAGCTGGATCAAAAAATCATAGAGACACTGATCCATGAAGATGCCAGCGAGACGTCACTCAACCTTGCGTACATGTTTGACGATGACTATGATCCCAACGCGCTGGCCACCTTGAAAAAACATTTGTTAGGGCGGGCTCGCCAGATCAACTACTATGGTCTGCCCGGCCGCCACAATGACGACAGCAGCGGGATGATCAAATGGTTCTTGCGGCAGTACGCGCGCGTCTTAAAAGAAGATTTTGGAAGGTGAGGATTTGCTGAACTATATCTACTGGGGCAATCAGCCGAATAACAACTATCGCTATGGCTCGGCAATGACCGTACGCGCCGATCAGTCGGTTCATTTCGTCAATCGGCTGATGGCACCGGGCAAAACGCTGGTCAAGTGGCATTCGGCAGGCAACTATCAAGCTCAGCGCGTGGTCCCGCAGCTGCCGGAACTGCTCAGCAAGCAGGCTTACCAGTTCAAGGCCGTGATGAAAGTTAAACCGGCAGCGCGCGTTATGCTGAGGGCGTCTTTTTATGATGCACAGGGCGACGTGATTAAGGAATTTCAAGCACATGGCGATCAGCTTACGGTTACTTGCCCCTTAGAAGTGGTCAGCTATACCGTCGAACTGGTCAATCTGGGCTGCTGGGAGCTGGATTTCAAACGACTGGAGATTTCTGACCAAGGAACTGAGCAGTACATTACGTTGCCAACGCTAAGCAATCCAATTCCCGGTCAGCCAGTCAGCGTCCTGCTGTTGGAAACGCGCCGAACGAGCAGCGGAATTGATTACAACGCTTTGGCTAAGCAGCGGTTCGTATCCAATTTGCTGCCGGTGGTGATTCCGTGGCAGGAAAGAAACGACGCGGTAGATTTGGCGAAAACGCGGCTTGAGCAGGCAATCCCTGATCATGGCCGGGTGAATCTGATTGGCACTTCACCGGCGACCAACGCCTTGGTTCATCAACTGATTGAGCAGCAGTCAGCCTGGAATGGCTTTACCCTGGCCCCAGATGAGCTGCCGATTAATTCACGGATCGAGCGCTATCAGATTAATTACCGTAGCGATATTTTTTGGCAAGGCGTGGTTCGCTTGCCAATCATGACGATTCTGCAGGAACTGCGCGATCAGCTGGGAGTCGCGCGGCCAAAATAGAGCTCGGCCGTTTTTAGGGTCTTTTGTGATGATCAATAATGAGAATCCGCGGCCAGAAAGGAATTTTGAATGAGCTTTTCATGGGAATATCAAAAAGCACGGCGGATCTTGCGGCAAGTCAACGCGCTGGCGCCCCAGATGCGGTCGCTGGATGACCAGTCGCTGCGGGAGCAAACGCCAAAGCTGCGCGCTCAGCTGGCTGAAGGGGCGACTTTAATGGAGATTCTGCCTGAAGCCTATGCTACCGTACGCGAGGCCGCGCGCCGAGTATTAGGAATGTACCCGTTTGACGTTCAAGTACTGGGGGCCATCGTCATGCAACAGGGGCAGATTGCCGAGATGAAAACCGGTGAGGGCAAGACACTGACGGCCACGCTGCCGCTTTATCTGAACGGTCTGACGCGAAAGGGCGCGATTTTGGTTACGCCCAGCATGTATCTTGCCAAGCGTGATCAAGAGGAGATGGCGCCGCTGTACGAATGGCTGGGTTTGACTTGCAGCCTGGGGTTTGATCCAGAGGCTGGTGATGAAGACGATGAAGCAAAAAAGGTCAAGCCCGCGGTAAAACGAGGCTGGTATAATGCCGACGTGATGTACACGACGGGGACCACGCTGGCGTTTGACTACCTTTTCAATAATCTGGCGGCCAATCCGCGTGATCAGTATCTGCGGCCTTATCATTTCGTGATTATCGATGAGGCTGACGCGGTGCTTTTGGACGGGGCCAATTCGCCAATGGTCGTTTCCAGCAAGCCATCGCTGCAGTCGAATCTTTATCGGCAAGCCGATCTGTTTGTCCGGACGCTGCGCTATCGTCAAGAATATCGACTGAATCTTAAGGATCAAGCGGTCTGGCTGACCAAGGCCGGGATTGAGTACGCTCAAAGCTATTTCCGCATTGATGATTTGTTCAGTCCAAAGCGCCGTGAATTATATCGGCATATTAATCTGGCATTGCAGGCCCATTTTCTGCAGCAGCGCGGTCATGAATATGAAGTCCAGGATGGCAAGGTGGTACTGCTTGATGAAGCTAATGGCCGCCTGTTAAAAGGGATGAAGATCAACACTGGGATCCAGCAGGCCGTTGAGCAGAAAGAAGGTGTCGAACTCACCGATAATCAGCAGGCCGTTGCCTCAACGACTTATCAGAGCTTATTCGGTCTGTTTGAAAACGTTGCGGGGATGACGGGGACGGCGCGCTCATCAGCCAGCGAGTTTATCAACCTGTACAAGATGAAGGTCGTTGCGATTCCAACGCATCGTCCGGTTGTGCGCAAGGATTTCTCGCCTCGGCTGTATTTGACGACCGGCGAAAAGCTGCGGGCGGCGATTGATTTGACGATGAGACTGCATCGAGAGGGACGGCCGATTCTTTTGATTGCTGGTTCAATTGAAAATTCGGCGATCATTTCTGAGCTGCTGCTGAATCGGGGCATTGCCCACAATGTTTTGACGGCCCGCAATGAGGCAAGAGAGGCCATGATTATTAAGGCAGCCGGTCAAAAAGGAGCCGTGACGGTCGCGACCAATCTGGCTGGCCGGGGTACCGACATCAAGCTTGGCAAGGGCGTCAAAGAGCTTGGCGGCCTTGCCGTGATTGGTACTGAGCTGCTGCTGCCACGAATTGCCGAACAATTGCGTGGCCGAGCTGGACGACAGGGCGATCCTGGTTCCAGTATTTTCTTTTGGTCATTAGAAGACGATCTGGTTGGCAAAAACAGCAGTGTCAAGCTGCAGAACTACTATCGCCGTAAAAAACGCCACCGCGCCAAGCACCCAATTGACGAGCCGCGACAGTTGCGCGGTCCTTCGCTCTGGATTTCGATGCACTTTTTAAATGAACGGCTGCTGGATAAGGAACAGAATCAGCGGGCGCGTACTTATCGCTATGAGCACAGCATGCGCATGCAGCGAGAGGTCTTTTATTTTGAGCGCGAGCAGGTGATGGAACTCAAGGACTATCGCCAGGCCGCGGAACATTGGTTGGCACGCGGGTTTGATCAGTTGCTGGCTGAGCGGACGGATTGGAATGCCGAACTGCTGAAGGATTTGATCAATCATTGGATTACCTATGATCTGATTACGGAACTGCCCGCAATCGACTTTACTGATCAGACGGCGATCAAGTCATATTTGATGCAGCTGAGCAGCCGGGTACTGGACGCAAAAGAAAAACAGCTCTTGACGCCGGAACAGTGCGATCAGTTCTACCGTGCCGCGCTGCTTAAGAGTCTGGATGACTGCTGGATTGATCAGGTCGCATTTTTGGAGCGACTGAAGTCTTATACCGAGCCGTGGTCATTGATGCAGCGAGACGCGGTGTACGTCTACCACAAGCAGGCCTATGAGGCATTTGAAAAGATGTTTGATCAGGTGCGGCTGGTGGCCGTGCGCCATCTGCTGCTCAGTCTGCTCAAGGTTAATCGCAAGCAGGAACTGGTTTTGGAATTTATCTAAATAGAGGTGAGAAAATGACGGTTTATAACGTTAATCTTGGCATTGGCTGGGCCAGCAGTGGAGTTGAGTATGCTCAGGCTTATCGCGCCAAGATTTTTGAACAGGCAGGTATTGCGGCGCGGTTTATCTTTTCGGATATGATTTTGGCTGACAATCTTCAAGCGTTAACGAGCAATCTGGGACTGCGTGATGAGCAAGTCATCTGGCTGTACAACTTTTTTACCGATATGCCGATTGCGCCTTCAACCTATTCATTGGACGATTTTCGTAAGGTGCATGCGTTGCAGGACGTGCCAATGAAGACGCAGACTTTTGTCGGCAACAAGCAGCTGGTTGATTTTGAATCAGCTGACCAGTGGCGGATCAGGGTTCATGTGGTAGATCAAAAACAGCAGTTGATTGACTATGCCGAGTATTTCGCGGGACCACGCCTGGTGAGGCGAGAATTCTTCAGCGCCAGCCGCTATGCCGTGGAGTATTTGGATGGCAGCGGCCAGGTTTATCTACGAGATTTTTTGAATCAAGATGGCAGTGTGGCCTACCATCAGTATCTTAATGGTGAAAACGAGGTCTTTGAGTTTCCAGAGCGGATCTATTACTCCAAAACCGAACTGTACGCGGAAATGATCCGTCGTTTGAACCTACAGGCGGACGATCTGGTAATTTTGGATCGGGAGGACAGTCCGGATCTAAGCAGCGGTCAGCTTTGGTATCAGCTGCATGGATCAGCCAAACTGGGCGTGGTGGTGCATGCTGAACATTATGACGCGCATCATACGGATAATAAGCGCGTCCTCTGGAACAACTTTTATGAGTATCAATTCGTGCACGCGGCCGACACTGACTTTTTTATCGTGGCAACCGCGGCCCAACAAGCCATGCTGGTCAAACAGCTTAAAAAGTATCAGCACGTTGATGCCAAGGTTGTCGTGATACCAGTCGGCAGTCTGACTAGCCTCAAGCAGCGTCCATATCAGCAGCGACGTCGGCATACGCTGATTACGGCTTCCCGGCTGGCTAGCGAAAAGCATATTGATTGGCTGATCAGCGCGGTCATCGCGGCACGTCGGACGGTTGGAGATCTGGTTTTGGATATCTATGGCTATGGCGAGCAGCATGACCGACTGCAGCGGCAGATCGACGCAGCCCAGGCAACCGGCTATATTCATCTGATGGGACAGCACCGGCTGGATGACGTCTACCAAAACTACGCCGGCTACATCGCGGCCTCAACTAGTGAAGGCTTTGGGCTGAGTCTGTTAGAAGCAGTTGGTGGAGGCTTGCCAATGATCGGATTTGACGTTCCATACGGTAATCAGACGTTTATTGATCCGGAGCGAAACGGTTTTTTGCTGCCTTATGATGAGCAGCAGGATGAAACTGAAAAAGTGGCGGCGTTGACCGCGGCAGTCAAGCGGCTGTTTGCCGATGAAAGCCAGGGCGCGAAGTTTAGTCAGCATTCTTATGAAATTGCTGAGCATTACTTAGATGATCAGATTCTTGCAAAATGGCAGCGGCTGGTAAAGGAGGAAATCGATGCTTAATCTATTTGACGACTGGCAGCGTGGCAGCATTGACCTGGTCCGCTCGCAAAAGATTGCTGGTATCAAGGTGCCAACGGTGGTGATCAATGATGATGGCTTTTTGCCGGCAGAGGTCGATTCACCAATCAAGCAGTATCGTAAGCAGACTGGCGAGCCGCTTTATTTTGATCAGGTCAGCGTGCCGAGATTTTGGCAGATCAAAGGGGATGCCAGTGGGGCTCAGGTTTATGATCTCAATACCAAGCGTGCTGAGATCCGCTTTTTTAAAAATGATAATACGCGCTTTGTCAAGCAGGTTGAATGGCTCAACGCGGCTGGCGAGCTACAGTGGATCGATCAATACGATCAGCATGGGCAGCGTTTCGCCAAGACGTTTTATGCGAAAGGGCAGGCAAAGCTGAAACAGTATTATGACGAGGCGCAGAATGTGGTAATCGATCAGCACCTGACGACTGACGATATCTTTTTGTATGCAGATGGTCGCCAGCGTCATTTCGCTAACTGGCTGGAACTGACGGCCGACTTTTTACAGCACAGCGGCTATCAGCTGGATCACATCATCTATAACACGCTGAATCAGGCTTTCTTTACGACTTTGAAGCTGCCAAGCGAAAACGCCAGTGATGTTTTGATCTGGCAGGAAGGACTGGGTGATGAGCTGCCTGGCAACATGCGCTTTATCTTTGAAAATCAGACGCGGACCAAACAGATTTGGATGCAGAATCATCAGGCCTGGGTGCAGTATCAAGAAAAATTTGCCAAGCCTGCAGATGACGAGATGCAGCCAAGTGACGTTAAGGTGCGGCAGCTGGGTACGATTTATCCGCATCCGCGTGGCAACCAAATGCGGCCAGCCATTTTGATCATGACTAATTCTGATCAGATTGAGATGCTTGCTGAACTGGCGGCCCAGCTTAAGAATTTTGATTTTCACGTGGCGGCATTGACCGAGATGTCAGAAAAACTGCTGCAGATCGGTGAACAGGCCAACGTCCATTTGTATCCAACTGTCACTTTTGAAAAGGCCAAGCAGCTGATGGCCGATTGTGATGTCTATCTGGATATCAATCATGGGGATCAGATCATGGACGCGGTGCGGGCTGCCTTTGAGAACAACCAGCTGATTTTGGGCTTTAATGATACGCTACATCTGCCAGCACTGGTGGCGCCTGATAATCGTTATGATGAGACGCAGCTTGACGCCATGGTTGAAAAGCTCTTATTGGCAATGGTCAAACCGGCCGTCATGGAGCAGCTGATTGATTCTCAGCGTGAGTTTGCCGGGGATGCCAAAGTCGAAGAATATCAAAAGCTCTTTAGTGAATTGAGGTCTTAAGATGGCAACACGCAAAATTGATTCATTAACCAAGCCCAACCAGAATGATGATCTGGTCGAGCGGCATGCCAGCACGCGTTTGGCTCAGGTTGAACGCGAAAAGGCCCGCACTTATCAAAAGAATCCGCGTGAATCGTGGTTTGGTCAGCTGATCATGGGAGTGATTCTCTTGATTACGCTGGGGCTGATGCTGTTGGGATTGTTTAGATAGTTTATTTAACAGCCGTTAACGTGGATGGACACGGGACGGCTGTTTGCTTATGGTCGGCATTGGACGTTATCGATATATAAACCGATCTGGCTTTAAATGGCTGCTTATTTTCCCGGTTAGTTACTTTTGATAAATAATTTGTTTCTTAAATACACTGAAGAAACCATCTGTTACTATTCGATGTATAACAAAGTGAATCAGCTTATAAGAAGGCGGATAAGCCTTTATTTTTTGTAAGTTCCCATATACAATCATTCGTGTTGATATGAAGTTTGCTTATCGACATAAAAGTGAACTTAACCGTTGATGAAAATTTAGATATTTTCAATTTAAATTATAGAGCGATTAATATTACTTATGAGATAAGCAACTGCAGGAAACCTCGGTATTAGCTTTATTCAATATTGAGATTTTAGTTTTTTTAGGAGGTCTACATATATGTATTCCAAGAATAATAAATATATGCAGGAACAAAAGAGTGCCAACCGCGCTCAACGGTTCTCACTGCGTAAATTGAGCATCGGAACGGTATCCGTGCTTTTGGGGACGCTGATGTTCTTCAGCAATGGCCAAGTATCAGCTGATACGACGAATGCAGATACGAGTGCCGACACGACTAACGTAACCAGTACTGCTAACGATACGAGTGCCAGCGCGGTTACGCTGAACAGTGCTTCCACTGCTGCCAGCGATGCCAACAATAGTGCGGCTGCCAGTTCAGCAGCTACCAGCGCGCAAACGGCAACGGCTGCCTCAGCTTCAGCAGACAGCCAATCAGCAGCCGCAACGTCAACGTCGGGCAGCTCACAAGCTGCATCCACGGCTCCAGCAGCAACTACAGCTGCCTCATCTGCTGCTACTGACAACGCGGCATCTGCAGAAGGCAAGATCACTGATGAAGGTAAGGCTAAGGGCTTGACTGACAGTGATGTTACGCCAGAGATGAGTGATGCCAATGGTGCAAGTCTGGTTGCTGATAATTCAAATATCCCAAGTGGTTACAAGGCTGACCCAACTGAAGGACGCTACACGGTTGGGATTGTCAGCTTAGGTGGCGACTTTGATAAATGGGTTAGTGGTGACGCTAGCAAATTTAAGAGCTATAACGGTGAAAATAATACCAACTATTACTTACGTTTCTCAACTAGCAAGAACGCAACGAACGGTACATACGACAGTACTGTATATGCACAAGTAGTTGATGCTACTACTGATACGGTTAAATGGGAACGGGCTTTAACTCCTAACTCGGGTGCAGTAAAAGTTAATAATGGTACTGATGGGTTTGAATTATCTAGTCTAGTAGCTGGCGTTACTCAATATTATGAACTTACGTATACTAGTACTAAGATTGGCAATGCTTCTACTTCTCGGATTGCGATTAATCCTAATAACGGTACTTTGACTGCAGTAACCGTTTATAGTAATGGTAAAGCAATATCTGCTGGTAGCGCTACTCCTGGGACCTATACATCAGTATTGTTCCCAGCTACGGGGGTCATCAAAACTGAATATATTGCTCAAGATGCAGCTGGAAATGAAACTACCTTGGCAACATACGAAGAAGGAGGTCGTCAAGGTTACACATATACTATTTCCGATTCTAGGGTAATCAAGGGCTATGATTTAATCAGCTCTCCCTCTACAACAACTGGTATTTTGGGTAAAACATATAATGTTGGTGATGTATATGCCGGTGGTAATTTGGAATTATCTGATCAACTTCAGCTTGCCAGAGTTTACGTTGCTACATCAGAATATGGGGACGCTAAAGTCGAAGTAAGAGTTGCCTTGAAAAAAGATGCTGACGGCAATGCGATTACAATTAGCAGTCTTAATGACTCGAATATTTGGAAGACAATTTTATCCACTGCTTCCTTGGCACCTGGTGCGACTGCTTCTGACGGTAACTACGGGGATGGTGCTTCATACTACATTAATGGACCGGACGGTATAAAGTATATAACGGATGCAGGCTTTACTGAGGAACAACTAGCTGGATACAAGAGCCACCTTGCGGTCATCATTTTGGCCAACGGTTTAACTCAAGGTCAAGAACCCGCAAAATACTACTACGCTCCACAAGGTCAGGTCCGCATCAATTATGTAACCAGCGATGGTACGGCAATTCAAGCTCCGGTTAGTGCGTACGAAAATTCAGGTGCCAATACTTCTTACGACGTAACTGGCTCAACATACCAGCCACAGACCATTACTGTTAATGGTAAGACTTACCGTTACGTTAAGAGCGACAAGTCAATGGGGACTGCTGGTACGACTGAAGTCAACGGCTACACTTACAATGTAACTCCATCAGACGCTACTGGTACGATCAAGTCCACCACGGTTAACGACGTTTACTACGTTTACGAACAAGTAACTTACCACACGGAAGCTGAATCCAAGGACGTAACTCGGACGATCGAATACTACGACAGCGTGACTGGTGAAGCAATTCCGGCTGACTTGGAAAAAACGGTTACTCAGAAGGCAACGCTGAACCGTACCAAGATTTACGATGACCAAAAGAACTTCATCGGTTATGGTACTGTTTCAGAAGATGGTTCAAGCTACACGCTTGATGACAGCTGGAAGGTGGCTGATCAGACTTGGACTGAGCAAGATTCTGCTGACCTGTCGGATTACGGCTACACGGCACCTGATCGTGCTTCAGTAGCTGCAGTTACGGTTGATGGCGACACGACCAACGTAACGGAAAAGGTATACTACGGCCACCAGACTGTACCAGTAACGCCAGAAAACCCAGGTACTCCAGGTGAACCAATCAATCCTAAGGGCAATGTAGATTACCCAGATGGTGTATCAAAGGATGATTTGACTTCTACTGTTAAGCGGACGATTAACTACGTTGACGAAGATGGCAACGCGGTTAACGGTTCACCAGATGGTACTAGCTCATACGTTCAAACTGCCGAATTTACTCGGACTGCCATCCTTGACAAGGTAACTGGCAAGATCCTTGGTTACGACACTGACAATGATGGCAAGGTTGATACTGAAAGTGCAGATCGGGCATGGACTCCAACTGAAAAGACTTTGGAAGCTGTTAAGTCAGCTGACCCTAGTTCAGTAGGCTACGACAAGGTAGACAAGTCAACGGTTGAATCACTGCTGGTTACTCCAGATCAAGCAGACACTACTGTAACTGTAACTTACAGCAAGACGACTTACTCACTCAAGGATGAGGAAAGCAAGACTGTTACTAGAACCATCAACTACGTTGACTCAGTAACTGGTGAAGCAATTCCCGCAGAACTTGAACCGTCAGTAACTCAAAAGGCTACTTTGACGCGGTCAGTAATTTACGACAACAAGGGCAACAAGATTGGTTATGGTACTGTTTCAGAAGACGGTACTAGCTACACGCTTGACGACAGTTGGAAGGTAGCTGATCAGACTTGGACTAAGCAAGATTCTGCTGACCTGTCAGACTACGGCTACACTGCCCCAGACAAGGCAACTGTTGAAGCAGAGACTGTTGATGGCTCAACTACTGATACTACGGTAACTGTATACTACGGCCACCAGACTGTACCAGTAACGCCAGAAAACCCAGGTACTCCAGGTGAACCGATCAACCCTGACGACCCTAACAGTCCAGTTTACGGTGAAGAAACTGACCGGAAGAACCTGGTTAAGGACGCCAGCCAAACCATCCACTACGTAGGTGCAGGTGACGACACCCCAGCCGACAACGTTGTGCCTCAGAAGGATGCCTTCACGCGGACAGTTACGATTGACAAGGTAACTGGTAAGGTTCTGTCCTACACTGACTGGACAGGTGAAAAGACCTTCAACACTGTTGACACTCCAGTAGTAGAAGGCTACCACGCTGACAAGAAGGTAGCCGGTGGCTTGACGGCAACTGTTGACAACCCAGACGTTGAAGAAATGGTAACCTACGCACCAAACGGCAAGCTTGTTCCAGTGGATCCAAACGGCACGCCAATTCCAGGTGCTGACACGCCAACTTACCCAACGGACCCTAACGATCCAACTAAGGTAGTACCAAACGAACCAATTCCAGACGTTCCAAACTGGACGCCAGTAGACCCAAGTCCTGTAACTCCAGCCAACCCAGGCGAAGACACGCCGGTACCATACACGCAGAACCAATACGGTTTGACGGAGAAGTTCGTG
>NZ_JBKZAY010000034.1:0-17921 GCF_046939755.1 Limosilactobacillus mucosae
ATAATTTCATCAAAAAACGCACTGCCTTTTACGACAGTGCGTTTTTTACTCGAATAACTATTTAAGACTGGCCGCCATTTGAACCAAGGTGTCGGTACTGTGGGCTTCCATCGTGTAAACCACGTTGTCACGCATCCAGGTCAAAACCTGTGGCCGTTGACCATCGCCTACGCTAACCTCAAACGTCCCGGTACCACGATCATCTGGGGCTGGTAGGTAATATTGTTCCAACAAATTGACAATATGCTGGGCGGTTGGCAATGGGTCTTCGCCATTAACTGCTGCGGCATGAACCGTCAGCTGCCAATGTCCTTCTTGCCATGTCAAGTAGCGCTGACCTGCCCCCGCATCAATCGTGCCCGTTAAGCCATGCCCTAGATCTACTGTTGGTAAGCCAGTCGTGCTGCTGTCATCATAGTGTCTGATTGCTTGGGCAGCCGCAGTCTTGCTGGCATAGGTCTTTTTATTTAAGATCAGGTAAGGCGTCTGGGAGCTTAAAGTTGGATCATTTAAGTGCTTGGCCGTGTAGCCGACACTGTAATAGATCGTGTAGTTGCTGGCATTTCCAGAATAGCGAACGTTTAGATGGCCGTTAGTCGTAGAAAGTCCTGGTGTAGTAGGCAAAAGAACACTGCCTAGCTGGGCACGAATTGCATGATTAAAAGCCGTTAAACGCTGCGCATCGCTGCCAGCTGGATTGACTGCGCTGGCCTTGGTTTGGCCGGCTGCTGAATTATCAGTTGTCGATTTTGCCGCAACTGATGAAGAGCTGGCGGTTGACGATGTTGAGCTATTACTGGATTGACTGACTGACGATTGCGCGGCCTGCGATGATTGGTCAGCCGATGTCGATTGGTTTTTGGAGCTTGTCTTTTTGGCCGATGAATGCTGTTTAGCTGTCTTAATACTATTGGAACTGGATGAATCTTTTTGACTCGATGTCGTTGAAGTTCCACACCCAGTCAGCAGCATAGCCAAAACTATCGCGCTGGTTATTAGATTGAATTTCCGTTTCATTATCTATTCCTCCCACCCTCAGATCTAAGAAAACGTTTTCGTTTAACTATATTATCCATCAAGTCTGCCGCAAAAACAAATTCAAATCGGCGAGCACAATGTAAGGCCGTTTTAAGAGCTTTTGCCGGTAACAAAAAACCGCTGAGATTCTTCATCCCAGCGGCAATTAATCTGGTTTGGCTAAAATACCAAGCGAGCACCCAGTACCAAAACGGAAATGGCGATTACGATGCCCACGCATTCAACGAAAAGGCAGCTAATGTTGATTGTCGTTGCTACCCAAGGGGCCGTTTGCGGCAGGTTATCCTGCACATCCTTTAATACGACAAACAAACTGCCAAGACCCATTACGGCAAAAACAATCAATGCGCCAAAAAGAGCGGCCTGGTTGAAAGCAGCAACAGCAACAAACATAATAAAACTTCCCTTCTTTAACTTATTTGCAAGGCTTATTCTAACACAAGCAACTTTTAAATCCACCCCACCTCCCTTGACAACCGACAGCATTTATGATTGGAAATGTTTGAAAAATGAATAAACTCGTTTTTAACCCATAAATGCCGTTTAAACCTTGATTAAATCTGAATTTATGCATATTTAATTTTTAAAATATTTTTTTAAAAAAAATTTGGTATCCTTTGAAGATAGCGTTTTCACAATTGGTTTGGTTAATTCCAAGCGTTTTACCATTGATTTTGTTAATATTCTTTCACAATCTAATATGTTATTTTTATCATATTTAGACAAAAAATAACTCCCCGTCTTACCTTTTCAGACGAGGAGTCACGATAATCAATCAGAACCTAAAGAACCGTCAAATGCATTTCACCGTCACGAACCAGCTTCATCTTTTTCATGATCTGGAAACCAACGACCGAGATCAATGCTGGCAGTGCCATCCCGCAAACAACGTAAGTTACAAACGAGCCGGTACTTTGCCCCCAGAAATAAATTGGCGCAATAAATGAGTTAAGACCTAGGCCCCCTACCGTGTAGGTCGCGCGGAAGTTAAACATAACCGTCGCCAATGGAGCACAGACCGCGGCTGCAACAACTGGTGGAATCAGCTGCAGTGGATTGACGATCAAATTAGGAAACTGCAGCTTAGGCGTAACTACAAATTGAGCAATATTGGCTCCAACTGTATTCTGCTTCCATGACATTGCCGTAAATCCAACAAACTGTGCCGTTGTACCAATTGCTGCGGCAGCCGATGAAACTGGATCCAGCATCAAGGCAACCGCCAACGCTGCTGAAGAAGCCGGTGTCATTAAGAATAGTGCCCAAACTACCGAGATGCAGATTGAACCAAGTACTGGGTTAACCGTCATTGATTTAGCAATGAAGCCACTTACCGCAATCAAAGCTGGCGTAACAACTGCAGCCAAACCCAAACCAGCCATCGTACCTACCATCGTTGCCGCAAATGGAACCAGAACCATATCCAGTGGTGTCTTACCGGAAAGATACTTGCCCAGCAAAGCCGCAATCAGGGCCGCACAGACTGCCGAAACCGGCTGACCAGTACTAAAAACACCAGTCCCCGCGGCTTGAACGGCGGTTTGACCAGTCGCCGTTACGGCAGCTACCCCTTTGGCTGCCGTAACGAAGTGAACCGCGTTAGAACCAACCGTTGCCGCAATCATAGAACTAAACATTACCAGCGTCGTCGTTCTTAATTCAACAGCAACAGCAATTCCCAGGGCTGGAGCTAAAAGATCCTGCGCCAGCGTCCCGGCCATGTACAGCGGCTGGAAGTGAACAAAACCTGCAATCGTCTGCATCAACAGTCCCATCCCCAGCGTGACCAGAATGGCATTGGCAACCGCTGCAGAAATATTATAGGCATATTCCTTAACGGTTGTTTTGTGCACGGCTCTTTCACGAGCACTCATGCTAAAGTTAGCTTGTTTAGTATTGGCTGCTTGCTCCATATGCATTACCTCTTTCTTCTCATACCTTTTTAATAAAAAACATCCACTGCCGATTCAACAAGCAGTGGATGTCAAGCGAGGATCTAGATTGATGCTTGTCCACTACCGCGTTTTCGGTTTCAGGCGCGCGTCGTGGACAGAAATCTCAATGCTAAAAAGCTGGGACTCTTGACCGCACGACACGTACGATAATAATGACCAGGACTAGAAAAATAAGATTTAGGACAATTGCTAATGGTGCCATTACGATCAAGCTCCTTCCTTAAAAAAAAATGAGATTTCTTAATGCATTTATAATATCAAATCAAAACGATTATGCAAGACGTTTTTTATAGTTTGTCTATTATTAAGTTGGTTTATGTAAAAAATACAAAAAAGAGCCGCTGCAAGCGACTCCATTCACAACTCATATTATTTTTTTAATGAACATAACGTTAATTTTGTTAACAGAGAATCATCCTAGCGCTGTCCCCGATCGCCATTGTCTTTAAGCCGTGGCACGTATTTAGTCAATGCGGCCAGCAGACGATCGACATCTTCAATTGTATTATAGATACCAAAACTAAATCTTAACGTCTCCCAGACGCGAGGGCTGTCTTGACCATACATGGCTACCAAAACATGAGAGGGATCCAACGAACCAGACGTGCAGGCTGAACCCGCAGCGCCAACAATGCCATCTAAATCAAGATTCGTCAACAGAGCATCGTTTGGAACGCCCTTAAACCAGATGCTGATGACTTGCGGCGCCATTCCTTCATCTAATCGTCCATTAATTGCAAAATCGATTCCGTTGGCTTTTAAACCATCAACCAAATGTTTTTTCAAGTTAAGATAACGTTCAGCCTGATCATTAAGGTTATTCATATGCAGTTCAATCGCCTTGGCAAAACCAGCCGCTGCCGGTACGTTCTCAGTTCCTGCCCGCCGTTTGAGCTCTTGGTCGCCACCGCGGATGAACGATGGAAAATTGATGCCCCGCCGCCGGTATAAAAAGCCAATCATCTTAGGGCCATTCAGCTTATGACCAGAAACTGAGAGCAGATCAATCTTGTCTTTTTGAACATCGATCGGCACGGTTCCATAAGCCTGGACCGCATCCGTGTGAAACCAGGCATTGGTTGGTGCTACGATCTCACCGATTTCATGGATTGGCAGATGACTGCCGACTTCATTATTGACCGTCATGATCGAGACTAGAATCGTATCAGGACGAATCGCCCGTTTCAGCTCTGTCAGATCAATCTGACCATTTTCATCAACATCAAGGTAGGTAACCTCATATCCTTGCTGCTCCAAGTCTTCCAAGGGCCGTAAAATCGCCTCGTGTTCAAACCGTGTGGTAATGATGTGACGTCCTTCACTGGCGCGGGCCAATGCCGTCTGCTTGATGGCGGTATTGTCGCTTTCCGTTCCACCACTAGTAATCACGATTTCATCATCATAAGCAGCGTTGATTGACTTGGCCATCACATGACGACTGTCTTCCAGGACCTGCTTGGCAATCCGGCCATAATAGTTGGTTGTCGAGGCATTGCCAAAGACATTGGTCATCTTCTCAGTCATTTCAGCTACGACTTCTGGAGCCATTGGCGTGGTCCCGGCATTATCAATATATACTCGCTTGTCCAAAATATTCGCTCCCATTTTTTGATTTGGTCAAGGTTCTTATTCTAGCGCATTTCTTAGTATAAACCTTTGCCGTTCAGACGCAAAATAAAGCCGCTCAGCTTGGGGAAACTGAGCGGCTTTATTAGTGCTTTATTCAATAATTGGGAGTATTTTTGAGAAAAAGTAGGGGATCATCAAATTAATCACCGTTGCTTGATTAATTTGATTGTCATTATATTACCGGTTAAATGCAATCAAGCTGTGGCGGATTTATGAAGGAATTGCGAATATTGATTAAGAAAGCTTAGTCATAACAACAGTTCAGTCAAAATCGCCTGCGGATTCCTACTTGCCAACTAAATTCAATCCGTTCAGCTGCCGACAGATCCGTGCCAGCTGGTGGTGCTGATTTTTAAAAAAGCTGTTTTGCGCCGTTACCAGATAAAGCGCGTGCCGAATTGCCAGTCCGTTCAATTTCCATTCAAAGAGCTGTCCGGCTGCCAGCTCGTCTTCAACTAGCGCCTGATACATAAAGCTGATGCCCACGCCGCCTTTAAGCAGCTCAATAATTGCATTGGGACTGCCAATCTCAACTACCTGTTTAAAATCATTCAAGCAGCTGCCATGTACCTGCAACCATTTTTCCAAAATCTGCCGTGTCCCTGATCCCAGTTCGCGAACCAAGAGCGGATAGTCAAACAGTTTTTCCAGACTAACCGCTGCTTTAAGCTGATGACTGCCAAACAGAGCAAATTTTTCTTGGCCAATGGTTTCCCAGACAAAATGCCGATGATCAAAATCTCCCTCAACTAGTGCCGCATCCAGTTCTCCTCTTTGAATCTGGCTGAGCAGCGTTTGCGTATTGCCAATCTGAGTCGTAACCGGCCAGTCTTGTTCGATCATTTTAGTCAGCACCTGGGGTAATAAAAAACTGCCAATTGAAAGTGTTGACCCCAATCTTAACGGCGCGGTCTCCTTTTTCAGCTTCGCCAGTATTTTTTGATCTTCATTCCTTAAAAACGTCAAATAATCAACCAAGCGTTTGGCAACAGGGGTCAAAGCTACTTTCTTTCCCTGATGATCAAGCAGTTTGAATCCTAGTTCTTTTTCCCAGGCATTCAATTGCTGTGAAACGGCTGGCTGAGTAATAAACAGCAATTTGGCAGCTGCAGTCAGCGATCCAGTTTGGGCAACAGCCAGCAGTGTTTTGCTGCGATGGTCGAGCAGCGGATCTTGATGCATAATTATTACCTCAATTCTTTTATAAGTAAAATTTTGCATATCAAAAAAATACTAATTTTTATTTATTAATATAACATGATAGGCTTAAATCATCATCAATCTGAGTTAAGAGAAAGGGTTTTGGATATGACTAAGACATTATTCTCACGGCAATTTGTCGTAGCATTTTTGCTTACACTGCTGTGTTCTCTGGCAGGCTCTTTTTTAGGTAATCTGCCCTACCTGTCCGTAATCGGCGCTTTGGTAATTGCTTTGATTCTGGGGATGCTGATGCAGTTTGCTCAGCCTGCCGTTGCTTACAGTCAGTCTGGGATTGGCTTGATTTCCAATAAGTTTTTGCGTCTAGGCATTATTCTTTTAGGGTTTAAGCTGAATCTGATTGCCTTGGCACAAGCTGGCATCAAAACGATCCTGCTGGCAGTCGTGATCGTTTCGGGTACGATTCTGCTGGTTTATTCCTTGGCTCGGCGCTTTGGCGTTGATCGTCATCTGGCAATTCTGGTCGCCAGCGGAACGGGAATCTGCGGTGCAGCAGCCGTGATGGGAATTTCATCACAGTTTGACAATGCTGCCAGCGAAAACGAAGCTGAGCGTCAACGTGAAAACAAAGTCGTTGCCGTTGCTATTGTTGCGATTCTAGGAACTTTATTCACGCTTTTGGAAATTGGCATCAAGCCGCTTTTACACATGTCTGCCGTTCAATTTGGCGTTATGACTGGGGGTTCGCTGCACGAGATCGCCCATGCCGTAGCTGCTGGCAGCGCTGGTGGTCCGGTCAGTCTAGACACTGCAATCATTACCAAGCTTTCACGAGTCTTAATGCTGGCACCGGCTGCGATGATTATTGGCTGGTGGTACCAAAAAAAGGGCATTAAAGATGGCTCAATTGTTTTGACGAATGACCAAAAACGAGTTCCGATTCCTTGGTTCATGGTCGGCTTTATTCTAGCCAGCGTGATTGGAACCTTTATGCCATTAGGCGCCACAATTATTGCCGATCTGGTTAAGCTGGCCTACCTGGTTTTAGGGATGGCAATGGCTGCCCTTGGCATGAGCGTTAACTTTAAGGTCTTGTTGACACGCGGCCGCAACGCACTGCTGGCTGCTGTTTTAGGTTCGTTTGTACTGTTGGGCTTCGTAGCTGCCATGAGCAAATTATTCTTCTAAATGATAAACAAAAAAGAGCTGAGGAATTTCTCAGCTCTTTTTTAGTTGCTTACAACCGTATTATATTCGGCACCGTTTGGCAGCGTGAACTCAAGATTGTTGATTCCATCATAGCCATTTTGAACCGCATAGTCATAAAGCCTGGTTTCCGTGTTGGTAACATGTTTTGGCTTTTCGCCGATCGATTTGCGAATTGCCTTGGAGACCCGGTTGATCTCAGTTGGCGTGACTGCCTGGAAGGATACACCATCAATCGTGGCACTGATTCCCTGCAGATGATCGATCTTGACGTTGCTCAGTGCCGGACTGTATTTGGTATAAAGCGTCGTAACGGCTTTAACCGGCAAATCAGTCCGCACGCCATCGCCAGCCGCCTGCAAAAGCTTATTGGCAACCGTGATTGAGCCATTTTTCTTAAACTTGTTGATAACGGCCTCTAAGATCTGCTGTTGCCGATATTGACGACCATAGTCGCCTCTTGGATCATCATAGCGCATCCGCGAGTATTTAAGCGCTTGGCTGCCGTTTAAATGCTGCTTGCCTTTTTTAAAATGATGTCCCTCATAGGTAAAGGCAAACGAATTGTTGACCGTTACCCCGCCAACCGCATCGACGACCTTTTCCAAAACCCCCATATTGACGGAAGCGTAGTAATCGATCTTAATGCCAAGCAGCTCCTCAACCTGTTTTTTCGTTTCCTTAACGCCGCCCAGCGAATAGGCCGCGTTCAGCTTAACGTAGGTGTAGCCGCCCTTGACTTTGACCTTGACTGGGATATCGCGGGAAATAGCAGTCATTCGCACTGTCTTCTTTTTAGGATTGACGGTAATGACTTCAATCGAGTCCGTGTTGCCGGCTCCCCAATTCTTGCGCCCTAAAGCACCAGAATCGATACCAAGCGTCAATATCGTGATTGGCTTGCCCTGCTGCAGTTTTTTATCGACCTTTTCACTGTTGCTGAATACTTTTGAGGCAGCTTGATGAACCTGGTAATACTCATAGCAACCACCAGCTGCCAAAACAATTACGATCAGCGCCAGCAGCCATTTAAGCCAACGCCATTTCTTCTTTTTGGGCGTTTTGGCTGGTTGTGTCTTTTCTTCCATTTTTCTATCCGCATTAATAAATCAAGAATCTTATTAAATCACCTTTATAAATGATTCTCAATTAATAATGCAAACCTCCCTGTCATAGATTTGGCAGTTGCTTTATCAATTGCCACGTTTAGCCTGACTAATTCAATTTATCAGAAAAAAGCTGCCACATTTGACTTTCAACAAAAAATTTAATAATCAATAACTTTCTTTAAAAAATTTTATAAACTTTGTTAAAAAAAACACCGTTCATGATAAACGGTGTTTTGATTGATTCAAATTTAAATTCTGATTTTAGTACCAGCCATTGCTCAGCCAGTGTTGCTTAGCATTAGCCCAAGAACCGTAACGACCAGCAACGTACCGATCAGCTACGAGTTCTTGGTTGGCAGGTGAGTAATCGCCGTTCAGGTAGGCAGCGCTCAATTGGTACTTACCGATGTATTGACCATTGCGAGCGCCATAGTTGTTGCCTGATTCATGAGCAGCAATCCAAGCCTTGGCATCTGCTTCAGAGCCGTAAGCCGTGGAAGTGTAGTTAGAAGCGTAGTTGGTAGTGGTTTGTGAAGCTTGAGCAGCAGCTGATTGCGTAGATGCTTGAGCGGCTGGCTGAGCAGTCGTTTGAGCAGCAGTTGCCTGGCCATCAGTCTTAATAACCAATTGTTGACCAACGTAGATCTTGTTGACGTCTTGAATGTTGTTTTGTTGAGCCAGCGTTTGAACCAAGCTGTTGTCGTTAGCGAACTTTTGAGAGATGCTGGACAGCGTGTCGCCAGATTGAACCGTGTACAGCGTGTCAGCGTTAGCAACCGTAGCAGTAGCAGCAACGCCAAAAGCAACGGCACCCAAAGCAGCGGTAATCTTCTTAAAGTTCTTCTTCATAGAAATCAAAACCATCCTTTATCAATTCGTTTTTATCATTTCCTTATCAACGTCCTTTATCATACACGCTCAATATTACTAATTGATAACAAGGCAATTGCGTTTTTAGAGTTTTTTACGGCTATTTTGTAATATTCTGTAATAAATCAATGACCAGTTAAACAGCGTTCTGATCATAAATGTTATTATATCAGTATTTTTCGGCTTGTCTAACTTTTTTATATCTGCATTTGAAATATTGCAAAAAAAATCGTAAAAAGTCACACAAAAACCATTTTTATGATTTCAGCGACTTTTTACGACCAGATTTTAAGCCTGAATTACGCCTTATGTTACATTAATGTTGCAAAAAATTTTTCCAGGTAAACGGCAACGCCATCTTCGTTATTAGATTTGGTTAAATGATCAGCAGCTTTTTTGACGTTATCCAAACCATTTGCCATTACCACACCATCACCAGCATCACGAATCATCTCATAATCATTATCGGCGTCGCCAAAAGTCATCAGATTGGCAAAATTCCAGCCATAATGCTCTAGCAGTGCCTGTAGCCCAACGCTCTTGTTGACCCCGTTTGGCAAAAATTCTAATACCATCGGCTGCGATTGAACAACATTGACCTGCTGCCGTAATTCATCGGGAACGGCTGGCAGAACCTCTTGACTCATCTTAGCAGCTGGAATCGCCATAATCGCCTTGGCATAGACATGGTCGCCACCTGGCAGATCGTTGAAGTGCGCGTCTTTAAATTCAATGTTTTTTAAAATGGTTTTGTAGATTGAACGCGGCATGTCCATGATTTCATAGACGCGATCAAAGTCCAGAACATCTAGCGAAAAATCGTGCTGCTTGGCAAAATCAAAGACTGCCTGCAGCTTGTCTTTTGAGATTCCATGTTCTGATAAAGCAGCCCGCGTTTGGTTATTAACGACCAGCCCGCCATTAAAGGTAATCGTGTAGTCGTCAGCTGTGGTCAGACCTAGTTGTTCAATATATGGCCAGATCGCGTTGATTGGTCGACCCGTACAGAGCACGATTTTGATGCCTTGTTCATGCAGCCGTTTCAAGACCGCCTCGTTTCGGGGACTGATCTCTTTTTGACTGTTGAGCAGCGTGTTATCCATATCTAATGCAATCATTTTAATCATAAGCGTTTCTCTTTTCTATTTGTTCTTTAGGATCGTTTTAACAATCAGTCGCGTAAAGTACGCATTCCCCTGCTCATTCATATGAACCTTGTCTTGCGCAAACCACTCGGCATGATCATTGGCAGTCTGATTCCAGTCAATCACGTGTACGTTGGTATGCTGTTTGGCGGCCTGTTTGATCTGATCGCAAACCGTCTGTTCCCAGTCACGCGTAGGTACGTGCGGCGTGATCCAATAAACCTGATGATCCTTACCGATTGCCGCTAAAATATCATCAATCGTCTGCGAATCCATCGCGCCATTGGTTCCTAGATTTAAAATCACGACTTTTTGCAGCTGCCCCTTGGCTTTAAGCTCTTTAATAACGGCTGGCGTAGCGCTCCCCTGGCGCCCGACTTCAGCATCGACATAAGCATGCGGCATGATCTCTTGAATATCCTGCGAAGCATCGGCCATTACTGAATCACCGATTGCCGTGGCCTTCAGTTCTGAGGCTGCTTTAAGCTGGTTCGAGGTCAGACCGTATTTTTTCTGCAGCGACTTGCTGTTGACGTTAACTTTAACCGTCTTTCCTTTTGCAATCTGCTTGTTTTTAGCAGCCGTGGCCTGGCGACTCTTCTCGATGCGGGTCTGAACCGCACTCTTTTTAGCCGGCTTGCTCGGCAGCATCAGACCGCATAGCGCAATAAAGCAGATGATGACGACTGGGCCAACTTTCAGCCATTGGTGCCAATCCCGCATTTTAAAGTCGATCCAATGACGAATGCTGGCCGGCAGATACCGCCACTGATAATGAGCAAGCGGCTGTTCAACCAATCGATAGGAAAGTTCACTGACCGCTAAAATCAGCAGACATTCAACTAAAGCATTGATTACCGGATGACGGCCAATCTCAACGACTCGTTCATAAAAGACCATAATCGGCAGCTGGTAGACGTAAATGCCATATGAGCGCTGACCGATCCAGGTAAAGAAAGGGTTGGTCAGCCAGCGATTCATATGACTACCCGGATGAACTACCGTCGCAATCAAAATCATTCCGATCAGGCTATAAAAAAACATGCCGCCACGATAGGTCCAGCTGCTTTGACCTGGCAGCGTAAAAAAGCCCAGTAGCGTAATCAGCAGTGTACCAATCCCGAATCCATCCAAGATTTTAGCAGCATTTGTCGTCAGATTGGCGTTAAGGCGATCAATCGGCCAGCACAAGGCCAGCCAGGAACCCAAGAGCATCGAAAAGGCTCGCGTATCCGTTCCATAGTAGACTCGGTTAATGTTTTGCGGATCAAACAGCAGCGCCATTTCAACTGCTGAAGCAACCGCCAGGATAAAGACTGTCCACTTGATTTTGGAACGTTTCCGCAAAATTAAAAATAACATGAATAAAATCAGCGGCCACAAGAAGTAAAACTGAGCCTCAACGCCTAACGTCCATAAATGCGTAAACGGCGACTCCCCATTGAAGCGGTCAAAATAAGACTGGCCATGGCCGATTTCCCACCAGTTGTAGACCCATAGCAGATTAGTAGCGATGGTGCTTTTGATATTATGCAGCAGATCACGAGCAAACAGCGTAATATAAGCCGTCGTGACTATCAGCATAACGATCAGTACCGGGTACAGCCGCCGCAGACGCTTAAGATAAAACTTCGTCAGCTGAATACCGCCGGTTTGATCCATTTGCCGCACCAGCTGCAGGGTAACAAAATACCCAGAGATCAATAAGAACAGCGGTACGCCTAAATAACCGCCTGGCAACGTTGTCGGCAACAGGTGATAGATGATCACGCCAAGCACGGCTAACGTTCGGACGCCATCGACTCCTGTCACATATTGCTTGGACCGCATAGATTTCCCCCCAAATAAAAAATAACAACTTTTATTATAATCACAGTTGACCAACAAGTCTCATCAAAATGATTTTTTATAAAATAACGGTCGCGACAGCCTTTTTCTGCCCCGACCGTTGTTAGAAATATTAAGATCACTCAATCAGCCAACTCGGTTTTCACGCAGAATCGCCTTGACCAGCTGATCAGCTTCTGGGGTTCGTTTCCATTCCTCCCAGTGATCCATTGATTCATCTTGCATCTGATAGTGTGTGTTGATGAAATGCTCATAGTTGATCACGTTTTGTGAATGCGGGATATTCAGCTTTAAAATGCGAACTTCCTTAATATAACCACGCTCAGCAGCCAGCTCAGCTCGACCATTATGAACCATATTGCCGATTTCATAATATTTAGTGCCGTCATTACGCGTAATTTCTTCTATTAAGGTAAAAACTTCATGCTGTTCTTCCATTTAAACAAATCCCCTTTCGCATCTATTGTATCAGAAAATAAAAATCATCGCCGTGGACCGACGATGATTGGCATAAGAGAGAAAGAGAATTGATTAGAAGGTAAATACTTAATACCTTGTGACTATATATTACAAAATATTGTAAGCGCTGTCAACAACTATTCAGATTTTTTCCGCTATTGACATAAAATAAAAAGAAGAAACGGCAAATCGTTTCTTCTTTTTATGATTATTGTACCGTAACCGACTTAGCCAGGTTGCGCGGCTTGTCAACGTCTAAGCCCTTGCCCAGACTCGTGTAGTAAGCAAGCAGCTGTGCAGGAACGACACTCAAAAGCGGCGTCAGCAGTTCGTCAACGTCTGGAATGATGATATTGTCGTCTTCATGCGCCAGATGACGTGAAACAATCGTTAAGACAGCAGCACCCCGTGACTGCGTTTCTTCCAGATTGCTGCGCGTAAGTCCTGCTGTCCGATCTTGGGTAATAATAGCAATTACCGGCGTTTGATTTTCAATCAACGCGATCGTACCATGCTTAAGCTCGCCAGATGCGAAACCTTCCGCTTGAACATAAGAGATCTCCTTAAGTTTCAAAGCGGCTTCCAAAGAAACTGACCAGTCAATACCCCGACCAATGTAAAAGGCGTTGCGTGGCTTAGAGAGGTAGCGTGAAGCCAGTGCTTCAATGTCTTCTTTTGAGTCGGTAATTGACTGCATCCCATTGGCAATCGTTCCCAACTGGTGTTTCAAGTCGAAGTTTTGAGCAGCATCGCGATTCAGGTATTCACCCAATGCCTTGGCCAAAATAGCTTCAACCGCGATCTGAGCCGTGTAGGCCTTAGTAGAGGCAACGGCAATCTCTGGACCAGCATACAGGAGTAAAGTAAAGGTAGCCTCACGAGAAAGCGTTGATTTATCAACATTGGTAATCGTCAAGCTTGGCCAGTTGTGTTCATTGACGTGTACCAACACTTCGCGACTGTCAGCTGTTTCACCACTCTGCGACAGGAACAGGAAGAACGGCTTTTGACTAAGCAACGGCTGCTCATAGGCAAACTCTGATGAGATATGAACCGTAGTCGGCACGCCACAAAGCTTTTCAAACATCCGGGCCCCAATCAAACCGGCATGATAGCTGGTCCCGGCACCAATAACGTAAATGTGATCGGATTCAGCCATTGCCTGCAAAAGCTTTTCGCTGATCTGCGGCTGATCGTCACTGTCAAAGTATTCTTGCACAAGCTTGCGCATTACGGCAGGCTGCTCATCAATTTCTTTTAGCATATAGAATGGATACGTACCCTTGTCGGCAGCACTTGGATCCATATCGACCTTAAAGGAATCGCGTTTCTTTTCCGTGCCATCGAATTCTTCAATCGTTACATTGTCTGGCTTGACGATCACCAGTTCATGGTCATTGATTTCCATAAATTCGTTGGTTTCATCAATCATCGACATAGCATCAGAACCTACCATGTTATAGCCTTGGCACAGTCCAACCAGCAATGGACTCTTGTTCTTAGCCACAAACAGCGTATCTGGCTGCTCGCGATCCATCAAGGCAAAAGCATATGAAGAATCAGAGCTGATTAAGCGCAGAACTTTAAGCAGCGCATCCTTGGTATCCATCTTGTATTCAACGACAAACTTGTCAACCAGCTGAACGATAACTTCCGTGTCAGTTTGACTCTTGAATTCAACACCCTTAAGATATTCTTCTTTCAGCTGCTGATAGTTTTCAATTACCCCGTTATGAACCAGATAGAATCGTTCATCATTGGAGTAGTGCGGGTGCGCGTTGGTTTCACTTGGAACACCGTGCGTAGCCCAGCGCGTGTGGCCAATCCCAGCCACCCCTTTAACTTCTGGCGTTAAGGCAGCTTCCAGGTTGCTGATGCGACCAGGACGCTTAACCAGGTAGTCATGTCCTTTTTCATCGTTGACGTAGATGCCGGCGGAGTCGTAACCGCGGTATTCCAGACGCTTCAACCCGTCGATCAAAATAGAAACGCTGCGATCGTTTCCTGTAACACCAACAATTCCACACATAATATTTCCCATCCTTCAATAAAATTGGTATAGATAACTTTAAAATCAAGCTATTAATTAATAACACTATTGTATATTAATAATTGCCGGCCCCAATGTCAATCGATTAACCTCGATTGGTATAGAGTCGGCAATTTTTTAACAGTTTTAAAGGCGTCACGACAACGATTGAGCTCATCGCTGCCAGCCTAAATATTATCTAAGATTATTTAACTTCAAGCTCGCGGCGAGCAACTTCCGCAATTTTTTCAACATAGGCATGGACCAGTTCTTTGGTTGGCGCTTCAGCCATGATTCGCAGCAACGGTTCGGTACCAGAAGGACGAACCAAGACACGGCCATCACCGTTCATTTCCTTTTCAACATCAGCAATGACAGCCTTCAAAGCTGGGTTGTCCATCGCTGCTTGCTTGTCAGCCACGGTAATGTTGACCAGTTCTTGTGGGTATGTCTTGACATCAGATGCCAGTTCCTTAAGGCTCTTGCCACTGGATTTTACGACCTGCAGCAGCTGCAGTGCCGTCAGCATCCCATCGCCAGTCGTATTGTGGTCAAGAAAGATAATGTGGCCCGACTGCTCGCCACCCAGATTGTAGCCTGACTTCAGCATTTCCTCAACGACATAACGATCGCCAACCTTAGTCTGCACGCTCTTCATGCCATGCGCTTCCATTGCCTTGTACATTCCCAGATTGCTCATCACCGTAGTAACGATCGTATCTTTTTTCAAGCGGCCGTTTTCATTCAGATACTTGCCACAGATGTACATAATCTTGTCGCCATCGACCAGGTTACCCTCATTGTCAACAGCAATGCAACGGTCACCATCGCCATCAAATGCCAGCCCCAGATCAGCATGGTTAGCAACTACAGCTTCCTGCAGGCTTTCGGGATGCGTTGATCCACAGTTGAGATTGGTGTTGAGACCATTAGGATTGGCATGAATCGGCGTAAAGTCAACATTCAAATCCGCCAACAGATTGGAAACAAAGCCGCTGGTAGCACCATTGGCAGCATCAACAACCACCTTTAGGCCAGAAAGATCCGTTGAAATCGTCTGTTCCAAAAAAGATGTGTATTTGAGTGCACCTTCATGGTAGTCTTCAACCGTTCCTAAACCAGCATCAGATGGCCGTGGCAAGGTATCCGTTTCGGCATCCAGGAGCTGTTCAATCTCATATTCCAGCTCATCGGAAAGTTTGAAGCCATCGCTGCCAAAATACTTGATGCCATTATATTGGATTGGATTATGACTGGCCGTGATCATTACACCGGCATCGGCCCCCTGTGCTCTAACCAAATAGGCAACGCCAGGCGTAGTGACGACACCTAAGCGCAGCACTTCGATACCGACTGAAAGCAGACCAGCAACCAAGGCATTTTCCAGCATTTGACCGGAAATTCGCGTATCACGGGAAACCAAGACTTGGGGCTGCTTGCGTTCTGAGTGCCGAGTCAAGACATAGCCACCGGCACGGCCAACCTTAAAAGCCAGTTCTGGGCTCAGGTCGCGATTGGCCACGCCACGAACGCCATCAGTTCCAAAATATTTCAAATTCATGTTTCTCCTCGTTTCTGGGCTAAAAAGCTCCGTTAAAATTCACTATGTTTGATTATACTACTTTGCGTCATTTTCGCTTGTCGAAACCAACGAATTATTTGACTGACTGCCAGATGACGAGTTGGCTGAGCTATGCTTGACTGAAGAAGAGCTTGCAGAATCCGCCGAATCATCAGAGCTGGACTGCGTTATCGCCGAGCTGGTCGCCGAGGACGAACCCGAATTCTTATCGCCACTGTCAGTCTGACTGATTGGCACGGTTACCGATACCGTATTTGGCATGATTACCACATTCATCGTCTGACCGCTTTCGTTGATTGCCTGTAGCGTTACCGTCCGATGTAGCGTGCTTTGCGCGTTTTTAGGCACGTTGACATAAGCAATTACTTTGGCAACCTGCTGCACCTCACTTTTGGCACCGGTAATCTGAACCTTTTCCAATGCAGCCTTGGGCGTTCCAATCTGATAGCTGCCATTTAAGGTTTTAGAGCTTAAGCGCACTTCTACCGGCACCGTTGCAGTATTGCGCGATTGAATGTTGACCTTAATCTTGGCCGGTGTGATCGCATAGCTTAAGTCTTTATTCAGACCGGACGCCTTTAAACGCACCTCATGCTTGCCGGTTCCCAGCTTGGTCAGATCCGCATAGACCTTAAAATTTTGTGTATTGGCCGTGGTCGTTACCAAAGCAGAGGGGCCAGTAATCTTGATTTTGACGTATTGTGGAAAGCCGGTGACTACATATTTTTCCGAATTTGACTTAACCTCCAGCGGTATCTTGAGCGTCTGCGTTTTATTGGCCATCAGTGCAGTATTTTGGCCGTTTTGCGATGACTGACGCGTATCGCTGCTTTTGCTGCCAGTAACGTATATAAATAGTAGGATTGCCAATATCAAGGAAACGATTCGCAATACCCAGACGTGATCGAACAGGCCCATCTTGTCATTTTTCATGCTGATCGCCTCCCTGCTTACGAAAACGCCGCATCAAATTGGTAAGAAAATTCTCGGGACTTGGATGCTGAGGAGTTTCGGTGTAAAGTTGCGCCCGTAAAAACTTCAGATAGTCTTTGCGTGACATACCTCGCATCAGCTCGTTATTTTTGGTAATCGAAACTTCACCCGTTTCTTCAGAGACTACAATCGTCAGCGCGTCGGTAACCTCACTGATCCCCACTGCCGCGCGGTGCCGCGTGCCAAGATCTTTAGGAATCAGCTTCGAGTCAGAAAGTGGCAGATAAGCGGCAGCGACAGCGATGCGATTATTTTTGATGATCACGGCCCCATCATGCAGCGGCGTATTTGGAATAAACGTATTGATCAAAAGAGCACCGGTAACCTCGGCATCCAATGGAATTCCCGTTTCAATATATTCTTCTAGACCGGTTTCCATCTCAATACAGATCAAGGCTCCGATCCGTCGTTTGGAAAGATATTGAATCGCTTGGTCCAATTGCCGAATCAAGTCTTCTTCTTCTTCGTTGGCTTTAGGCGTACGGGCAAACAGCGCGCCTCGTCCTAAATGCTCCAGCCCCCGCCGAATCTCTGGCTGGAAGATCACGACAATGGCGATGACTCCCCAGTTGATAATCTGATCCATCACCCAAGAAACCGTGCTGAGTCCGATATACCAACTGATCAGCTTAACCAGGATGATAATCAGAATTCCTTTGAACAGCTGCACGGCCTTAGTCCCGCGAACCAGCATCAACAACTCATAGATCAAAAACCAGATGACTAAAATATCAATTAGATTGACCAGATTATGCCAGTTGAGGAGTGATGCAAGAAACTGCAATATATTTCTCTCCCTTCTGCCTTAAAATAAAATTCTTAAGTATGATTATATCAGTCAACCACCATCAGCTAAAGTCGATGACTTGTGAGCAGACACCCCGATATTGAGTATCC
>NZ_JBKZAY010000035.1:0-17233 GCF_046939755.1 Limosilactobacillus mucosae
TTTAATAAAACATTAGCGCTTTTGGCGGTTTTTCTTAAGCCACCAGATACTGCCGCCAATCGTCAGCAGGCTGATCGTGGTTCCTAAGATCAGGTACGGTGGAAGATAGTACATCGAGACCTGATGCTTGCCAGCCGACATTGGAATCGCCATAAAAGTACTTAAAGCTTTTTTAGGCGTAACGGTTTTGCCATCAACCTTAACGTGCCACCCCTTGTCATAAGGAATGGTGGTCATCAAAAGATCCTGACCATGCTTAAGATTGATCGTCCCCTTGATGCGGTTGGATCCATAGCTGGTGACCTTTAATGGCGACTGCTTTAAGGTCTTGAGACTGGCATTGAAGGCTTTTTGATTGAGCATGTAGAGGCTGACGTTTTGCATCCAGAGCGTTGAGTTTTTGAGACTAAAAACGATCTTGATGGTTTTGCCTTTAGCGTGATTAGCGACGTTGACCGTTACCGTATTGCGATAGGTGTCATATTGCGTTAAGGCCTTGCCGTTAATCGTAATCGTGGCGTTGTTCTTGACGTTGGCGCCTAAAGTCAGGTAATAGGAATTATTGGTCGTCGGGGTAAACTCGAGCTCAATGCTTGCCGGGGTCAGCAGATTGCGTTTTTTAAACGTGGTTCCGGTAATCTGCACGGCGGATTGGACGTTGCCAAACGTGACGTGATTAAAGTTCTGGACCTGGAACAGCGACTGATTGACGCCGCGCCCCGCCAGCGACTGAAAGATCTGGGACTGATAAGCTAATGGGTCCAGTGTGTTATGCGTCAGATTCAAGACCTGGCTGCTGGCGCCAAAAGCAATTGGCAGTGCTGCTTGATTAGACTTGATATTGACCATCGAAGTTTGAGCAATCGTTTTTTGCTGTTTTAGATCAGGCCTGAGACTGGTCGGCGGCAAAACGGTACTGCCATTCTGATTGCCATGATGCCGTTCCTGTAAGAAGTACTTAAAGCCCAACAGTGAATCGGTAACCTGCGTACCATCCGTGTAGGTGATAAAGCCATCGCCATCAGGCTGGCCAATCGCGCCCATGAATGCGGGCTGAGCAGGTTCCAACGTTGAGCCAAAGTGATCGCCGCTGTTGAAGTCCGCTTGGAATGGATCATCCTTGGTCCGCATAAAGGTCTTGCCGGTTCGATAAAGGCCGCTGTCCAACGATTTGAGCTCGCTAACGGCTTTATCCATTTCTTTGGTATAGTTGCCGAACTCAGCCTGTGAGACGTACGAAATGTTGTTTAGCGCCGTAAACGCGCTGGTGCTGACGTCACAGACTGCCAACAGAATCAAAAGCAGGTCGTAAAGCCGTGAATTGCCATAACGTGGAATCAGCAGCGTCAAGATGGCAACCAGAGCAAAGCCAAGTCCGACCAGCAGCTGATTGCGATTGATATATGAAAGATGACTGACCTGTTTTAGCATCAGGTAGGTAAAAATACTGCCGACTAAAACCGTTAATCCAAGCGCTGCCGGCCATTTGATACGGAAATCAGGCTGCAGGGTTCGCGCGGCCAGCCAGATGCACCAAAATGAGAACAGATAGGAAAAACGATACGGATACCAAACAGGAAACTGACCAGCGTGCCAAAACAGATCCAGCGCCTCAATACAAAAAGAGGCCAGTAAAAACAAGGTAATCAAACTGGCTGTCAGACGACCGGCAATTTTTTCGCGTCGATTGAAAAAATAAAGGACGGCCCCCAGCATGATCAACATGCCAACATAAATATTCGGCTGACCACTTGGCATCTGATTGAAATTGAATGATCCAGGCACCAGTTTGGCCAGCATCTTTAACGGATTATACTCGAGTTTCCAGTTCCATGACGTGGTTGTATAAGTACCCTTACTCTGAGTTAAGGCATAGGCAGTCGGCAGCAGTACGAACGCGCTGATGGCTCCGGCAAGCAGCGAACTGCCTAGGTAGCGGCCCAAGGTATAGCCAGCTGCATGCCATTGCCATTGCCAAGTCGTTTTCTCGCTAGCGATCGTCCAAATTCCAAATAAAACGGTGAAGACGGCAACCATCCAGGCCATATAGTAGTTGTCAATCAAAGCCGCTGCCAGCCACAGTATATAGGTCCAGGGGCTGCGGCCGAACAATAATTTGCGCTCACCATAGATGATCAGCGGCAGCAGAAATAGGACGTCTAGCCAAAGAAGATTGAACTGATTGGCAACCATCCAACCCATTAAGGCGTAGGATGTCGAAAAAAGCCAAATGCGCGGTCCCTGTTGAATCTTTTCGCGGTCAAGCACCCAAGCCATTGCCAAGCCAGCCAGTCCGTATTTAAGCAGCGTTAGCATGGCAATACCACTGGCAAGATGCTGTGCGGGGAAAAAGAGCAGCAGCAGATTTAACGGACTCCAAAGATAGTATGCGTTGGTGCCCCACATCTCACCGCCCAGTCCCTTGCTAAATGAATAAAGCAGACTGCTGGGGTGATGCAGAAGCGATGAGCGCAGATAGGCAAAAAAATCAACGTACTGCTGACCAAGATCTACAGTCAGGACAGTACTGCTGCCAAATGGTGCCATGCCGCGATAAACAAAGTAGCCGCCCATAATCAAGACGGGCAGCAAAAAACTGATCAGCAAAACCAACCGGCGCTGACGAACGGTATGTGTCATATCAAAACAGATCCTTATCTTTAGGAATGAAAATTACGTTTTTTATTATAGCCATAAAGTGTGAAAACTTCGTGGTTTCCTTGCTTAAAATTCGTTAAATCATCTCATATTAGGTTTAATCTTGCAAATAAAAGTGTATAGTTAAACTCTTGAGGACAATCTTGCAGTTCGATTCGGTCGTGCTGCAAAAAATTTGTTAAAATAGACTTATTCTGTCTAAGGAGATTATTGAAATTGAAGTTCTTAAATCGCTTTAAGGGCATCTTCGATCAACGCAAAAAGAGCAAAAAAACCGCGCAATCCGTGATTCCATCGCGATTGAACTTTTTGCTATGGGTCGTAGCGCTCCTTTTACTGGCCTTGGTTGCCCGCTTGTTTTATCTGCAGGTGCTGAATGGATCATCTTTTAAGGCTGAGGTTAAAAGCTCGGATACCACCGTGCAGACTAACAATGTTCAGCGGGGGATGATCTATGACTCATCTGGTAAGGTTTTAGTCGGCAATCAGGTCCATCAGGCAATTACCTATACTAAAGGCGCTGACGTTACCAGTGCGGATCTGTATAAGATCGCGAATCGCCTCGGTAATTATGTCAACGTTGGCACCAAGACCAAGCTGACGCAGCGTCAGGCAGAAGACTACTATCTGGCCGACAGCGATAATCTGAAGGCGATTGTCAAGAAGCTGCATCTATCCAGTCAGGTTACCAGCAATGGTCAATATAACAAGGCATTGGCCTACTTGAACAAGCATCCGGAAGTATACAAGCTGACCAAGCTGCAGCAGAATAAGGCGCGGATCTATGCTGCGATGAGTGGCGCCTACTCGCTGTCTACGACCTATATCAAGTCAACCGGTGTTACGGCCAAGGAACTGGCTGAAGTTGGCGAGCATCTGAGCGAAATGCCAGGGGTTAAGATTGGGAAGGCCTGGACACGAAACTATCCTCAGGGCAAAGACATTCAAACCTTAACTGGGACGCTTTCATCTGGCTTGCCGAGTGACGAATTGAACTCCATGCTTGCCCAAGGATACTCACGAAACGATGACGTTGGACAAAGCTATCTGGAAAAGCTTTACCAATCAACTTTAGCCGGCTCAAAATCACAGACTGAAGTTACAACGACTGGTAATACCACCAAAGAAAAGGTTAAGTATGCCGGCAAGAAGGGCGACAACCTGGTCTTGACGATCAATTCCAAGTTCCAAAAGCAGGTTCAAAGCATTCTGGAAAAGAACTATTCGTCAGCTGGGATCGCTTATTCAACAGGGGTCTATGCCGTCGTAATGAATCCAAATACCGGCGAAATCTATGCAATGGCTGGGATTGATCGGGATCCAGCGACTGGCAAGCAGACTACCGATGAGATCGGGGCCATCAACCATCCGATTACGATGGGATCGGTTGTCAAAGGGGCCATGGTCATGGGTGGTTTTATGAGTGGTGTCATCACGCCAAGTAACAATACCTTGACTGATATGCCGATCAAGCTGGCCGGAACCAGTGCCAAGACTTCTTGGTTCAACAAGACTGGTAGTGCCAACATTGCCTTGAATGCTGCAACGGCCCTGGAAGTTTCATCCAACTCATACATGATGCAGCTAGCCATGAAAGAAGGGGGCATGAAATATGTCTCTGGTGGCGCGATTGACCTTGATCCATCGATCTTTACCAAGCTGCGCTACTACTTCAAGATGTTCGGCTTAGGCGTTAAGACAGGGATTGACCTGCCAGGTGAAAGTACCGGCTATGAGGGGCCTTCTAAACAGTCCAACATCGGTTCGGCACTTGACCTTTCATATGGTAACTATGATGGTTATACAACGATTCAGCTGGCCCAGTACATGTCCACGATTGCCAATGGCGGTTATCGGATGCGGCCATATATCGTTAAGCAGGTGCGGGGGACCAACAAGGATGGTTCGCTAGGGGCCATCGAATATACTACTAAGCCGGAAGTCTTGGGAACCATCCCAGCCACTGCTGCTGAATGGAAGATCGTCAAAGAAGGTCTCTATGATGTGGTTCACGGCTCAAGTAACTACATTACTGGTAAGAAACTGGCTAGCGATACGCCATCGATCTCTGGTAAGACTGGTACGGCCGAAACGTTCTACAAGAACAACAGCACGGTTACGCTTAGTTTTGCCGGTTACGCGCCATCTAACAATCCACAGGTCGTAGTTGCGCTGGCTATTCCAGGCGCAAGTAATTCTGATGGTGGGGCCAACCTGACGATGGCTTCACAGATCTTTAAGGCCTTTTGGAAAGATGTTAAGAGTTCGAAAGATTATCAATAGAGCTGTAGATTGTAGCTGTCAAGGGAATTTCCTTAACAATCTTGGACAAAACTCTGGTCAAAGCAGCGAATTGATGATATAGTTGTACGAGTTAGGGTTACGAATAACCAATTAAATCTGAAAAAAGTTTGGAGGTTGCCACCAATGCGTGTAAACATTACTCTTGAATGTACTTCATGCCACGAACGGACTTACTTGACCAGCAAGAACCGTCGTAACAACCCGGACCGTCTTGAACTGAACAAGTACTGCCCACGGGAACGCAAGGTTACGCTGCACCGCGAAACCAAGTAATTCAAATCTAACCAAGACTCAGCTGCCAGTGAGCAGCTGAGTCTTTTTCTTCTCCAGAAGAAAGAGCGCTAATAATCTTAGTGATGACATCTGATTATGATACTAATCTAAAATTTTGAGTTAATTGAAAAATTTTCCGTTTAGCATTTTGGTGCAAATTGTGCGAACGGTTGCAATTTTTGTGCAAAAACGCTTGCATAAATTACCATTAGCGGTGATAATTACTTTTTGTAAACGTCTGTCAATACGTTTTACGGAGGGAGAGAGAAAATTGACACATTCAAAAAAGGAAATGCGCAAGGCGTATATTGCCCGGCTGCAGCAGCTGGATCAAAATACGCGGCTGCATGAACAGCAGCGCTTAGCGCAAAAACTTTACGATCTGCCGCAGTGGACCAACGCCAAGACGGTTGCACTGACAATGAGCCAGTCGTTTGAGCTGGACACGGCACCGCTGATTCTGCATGCAAGGCATGAAGGAAAACGAGTGCTGGTTCCGCGCACGCTGCCGAAAAGGCAAATGGAGTTTGTTCAAATTGATGAGGATACCGAATTTGAAGAAACTGGATTTGGCGTTTTAGAACCGTTGTCAGGTCCGGCCTTAAAACCACAGGAGATCGATCTGATCGTTGTACCGGGCGTAGCCTTTACTGCTGATGGCAAGCGGCTGGGTTTTGGCGGCGGCTATTACGACCGCTACCTGGCAAACTATTCGGGCAAGACGGTTTCTTTAGCCTTGACTACGCAGTTGGCTGACGCGGCTGAGTGGCCTGGCGAGGACCATGACGTTAGGATTGGTCAGGTTGTTAATCTAGAGCAGGAATAAAAATGAAAGAAGCATGGCAAAAAGCGCCGCTTACCAGTCTGATTATTTTGATTCAAGTGATCGTATTCGTCTTGATGACGCTGGCGGGCGGCTCAACTAATTCCCAAGTGCTGATTGAATTTGGCGCGCGCTATACTCCATTGATCAAAGCCGGAGAATGGTGGCGTTTGATTACACCAGGATTCGTGCACATTGGACTCACACATCTGGTAGTCAATAGTGTGACGCTTTATTTTATCGGCATGTATATCGAAAATCTGTTTGGGCACTGGCGGTTTTTGGCGATTTATCTAATGAGTACGCTAATGGGAAATCTGGCGAGTGCGGTCTTTTTGCCCCAGTCAATTTCTGCTGGTGCCAGTACTGGTATTTTTGGCCTGTTTGGCGCCTTTTTGATGTTAGGACTGGCCTTTTGGGATGAGCCAGCAATTCATTCGCTGGCTCACCAGTTTTTAATTTTAGTGTTGCTTAACCTGGGAACCGACATTTTGGTGCCGGGGATCGATCTGGCCGGACATCTGGGCGGCCTTTTAGGCGGATTTTTTATGGCGGCCGTGGTTGGCGCACCGCGTTTGGGTAGGATAGACTTGCTAAAACGCTTTCTAAGTGGCACTATATTGATTGTAACGATTACAGTTTTTTTGGAAATGGGATTGCTAAAATGAAACCAATTCGTGAGATTCGCACGCTATATGATGTTCAGCAGCTTTTAAAACGCTTTAACGTCTTCGTCTATGTTGGCAAAAGACTTTGGGATATTGAGCTGATGGCTATCGAAGTTGATAATCTTTACCAAGCGGGTGTCTTGGATAAGGATTTGTATATGCAGGCCAAACTGGTTTTAAGAAAAGAGCATCGCATTGAAGAAAAACTGAATCAGGAAAACAAATCGCCTTACTAAGGCAAGGGATTTATTGAGGTTAAAGGAGAAATTTGAGCATGAACAAGAAGTTAATCGGTGTTGACCTTGGTGGGACTACGATCAAGTTTGCTATTTTAACGGACCAAGGCGAAATTCAGCAAAAGTGGTCGCTGCGAACCAACATTTTGGACGAAGGTTCGCACATCGTTCCCGATATCGTTCAATCCATCAACCACCATATTGATCTGTACAAGATGGACCGCAGTCAATTTATTGGTATCGGCATGGGAACGCCAGGCACGGTTAACCGTGAAGAAGGAACGGTAATCGGTGCTTACAACCTTAACTGGAAGACGCTGCAGCCGGTTAAGGAGCAAATTGAAAAAGGCACGGGCTTGAAATTTGCTTTGGACAATGACGCTAACTGTGCCGGCCTTGGCGAGCGCTGGAAGGGTGCTGGCCATGAAGGTAACGATGTGGTCTTCATCACCCTGGGGACTGGCGTTGGCGGTGGAATTATCGCTAATGGTAAGCTGGTTCACGGTGTCAATGGTGCCGGCGGTGAAGTTGGCCACATTATCGTTGAACCAAACGGCTATGAATGTACCTGCGGCAACCACGGCTGTCTGGAACAATATGCTTCTGCTACGGGAATCGTTCATCTGGCACAGGATGCTGCTGAGGAGTACGAAGGCAACAGCCGTCTGAAGGCCATGATCGACAATGGCGATGAGATTACGGCCAAGATTGTCTTTGATCTGGCTAAGGAAAACGACTTTTTGGCAAATGAAGTCGTTAAGAAGGTTACGTACTACCTGGGACTGGCATGTGCCAACATCAGCAACACGCTGAACCCTGAAACGGTGGTTATCGGTGGCGGGGTTTCGGCAGCTGGTGAATTTCTGCTTAAGCGTGTTCAGCAAAACTTCCAAAAGTTTGCTTTCCCAACAGTACGGACTTCCACGCAGCTTAAGCTGGCTCAGCTGGGCAACGATGCCGGTGTGATTGGGGCTGCTTCATTGGCGCTTGATTTTATCGCTGATGAAAAATAAACTATTTATTTGAAGGCTTTAAAAAGGCAAGGAAGCACGTCTAAGGCGTGATGAATTGCCTTTCTTAAATTAATACAAGCATGTTTGGAGGAAATTGTTGTGGTACTGGGAATGAGTTCAGGATGGTTGATTTTTGACATCATCGTATTGGCAATTTTGGTTGGCTGGGGAGTAAGTGCTGGAATCAGTGCTTATCGGCGCAAGCATTATGCTACGGTGCTGGATGAAGATGCCTTCCGTGAGGGCATGCGTAAGGCGCAGGTGATCGATCTGCGGCAAAAGGATGCTTTTGATAAGGGGCACATTTTAGGCGCTCGCAGTCTTCCATACATCTATCTTAAGCAGCAGTATGGTGAACTGCGGCCAGATCTGCCGGTTTATCTTTATGATGACGGCATGCAGCTGAGTACGCAGGCCGTGACTTTCTTGGCCAAAAAAGGCTACCACAAGCTCTACATCTTAAAGGGCGGCTATGCAGAATGGCACGGTAAAACGAAGAAAGCCAAATACGCTGATTAGACAACAAAAGGCTGTTGCAAGCTTGCAACAGCCTTTTTTATAATCTTAAGAGGATTACAGCTGATGAGAAGAGCGTCCCTTGCGCGTAGCAGCGCGACGGTTCTCATCAAAACGATTTTCTTCTTCTTCAATGGGCTTAACGACCGTCTTGTGGAAGGCTGCTACGCTGCTTGCTACGGCACCGAGCGTCGTTAAGGTTCCCAGGATAAAACCACGTGTAAATTTTTTCAAAAGAGTAGCCCCCTTTATGTCATTTGGCTTTATTATGACCGATTTTTGACTGATTTACCAGTAATTTAAGACAAGGAAGTGTTAAATTTGACTAAAGCAATTGCAATCGTGGGTCCCACCGCTGTTGGCAAAACCGCGCTGTCGATTCAATTAGCCCATCATTTAAACGGTGAGGTGATCTCAGGCGATTCGATGCAGATCTATCGTCATTTGGATATAGGTACGGCCAAGATTACTCCAACGGAAATGGAAGGGGTTCCCCATCATCTGATCAATATTCGCGATCTTAACCAACGATTCTCCGCTGCTGAGTTTCAAAAATTAGCCAGTGAACAGATTGAACAGATTGAAAAGAATGGGCATTTACCGATGATCGTTGGGGGAACCGGTTTTTATCTGCAGACGCTGACGGAAAATCTGGCGTTGGGTGCGGATCGTTTTGACGAAAAATCACAAAGGATTCGAGACTACTGGCATGAAATTGCTGAGCAAAATGGTTCCGAGTATGTTTGGCGGCAGCTGCAGCAAAAAGATCCTCAGGCCGCAGCTCAAATTCCAACGGGTAATCTGCGGCGCATCATTCGGGCTTTGGAAGTAATTGAAAAAACCGGTCATCTTTTTTCGCAACAGACCCAGACTAAAACCGAAAATGATTTTTTACTGATTGGCTTGACGACAGAACGTTCGGTTTTATATGAACGAATCAATCAGCGGGTGGACTTAATGATTAAAAGTGGCCTGCTGGATGAGGCGCGCTGGCTGTATGAGCAGGGCGGCGAAAACTATCAGTCGGGCAAGGGAATCGGCTATCGTGAGCTATTTCCGTACTTTAAGGGTGAAGCAACGCTTGATGACGCAGTGGCTAAAATCAAGCAGGATTCCCGTCACTATGCCAAGCGCCAGCTAACCTGGTTTAGAAATAAAATGAACGTTCAATGGTATGATTTGGTTAGTGGTCGGAATACGACTAATGAAATTGAAGCTGTTGTTGAAAACTGGTTAAAAAATTAAAGTTAAACGTTAGTCAAACTAATTTATCAACGCGATCGATTTTGAAAGCCCTATCAATAATTGACTTATTTCCTTTCAATTGGTAGGCTATTAAAGTAATCAGAGGGAAGGCTGAACATAAGCATTAGCAATGACCAATCCCTTAATTGGTCTAGCCATCTGAAACTAGTTGTGAAGTAGCAATTGTGGAAGGAATGGAATAAAATGGCAAAACACGTATTCACTAAAGAAGAAGTTCATGAATTGGTTGAAAAAGAAAATGTTCATTTTCTGCGGGTAATGTTCTCAGATCTGTTTGGTACGACTAAGAGTGTGGACCTGCCTGTCAGCCAATTAGATAAGCTGATGAACAACAAGATGATGTTTGATGGCTCTTCAATCGACGGCTTTGTCCGCATCAATGAAAGTGACATGTATCTCTACCCTGACATGTCAACTTGGCTGGTCTTTCCTTGGGGTGAAGAACACGGTAAGGTTGCCCGCGTGATCTGCAGCGTGCACATGACTGATGGCACGCCATTTGCTGGTGACCCTCGCAACAACCTGATCCGTGTTTTAGACGACATGAAGAAAGCTGGCTTTACTTCATTCAACATCGGTCCGGAACCAGAATTCTTTTTGTTCAAGACTGACGAAAAGGGCAACCCAACGACTGAAGTAAACGATAACGAAAACTACTTTGACATGGAACCTGCCGATGCCGGCGAAAACTGCCGTCGCGACATTGTTTTGGCACTGGAAAAGATGGGCTTTGACGTTGAGGCTGCTCACCATGAAGTTGCTCCTGGCCAACACGAAGTCGACTTTAAGTACGCTAATGCTCTGGAAGCAGCCGACAACATTCAAACGTTCAAGTTTGTTGTTAAGTCAGTTGCCAAAAAGCATGGCCTGCACGCCACGTTTATGCCAAAGCCATTGTCTGGCATCAACGGTTCAGGTATGCACACCAACATGTCGCTGTTTGACAAAGATGGCAACAACGCCTTCTACGATGAAAAGGGCGACCTGCAATTGTCCGATACGGCTTACCACTTCCTGGCTGGGATTCTGAAGCACGCTCGCGCTTTGACGGCTATCTGCAACCCAACCGTCAACTCTTACAAGCGTCTGGTACCTGGCTATGAAGCCCCAGTTTACGTTGCCTGGTCTGCATCCAACCGTTCACCATTGATCCGGATCCCAGATGATCGTAAGATGGGTACGCGGGTTGAAATGCGTTCCGTTGACTGCACGGCTAACCCATACCTGGCAATTGCCGCTATTTTGGAAGCCGGTCTGGACGGTCTGCGCAACAACCTGACGCCAATGAAGGAAGTTACGGAAAACATCTACACGATGACGCCAGAAGAACGTGAAGCCAAGGGCATTGAAGATCTGCCATCCAACCTGCACAACGCTTTGAAGAGTCTGCGTGCCGATGAAGTCGTTCGTGAATCTATGGGTGAACACCTCTACAAGAACTTCTTTGAGGCCAAGACGCGTGAATACGATGGTTACCGTCAACACGTTTCTGACTGGGAACGTGACAAGTACATGCTCCAATACTAATTTGTGTTTTGTCAAAAAGGCCTGCCAAGCTGCAGGTCTTTTTATTTTAGAGACGAAAAAAACGCAGCGTTGCAAGTGACGCTGCGTTTTTTAAAATCAGAATCGTGACTAAAACTATTCACTCAGCTTTTTGGCATCTGCATCCAGCTTAGCGAAGCCTGAACCATTAGGCTTTTTGTTGTCACGCTTTTCCATAGCCTTGCGGGCCATTTCTTTTCGTTCTTGCTTACTCAATTTACGTGCCATAATAGTTTCGCCTCTTTTCTTGACATTCAAGTAGTCCACATGTGTGTAATACTCGAATAATTCTATTATAGTCATTCTTTAAGAATTTGCAACCGTTATCGCAAACGGTAAAGATTTTATAACTACCTGGATTAATCGCTTTAAAAGTTGTCAAAAATCCGCTAAGATTAAATCAGTATTAAATTAAGGAGTTAAAGCTATGGCAAATGTTGAACAGACAAATGGTGCGCTTGATGTAAGCCAAGCAATCAATAAGCAAATTGCTGTCAAGATCAAGTATCTGCAAGAATTGGAAACCGCGGTCGAACATCATGATGACTGCAAGGTATATCAATTGCTGGACAATCAGCGCTATGCTGCGGAAATTGAACATCGCGAACAGCAGCCAAACGAGCAGGGCGTAATGAACCTGGTCGATGATCTGGCTGACCAGTTGAGCAATTTTTTGAGTGCCAACCTGATTCAATATTTGGGCAAGGCATATCCATTCTTTTACTACGAGGAATATCAGACTGGTCACTACCGCATCTATTTTGGCAATTGGTGGGATCGGCGGCGATTTGGCGAATTAGACGTGCTGAATATCCGCTTTGCCTTTGATCAGGAAGAATATCAAAAGCTGGCCCGTGCGTTTGAATTAAGCAGGCAAAGCAAACGCTACAACAGCGATCGTATCGAACAGATCTCCAGTGAAAACGATCGCCTGCAAAAGCTGATTGACAGTCGTCAGGAGCGCGAGCAAAAGCGGGCCGAACTGCAGAGTCAGCTTAAGGATGCCAGTGCACACAGCGGCTTGTTTGAATCCAACAAAAACCGTGAAGCACGGCAGATAATCGTTGAACAGATTAGCAAGCTGGAAGATGAAGAACAAGAATCGCGGACGGCTGCTGATACGATCAAAGAAAATGAACGTGTAGTCCTAGATCTGTCTAAGGAAAACACGATCTTGAGCTATGAACAAAAGAGCATCGTTGATACGTTTGGCACGTTTGAGGATTTTGAACTGGCTAACCGGAATCTATATGCCAGCTATCTTAAGAGCCTTGGCGGCAAGCAAGCGGGGGTGAGCGCAGATGAGCAATAATCAAATGATCTCAACGGCAGCTGACCGCGTTCGTTCGCTCAGTGATTCAATCGCGCAAGGTTTGGAAGTTGGACAGCGCTACGTGGCTTTGCTTAATCAGCTGACTTCGACCAAGGATCCTAAAGAACTACTTACAGCAACGGAAAAATTGGGAGAACTCAGTCTGGAAAACGCTTTCGTCAAGTTTCCACAGCATTATCAGCTGGCCGACTACTACCTACTTTTGATGGCGCGGATGTTGGAATTAAATAATGAATCTGGCCTAACGATCGAAGAAAATGACATTCATCATCAACTATTGGCCAAGATTTCGCCGATGGAAGATCAAGAACGGTTTACTTTTGAGATTGATCCACGTAACGGCGGGGCCTTCTTTGCTGAGCAGCATCATCATGAACCACTGTTTTATCTGAATTTAAAGCATCAGATTTTGAAGTTCAGCAATCGAGCACTGGTTGACTTTTTCATTGTGCGTCAGACGCAAAAATTCAGTGACCTGGATCTGCAAGCGGTTGTGCAGCCGATGATTAAATTTGCCTTGCTGCTGGAAAAACAGTTGGATTTCGTGATTGATCTGGGCATCTTAGAAACTGGCAATGGCGCGCGGTTCCGCCTGCAAAAGCCGGATCTGCCGCTGACGATTATCGATCGGCTGTTTGTCAAGACTACGGATACCGACTACATGCTACTGAGTCTGCCGCAAAACAATGGCGCCGAATTGCGACTGGATCAAAACGTTCGTCTGCAGCTGGCTTTTGATCCAGATGACTACAGTCAGGAATGGAGCTTTCGAGTATTAGATAGCAAGGAGCATGTTTCGTTTTTCGATGTGCTGCTGCACTATCCGCTGGTTCGCGAATGGTATCTTGATAACCGCGAATTTTTAGCAGTCCGGACCGATGCGTTGATTTTTGCAGATGACGAACATGAGCCATTGACAATGACGACGCCTGATCAGCCAGCCAGTCAGTTCGAACAGCCGGATGTTGATTTGACTGAAGCAAAAAAAGCAGAAGAAAAGGAAGATTAGTTTGTTAGATATTACTAAGTTGTTGCATGAGTCAATTGAATTTGACTGGCAATTAGATGAGGATCACGATATTCAACTTGGTGCCGAAGCCCGCGTTCAAAACGTCTTTACTGCGTTGGACGTTGAGCTGGCTGAGATTGCCAATGCCGCGGAATGGTTCAAGGTATGGAAGGAACATCAAGGAAAGCAGCTCCCAGGCCGGACGCATCATCAAACGGTACTAGAAGAATACGTTGACGCGCTGAATTTCTTTTTGCTGTTTAGTGCCAAAAAACAGTGGACGCATCTGATTGTGTTGGATGATCAAATGCTGAATCGTGTCAAAAATGGCAAACCGGCTGAAAAGGTACCAGACTGGAACAAGGAATATCTAGCAATCAAAAACTTCTTGTATGTCAGCTACTTCAATCATCGGCAAGAGGATTTTCGTCATGCCTGGCATCTGTTCTTAAAGTTGGGACTGGTTGATTTTGGCTTTACCGAAGATGAAATCATGGCCGCCTATGAAGAAAAGCTGAAGATCAACATTCAGCGTCAAGAAGACAACTATTAAGTCCATCGAACTCTCTGAGGCCGTCCAACAGGCTTTCGAGAGTTTTTTCAGATAATAAAAACGACATTCGCCATTTGACGGATGCCGTTTTTGTTGATAAGGAAAGGCGATGCTTCTTGCTGCTAAGATATGGGGCTTAGCAGCGGGGATTTTAAATTGCCAAAAGATTTGACCAACTACAGATAAAGAAAGAATCAACGAAATGATAAAGAGTGGCAACATTTTGTGATCCCATCAAAAGCATTGTCTATATATTTCATTATTGTTACTTTTGTTAAGAAATGCAATAGTTTTGTAACATAAAACCATATCTTAATAAAATCTTAAATATTACACTAAATAAAAAGGCCCATTGATATGATTGAAAGAAGGCTACAATGGATTTTATATAGTACATTTTTTGTTGCGTAGACTACAAAAAAGAGCGTAAAAGCTTCACTGCTCGCAACCACATCAGCAATCGCATCAATCATTGCAGCGATTATCGCATTGCTAGATTGGCTAGGAATTAAGCCTTAACACTCTTGAAATAATGGCGAGGGAAAATCAGCTCTCACTTATTTTCGTATATTATAACAAACAGAGGAGAAGCATGGAGAATTCTACTAAAATTAAATTAGGCCTGTTATTTTCAGTTCTTGCTATAATAATATCAATCTATAATTTGCTAAGGTGATTTCAATTAAAACCAGCCTCGGTCAAAGTAAGCAAAAATGGCCAGAGGGTTCTTATCGAAAATTTGGTCATACTTTGGTAGTAAAAACTGTTGGCATGGAAGCTGTTACTGGGATTAAAGATCTACGCAAAAAAACGACTGTCATATGACGGCCGTTTTTTAATATGGTTGGGACACCTATGCAATTAAGAATGCCTTTATATCAGTGTTTTTGACGTTTCATATATGGGGCAAGTGGGAATCGAACCCACAACCTTTGGTTTAGAAGACCAATGCTCTATCCAGTTGAGCTATTGCCCCAGACCTAATTAAGTATATTATATTCCACGAAAATGTCAATAATACAGTTGATTAGACCATTGCAAAACCTTTTATGTTAATGGAAGTCTAATTTATTGACAAAGCGCTTACATCGTTTTAATCTAACGGTAGAACAAGTTTGTAGACCAGCTACATGTTTAACCTAAAGAGCTTTATTAAGAATGGAGGCGTAGTGCCAATGACGGGCAGCAAGGTTGATCCTCGTGTAGTCAAGACCCGCAGTAGTCTCCGCAAGGCACTTGTTTATCTGATGAAGCATGAGAAGCTTGAAAACATCAGCGTCCAAAAGATTACTGAAACGGCAAATATTACTCGAGGCACATTTTATCTACATTACAAGGACAAACGCGACTTTATCAAATCAGCAATGAATGAGATTCTGGATGACCTGTTTGCACAAATTATGGTTGAGCGGCAGATCTCAACGTCTGGTAACTCAGTTCAGGTACTGTCCTTAAATGAAGCCTTTCAATGTATTGAAAACAGTGCAGAGGTCTTTGATGTCCTGTTGAATAATGAACGCAATGATTTCTTTTATGCACAGCTTTATGATCGCCTTTGCCAGGAATTAACGAAGTATGCCAAGCAGCTAGATAATGAATTTGATGATTTTGATGTCCCAATCAAAATGCAGGTTTCATTTTTGGCGTCAGCCGTTTTAGGAGTGATCAAAAGCTGGCTGCAGGATGGCATGATCTATACGCCGCGCTACATGACACAAAGCATGATGAAAATGCTGCAGCAGTTTAGCGGTGAGGGGATGCTTTTAACCTCATTTTTTGATGGTAAGGTCAAGTCAGCATTAGAAATCTAGCCAAGAATCGCCGGGCCGATTGGACACGGTGATTTTTTATTTTGCAGTGGTCTGATTTTTGTTGACGTGATCAAAATGTTTTGATATGATATTAGCGTTGTATTTGTGAACCAACAACTACAACCGCACGCAACCGAGTTTTAAAAGCTTCGGCTGCTCGGCCGGCGAGTCTTAGAAATTAAGGAGGTGCACAAACTGATGTACGCAATTATCGTTACTGGCGGCAAGCAATACAAGGTAGAAGCAGGTCAAGCTATCTACGTTGAAAAGCTGGACGCAAAAGAAGGCGACAAGGTAACTTTTGACAAGGTTATCTTTGTAGGCGGCGACGACGTTAAGGTCGGCACGCCATTTGTTGACGGTGCTACTGTTGAAGGTACTGTTGACAAGCAAGGCAAGGAAAAGAAGGTTGTTACCTTCAAGTACAAGCCAAAGAAGCACACCCACACCAAGAAGGGTCACCGTCAACCATACACTAAGGTTACGATTGACACGATCAATGCTTAATGGGGTGGTTCAATGATTCGCGCGGTTTTTCATACCAATCAGGATCATGGAATAGCTTCGTTTGAAATGACTGGGCATGCCGATCATGGCGATTATGGTCAAGACATTGTCTGTGCTGCGGTATCTGCTTTGGCAATCGCAACAGTCAATGGTTTGGAAAGAGTCGTCAAGCAGCCTGCTACAATCACGGCAGATCATGCAAATGGCGGTTTGCTTAAAGTCAGTTCAATTGATCCGGGACGCGATTCCCAGATTTTAATGCAGACGTTCTTGGAAGCGATGCTTGATATTCAAGAACAGTATGCAGAAAACATTGACGTAAAAATGTCTTAAAAATAAATTCTAAGCTGGAGGTGAAAACTATGATTATGGATCTTCAATTCTTCTCCCACCACAAAGGGGGCGGTTCGACTGCCAACGGTCGTAACTCTGCTGGTCGTCGTCTGGGGACTAAGGCTGCTGACGGTTCTGTCGTAACGGCCGGTTCTATCATCTACCGTCAACGTGGTACTCACATTCACCCAGGTGAAAACGTGGGCCGCGGTGGTGACGACACTTTGTTTGCTAAGATCGACGGCGTTGTTAAGTTCGAACGCATGGGTCGCAGCAACCGCAAAGTTTCGGTTTACCCAGTTGCCGAATAATAAATTAAAGTCCAGTTCGACTGATGTGCTTGCATGTCATCGAACTGGACTTTTCTTTTGGCGTTTTGCTAAAG
>NZ_JBKZAY010000036.1:0-15285 GCF_046939755.1 Limosilactobacillus mucosae
CGAAAAGTAATTCTTCGCGTCATTCGCTGGGACTGGCGGATGGCGTTTTTTTATTTAATATATGTAGTTTTTAAAACTAAGTATCTAATTGTTAAAACCATTTAAATAAGGAGAATTTTATATGCTGGGAGAATTTTTAGGGACGCTGACGCTGATTGTTTTAGGATGTGGCGTTGGCGCCGGGTTAAACCTGAACAAGACCATGGCGCATGGTCAAAGCGACTGGTTTTATGTAACGTTTGCCTGGGGGATTGCCGTAACCATGGGGGTCTATGTAGCAGCTTCATTTGGTGCCCAGGGACACTTAAATCCTGCGGTTACCATCGTTTTGCCGTAGCTGGAACGTTTCCCTGGTCGCAGGTGGCGCCTTATTTGGCTGGTCAGTTCTTAGGAGCGTTTTTAGGTGCCGTTTTGGTTATAATTCAATTCTGGCCGCATTTTAAAGCTACTAAGGACCCCAAGCATAACAATATTGGCATCTTTTCAACCGTTCCTGGGATACGCAGCAATTCGTTCAACTTTTTAAGTGAATTGATTGCGACGTTTGTCTTCATGTTGGTGCTTTATAATCTAGGAGATTTTACAACTGGCTTAAAACCGGTCGTTGTTGGGCTGGTAATCTTTGTAATTGGGGCCGGCTTGGGGACAACGACAGGCTTTGCACTGAATCCAGCCCGTGACTGGGGTCCGCGGTTGGCATACACGATCATTCCAGTGCCCAACAAGACAAGCGCAATGTGGGACTATGCTTGGGTGCCAATGTTGGGGCCGTTGACGGGTGCTTTATTGGCAACGCTTCTGCAGCTGATGGTGAAATAAATTGTGAAAAAGGAAAAACTGCGAACTGAACTGGCGCGCGTGCAGACCAGATTAACGGTTTGGTGTGTGCTGACAATCTGCTTTTATATTATTGCAACCTTTAACGTTGTACCTTTTATTCATTGGCTGGCCTGGCTTAGCGCTGGATATTGCGTTTTTTTGCTTGGCACTTGGCTTTGGCTGTTTCGAATCTATCGACATATTAAATAAAGAGACGTGCTCGTTTGCTAATGGTAACGGGCGCGTTTTGCGTTGCGGATTATTTGCGCTTGTGCAGGTTTCTTGTAATAATTAACTAACATTCAATCGATGGGGGATATTCATGGAAATTTTAGCACTGATTTTAACCATGCTGGTCGGAATTGAGCATCTGGGAATCATGGGATTGGAAATGTTTGCCAGCCCCGCTAAGCAGGCTAAGGCGTTTGGGCTTTCAGAAGAATACGTTGGTCAAAAAGAAGCACGGGTAGCATTTGCCAATCAAGGCATCTATAACGGCATGCTGGGACTTTCTTTGATCGTCAGCTATTGGATTTTCAGTGGGGCCATTCTGATTAAGGTATGGCTGCTGTTATTGGCTTTTGTTATCGTGGTGGCCTTTTATGGTGGCTTAACGGTTGGTAAAAAAGTCTGGGCAATGCAGATGCTGCCAGCATTGTTATCTGCAGTCTGCTGCATGCTGGTATAAAGCAAAATAAAAAAGACCTCTAAGATTGGTTGGCCAATTTTAGAGGCTTTTTAATTAATATCAGTATTTTGAGTTGAGGTTTTGATACTAGAGCTGGCTGAGTTGTCAGTGTTGGCTTGACTACTATAGAGTTCATTGACGGCATCGATATCGCGCTGCTGAATGGTATAGAGTGATCCAGCTGGCTGCATGACTGAAATATCGTTGGTATGCTGTAGTCCGATAGCATGTCCTAGTTCATGCTCAGCCGTGTTGACAATCCGTTCCATGGTATAGCCATAGGAGGGATCAAGCAGGTAGGCGGTATTTAGGTAGACCGTGCCATGAACAAAATAGCCGGTTAATGAATCAACGCTCATCTGAGTCATTCCAGCGGCATCATTGTCTTTGCTCATGGTTGTCATTACGATGTCAGCATTTTTTCTGCTGTTAGTTTGTGTGAACTTAAAGCTCCCAGTAGCGTTCCACTTGGCGATTGCATCCAAAGCGGCCTGCTGCAGCGTCTGATTTTCATAATTGACATAAACAGTAGCCGTTGTTTTCTTCCAACGTCCGCTGATTGAGTCTGAATCGCTGCTGGTCTGCTGCGTCTTGGCTGAAGCGGTAGAGGTTGCCTTTTCACCAGTTATGCGGTTCTTTAGCTGTTGGAAGTTGGCCTGCGCGACATAGGCGATTCGATTTACTGTAGCCTGTGCATTGTCGTTATTATGATAGACCCAGCTAAAGCCAATCAGAATAACGGCATAAAGCATGATGGTGCTAAAAAAGCGTCGCATGGCGGGTCCTCCTTTACGGCAGTTGTAAAGTTATTTTACCTTTTTGCTTCAGTTACGTCTAATTTGAAGACGGCCTAACACGAAATTTAAGGAATTCTAAAAAAGCGTGATGCAGAAAAGCTCCCCATCACGCTGTCTAATGACGATTAAAGATTAATATGGATATTGGTAGCCGAATTCGTAGACCATTTCTGGTTCCTTACTGATGCGATGATTGGTGTTTAAACCGTCAATCTGCTGCATTTCGGCTGGTGATAACTCAAAGTCAAAAATAGCGGCATTGGCCTTAATGCGGTCTTGGTGAACGGATTTTGGAATGATGGCAATGCCATTTTGCAGATGCCAGCGCAGGATGATTTGAGCAGGTGTTTTGCCGTGTGCCGCAGCTAATTTAAGCAGCACTGGATCATCCAGACGCTTGCCGCGACCAAGTGGGCTCCAAGCTTGAGTGATGATGTTGTGATCGGTATTGAATTTAAGCATTGGTTTTTCGGTTAGCCAGGGATGAACCTCCAATTGATCCAAAACCGGCATTTCACGGGCTTTAGTTGCCAGATATTCGAGGTGTACCATGCCATAGTTGGAAACACCGATTGAACGCACCAATCCTTCTGCTTTTAAGTCTTCAAAGGCGCGCCAGGTTTCAAAGAAGTGCTGATGAACCGGCCAGTGAATCAATAGCAGGTCAACGTAGTCTAGGCCAAGCTTTTTTAAGGAGCTAGTGACTGATTGTTTGGTTTGATCATAGCCTTGGTTGGCTTCTGAAACCTTGGTCGTAACAAAATAGCTTTCACGCGGCGCAGCCAGTTGACGCAGACCCTCACCGACGAATTCTTCATTTTCATACATCTGTGCTGTATCAAACAAGCGGTAGCCGGCTTCATATGCCCACTTAATGGCATTGACGGCTTCTTTTTCGTCCGTAATTTTGTATAGTCCAAAACCCTCTTGCGGCATTTGATTACTATCTGCCAGAGTTAAAAATTGGTTGCTGATTTGATTGGCCATTAAAAAAATCCTTTCTTTGCTATAAAAATAAACTAACTAAATTATACGCTAAGTTGTCAGGCAAATTGTAAATAAATCTAATCGCGAATATCAGAATTGACAAATGAATAAAAACGAACGATGTTATATTCGTTGTTGAAAAAACAGTCATAAAATCGTACAATGGATGCCGTTGGGGTAGGAAAATATGAGTTATTGTCCGGTGGAGCGGAATGTGGAAACCGGAAGGAAGCTGCGGCTGCTTGTATTTTCCGCATTCACCACCGGAGACCATGGTCAATGTTGTTCCCTGACAAAAAATTTTAGGGAGATGTTGATTATGAAAGTATTGTCACTGCACGGTCCCAAGTTTGATACTAAGAGAATGGTGATGGCTGCAATGCTGATTGCGCTGCAGATTATTTTTGAGAAACTGTCGATTGGTGATCCGGCAGTCTTAAAGATTGGTTTAGGCTTTATTGCCACGGCACTGATTGGTTTTTTACTGGGACCTTGGATCGGCGCGCTGTCAATGATTATCAATGATCTGATCAGTAATACGCTATTGAGCTCTGGGGCTATGTTTTTCCCCGGCTTTACTCTGTCAGCCGCAATTTCGGGAATAATTGCTGGGATCTTCTTATATCAGCAGCAGATTAGTTGGCAGCGAATCTTGATTTATGAGTTTTGCCAGATTTTGATTACCAATGTCTTCTTTACGACGCTTTGGCTCTATTTGATGGGAATGGGGCAAGGCAGTAGCGCAACGACTTTTATGGCACTATTGATGGTACGGCTGCCAAAAGAGGTTATTTCCTGGCCAATCGAGACATTGATCGTCTTAACGCTTTTAAAGGCAGTTGAACGAGTAGGTCTCACGACGACTTTTGATTAAAATAATAACAGGAGCATGATTTTGATGATGGTCAGAATCATGCTTTTTGATTGCCTTTGATTATATTGGGGAATTTGGTTATGAAAAAAATTAAAATCATTGAAACGACTGTCTTTATTATTAGCTGTCTCGTAACAGCGCTGTTGGGAGCAGATTTTCCACCGCCGCTTGGTTTTTTGGAAAATAATAGCTGTCATTGACTTGGTTGCTTTGATTCAATGGTACTATCTTGACTGGCTGCTGGAGAGGATCAACTCTAAAAAAAAGCCTATTGATGACGGTGGGAATATACGTATTGCTTGGTGGTATGAGCGCAGCGGCAATGATTGCTGCTTCAGGTCAGATGAAAAAGGAGACAATGATCTGGCTGGGGCTGATCGTATTAACCGCCGCGGCTTATGGTCGGTGTTTCTGGCTGGTTAATTGGCTGATTCTGCATTTCATTAAATAATCATGATCGGCTGTCGGAGGAATGACTTAACTTTTTTAAATTCTTTCTGCTAAAATGAAGTGCAGTGGTGAAACTAAGAGAAGAGAGAATAAGGAAGCGATAAGATGGCTAGTAATTCTGATACTTTGTACTATGTTTTGTCCAAGATCAATCATCATCCCGAATTGATTAAAACGCGGATGCCACTCTATTCAAATGCGATTTCGATTACGATTCCCGATAATTTGAAAATCGCTGATTCTGATTTTTATTTTCCGGACAGCAAATTAATGGTTAATCGGCTGGCACCAGAATTCGTTGCCAAAAATGGCGAGCTGTTAGATTATTTCTACCAGCAGACACGCGGTGATATTCCGGGATACCATGATGTCTGGGTCACGACGTCGCATATTCCGCGCGAATCGGTATATTTAATTGAACTTTCCTATGAATAATTTGAAATATTGATTGACAAAATCCATCATAGTAACGTAAACTAATACATGTACGTTACTATTGCCCACTGGTCAAATTGGTTAAGACGTCGCCCTCTCAAGGCGGAGTTACGGGTTCGATCCCCGTGTGGGTGATACAAAGGTAAAACTTAATAATAAAAAAGGTCAATGTGCGGTGTTCGTGCATTGACCTTTTTTAATCGACGTATGCCTCGTGTGGATTGCCCAGATGAATTCTGCATTCGAAACCTAATCTCAACTATGATTAGCGAGTCAAATTTAAATGACAAACTGGACGATAAATAGTTTTAAAAATAATTTTGAAAAAAGTGTTGACTCAATATAGGTTATTATGTATACTAATAATCGTTGTTAAAAGCAATCAACTCAACTTATTGGGTATTAGCCAAATGGTAAGGCAGTGGACTCTGAATCCATAATTTACAGGTTCGATCCCTGTATACCCAATCCTAACAACATTGTGCATCTGTCAGCGTCCTTAATCGTTGATATGATGCACTTTTTTTATTTTATTTCACAAGCAAAAACACTCAAAAACAAGGAAATTGGGTTGATATTTGGGTTGACTTAATGGGGCGAACAATAGCAAGTGAATTACTGATATAACAATGTTTAAGCGGTCTTTTGATTAGGCCGCTTTTCTTTATTTTGGGTTAACATTTCGTTTTTTAGCCTAAATTAACTGATCAGCAGTAGGTCAAATGTTTTTTCGGTGGCGCTCAAACGCAAAATTTTTGGAAATTACCACTTGAAAAGGTCGATGCACGTTCAGGAACATAAAAAATCTAACCCCCGTCAAAATAAGGCGGGGGCTTTTGGGATGCGATAGGGCGTGGAAAATTCTTCAGAGCTAGTATTATAGCAGGCTAGAGTGGCTGATCATGATTTGGGTGATTATTGGTCAAAAGTTCACCATGGCGAATCAGTTTTAATGGCAGGGCCAACTGGTGCTGATGTTTGGGCTTGATAAAAACGGTTTGCCTGGTAGTACCTAAAATCACGCCGCTGACGCCATGGCAGCGACCGCCAAAATATAGCTGTAGATGTACCGGCTGATTTTGATCGATGCCGAGCTTTAATAATGAACGAATCGCAAGTAGGCTTTGCTGATTTTTAGGAAGCTCAATCGGCAGTGCGGAAAACTCATTTTCAACTTCATTAAGTTCAGCAATGCGGAAGCCATGCCACTTGCCCATGCCGTAATCAATGTATTCATTTTTAAAAAAGGCGTTGGCAACCTTGGCCGCTTCATCATCACGATATTTAGGCAGACGAACTGGGGCCGACATGCTGGGCGAAACTGCTGAATCCTTAGTGATCGGATCCTGATTGAACGGTGGTGTTTGATAAGGGCGGGAGGCAATACGACGTTGACTGCTTGGCCAACGTTGATTGTTAAAGCCGCGAAAATCGATATTAATCTGCAGACCTTCTTGTTCGCGCAGCAGACGCAGTAGTGTCTCCAACTGATCCAGCTGCTGGTTGGACATTGAATAAAGAGGATAAGAATGCGTTCTAAAATGTGGTCGGTAGATCTCAAAAAAGAAATTAAACTGATCGTCATAATGATCGTTGACTACCAGAATATGATAGATGGTTTTAGGCAGTCTTTTAAATAATGGCCAGACCTGTTCGGCAATCTGATGAGCGGCACTGGCAAGTGAATTATCCATGGTTTACCTCATTAAATTTTTAGTCGACTGGCAGTTAGCGGCGAGATCGTTTGAATATCAATAATCAATCAGAACAATGAGATCTGCTGTGTATTCGCATCGCTGAGCCGACTCAAGGCAACGGAAATATTGCGGACTGCAGCACCCGACCAAGCGTGATGAAAAATGCCAAGCAGATAATCGATTAACCGTTTCCGTTCAGCGGTGGGCTCAATGGTGATTTCATGACTATAGCTGGTGCGGCCATTCTTATCGGTAACGCCATTGGCATAGCGAAGTCCCAAACGAATACGGCCGGCTTTTTGATGATGCCGGCTGAGTCGATCGATTACGTCGTTGGCAACCTTGATGATCCCCTGTTCAATATCTTTTTGATGACTGAGATCTTTAGGCATGACCTGTGAACTGCTCCAACTGGGATTTTTAGGCGTTAGATGCACGGAAAGGTCGGTACGGTCAATGCCCCAAGCCAACGCGTATAGGTGGGTTCCGGAAACGCCAAACTCGTGCTTGAGCCAGTGAGGATCGGTATGGGCCAAGTCGCCAACCGAATAGATGCCTAAAAGATTTAATTTTGCCGCAGTCTTCTTACCAATGCTCCAAATATTGGTCAAGTCATGACGTGGCCAGATGCGGGCAGCAAAATCCTGGTATGAAAGCCGTCCTTGGAAATTAGACGCATGCTTGGCAAATAGGTCCAGGGCCAGCTTAGCCTGCAGTGGATTTTCGCCAATGCCAACCGTGGTGCGCAGGCCAAGTTCTTGAAAAACGGTCTGCTGAATAATGGTTGCTGTTTTTTCTGGCGTTGCGCCAAAGAACTGCCATGTATCGCTTAAATCAAGGATGCTTTCGTCAATTGAATATGGCCACCAATGATCGGCATCAGCATAGCGTCGAAAAATCTGATTGATCTGTCGGTTTTTCTGCCGATAAAGTGCCAGTCGTGGTGGAACCGTTAAAAGTCGGGCATCATTGGGGACCTTATAGCCACGATCGACATTGCGAATGCCGAAATGGCGTTTGGCCAGTGGGGAGGTAGCAACGACCAGACCGCTGCCATTATTTTCGTGTTCAGCCATGACCAGCAGAACGGAATCTAATGGATCAATTCCGCGCTGAACGCTTTCAATGCTGGCGAAAAAAGACTTATTGTCAATCATCAAATAAACGCCATGCGGTTCATTATGGTAGTCAAGCATCTCAAAATGTATCCTTTCAGATGATTTTTAACCAATTATACGAACGTGTGTTTTAAAATGCAAATTATAGCAGTAAGCTGACTGAAGGTTGACCAAAACAGCAGCGGAGATCATGAATACTGATTCGAAAAAATGTTACATTATTATTGCAAATGAGTTACAATAGTAATGAAAAATTGAATCTGGAAAGGGGCGGTTGACATGATTAAACAGTCGAAGCATTGGCTAACGGGATTGTTGATGGCAGCAATGGTGTTTTGTTTGACCGGTTGTGTATCAGTCGGCGCTCCAGCAGGCAATAATCAGACGGCCGATTCCAGCAGCTCAGCGACAGCGGTCTCGCATCAGCAGGCTAAAAAGAAGCACGTGACTGCTAAAATCAGTAAAGCCAGTGAATCCAGCGCCCAAACGTCACAGAGTAGTTCATCAGCTGCAGCCGTAACTTCTAATAGCCTTGATGATGTCGCTGCTTCATCAGACACGACGGTTCAAAAAGCCCAGTCGACGACTTCTGCAGCTCAAACAGCAATCAGTCAAGCAACTGCTTCAAATGATTCATCGCAGGCTGTCTCAACCGTTAATGATCGGGTAGTCAATGGTCTTAATCAAGCAGCCAGTCTGCAGCCGGAAAATGGTGACCAATACATGACCTCACAGACCAGTGATGGATCTTGGCAGGTTGATATTCGAACCAGCAGCGGCGAGGGACAGGATCCAAATGTTTCTCATTTAAAGGGAATCTATAAATACAATCCCGAAACTGGTGAGTATCAGCAAATGGATCCAATGACTGGTGAATTTAACTAAATATCAGCATTGCCAATGGTCATGAACGCTGGACGGTTGGCAATGGTTTTTTGCTCAGTGAAAGCATCCGTTGTTAGCGGGTGCTTTTTCTATTCACAAAATTTCTGTGTGCTGAAAGGAATGTCATTCAACTTTATCTTGACAATTCAAATAAAGCTAGTACACTAAAAAATCGTTAGGTACATAACTATTATGCCCCTAATAATTTTATTGGAGGAAATAACATGTCGATTAGCGATGAAATGCTGTTTGGTCATATGTTTTTGTTAAACATGGACATTCGAAGAGTATCTAAACCGAAACAGCGTGACTTTCATGGCCAAGGGCGCGTCCTGTTCTTGCTGACAAAGCATGATAATATCTCGCAGCGTGAATTGGCCTGTCTGGCACAAATCAAGCCTGGTTCGATGACGGAAACTCTGGCCAGAATGGAACGGGATGGTTTAATCGAACGGCAGCGTGACGAAAGCGACAAGCGGATCATTCATGTACGCCTGACCCAAGCTGGAGCTGATTTAGCAAAAGAAAATCACCAGCGTCATCAATGGTTTTGCAAAACCTTGTTTGAGACGCTCAATGATGAAGAAAAAGCGGAATTTAATCGGTTAATTTTAAAAGTTGACCAGCATCTTAAAAGCCAATTTCAAGAAGGTGAAAATAGTCATGATTAAGGTTGCCAAGCGCAATTTACAATGGTGGGCCGTTGTTTTGGCGGTTTTATTTATGGTCGGCCAGGTCGTCTGCGATTTGACGATTCCAACGCTGACCTCAGAAATTATTAATCGAGGAGTGGTCAAACAGGATCTGTCGTTTATTACTCATGAAGGCTGGATTATGATGGGTGTTGCCTTGATTGGGCTGTTGATGGCTATTGGCAATATTTATTTTGCAGCTACGCAGGCGATGAAAGTTGGCAAAAATCTGCGATCACAAATCTATCAGCGAGTTTTTCAGTTTTCAGAGCGCGAAATATCGGAATTTGGAACTTCTTCATTAATTACGCGTTCGACCAATGACGTGGTGCAGATCCAAAACGTGATCGTCCAGATGCTGCGCATGATGATTCAGTCACCAATCATGCTGGTAGCGGCCTGCTTTTTGGCCTACCAGCGTGAGCCAAGACTGACCAAGATTTTTCTGATCAGTCTGCCGATCTTAGCAGTAGTCATTATTATCATCATGTCGATGGCCACGCCTTTGTTTAAGAGTATTCAGAAAAAGACCGACCGCATTAATCTGATTTTTAGAGAAGGCTTGACCGGTGTGCGGGTGATTCGGGCCTTTAATCAAGATGACTATGAACAGGAACGTTTTAAAAAGGCCAATCGCGACTATACGGATACCGGGATCAAGGCCTTTACGCTGGTCTCATTGATGTTTCCGGTAATGACCTTGATTTTGAGTCTAACCAACGTCAGCATCATCTGGATGGGCAGTCATCTGATTGCAAACATGACGATGGAAGTCGGTGATTTAATCGCATTTTTAAGCTATGCCGTAATGATTTTGATCAGCTTCATGATGCTTTCGATGATCTTTGTCTTTGTTCCGCGGGCGCAGGCTTCGGCAGTTCGGGTCAACGAGGTCTTAGAAAAGCCGATCAGCATCCATGACGCGCCAAAAGATCAGCAGTTAAAGCTTGATCTAAGCAAACCAGCCTCATTAAGCTTTGATCATGTCGATTTTCGCTATCATGGTGCCGAGAGACTGGCTCTGGCTGATCTAAACTTTAACGTTAAGGCCGGCCAGACGCTAGCGATCATTGGCGGAACAGGTTCAGGCAAGTCAACCTTGGTAAATCTGATTCCACGGCTTTTGGAAATTGAAAAAGGCGAGATCCGGGTTAACGATCAGCCAATCAATCGCTTAAGCCAACATGATCTGCATAGCCTGATCTCAATAACGCAGCAAAAAGCCGTGCTGTTTACAGGAACGGTGCGCAGCAATCTGCAGTTTGGCAATGATCAAGCCGACGATGAGCAGATGTGGCATGCTTTAGAGGTTGCACGGGCGGCCGATTTTGTCAAAGAAGCTGGCGGTTTGGATGCGGTCGTTGAGCAAAACGGAAGTAACTTCTCGGGGGGGCAGCGGCAGCGATTGGCGATTGCACGGACGATCATTAAAAAAGCATCTGTTTATGTTTTTGACGATTCATTTTCAGCACTGGACTTTAAAACTGATGCGCAGCTACGGATGGCATTGAAAAATGATCCACAGATGAAGCAGGCCGTGACGGTGATTGTGGCGCAGCGAATCTCAACAGTTGCCGATGCCGATTTGATTTTGGTATTGGACGAAGGACGCGTGGTTGGGCAAGGAACGCATGCTGAGTTGAAAGCCAATAATCCAACCTATCAGCAGATCCTGCATTCACAGATTCAGGAAGGAGATGAGGCGCATGCGTAGAGGACCACATGGCGGACCACGCGGCAAGGCAGCTAAAGCACAGGATTTCTGGGGCACGACCGGTCGATTGTTTTCCTATCTGCGGCCATGGGCTTGGGGAATGATTCTTTCAATCGTGCTGGCGATTATTTCCGTAATTCTGTCGATCGTTTCGCCTAAGATTTTAGGTCAGGCCACGACGACGATTTATGAAGGAATGATGAAGGGCTATGTTCAGATGAAGGCAGGGCAGCATCTGACGGCATTGCCGATTGATTTTGACAAGATTAAGCATATTGCCATCGTTGTCGTTTTACTGTATCTGTTCTCGGGTTTGTTCAGTCTAGCCCAGCAGATCATCATGACCAACATCTCGCAAAAGGTGGTTTATAATCTGCGCCGTGACGTGAAAGCCAAGATGAAGGTCGTTCCGGTTAAGTTTTATGATACGCACAGCAATGGGGATCTGATGAGTCGGATGGTCAATGATATGGATAACATTGCTACCACGCTGCAGCAGAGTCTGATTCAAATGATTACCAGTGTGATCACGTTTGTTGGTGTGTTGGCGTTGATGCTGACCATCAGTTGGAAACTGACGCTGGTAGCCTTGATTATCGTGCCTTTGAGTCTAGGCGTCGTTGGCATGGTGGCGCCGCGTGCGCAAAAGCTGTTCAGTACGCAGCAGTCAGAGCTTGGCAAGATCAACGCTCAAGTTGAGGAAACTTTTGCTGGCCAAACGATTGTGCGGACGTTTAACCATGAGACTGATGAAGAAGCCAAATTCGCACAAAAAAATGATAAGTACTATCATTCAGCTTGGCTGGCCCAGTTCTTCTCGATTCTAATCTTTCCACTGATGAACTGTATTAAAAATATTGGCTATCTGCTGGTCGCTGTAATTGGAGCTTTGCAGATTATTCATGGTCAGATTACGCTGGGGAATGTTCAGGCCTTTTTGCAATATACCAACCAGTTCTCACAACCCTTGACGCAGATTGCCAATCTGAGCAGTACGATTCAGCAGACGATTGCTTCAGCTGAACGAATCTTTGAAGTATTAGACGCGCCGGAAATGGATGAGCAAGTCTTAAAAGATCAGCCATTGTCTGGTCATGACCAACCTAAGATTGAATTTAAAGACGTGCAGTTCAGCTATAATGATGAACCATTGATTCAAGACTTTAATCTTAAGGCGCCAACCAATCATATGGTCGCGATCGTTGGGCCAACCGGCGCCGGCAAGTCGACGATCATCAACCTTTTGGAACGTTTCTATGATGTCAAGGGCGGCCACATCTATCTTGACGGTCATGACACGCGGACAATGACCCGTAGCCAGCTGAGAACGCATATTGCGATGGTACTGCAGGATACCTGGCTGTTTAAGGGAACTATCTTTGACAATATCAAATATGGTCGTGAGGATGCAACGGAAGCAGAAGTCTATCAAGCAGCTAGATTGGCTTATGCCGACAGTTTTATTCGCGAGCTGCCAGATGGTTATCAGACGGTCTTGGATGAATCAGCGTCCAATATTTCCCAAGGTCAACGGCAGCTGTTGACGATTGCAAGGGCTTTTTTGGCCAATCCTGAAATCCTGATTTTAGACGAAGCGACCAGCTCAGTTGATACGCGAACCGAGTCCTTGATTCAAAATGCCATGAACGACATTCAGCAGAATCGGACCAGCTTTGTCGTGGCCCATCGTTTGTCGACGATTCGCAATGCCGAGCAGATTATCGTCATGAATCATGGTCGCATTATTGAAACGGGCAACCACCAGACTTTAATGGCTAAGAACGGGTTTTATGCGGATCTTTACAACAGTCAGTTCTTAGGCAATCAGATTTAGTCATTAGATAAGTCCTTGACATTTGCAAAAAAGATGTTAAATTAATAGTTGATTAAAAATAAAGTATAAAATGAGAACATTGATGAGAAGAGTAGATCATAACGGATCGTTAAAGAGAGTTCGATTAGGTGAAAGCGGACCGATCAATAATGATTGAAGATGAGCTCGGAGTTCGTTCAGGGGTCAGTAGGCTACCTGAGCCGGTAAGCGACCGATATCTCGCCCAGTATGTCCGTACTGAATGAGGCTGTCATTGTGAGGTGGCAGTGAAATTGGGTGGTACCACGAAACGCCTTCGTCCCATGATTTCCTAGATTAGCCAGGGAATCGGGATGAAGACGTTTTTTATTTTTTAAGGAGGAATCGCCATGACAGTCAATGCACGCAACGGTTTATTAAAGTTAACATCACGCTGGAATAATGAGGCAGTAGTAAATCCTAAAGAAATTTTGATTTTAAACCTGATGCCAACCAAAGAAACGACAGAATGGCAGTTTCTGCAACGCCTGCGCGAGACTAGGATCGATTGTACTGTGACGTTCCTGTATCCGGCTACGCACCATTTTCGGCATGCTGACGGCGAAAAAATCAAACAGCATTATGCCTGTTTGGATCAGATTCGTCAGCGATGTTTTGATGGTTTGATCATTACAGGAGCGCCAGTGGAATGTCTGCCGTTTGAAGCCGTAGACTACTGGGATGAGTTTAAACAGATTGTTGAATGGGCTCATGATCACGTTAAATCGATCATTTACGAATGCTGGGCGGCTCAAGCGGGACTTTGGAATGATTTTGGCTTGGCCAAGCAGAAATTGAACCATAAGCTTTTTGGCGTTTATCAAGGAACCGCAAGCTGTCAGTCGGCGCTGCTAAAAGATCTTAGTACGATTAAGATTCCACAGTCGCGGCATACCAAGGTTGAACTGCCTAAGCACCTGCCGGCGGGACTAAAGGTATTGGCCGCCAACCAGGCGATTGATCCTTTAATTTATCAAGCTGATGAAGGACATTCGATCTACATTACCGGACATCCTGAATACAGTGCCGACACGCTTGACAATGAATATCGACGTGACCAGAAAAAAGGGCTGGCCATTCAGCCGCCGAAAAACTATTATGTTGATCAAAATCATCTGGATATCGACTATTCATGGCGGCAACCTGGGATTCAACTTTATCGCAACTGGCTCAATGGTTTGGCTGGTTAGCAATCAGCAATCGCTTAGGCAGCCGATGTGTTAGAATAAAGACCGAGTCTAAGCAAAGGGGTCAAAAAATGCGTGAATATCAAAATACGATCAAATCATTGAATGCCATGGTTGATGATGGCATCGTTCCTGGAATAAGTTGGGCAATCTTTGAAGGTGAGACCACTATAAAAAGCGTGACCGGTCTGGCTCAGCTGCAGCCACAAAAAGAACCGCTGACCGATGGCATGCTCTATGATGTGGCATCACTGACCAAAGTCGTCGGCACCGTTCCCGTGATCATGCAGCTAAAAGACGCAGGATTGCTGGACTGGGACGATCCGGTCGTCAACTGGCTGCCGGAGCTTAATGATGATCGGGCTACGATTCGCAATCTGCTTACGCACACTTCCAGCATCGAAGGCTATATTCCGCATCGTGATGAGCTGCCGGCCGAAGAGCTGACTAAAGAAATGCTCAGTACTCTGCGGGTTGGCCCCAATTTGAATAAACAGGTCCGCTATGCTGACGTTGGTCTGATCTATGTTGGCTGGATTGCTGAAAAAATCTTGGGCGAGCCGATTCAAAAAGCAGTTGCGGAACGGATTTTAAAACCGCTGCAACTGAACGACACAACGTTTGCCCCCGATCCAGCTCGATGCGTGCCAACAGAGATTAAAAAGAATCGGGGCTTGATTCGTGGTCAGACGCATGATCCTAAAGGCTATGTCCTGGGTGAACACTGTGGCAGCGCGGGGATGTTTACTACGCTGAATGACCTGCTGAAATTCAGTCATGCCTTGCTTGAGACCAATCTGGGCGGACTGATCGAACCGGCAACGATCAACAGCCTGTTTCATGACCAGACACCGATGAACGGCGAGCACTTGCGCAGCTTTGGCTGGAAACTGTTCCATTCGCGCAGCCATGATCACCATTTTGTCATTTCACATACTGGTTATACCGGAACGTGGATGATTTTGGACCAACAAACTGATCAAGGGATGATCGTCTTATCCAATCGTGTTCATCCAAGTGCTGACAATCAAGCCTTTCTGGATGCTAGAGATCACTTGTTTGCCACGTATCTAAATGAAAAGGATTATTA
>NZ_JBKZAY010000037.1:0-14298 GCF_046939755.1 Limosilactobacillus mucosae
TAAGTAAAGAAGGGGTATTGTACGATGTTATTGGGAAGTATTGAAGCCGGGGGCACCAAGTTTGTATGTGCTGTTGGCAACGAAGATTATCGAGTTATTGACAGTACTAAATTTCCAACCACGACGCCTGAAGAAACGCTGCAGAACTGCATTGACTATTTTAAACAGTTTAAGGATCTGCGGGCAATTTCAATCGCATCGTTTGGACCAATTGAGATTCGTCGCAACTCGCCAAAGTATGGCTATGTAACGGACACGCCTAAGCCAGGCTGGTCCAACACGGATTTTGTCGGCACGATCAAAAAGGCATTTGATCTTCCAATTGCCTGGACGACGGACGTTAATGGCTCAGCATATGGTGAATACGTTTTGTCAACGCTGTTTAACCAACGTCTTAACTCCTTGGTCTACTTCACGATTGGGACCGGCGTTGGTGCCGGGGCCGTGGTTGACGGCAAGTTTATTGGTGATTTGGGGCACCCTGAAATGGGGCACATTCGCGTTAAGCGCCATCCAGATGATTTGGAATTTAAGGGAATCTGCCCATTCCATGGCGATTGTCTTGAAGGATTGATCAGTGGCCCAACTTTTGAAGCGCGGACTGGCAAGAAAGGTCAAGATGTACCATTGGAAGATCCAGTCTGGGATATTATGGCCTACTATGCAGCCCAGGCAGCATTGGACACGACTCTGATGATGCGGCCAAATAAGATTGTCTTTGGCGGTGGCGTTGTCAGTGAGCGTTTCTTGAAGATGGTACGTGCTCACTTTAAGAAACTGCTGAATGATTATGTATCGGTTGGCAACCTGGATGAATATCTGGTCATGCCACTAGCTAAGGATAATGGTTCCGCGACGGTAGGCAATTTTGCCTTGGCTCTAAAAGCATTGGTTGAGTAAAAATTGTTTTAAGACTTACTGAGGGGAGTATGTACAATGTCAAATCAAAAATTTATCAATTGGTTAGGTCGATTTGCAAGTGTAATTGCTATCTTGATGTACGTTTCTTACATCGCTCAGATCATCAACAATCTTCATGGTCAGTATGGCGCACCGCTACAGCCGTTTGTAGCTGGTGTCAACTGCACGCTTTGGAGTATCTATGCCTACTTTAAGAAGGATCGGGATTGGCCGGTCTTTTGGGCTAACTTCCCTGGTGTCTTCTTTAGTTTTGCAACGTTCATTACCTGCTTTCACTTCTAATTAGAGATTGAATTGGTCAGCAGGAACACTAGACAACAATGGCTATTGGCATTCATTATTAATTATTATTTTATCGATTGCCTTCACTGTCTTTATTCAAGTCTTCTTTACACTGAAAAAAGATAACGTTGATATCATTATAAAAATGGTTTGCAACAACAGCCAGCTGCTTAATTTTCGATCATAAAACAGCGATGGCGCTGCTCCAAATTCGGAGCCGCGCCATTTTTTTGAAATTCTGGAAAGCCGAAACCAGGTAAATGGGACGGTGGAGCAGCGCGGCTAGCAGTCGTGGGCACCATTGAATGCTGATTTAGTACTAAAGCCTTCCTGCAGATCCAGAAATTCTAAATTGTCCGTCATCGTACGCTGTTCACTAACCAAAGGCATAGTGAAATACGTTTGATTGAAGCGGACCTCCATTTTTTCATCCAGCTGCGACGCCGTGTAATCCTTATACCAGATCGGGCCTAGATTTGAGGCGAGCTGAGCATTAAAGTCAGGCAGCTTGACGCTTTGAGTTACAATGATCAATTTAAAATTGGCGTCCAAAGAGCAGTTGCCCAGTTTTGAAAATGGACCAACGCCATCGTCAAAATCCAGAATCAGTTTGGAATCAGGCTGCAGGTATTTTTGCAGGCGCTGCTGTGCTTGAGGGGTAAAGGTAAGTTTCATAAATAGGACCTCGCTTTGACTTTTTTTATCAGTTTATACTTATTTTTAGTAAGTTCAATTTAAATGCTCAGCTTAAAGAGTCCATCTCGTGATTTGCAGTGTGGCCTTTAGGAATGAAGATTGCCAATAAAAAAAGGCATTGATACTAGTCAACGCCTGACAATTATTGAACAGAAATTTTTAAAACGAACTGCGAATCGTAATTGCAATTGCAGTCATTAATGCTAGAATCATGAAACCTTCCGAAAAGACGTTGGCCAACAGTGCACAGGTACAATTGACAAAAAACAGCCCCAAGCCGGCAATAAAAGCTACGAAGCCCATTGTAAGCAGGGCGCGCTCATGATTGACCAAGTTTTGACAACGCCTAAGACTATGAGCTGGCAATTGGTGGCGCACGAAAAAGATAATCGCGCTGGTTAAAATTAAAGTCGCGATACAGAGTCCGTAAGATAAGAGAATAGTAGATGTTGACTTCATTTAAAAAGTAAGTTTAAACCATGCCCAAGCATGATTTCCTTTCTTTAAAAGCTTCGTCGTTTATAGTAGCAGAAAACGGTTTAAACCACAAATTGCCGGTGATTGCAAGCCTTCATCAGTTTGAGATAAATTATTACATTAACCTAAAAAAGATTCATGATTTAAGCGAAAGTGACATTTTATACGGTTTAACAGCCAAAAATAGATCGACAGGCGTCGAATAAAAAATGACAATATATGAAATAATCGTCATGAAAGAACAAATTGCGGTCCTTGTGGCATTTGACAATGAGATAAGCATTTTTTAAATAGCTGGTTCTGAACTGCACATTATCTTAAACTTGGATGCGGCTTCAAAAAATTGATGATGCTGATCAAAAGTTGAAAGAAAGAGACTCGCAGTTGCTTTGCTTGTTTGATTATGATATTTTCTAAAAAACTTGCCATTAAAATACATTTAGAATAGCAGACTTGATTGTCAAACAGATAGCAGCAAAAGAGGGATAATGTGAATAATTATCAAGTCAGGATAATTAATTTGGTTAGTCATCGTTATTTGACCATTGATGAACATATCTTAAGACAGGTCGACGCTAAACAGGCATTGATTGTCAGTGAAGCAGTCGGGCGGCAACTGTTAAAAAAGGTCAATCGAATTGCCGAGGCGATGGCACAAGCCAATGGTACGAATTTTACCCAATACCAGCTGGAAAGAGTAAGGCTTGCCGATATTGAGCTGAACAGCGAGGATCTGGATGCCTTGATTGAAACGGCACAGCTCTTAGGATGTTCGTATCAGCACGCCGCAAATCTAATTAAACGTCAAAAAATCAAGTACGCCGATCATTTGGCGCTTCAACAATATTATGGCTTATCGATACCGCATAAGATCAAATAAAAAGCAATCTTGAAAGCGCTTGTGCGAGAGGCTATACTTGGCTTATCGAACGCATTGCATTTTGAAAGAAGGAATGATCATGCTATTTGATAAGGCAATTGTTAGAACGCCAGGCAAGTCAGTCGTGGATGGGATCGATGACTATGCCAACGCTGGCAAGCCAAACTATGAAAAGGCTCTGGCTGAGCACCATGCCTATGTTGAGCTGCTTAAAAAGCTTGGTGTTGCAGTCACAGTTCTAGAGCCGTTGGAACAGTTTCCGGACTCATGCTTCGTTGAGGACCCAGCCGTTGTTTTTGATGATTTTGCGGTCGTTACCAATCCAGCCCGCGGCACGCGACAAAAGGAACGCGAATTCATTCGTCCCGTCCTTGACCAATTCTTTGAACATGACCAGCTTTTTGAGATTACCGCTCCAGGAACTCTGGAAGGCGGGGATGTCATGCCGGTTGATGATGATCTGATCTATGTGGGGCTTTCGACACGGACTAACCAAGCCGGCATTGATCAGTTTACCAAGATTGCGGCGCGTTTTGGGAAAACCGTTAAGGCAGTACCGGTTGAACGGGTTCTGCATCTAAAAACCGGCACGACTTATATGGGTGACAACAAGCTGCTGGTAGCTGGTGAATATATTGATAGTCCCTACTTTAAGGATTTTGATCAGCTCAAGGTATCAGCTGGTGAAGACTATGCCGTTAATTGCATCAATACCGGTAACGGCGTGATTATGCCAGCTGGTTTCCCTGGCGTCCACCAATTGTTGGTTGAAAACGGCTTTAAGGTTTACGAGACCGACATGTCAGAATTTGCCAAGATCGATGGCGGCCTGACCTGCCTGTCGTTGCGGTTTCGCTAAATAAAAATCAGCACGATATCAAGTCTTTTGCGGCTTAATATCGTGCTTTTTTGATATTGGCAATCAAGGTATCAGTGAGGCCAGTCGTTTGATTCCTTTAGCGATGTCGGCTTCTTTAACTGGAGCCAATGATAATCGGATGCGATCGTTCGGTGCGGCATGAATATAATAACGATCGCCATTTTCGACGAGGACGCCGGCTTTGCGAGCTGCCGTACAGAATTCGGCCGCTGACATCGGTAGATTAAGCTTGAGCCAAAACCACACGGCCCCATCTGCTTCGTGCCAGGTCAGCCGATTGCCCCATAATTCGGTCAATAGGCCGCTGGCGACTTGATATTGCTGATGATAGGCCTGCTTTAAGCTGGTAAGGTGTTGGCGCCATAACTGATTTCTCAGGTAATAGTCAAAGATTCGCTGGGTCAGGCCGGAAGTTGAAATATCGGCAATTCGCTTAACGCTGGCAAAACTTTCTATCAGCCGAGTAGGCGATACCAGATAACCTAATCGCATCCCCGAAGCAAAAATCTGCGAAAGACTGCGTACATAAATGATGCGGTCATCAGGATCGTTTTCTTTCATGGCATGAAGCGCCTGATTGTCATATGCTAAACCAGAACCATAGTCATCTTCAATGATCCAAAAGTCATAATAATGAGCCAGTCCAACAATTCGTGCTTTTTCCAATCTGCTTAGCGAATAAGTAGTGGGATTTTGGAGATTGGGCATGAGATAGAGAATCTTGGGTTGGATGATCTTAAGCATCTTTTCCAATTCATCAATCATCGTACCATGATCAAAATTTAAGCCAATTACTTTAGCGCCGCAAGCCTTAAAAGCATCCACGGCACCCGGATACGTAGGATTTTGGACAATCACGCAGTCGCCCTGCCTGATCAGAGCCCGCGCGCAAATATCAATCGCTTGCTGAGATCCTGAGGTAATCTGAATGTTTTGAGCTGTCGTATGAATCCAGCGCTGAGTCAGCTCGGCGGCAATTGATTCACGCAAAGGGTAATGCCCCATCGCGTCTTCGATTACAAAAGCATGACCGCCATCCCGATCTAAGATATGGTTGACGGCTTGTTTAAAGGTTGCGGTTGAAAAGCGGTCTGGGTTGAGCGAATAGCTGGCAAAATCGATAAAGTGCTGATTGGCATCAGTCGCATCTAAGCGAGGCAAGTAAGGTATCTGCGCTTGATCAGTTGCCAATGAATCGATCATGCCTTCTTGAACAAAACTGCCTGAACCACGCCGACTGATGATATAGCCATTTTTCTCCAGCTCACGATACGCACTGACAACGGTCCCAGGATTGATGCCTAACGATTTAGCCAAAACGCGAACTGCGGGGAGTCTGCGATTAGGAGCCAACTTACCATTGACGATCCGGGTGCGCAGGGCAGTGTACAGCTGAGCATAGAGCGGTTCTTTGCGATGGCGGTTCAGCTTGATGTTGGCAAGCTCGGTTTGATTAGCGTTCAATATGGATCACCCCTTAGTCGCTGATTGGGAGTCAGACTGGTTAATGCAAGCTGATGAGAATATCTAAACGAATGGTTTTGATTGTTAGGGCAGCTACGCAATCAAGGCTTCGTTTTTAATTGCAAACTCGCGAAAATAAGGCAGCGCAAAGGCCACTTTACCCGGCTGCGGATGATGGATGATTTGATTTTCGACCAGGTGCTGTAGACAGATTGGCGCGGCTGAGCTGGTATCGTTAATTTGTTCTTTTAAAAACTTTTCATCGACCACGTTGTCCATTTCATGAGCCAGAATCTCAATTACCTCACGATCGCCCATGGTCAGTTCGTTGATGATGGGCAGATAGGCATCATTGAAAAGCTGCTGCTGATAGCTGGGCATGATCTTTTCAAAAGCTGCTTGATCGATTCTTTTAATATCGGTATCCCACAATAATGAACCGAGAATCTGAAAGGCATAGGCATATCCGCCTGTTGCCATTGCCATTTTTTTTAAGACAGCGGGTTCAATAACGCGATGGGCCTTGGTAAAAATTTGTTGATATTGACTGGCAACCATATCAAGATCCAGTAAAGGCAAGGTTAAGCGTTGACTTTCTTGGACCACGGCCGCAAAGTTTTCATCACCTAAAAATTGCGGCATCCGGCTGGTGATACCAGCAAGCACTACCATAATCGTATTGCCGTGATTGCCTAACTGTTGACACAATTTAAGCAGTTCAAGCAGCTCCTCGGTTGGTCGGTTGGCTTCGTCTACCGTGATGAAAAGCCGCAGCTGATGTTTGGTAAGCGTTTTAACGTACTGAACGAACATAGCACTGGGCGTATCGTAGTCTAAGACGTCCAGTTCCTCGCTGGTCATCGTATCGGCTTGGTAGTAAATTGCTCCGACTAAGGTACTGAAAAAGTCGTCATCCAATCCTAGATCAACCGTGATCCAGTCATCGCGCTCCAGCATGGCATCGCCGAGATTATTAAGAAAAACGGTTTTGCCACAGCCCCGCGGTCCATCAATAAAAACCGGCAGAAATTTCTGATTCAGCTGACTGGCCTGGTCAAGCAGTTTTTGTTGCAAAGCGGGCCGCTTAATGCAGCAGGGCGAAATATTGCCAAAACCTGGATTAAATGGATTGATCATGTTTATTCCTCCTTCCGACTGAAGTTTGCCTTTATTTTAACTTGCTTATTTGGTCAAGACAAGGTTGGGTGAGATTGAGAAATGATTGGCAAGCTTAATGAAAATGCATACAATGAGAACGTGTATTTTAGGAAGGAATATTGACTATGTAAATAGAAATCGTCCCAGTCGCGGCTGACAATGAAAAAGACGTGATCACGCTCCAAAAGATCGCCACCAAGTCATTTAACGCCATGTTTGGGCCGCATCTTGATCCCCAGGCAGTTAAAGCATATGTTTTGTTCGTTCTAGTCGATGAGCTCAAAGATCCGGACAGCCAGACCTAGTTTTTAAGGCTTGCTGATATGCCGGTTGGCTAATATGAAGCTTAACTGGAATTAGGCACAGACTGATCAGATCTTTTCCAATGCTATGCAGCTGCAGCAAATCTATCTGCTGCTTGAATACTGGAACCAGCTTCTGGGTGGGTACTTAATGGATAAAGCATTGGATGAGGCTGAAAAATCCAATTTCACAACGGTCTGGCTAGGTGTCGCGCACGTCATTTTTACGAGCGATATGGCTTTAAAAAAGCAGGCTCGCATAAGCTCATCATGGGGCAAGAAGATCAGACCGACTTATGGTAAGAGCTGACTTTGTCAACTGCTAAATAGATAAAAACGCATCGACAGGGAAATTCTACACGATGCGTTCTATTATTGGATGCGAGTTAGATATTGGCTGGGCAGCTCATCACAAAGCCAGACCTGGTCATTGCCGATATAGAATTTAATGCCGTCATGAAAGGCTTGAGCGGCATCGACTTTTAAGATGGCAGGATATTGGTCGTGCCGCTTGCCGACTTGTTCAGCCATGGAGATGTCAGAAGAGAGATGCACGTATTGGCGTCCCATTGGCAGCAGACCGTTTTGCATGATGCTTGCTAAAAATCGGTGTGCCGTTCCGTGATATAAAGCATTAGGTGGCGTGCCCTGCTGATGTTGAATGATGCTTGAAATGGAGTGGCCGTACAACGCACAGATCTGATCACCTTTGATCTTAAAGCGTTCCTTATCGCTGTTTTGAATGATATTTTGAATGTCGGTAACGTTAACGGGTGGATCCAGGTGATGAATGCGATTCAATGCTGCCAGCAGGTCACTGATTTTGGCATAGCCGTACTCGTCAAGCTGTAGACCATATTTTTGTGGATTGTGTCTGAGCGCATATGACATCTTTTTTGATAGATAGACCGACCGCTGCATGACAAATCATCCTTTCTAAATTGTTGCACATAAGCATAGATCATTAATCGTGCTTAATCAAGCTGAGGCAGGTTGACAATCATCAATCTGTAAATTAATATCTTGATAAAATGATTAAAAAACAATTAGAATTAATGCTGTGATTTGAGAAAGGAAGCGACGATATGTGTACGGCAATTACGATCAAGTCCAAGCAGGGCGACTATTTCTTTGGCCGCACGCTGGATTTTTTAAACGATGTCTTTGACGATGAAAACGACTTCAAGGCCATAGCTACTGTTTATCCTAAGGGCTGTCAATTGGATGGACAGCTGGAATCCTGGGAGAATCAATATGCGTTTGGCGGCAATGGCATCAACAATACGATTGGTCTGTATGATGGCGTCAATGAGGCGGGACTGGCCGGTGAACTCAATGCCTTGAATGAATGCACCTGGGAAGAGCTTGGCCAGATCAAAGCAGAAAACAAGCAGCCAGTCATTGGTGAGGAATTGGTCAGCTACATGCTCAGTCATTTTAAGAACGTGGCTGAGGTTCGTGAGGCCGCCAAGAATCTGGTGCTGGCTAAGGTTGACTTTGCACCGCTAGTTGATAACAAATTGTTTAAGCGCGTGCCGGTGCACTACATTTTTGTGGACCCAACCGGTGACTCGGTTGTTTTGGAACCGTTGGAAAATGGTCATTTGAAGACCTTCAAGAGCTTGGGAGTGATGACCAACAGTCCAACCTACGACTGGCACGTTACTAATCTACGTAACTACGTCAATCTGCAAGGCTTTAATGCTGGCAATACTCAATTGGATGCTACGGTTAATGGCAGTGATCACTTGTTGGAACAGATTGGTTTTGGGTCAGGACTTCTGGGAATTCCTGGGGACTATACGTCGACTTCCCGGTTCGTGCGGGCGGCCTTTTTATCGCGCTATATCGATGATTTTGACAGTCAGCAAGGCGTGGATGTCTTGTATAGTGCTTTTACCAGCGTAATGGTGCCTAAGGGGGTAGAAAGAGCTGACGAAAATGCGCTTTGGGGCGACAGCACGCAGTATTGGTCTGGCTATGACTTAAAGAACCATACCTTTTACGTTAAGGCTTTTGATACCAATGCCTGCTTGAAGCGTGACGTTTGCGACTTTGAAGAGATTACCAAATTTGAGATTCCCCATATCGATGTTTTTTGCTGAAAGAAGTAAGGTTGGCTGATCAAATGTTGGCCAACTTTTTTTTGCTTGATTTTTGAGTTTTTGTGAAGTTGGACGAGTTAATAAAACGTTTGTCGCAACGAAATTATCGGATTTAAACCGTTTGAAAAAGCGAACTAATTTCTTTGCTGAATTTATTTGATGAAAAATGAAGATTTTAGAAACATAATGCTATGCTCTAATCGTTGAGCGAAATCGTTTTCAGAGGAGTGTGATGAGGCTATATCGACGCGACGGTGAAAAATTTGCTTCAAACCCCGTCGAGCCGAGCTGCTTGATAGAATTTATATATTCGGGGGGATAAAAATGGACACAGCAGCAACGCAAAAAAAGAAAAAATTCAAACTGAAGATGCCGGGAGCATTTACGATTTTATTCTTTCTGACGGTAATTTCCGTAATGCTCACCTGGTGCGTGCCAGCCGGCAGTTATTCCAAGCTGCAGTATACTGGCGGACATCTTCAAGAAACGACTTCATTGGGACAGAAAAAAACGCTGCCGGCTACGCAAAAAACGCTTGATCGATTAAACGTTAAGATTGATATCAAGCAGTTTACGTCGGGCGCCATCAGCAAGCCGGTTTCGATTCCTAATACCTACCGTCGTCTCAAACAGCACCCAGCCAAGCTTTACACGATCTTTACCAGCATGGTTGAAGGGACAATGCAGGCAACTGATATTATGATTTTTATTTTTGTTCTGGGTGGCCTGATTGGTGTCGTTAAAGAAAGCGGGGCCTTTGAATCCGGGTTGATGTCCTTAACCAAGAAAACCAAGGGACATGAATTTATTCTGGTCTTCTTGGTTGCCATTTTGCTGGTTCTGGGGGGTACGCTTTGCGGAATCGAAGAAGAAGCCGTAGCGTTTTATCCAATTCTGGTGCCGATCTTTATTGCTATGGGCTATGACTCGATTGTCTGTGTTGGGGCAATTTTCTTAGCCAGTTCGGTAGGTACGACTTTTTCAACGATCAATCCGTTTTCAGTCGTAATTGCCTCGAATGCTGCCGGAACAACGTTTACTCAAGGTCTATTGGGCCGGGTGATCGGTCTGATTGTGGCGGCAATTTGCCTGGTCGGGTATCTGTATTGGTATTCAAGCAAGGTTAAGGCTAATCCAGAATTTTCATACTCATATGAAGACAAGCAGAAGTTTGACAACATGTGGTCAGTGGTATCTGACGAGGAAAAGGACCTGACCTTTACCTTTAAGAAAAAGATTACACTGACGATGTTTGCCTGCGCCTTTCCAATTATGATCTGGGGCGTGATGGCTAAGGGATGGGGTTTCCCACAGATGGCTTCTTCTTTCTTGGCAATTGCCATTACGTTAATGTTTATTAACTGTTTTGGTAAAGATGGTCTTGGCGAGACTGGGGTTGTTGATGCCTTTGTTAAAGGATCATCCGGCTTGGTCGGCGTTTCCCTGATTATTGGGCTGGCGCGTGGGATCAACATGGTGCTAAACAATGGCTATATTTCTGATACGATTCTCTATGTATCTTCCGAGCTGGTATCGCACATGAACGGCGTCTTCTTTATCTTAATGATGATGATGATCTTCTTTGTGCTGGGCTTTATCGTACCATCTTCATCCGGTCTGGCTGTATTGGCAATGCCGATCATGGCTCCGTTGGCTGATACGGTACACATTCCACGCTATATTGTCGTAACTGCCTACCAATTCGGTCAGTACGCAATGCTGTTCTTAGCGCCAACTGGTTTGGTAATGGCAACCTTGCAGATGCTTGACATGAAGTACTCGCACTGGTTCCGGTTTGTCTGGCCAGTCGTTGTCTTCGTGCTGGTCTTTGGTGGCGCGCTGCTGGTTACTGAAGTCTTGATTGCCGGCTGATTGATTTGAAATTTGCTTGAAAAAGTCTGACGATTTCGTCGGGCTTTTTTTGGTGCACAGGTATTAAACTGGTCTAAAAAAAGTTAAAATAGCATTGTCGATATATTAACGAAATGGGAGAGGATTTTATGAGCAGTAACGCAAAAAAACGCGATCAAAAAATCCTGATTAAAATTGCTGTGGCGCTATGTTATGGAGTGCTTTCGGCAATGGCGATCAATATGTTTTTGTCGCATGCCAACTCATATTCAGCCGGTCTGTTGGGGGTCTCGCAATTACTGCAGGCATTGTTTTTGCAGAGTGGCATGCATGTCAGTATGAGTCTGTTGGTCGCGGTTTTGAACGTGCCGCTGTTTGTGTTTGCCTGGTATGAGTTTGGCTTTAGCTATATTTTATTTTCAATGCTGGCGGTTGGCTTTAACGTTGTCTTTTTAAAGTTTATTCCAGCCATTACTTTGGTAAATGACCCGTTGACCAATACGATTATCGGTGCGGCAATCTTGGGGATCGGAATTGGGCTGTGCTTTAACCAGGGTTTTACGACTGGCGGTTCAGATATCGTTGTAACTTATTGTCAAAAAAAACTGCATAAAAAAGTTGGGATGCTTAACAACCTGATCAATGGCGCGATCCTGGTGGTAAGCGTGCTGTGTTTCGGCCCCAGTCGGATCGTCTACAGCTTGATCGGGATGCTGGTGACCAGTTTGATGATGGATCATACTTTTGTTTTACAAGAAGACGTCTCGGTGACGATCTATACCAAAAAATCAGCTGCCGTTTCGGAACAGCTGCGCAATTTCGTGCATGGGGCAACGCTTTTGCATGGAACTGGCGTCTATACCAATGAACCCACGGATATCATTCTGGTATGTACACCCAAGGCTCAGTTAAACGAGCTGCGCAAGATGGTTCATAATGTTGATCCAGACAGCTTTATCAGTATTTCGCGGGCTGATGTCGAATTTGGCAACTACCAGCATTATTCGTTTTAGCAGCTGATTGACTGACTATTAAAAATACAATGCGCTGCGATACCTGAAGCGCGCTGACCATACATCAAAGGCCCGTATCACGTTGTTAAAGTCACGAGATATGGGCTGAGCATAACTAAAAGCACCACGCTTGACGGATGTCTGCGCGGTGCTTTCTTTTTGCATATCGAAAAACTTAATGATGAGCAGCACTGTATTTGGCAATGCTGTAGGCGTCAACACCGCGCATGGCGTTAACGACATCCAGCGGTGTAACCTCAAATGGCATGCGATTCATGGTGTCGTTTGGCGCGCAGGCTGCCGTGCCGACTTTCAGCAGATTTTCTTCGCTTGGATTCTCAATTCCCAGCTCGACAAAGTTGGTTGGCAGATGTAGTTTCTTTAGGAATTGGAAGTATTTTTCAAAACGCTCGGTCGCGGCACCCTCCAGCATCAATTGCGTCAACAGACCGAATGCAACCTTTTCGCCATGCAGCCGCTCGTGAACTGGGCCATTCAAAACGCTTAAAGCATCATTAATTGCATGGGTTGCTGCCAAACCTCCTGATTCAAAGCCAACGCCACTCATCAGGGTATTAGCTTCAACGATCCGATCAAAGGCTTTGGTATCAGCGTGGGCAATGGCAGCTGCATAAGCTTCGTCGCCATATGCAAACAGCGTATTCTCGCATTCCTGGGCGATTGCTAGGCCGACCAGCGTCTGGTGCTCGCCTAACATGTTGAGACCATGCGATTTTTTAACGGCCTGGGCTTCAATGTTGGTTGCCAAAGCGTCAGCCATGCCGCATGCCAAAAGCTTGGCGGGTGCCGTGGCGATGACTCTGGTGTCAACCATGACCAGGTCGGGGTTCTGATTATAGAAACGGTAATGATCAAACTCGCCATTGTCTTGATAGATGACTGATAGCCGCGAGCAAGGCGCATCAGTTGAGGCGACGGTCGGTAAAATAACGGTTTTAGCATTTAGATTGTCAGCGATGGCCTTGGCAGCGTCAATCGTCTTGCCGCCGCCCAAGCCGATTACCATTTCGACATGGTTATCATGGCCGATTTTAGAAACGCGTTTGATCTCATTTTCGGATGATTCGCCATTGAACTGAACCTTGGTAACGGTAAAGTCATTGTTGATCAAATAATCGCCAAACTCATTGCCGACGATGCGCAGTGAAGTAGGCCCAGCCAGCAATAGAACCCGATTCCCAAGGCGTGCCAGATACTCAGCACTCTTAAACAAAACATCGCTTCCCTGGATATAGGAAGCAGGACTGCCAAACATGTTGAGACTCATTTTCATCAACTCCTTTCAGATATAAAAGCTTGTTTAGCTAAATTAAATATACCATGAAAGCGATATCTCGGCGGTTAGATTTTAGCGATTCAGTCAAAAATATGATGCTTCCAATGGAATAAGTGTCGGTACCTTGGTTAAAAATAAGATTGGCTGTCATCAAAGCTGAACTAGCATTTATAAGATTCAAGAAGCTGCATAGATCAGTTATCTCCGTCTATCTCCATCGATACATTTAGGTTAGGCGGTGAAAGACATGATGTTTAAAGATGACACTGAGATCATGTCGGCCGAGCTTAATCGCCATTAAACACGCGTGTCGGCGAAAAAATGCTGTGGTGCTGTTTGATGCCGTTGGTTGTAGGTTTTTCCCAGATGCGCAGATTACCGTTTATGTTTTGATACCTCTGAATGGGTTGCTGATCCATGGACGGTACCGGCAAAAATGTTTGAATTGGCAGAAAAAAGTGATAGATTAGCGCAAAAGTACGTTGACTGAATTGTAACTGCTCTGGCTCAAACAGCTTATGATCCGCAAAACAGTGGATTGTACAACGGTGTCTTTCTAAGTTCCGGTGCTGAATGCAGAAGAATATGCGATTGTGACGCTAAAACAGTATATTTTATAGACAACGGCAGATCGGATTGGCGAGTTTTTGGCTGATAAGGATTTGATACATTATTGCTATGATTGATTGGTTGAATTTAGCTGCTGTACTTACAGCTTTTTTATGCTTCAAGGCAGACGGCCGGTAGAAATCCAACTTAAATAAAATTTTAGATAAAAAACTATTGACTTAAGCAGTTTTAGTCGGTATAGTTATATATCGTTGTCGCGTCGATAAGCGCTTAAAATTATTAAAGCCAAGTTGCTTGAATTTCTTTGACTTAATTCTTAATGTCTTTAAATAAAAAGTTCTTGACTTTAAAATGACAACTTGTTAAACTAATAAAGTTACTTGCTTAAAACGAGCGAGCAAC
>NZ_JBKZAY010000038.1:0-14131 GCF_046939755.1 Limosilactobacillus mucosae
AGCACTCGTTGAGACTGATTCACTTGCACTCAGTGATGCACTCGTTGAGGCTGATTCGCTCGCACTTACTGATGCGCTAGTTGAAGTGGATTCGCTCGCACTCAGGGAGGCACTTGTTGATGTCGATTCGCTCGTACTCAAGGATGCACTCGTCGATGCCGATTCACTAGCACTTACTGATGCACTCGTTGAAGCTGACTCGCTCGCACTTACTGATGCACTCGTCGAGGCTGATTCACTCGCACTCAGTGATGCACTCGTCGAGGCTGATTCACTTGCACTCAGTGATGCACTCGTTGATGCTGATTCACTCGCACTTACCGAAGCACTAGTTGAAGCCGATTCACTCGCACTCAGGGAGGCACTAGTTGAGGCTGATTCACTCGCACTCAAGGATGCACTGGTTGAAGCTGACTCGCTTGCACTCAGGGAGGCACTCGTTGAGGCCGATTCACTTGCACTTACTGATGCACTGGTTGAGGCGGATTCGCTCGCACTCAAGGATGCGCTCGTTGAAGCTGACTCGCTGGCACTTAGGGAGGCACTCGTTGAGGCCGATTCACTCGCACTTACTGATGCACTAGTCGATGCCGATTCGCTCGCACTTACTGATGCACTAGTTGATGCCGATTCGCTCACACTCAAGGATGCGCTAGTTGATGCGGATTCACTGGCACTCAGTGATGCGCTAGCTGAGGCGGATTCACTGGCACTTACTGATGCACTAGTTGAGGCAGACTCACTTGCGCTCAAGGATGCACTGGTTGAAGCTGACTCGCTTGCACTCAGGGAGGCACTCGTTGAGGCCGATTCACTTGCACTTACTGATGCACTGGTTGAGGCTGATTCGCTCGCACTTACTGATGCACTAGTTGAGGCAGACTCGCTTGCACTCAGTGAAGCACTAGTCGATGCAGACTCGCTGGCACTTAGGGAGGCACTCGTTGAGGCCGATTCACTAGCACTTACTGATGCACTAGTCGATGCCGATTCGCTCGCACTTACTGATGCGCTCGTTGACGCGGACTCGCTCGCACTTACTGATGCACTCGTTGAAGCTGATTCACTCGCACTCAGAGACGCACTGGTTGAAGCTGACTCGCTTGCACTCAGGGATGTACTGGTTGAGGCTGACTCGCTCGCACTCAAGGATGCGCTCGTTGAGGCCGATTCGCTTGCACTTACCGAAGCACTAGTTGAGGCGGATTCACTGGCACTCAGTGATGCACTAGTCGATGCCGATTCGCTCGCACTTACTGATGCACTCGTTGATGCTGACTCGCTCGCACTCAAGGATGCGCTAGTTGATGCTGATTCACTCGCACTTACTGATGCACTAGTCGATGCCGATTCGCTCGCACTCAGTGATGCACTGGTTGATGCGGATTCACTCGCACTCAAGGAGGCACTAGTTGAGGCTGATTCGCTCGCACTCAAGGATGCACTGGTTGATGCGGATTCACTCGTGCTTACTGATGCACTAGTTGAAGCGGATTCGCTGGCACTCAGGGATGCACTGGTTGAAGCTGACTCGCTCGCACTCAAGGATGCGCTCGTTGAGGCCGATTCGCTAGCACTTACCGAAGCACTAGTTGAGGCGGATTCACTGGCACTCAGTGATGCACTAGTCGATGCCGATTCGCTCGCACTTACTGATGCACTCGTTGATACGGATTCGCTGGCACTCAGTGATGCACTCGTTGAGGCTGATTCACTCGCACTTACTGATGCACTCGTTGAAGCTGACTCGCTTGCACTCAGGGAGGCACTTGTTGAGGCCGATTCACTAGCACTTACTGATGCACTAGTTGAGGCAGACTCACTTGCACTCAGGGAGGCACTTGTTGAGGCCGATTCGCTGGCACTCAGTGATGCACTGGTTGAAGCTGACTCGCTCGCACTTACTGATGCACTCGTTGATGCTGATTCACTTACACTCAGTGATGCACTCGTTGACGCCGATTCGCTAGCACTTACTGATGCACTCGTTGATACGGATTCGCTGGCACTCAGGGATGCACTGGTTGAGGCTGATTCGCTGGCACTCAGGGATGCACTGGTTGAAGCTGACTCGCTCGCACTCAAGGAGGCACTTGTTGAGGCCGATTCACTAGCACTTACTGATGCACTAGTTGAGGCAGACTCACTTGCACTCAGGGAGGCACTTGTTGAGGCCGATTCGCTGGCACTCAGTGATGCACTGGTTGAAGCTGACTCGCTCGCACTTACTGATGCACTCGTTGATGCTGATTCACTTACACTCAGTGATGCACTCGTTGACGCCGATTCGCTAGCACTTACTGATGCACTCGTTGATACGGATTCGCTGGCACTCAGGGATGCACTGGTTGAGGCTGATTCGCTGGCACTCAGGGATGCACTGGTTGAAGCTGACTCGCTCGCACTCAAGGAGGCACTTGTTGAGGCCGATTCACTAGCACTTACTGATGCACTCGTCGATGCCGATTCGCTCGCACTCAGTGATGCACTCGTTGAAGCCGATTCACTTGCACTTACTGATGCACTGGTTGAAGCTGACTCGCTCGCACTTACTGATGCACTCGTTGATGCTGATTCACTTACACTCAGTGATGCACTCGTTGAAGCCGATTCGCTCGCACTTACTGATGCACTAGTTGATACGGATTCGCTGGCACTCAGGGATGCACTGGTTGAGGCTGATTCGCTGGCACTCAGGGATGCACTGGTTGAAGCGGACTCGCTCGCACTCAAGGATGCACTCGTCGATGCTGACTCACTCGTGCTTACTGATTCACTCGCACTCAGTGATGCACTCGTTGAAGCTGATTCGCTCGCACTTACTGATGCACTGGTTGAAGCTGACTCGCTCGCACTTACTGATGCACTAGTCGAGGCAGATTCGCTCGCACTCAAGGACGCACTAGTTGAGGCTGATTCACTCGCACTCAAGGATGCACTCGTTGATGCAGATTCACTCGCACTCAGTGATGCACTCGTTGATGCTGATTCACTTGCACTCAGTGATGCACTGGTTGAGGCAGACTCGCTTGCACTCAAGGATGCGCTGCTTGATGCAGATTCACTGACACTCAGTGATGCACTGGTTGAAGCTGACTCGCTTGCACTTACTGATGCAGACTTGCTTGCACTCTGAGAAGTACTGATCGAAGTGGACTTACTTGCGCTTTGCGACAAACTTGTTGAAGCTGCTTGGCTAGCCGAAATACTCTGAGAATTGGATTGACTAACCTGCTTGCTGGTTGAAACCGATTGACTATTTGAGATGCTTGCTGCAGTCGATTTTGAAGCACTCGTACTTTGCTGCTTACTGGTCGATTGCGATGCTGAAGTGCTGGTATAGTTACTTGGCTCAATCCCATTAGTTGAAGTTGAGAAGTAATTCTTCTTATCAGAATAGTTAGCCGCATATGGCGTAATTGTGTAACTCAGATCTTTTGAAGTATCAATGCTAAAGGTTATCGTATACCTTGCAGCCACTACACCGTTATTTACATAATTATAATATGTTAGATCCCCATAAGTACTGTTTGAATAAAAGTCATAGCTATTGCTGCCTACCTGATAACTATAAACACCTGTAGCAGTTTTATATACACTACCATCTGATTTCAAAGTCTCTAATTTATAATTGGTAGGATTGGAATATCCCGCTCCCATATTAAATATAGGTGTTGTTGTAGTAGACCCCTGACCAAAGTAAATGGTATCTCCTGAGGAAGAGGGACCACCAGAAAGTTCACCGGTCTGTGGATTTTTAAACGTATAAGTAATGGAAAAAGTTACCGTACCATTAAGATTGTTGGTAGCCTCAACAATGTAGTAGATAGCATTGCCAGACTTATAATCTGTACCCGTTCCATAATAAGTAACCGTTAAGCCATTATTTGAAATCTGAGGTGAACTGGCAGTTGATGTCAGTGTAGCATTCAAACGTAAAAACAGTCTCTTTACTACTGCTTGATTAGCTGCCAAAGTTGACTGATCAATTTGAACAGTTTGTGAGCTGGTAGTAGACGTGCTGTTGCTGATTGATGTCGACAGTGATTCACTGCTATCTTGGCTGTCGACCATCGAATCGCTAATTGACTGACTATCAGATGTCGATGCAGAAGTTGAACTTGTTTCTGAAACTGCTGAATCAGAACCAGAAGTTGAGCTGCTGGTTGACGCCGAAGTTGATGATGATACCAGACTGGTTGACGTACTGATTGACGTCGAGACAGATTCCGAAGTCGAAACCGATGCTGAACTGGAAGTTGATTCCGAAGTTGAGCCAACGACTTGTGATTCAGCGGTATCGGTCGTCTGCTGAACCTGCGTCGTATCAGCATATACATTACCTTGCAGCAGCGTTGTTGTTCCTAAAACCGCCCCAAAAGCAGCCAATCCCTTAGCATAGGAATCGAGCGGCCCACTTAGCGCGTCATCGTCAAATCCCTTCTCTAGCTTAATTTGATTAGTTGAAACCTCTTCTTTTTTGCCAAATTTCATCAGCGAAAAGAACCGAGACAGGCAACTCATCCAACCACGGTGAGTTTTATAAAGCTTGACCTTACTTGCCTCTTTAGCTTCAGCATATTCGCGATTATTCGCTTTTCTCAATCTAAACACCTCTCATGACTACTCTTTTAAATCTCTTTGCTTATCGATGTATAAACATTTATCAAAGATTTACTAGTTGCTTTGAATATAATACAAGAGGTAGCTGGGTAATTTCTCTTATTCAACCGATCTTATACACTCTTTCGCAAGGTTATATTAATCGGTTATTACAATACTTATGTGATTAGAAAGAATTATTATATAGCGTTTTTATGCCGAATCGAGTTACTTTGGTCAACTAAGTGTTTACCAAAATCAGCGAAAATCGTTTTGAATTTGATCAATAAATAGTAAATATCTTCTGTTAATTTGACTTTTCAATTGATATTCAATTTGACCATCCATTAAAGCCAGCATTCTTAATCAAAAAATTTGAAAAAATCAGCGGACTCAAATTTGACATCAATTATCAGTGAGTTTCATATATTTTTCGCTCTTCCAGTCGGCATTAATCTCGTCCACTTATTGAGCTGTCAAAAATCGGAATAGATAGTCTAACCCCACTGACCTTTTGCTTACCCCGTTTTTCAATCAAACATTCCGCTATTGACTACTTTGCCAATTTTATCTTGCTCGGAAGTTATCGTTATATAACCATCTTCACGAAAATTGACATAACCTTATCTCTATGATACAAAAAGTGTTAATTGAAAGATTGGCTTGAAATTATCTTACACAGTCTTTAACGAGGTTAGATAAACAGATTATTACGCCGTTGATGTGTACAAAATAAAGAATTAGTGTCATTTTCCAACGATTGTTAATATATATAATTTACCAGTTGATCAACTAACGATACAATTAGTTTATTAGGTAAAATTATCATCAAGATAAGTCGTGATTTCAATTAACTTTTCACTTGATATTTACACAAGCATACGTTTAAAATAAATTTCAGTTTAGATGTATCTGAAAGGATGAACCGATTATGACCGATATTCGCATTATCAATACCAAAAATCGCATTCGCATTGGGATGATCAATGCATTGAAAGAAAAGCCATTGAATGAAGTTACTACGAAAGACATTATCGAAGCAGCTGAAGTCAGCCGTAAAACTTTCTATACCTATTACAACGATCAAAATGATCTTCTTTTCGAAATTGAAGACGCCATGATCTCAGATTTGGTTGAAGGTATGAAAAAGGACCGGTCAGCAGTTATTCAGCTTGATGAAACTGCTGACCAGGTTGAAATCGCTAAGTTGGCCGACCAAGCCTTTGTCGAAACCGTCAAAGCCTGTGCCAAGCACCGCGAAGTTACTCGGATCTTACTCTCTGCCAATGGTGACATCAATTTTCTTTCTAAAATCAAAAAGGCTGTCTACAATGAACTTCTGACACGAGCTCCTAAACTGGTTGCCGCCAACGACCCGGCAATCCAGAATCTTAAAAAGCAGTTGCCGGTACGGATTCCACTTGACTACCTGTTTGAGATCTACGTTGGCTTGATGGTAAATATTATTCAACACTGGCTGACTTCTGAAGACCCAATTTCACAGCGTCAGGTTCGTGGTATTATGGGTGCGGCACAAATCCTGTCTCCACTGCAGCTGCTTGCCTTTTCCGATCTACCAGAAGATTTGAACGATATTGAAAACTACCAATTCTAAACATACATAAAAAGCAGCCGCTTACTTGCAGCTGCTTTTTTTGTTACATTAGCTGATCATTGGCTAAATCCTTTAACCAGCCTAAATTATCGAAATCACGGCAATCAAACTCCGGCAATTCCTTGCTGTATCAATTAACTTCCGAAACTCAATGTATCTAACATACACTGTCTAAACTATCTATATTCATTTATAATAAGAATTAATGTAAGGCTTTTACATTAAACACTTAAGAAGGTGATAAGGCAATAACTGATGTGTATTCCTGTTTCCTTTTTAAACTTTTTCAAGACTATTGACTGATTGGCGACCCAGCCAACAATGCTTATTCGCCTGCTAAGTCTCAATAGCGTCCAGCTCGGTTTCCCATAATGTGCAAATCCAGCTCCCAAACGGTTTGTTCAAAGTAATTGATTAGAAATCGTCGAGACTCCCATAAATATTTTCCCTTTCTCTAATCTTTACCTCAAGCTGGCCAGATTTCACTTGTTATACTCCCGTAATTATGAAGTCTGCTTCGGTTGATACCAAGGAAATATCGACTTCCTATAACCAGTTATTTAATTTTCTTCCGCAACTGGCATTAACCGAATTTAGTTGAGATCTACAGGCTCGCTTTGCCGATACCTTTTAAAGCAGGCTAAACGCACCTCTAATTTTCGCCTTATTTCAAATCCTCATACTTGAAATGATTGGTGCCACAGTTAGTTTCGTTTACCAATGAGGACATGATTGGTTGGTAAGTCCGCTTAGACATCGATCTCCTCTTAGTCTATACCTTTCGATTCTATAGCGAATTAACTATAAGCGGCTTATCTTGTTGTTAAAGCCGAGAATCATTTTAATCAGTCGGGTTCCGTATCCAGCCTTGATTGAGCACCTCGTTGAAACATTTCTCGCTTTAACAATTAGACACAATCAAAAATCAGTCTATAATAGTAATTTTAAAAGGCTGCCAGCTTTCCTGTTGCCTGGCAGCCTTTTTTAGTTACCCATTTTTAAGCTGCTGACCGATATTTCGGCAAATCTCGTGGTGTTACGGCTCAGTTGATGGTCCCGATTCTGTTCACTTACTCAGTATGTTTGACAATTCATTCTGACAACGAATCGTATGACTTTCAAAACGTGCCAAATCCACCGCCATGAAATGATTGGGACAAGTCTTTATCATCTCAAGTTTTGACGATAATCAACCGACAAGCAGCCTCGTTCCCATTCAAAAATCGCGCGCCCTGCCTTTGACAGCTAGAGCGCACGATTAAGCATTCTAAAACAAATTCAGTTATTTTCCAGTATTGATTACCGGCTGTGTACCGCGTTCACTAATGATTGCTACCATTATATTGTTAATGACCTGCAAACGCTGCTCATCAGTTAGATTCAAATCCGTTTCCTTGGCCAGTCGCTCCATGGCATCTTCCGTGATTGAGACAGCGCCTTCAACGATAATCTTTCGTGCCGACAGAATCGCCGCGGATTGTTGTCTTTGCAGCATCGCACTGGCAATTTCAGTGGCATATGCCAAGTGCGTCAGCCGCGTTTCCAAAATCTGCACGCCAGCCACGTTAAGCCGTTCCTGCAGTTCTTGTGTCAAGCGGTCAGAAACTTCAGTCGGATTCCCACGCAACGTCAGCTTATCCTGCTCATCAAATGTGTCATACGGATATTCGCTGGCAACGTGACGCACGGCAGACTCGCTTTGAATCTCAACGAATTCCTCATAGTCATCAACATTGAACAGAGCCTGCGCCGTATCAACGACTTTAAAGACTACTACGGCTGCGATTTCAACCGGATTCCCTTTTGAGTCATTAACCTTCAAAATCTCGGAATTAAAATTGCGCACTCGCAGGGAAATGCTCTCCTTGTCCGTTAACGGCACTGTCATAAACAAGCCGGCATCGCGAATCGTACCAATGTAGTTACCGAAAAAAGTCAGCACTTTAGCTTCATTAGGCTGTACGATCGTCAATGCTGAAGCGCACAGTGCAGCCAGCAAAATTAAGACGACCCCGACTGCCAGTTCTCCATGCTGCTGACCGGCGTAACCGCGATAGCACAGCCAAACTCCTAAAACCGCGATCGCAATGGCAACGATCAATCCCAGATAGCCATTGACGTGAAATGCCTTTTTCTCTTGCATCGTCATCCCTTCTTTCAGATCAATTCTAGAACAATTATAACCTAGAAACGATTTCCGACAAAATACCAAACAAGCCAACGCTGGATAATTTCCCGGCTGGCATGATGATCCACTGAACAACTCGCTGCTATTCTTAACTAAAATCTGATGAACTTTACCAAATCAATTTGAGAAAGTTTATAAAAAAATCGAGCCAACTAGCAGCTGACTCGATTATGGTATAATATTTTTGTCCAAGAACATTGGCGGTGCTTCGCTTTTCGAAGGGAGCGATGCCAATGAAGGAGTTGAAAAAACGTGCGACGCTTCCCATCATTATGAAAGGGATCCATAAGTGTCAAACCGACATCAAGATGGCGCCAACTTAAAAGGACTTGCCGCTGTTCTGCACGAACTACACGGCTTGCCGATTGGCGTTCAGTACGCAGCCTTGGCCACGGTCGTAATCATTGTGATTGCCTCCCTCATTGCCGGTTGCTACATGGTCAGTCATTTCTGACCAAAAAGAAAAACCATCTTTATGAGTTGCAGCTCTAAGATGGTGTTGTACATTCTTAATTAAGTTTAAAGTGTAAGCACTGTCGATTTTCAAGGACATTCGGGCTAACGTGTTACCAGCGCGTTAGCCTTTTTGTTTACGCCATAATTATAGCTGATTTCAATTGGCATTGCAATTTGAAAACGCCTTGCCAGACCAGGCAAGGCATTTTACCAATTATTATTTTGCCGCTAAGAATAATCAATGTGCCGCTGTTCAAGCAAATCGCTGCCCCAAAGAGTAGCATTTCTCCTAAAACGCAGCTTAATGGTTCCCAATGCTTTATTCTCGCGTGGAACTAAGGTCATGATGTCATAGAATGCAGCTTAATCATTCCCAGCACTTTATTCCCCGTGGCTGAAGAACTGAGCAGCTTTGATCGCACGCTGCCAGCCATGGTAAAGCTGTTCGGCATCTTCACGTTTCATGACCGGCATAAACTCATCGCCCAGTTTGGAAAGTTCTTTGAGCTCGTCTTGATTGTTCCAAAAGCCAACTGCCAAGCCAGCTAAGAAAGCCGCGCCTAATGCCGTGGTTTCTTCCATTTGGGCCCGTTCAATCGGTGTTTGCAGAATATCAGCCTGGAACTGCATTAAAAAGTCGTTGCGACAAGCCCCGCCGTTGACCGTCAGTGCCTTTAGCGGCAAATCGGTGTCTTTAACCATCGTATCAACGACATCCCGCGTCTGGTAGGCGATCGATTCCAGCGTGGCCCGCGTAATGCTTTGACGATTAGATCCTCGTGTCAAGCCAAACATCGCACCACGCACTTCTTGATCCCAGTATGGTGCACCCAGCCCAGTAAATGACGGCACTACATAAACGCCACCGGTTGAGCCGGCTTCAACAGCCATTTTTTCTGACTCGCTGGCCTTGGTAAAGAACTGCAGTCCATCACGCAGCCATTGAATTGCTGATCCCGCTACAAAGATCGAGCCTTCCAAAGCGTAGTTCAGCTGGCCGTTCAGCTCATAGGCAATCGTTGTTAACAGACCGTTTTTCGACAGCGTGGCTTCAGTACCGGTATTCATTACGATAAAGGCACCAGTACCGTAAGTATTTTTGACGGATCCTTTTTCATAGGCAGCCTGACCAAACAAAGCCGCCTGCTGATCGCCGGCCATCCCCGCAATCGGAATCTCGACCCCGAAGAAGTGGTAGTCGCCCGTATAGCCGTACACTTCTGAATTAGAGCGCACGGCTGGCAGCATCTGGCTTGGAATGTCCAACAGCCGCAAAATATCTTGGTCCCATTGACGCGTGTGGATGTTAAACAGCATCGTCCGACTGGCATTGGTAACGTCCGTAGCATGCACGCGACCACCCGTCAGATTCCACAGCAGCCAGGTATCGATTGTCCCAAACAGCAGATCGCCATTGACTGCTTTTTCCCGCGCGCCTGGAACGTGGTCTAAAATCCATTTGATCTTGGTCGCGGAGAAATAAGAGTCAATTACCAGACCAGTTTTTTCGTGAATCAGCTCTTTATAGCCATCCTTGATCAGCTGCTCGGCAATGTCGCTGGTCTGCTTGGACTGCCAAACGATCGCATGGTAGATTGGCTTGCCGGTATGGCGATCCCAGATGACCGTCGTTTCCCGCTGGTTGGTAATTCCAATCGCGGCAATTCGATAAGGCTTGATCTGCGACTTGATCATGACATCAGAAATCACCGATTGGACGCTATCCCAGATTTCCGTGGCATCATGCTCAACCCAGCCTGGATTAGGGAAGTATTGCGGAAACTCCTGCTGAGCCATTGCAATTTCATGTCCTTGATGATCAAAGATAATCGCCCGCGAGCTGGTCGTTCCTTGATCAATTGCCATTATATATTGTTCGTCACTCATGAATTTCAATCCTTTCCGTTATGCGCATTGCGCGGCTTGCCTGGTTGTTCGCCCATTCGTAAGCTGTCGCAGCATGCCAGCTGTTCCCAAGCGCTCGCCAAATCAGTAAGCTGATCAGCTAGTCTGGATATGTTAGTTGGAAGGCTATCCAGCTCAATTTCAACACCGCTTTAGAACGCAAAAAAACCGCTGGCGACCCAAGGCCATTCAGCGGCTAATCGTTTACTTATCGCTGACCATCTTGCCAGCCACACTGTAGCGATCCTTGCGCATTTCGTTTAAAACGATGTGGATTCGTTCTTCAGGAACATTGGCATCCTTAGAAATGGCTGCCGTAACGTCCTTAACCAGGGCCTTTAATTGTTCTTCAGTGCGACCTTCCAATAGATCAATGTGTACCAATGGCATGAAAAATCTCTCCTTTAATCCAATAACTTGGGGCAATCATACCACAATTATCATTGGTTTGGCAACGCTTTACGTGGTCTTAAAAACTACTTAATTAATTTTAAAAACTATTCTTTATTGATGTAGCTACCACCCGTCAATAATTTGTAAGCCGGCATTTAGACAGATGCTGTTGAGCAAGCTGACTAAAAGGTCTTGTTGCGGTTATTACCAGCTCTCTGAAAAGATCCGCAATCTTAAAAGAACCGCTCAACCAGCCGCAGCCAGTTGAACGGTTCTTCTAGTTATTAATGTTTCTTGATCAACAGCCATGCCGCCCCAGCTGCCAGCATCAAGCCGGCCATTTTGTGAAGGTCAGCCTTAACGCCTTTAACCAGCGGCTTTTTACTTTCCAGGACTACTTGAAAATGTTCGCCGTCATACAATGTCTTTTTCAATGATCGACACTTCCTTTTTTAATTGGCTTTTGATTTATGCTTTGCTTTTATTTTACTCCGCCTCGCAAACCATGACGAGCAACAATTGCGTCAAATTTTCTTATTGATAGGCCAAACGACGCAATGTTCGATCTCCAAATATCCAGAAACTATTGCTGGTTTTTTCAAACGGACTTATTTTATGATCGGCTGAGTTAAGGCACCGATTAATCAAGCATTTGTGATCGTTTCCGAGCCAGTTGCCTATCAGTGGCCGCAACATTCCATTCAAAGCCATCATTATGCCATTGTATTCACACTTAGCAATTCATTAGATAAATAAGAATATATTTAATTTATTAAATCACTTGTTTGTTTATTTTAGCTAACAAACGTTGATATATCGGCATTTATAAGCTATGAAGAAATTATCATATCTAATTATTAATAATTCATTGCTACTGCTTGTGCCAATGCAAATCGTTTCTATAAAAGTAATTTTCTCCTTGACCTAATTATCATATGAATGATATTTTTACCAAATGTAAGGGGATGATTACACCATGCTTAGTAAAAACAATCACAATCTGAAAATCAAACAAGCCAGTGATCGTCAATTACGGTTTTCGCTGCGCAAATTCGGTACCGGAATTGTCTCGGTAGCCATCGCCAGTTTGTTCTTTATCGGCAGCAGTGCCATGACAGTCCAAGCCGATACCAATGATGGATCCACGACAACGACTGTCCTGACAGCTAATTCAACTGCTCAATCAACTACTGCTTTCGATGCTTTGCCTCAATCAGCAGTCGCCTCTGACTCCGCTGCTCAGTCAACCACTGCTGACACTGCCAACACCGCGATGAGCAGTTCGGCTGCTCAAAGCACTGAAGCTGATCAAACCATTATCAACTCCAAGCAAAACAGTGCCCAGGCGCCTGCAACGGATAATATTCAGCACGGCATCAACATCACGGCTAACAACCAGACGACTGGATATAGCGGCAGCTCAATTTTAAATGCCAATCAATCCGATGGTACTTTCGACGTCAACACGGTCGTTACCAACAATAATTCTGACAGCCGCAAAGTTGAAGAAATTGTCTTGCTGCCAACGTTTGCCGCCAATAATTCAACAGACGGCAATATGATCAAGCCGGTTATCGCTACCGACAAGATCGGCAGTGGCATTCAATTTACCTCCTCTACCGGCTCCATGCCAGACGATTTGGAAGTCTACTATGCCATCACGGCCGGCGACTTTGAAACGCTGGCTGATTTGATGCAGAATGCAGATTTCTCCTGGGACCAAATCGTTGAGATTCAATTCGTGGCTACTCTGCAAGCTGGTCAATCGCTGACGGCTACCGTTCCAATGAAGATCGCCAACCTGGAACAAATGAAAAAGCAGTTGGCAGCACTGGCGGATGGTAATGCCGATAAAGCGCTCGAACGAGATCTGGCCGCGCGCAATATGACATTTGATGAATATTTCTACTACTGGGATGCGGACGGCAATTTCTATTCTGATGACATCCATTCACTAAACATGCGACTGGCCGTACCAGCAACTGATACCATCAGCGCCATTCAAAACATCAATGGCAGCTACCACGCCGTTATCAAGAATGCCAACGGTCGCTACCAAGACGCGCCAGCTGATATTCAAGCGGCCATGCCTAACGTTTCACCAAACGACGTTACCGTAACCAACTTTACCAATGGCAGTGCGGAAGATACGCTGTTTACCGATGGCTATTTTAGAATCAATGCCATTAATATCTTTAACGCGGTCAAGAACCTTGGCTACACGACCAATATTGCTCCCAACGGCCATGATCTTTGGCAAACGTACAACTACTTCTATTTTGGTACGACTCATCTAGATGGTTCCGCAACCAAACTGTATGTAGAAGTGCAGCCAGTCTTTTTGCTACAGGACGTTACCTTGCCAAGTGGCAGCAGCTGGAATCAAGCGCTGAACCTGCAACAGAATCCAAGCGTCAAGTTCACCAATCAATCCTCAATGACCGTTACCGAGCAAAAGGAATTAGCCTACAGCACGACTGGTGGCGCCGGAACCTACCAAGTCGACACGTCCAACCTGCCACTGGATGCTGATGGCAACTTGACTACGCCAGGTATCTACAACGTTACCTACATCTACCAAATCAATGATCAAGATACCGTTACTGCAACCGCGCAAGTTATCGTGCAGGCAGTCAAAATGATTACGCGGACGATTCACTACGTCGATGGCGATGACAACAATCAAGCCGTCGCAAGTGATGTCGTGCAATCACTGACCTACTATGGAACGCCGACTGATGCCACAGGAACTGAATTCACCTGGCAAGCAGCTGCCGGTAATGAATTTGCCAGCGTTGACTCTCCCGTGGTTGCCAATATGACACCGAATCAGGACACGGTAGCTGCCGCAACGGTTGATGAAAACAGCATGGATTCTGAGATCAACGTTGTCTATCACCATGACCTGACATCCGAAAACGTTCAAAAGACCGTACAGCGGACGATTCACTTTGTTGACGTACAAGGTAATC
>NZ_JBKZAY010000039.1:0-13471 GCF_046939755.1 Limosilactobacillus mucosae
TTTAAATGTTGAGTTTATGATTTTATTTTGACATTTAAATATCTGCAGGAAAAGAGTGATGTTAGTGAAACAAACGGAAAAAATCAATAAACGAGTCTACGCGGCCATCTTGGCAACGGGGTTGATGTCGTTTAGTGGTGTGATCGTGGAAACGGCAATGAATATCACCTTCCCCACTTTAATGAATGAATTTAGGATTACAACAAGTACGGTTCAATGGATGACCTCGATCTATCTTTTGATCGTAGCAATCATCGTACCGCTATCGGCAGTCTTGAAGCAGTCTTTTACAACCAAAAGCCTGTTTTTATGTGCCAACCTTTTTTTTATTGGTGGAGCCTTGATTGATGCCTTAGCGGGTAATTTTGCATTTCTGCTGATAGGGCGAGCCATTCAAGGGATTGGGACTGGGATTGCCCTGCCGTTGATGTTTAATATCATACTGGAACAGGTGCCGCAAAGCAGGATTGGCTTTATGATGGGACTGACCAATATGATTACTGGGATCGCGCCGGCAATTGGACCAACTTTTGGCGGAATCATCGTCAGCAGTCTGGGCTGGCGCTGGGTCTTTTACCTTTTGCTGCCATTGCTGCTGGTCTCATTGGGACTGGGAATCTGGGGTATTCAGCAAAAATCAGCGATTCAGCGTCAAAAAATTGATGGTATCAGTTTTGCTGGCATTGTCATGATGTTTGCCGGCTTGGTTTTTGGTTTCAGTAACCTTAGCAGTGGTAGGCTGTTTAGCTGGCAGGTTGGCGGCTCGCTATCGTTTGGCCTGCTTGGCATGATTATCTTGATTGTTCGTTCGCTTAGAATTAAAACGCCGATCTTGAATCTGAACCTGTTTAAGAACCATGCTTTTTCTGGTCATGTGCTGGGCTTTTTCTTAACGCAGATCATTTCGCTGGGCTTTGCCTTTTTATTGCCTAACTATATTCAATTGGTCAATGGCAATTCAGCTCTGCTGGCTGGAGTGCTGGTCTTGCCAGCTGGATTCGTCGGCGCGTTTTTTGGCCCATTTGGCGGTCGCATGCTGGATAAGTATGGACCGCGCAAGCCGATTCTGGCCGGTTTTGCCAGCTGCGTACTCTCATTGACGCTGTTTACAGTCTTTAGTCGTCAGTTGGATAATTCATTCATTATGCTGATCTATATTTTTTATATGGGCGGCATGGGGCTCTGCATGGGCTGCGTCATGACCAGTGCCTTGAACACACTGCCATTTGATGAACGAACGCAGGGTAATGCTATTATGAACACGCTGCAGCAGTTTGCCGGTGCGATGGGGACTTCGCTTTCAGCGATGGTGGTGGCTCAAAGTCAGAATCAGCTGCGGATTGGGACTGCCAATGCCACGGCAATTGGAACCCAGCATGCATTTATTATGCTGCTGATTTTTGGACTGATCGTATGGCTGAGTTACTTTAAATCTGTTCCCAAAGCAAACTAAGCCAACCATCTAAACTAAAACGGCCTTGTCAGTGGAAAATTCCATGCTGGCAAGGCTGTTTTGCAATTAATGTTTTTGATAGGGCAGCTCATGAATGCGAGTCGGTCCCTTTTTGATTGTCAGCTGGCCGTTAAAACGCTCGGTCAGTTGATTCAGCTGTTCTTCAATCTGGGATTCGTCAACATAGACACTGACGATTACGCTAGCGCCGTATTCTTCTTCGGCGATTTCCAAGTTTGCCTGTTTTAAATAGTAGAGCAGCGAGTCATGTTGCGGATAGGCGACATCGATCTTTAAAATCGCCTGCTCAACGCGCTGAACCAAACCGGCCTGTTCGATGGCCTGGGAGACTGAATTGCTGTAGGCCCGAATCAAGCCGCCAGCACCCAGCTTAATGCCGCCAAAGTAGCGCGTTACCACTGCCAAGACGTTATGCAGCTGGTTGGCCTTGAGCGCCTCCAGCATTGGTACGCCGGCCGTTCCGCTTGGCTCGCCATTGTCGCTTTCTCTTTGAATCTGGTCATGGTCGCCGATCAGGTAGGCAAAGCAGTTGTGGGTAGCCTTGCGATGCAGCTTATTGATCTTGGTAATCGCTGCTTGGGCCTGTTCTTCTGACTCAACGCGAAACAGGCTGCAGATGAAGCGAGACTTTTTGATGATGATTTCATTGGTTGAGTCTTGAGCAATGGTTAAAAATGGCGTGGTCATAAAAATTCCTCTTTATTAATTTGATTTGGATCCAAGCAATTTGGCATATGGTATCTTAAGGGGGCTTTAAAATGATAGAAGACTATTTTGGCCGACGAGTCCTGGTGCCAATCGTCGACATGCCAAGTAAGCCATCAGCTAAAATTGAGATTTTACCAACGATGAAGATTACCAAAAATACGGCTGTCTGTCAGCGATGTGGTGCCAAAAACAAGTTGGCGGATGCCGCATTGCCAAAGCATGAGTATTATTGTCCAGTTTGTTTGAATCTGGGACGAGTTGATACATTGAGTAAATTTTACCATGTTGCCGAGCCAAATCAATTTGGTGCACCATATCCGCAGCTGATTTGGCAAGGAAAACTGTCGCCACTGCAGTCTGAAGTTGCTGAAACGGTAACGCTGAGCATGCAGCAGCATGAAAAGCGTTTGATATGGGCGGTGACGGGTGCCGGTAAGACGGAAATGATGTTTAAAGGCTTGGCTGATCGTCTGCAATCAGGCGAGCGAATTGCCTGGGCCTCGCCGCGAGTTGATGTTTGTCTGGAGATTTATCCTCGTTTGAACAAGGCTTTTCAAAACTGTAAGATTGCACTGTTATACGGCCATGCCAAAGAAGCCTATCGCTACCGGCAGCTGACTGTTTGTACCACCCACCAGCTGCTGCGCTTTTATCATGCCTTTGACAACCTAGTCATTGACGAGGTCGATGCATTTCCGTTTGCTGCCAATCCACGGCTGTTTTGGGCAGCTCATAACGCCATCAAGCCAAATGGCGGCATGATCTTTTTAACGGCAACGCCCGGACGAGAATTATTAAATGCGGTTAGCAAAGGGCAATTAGCCGTCAGTTATCTGCCTTTACGCTATCATGGGCATCTACTGCCAATGCCTAAAGTCAGTCTGGTGATAAACTGGCGCCGTCAGCTGCAGGCGGGGCATCTGCCAATCAGAGTCAAACAGGTGCTTTTGCATGAGATTAAAGCTCATCGGCGTTTTTTGCTCTTTGTGCCGCATGTTAAGGATCTGCCGATGATTAAAACGGCCCTGCAAAACGACTTGGCAACGAGCCAATTCGCGACGGTTCATGCCAGCGATCTTCTGCGTCAGGAAAAGGTTCAGGCAATGCGTGAGCAAAAATATCTTTTTTTGGTGACTACCTCGATTTTAGAGCGGGGCGTTACGTTTCCGGGAATTGACGTGATGATCCTAGGCGCTGATGATGAAGTGTTTTCCGCATCGGCGCTGGTTCAGATGGCTGGCCGCGCTGGCCGCGCCAAAGAACGTCCGACCGGCACCGTTTGCTTTTTCGTGGGCGCAATGAGTCGGCGCGTTCGTGAAGCGCTGCGTCAGATTGCCTATATGAACCAAAAGGGGGCGCGTTTACTTGCTAAAATGTCTGCTTTGCGGTGCGACGATTGAAAGCCGTCCGACTTTGAAACAGCTGCTGCTGCCTGGAAAACTGCCTGATTCGCGCATCTGCCCGCAGTGCTGCAGCCATCTTTTATTGCGGTCAAACGCGCGGCCCTGTCCTGGGTGTGGCCGAATGCTGGCGCCGATGGAATCAGTCTGTTGGGAATGCCGGCAATGGCAGCGTCAATATGGCTGGCTGCTGAGCAATCACAGTCTGTATGTCTATAACGAGCTGATGCGTGAATATATGAAAAAATTTAAGTTTCAAGGCGACTACGGCCTGCGTTTCGTTTTTCAAGAGGCGTTTAATCATTTTCTGCAGGAGTTTGCGTATGATGTCTTAGTGCCGATTCCAATCTCACCGCATACCTGGAAAACGCGTGGCTTTAATCAGACAACCGCGCTGCTGACGCTGCCTTATACTGAGGCCTTAAAAACGATTTCGGATAATAAACAGACACAATCAGCCAAAACACGGGAGGAACGTCTAAAAACACCACAGATTTTTGAATTGACAAATCCGCAAAAAATCGCTCATCAGCGGGTTTTACTGGTTGATGACGTCTATACTACTGGCCGCACGCTGTACCATGCTGCCGTGCTGTGTCGCCAGGCCGACTGTCAGAACGTTATCAGTGCAACGTTAGCCAGTTAAGATTCTGTAAACGATTACAAAATGAATTTGTCTATTAGAGCAAATTCATCTATAATAGAGATAGGATATGAGAAGAGTGGTCCTTCTGATATCAATCAGAACAAGCTTTTTTGCTTGGACTGGAAGGAGATGAATATCTGTTGGCAAATCTGGCGAACATTGCGTAATAGCAAATAAATGGCGCAAGCAACCAAGCCATTTTGAAATAGTTGCGGCAGAGGCTATCGCCGTAGACAGCTGCTTGAGGCAAGAGCAGTCGTCTTAGGAGTCATTGACAGGCAAAATCAGTCGTTAGTGGCAAACGCAGTGAACGTGAGCAGATCACGTAAGCGTCAGTATTTGGATAACAGAGAAGTGCAATGCTAAAATTCAATATTCGTGGTGAAAACGTCGAAGTTACCGAATCGATTCGCGACTATGTCATCAAGCGGATCAGCAAACTGGAAAAGTTCTTCGAAGATAACGTTGAGGCAAACGCGCACGTTAATCTGAAGGTCTACCCTAACAAGACTTTCAAAGTTGAAGTAACGATTCCGCTCCCATACTTAACGCTGCGGGCGGAAGAAACTTCCAGCGACATGTACGGCAGCATTGACTTGGTTACCGACAAACTGGAACGTCAAATCCGTAAGTACAAGACCAAGGTTAACCGTAAGTCCCGTGAAAAGGGCTACAAGAACATGGACTTTGTACCTGATGTCGAAGACGAACCAGTCAGTGATGACTTAAAGATCGTACGGACCAAGCAAATCTCCTTGAAGCCAATGGACCCAGAAGAAGCTGTCTTACAAATGGACATGCTGGGACATGACTTCTTTGTCTTTGAAGACGCTGAAACCAATGGCACCAGCGTTGTATACCGTCGTAAGGATGGTCGCTACGGTCTGATTGAAATCAACTAGTCCGTAAACAGCGGAAAGGAATGGCATTTTTAGCCGTTCCTTTTTTATTTGCTTTTGAGTTCTTCATTGGATAAGGCCTGGTTGAACAGTTTCATGTTCATGTCGCTTGTTCCATGTTAAAATGGGAAATATGAAAATAAAATGATAATGGGTTAGATCGCACCTGATGATTTAACTTTTTAGAATCATTGTAATGGAGGAAATGACGCTTAATGGCGAACGTACTGAAAAAGTGGATTGAAAGCGATCGACGAGAATTGCGCCGGATTGATAAGATTGCCAATCGGGTGGAAAGCTACGCCGATCAAATGAGCAAGCTGACGGATGAACAGCTGCAGGCCAAGACGCCGGAATTTAGAGAACGCTATCAAAAAGGCGAATCGCTTGACGATATGCTGCCAGAAGCCTTTGCGGTTGCTCGAGAGGCTGCCAAACGAGTTTTGGGACTGTACCCTTTTCACGTCCAGATCATGGGGGGAATCGTTCTTCACGAAGGCAATATTGCGGAAATGAAGACTGGTGAAGGTAAAACTCTGACGGCGACGATGCCGGTCTACCTCAACGCAATCTCTGGCGAAGGGGTGCACGTCATCACCGTTAATGAATATCTTTCCAAGCGTGACGCGACGGAAATGGGGCAGCTGTATAACTGGCTGGGTTGCTCAGTTGGCGTCAACAACTCTGAGATGGACCCTGATGAAAAGCGCAAAGCCTACCAATGCGATATCATGTACTCAACCAACAGTGAGATTGGTTTCGACTATCTGCGTGACAACATGGCCGTTTATAAAGAAGATCAAGTGCAGCGCGGCTTGAACTTTGCCATTGTCGATGAGGTTGACTCAATTTTGATTGATGAGGCACGGACGCCACTGATTATTTCCGGGCCAGGTACGGGAACGTCGAAGCTTTATCAGCAGACCGACCGTTTCGTCAAAAAGCTGAAAAAAGACGTTGACTACAAGATAGATCTGGAATCCAAGACGGTTTCGCTGACTGATGAAGGAATCAAGAAAGCTGATAAATACTTTAATCTGGACAACCTCTACAATCCAGAGAACACGGCTTTGACGCACCATCTGGATCAAGCATTGCGGGCCAACTACATCATGTTGCGCGACAAGGATTACGTGGTCTCTAAGGATAAAGAAGTTTTGATCGTTGACTCGTTTACTGGGCGGATCATGCAGGGGCGGCGTTTTTCAGATGGCCTGCATCAGGCAATTGAAGCCAAAGAGCACGTGCCGATTCAAGAAGAAAACAAGACGATGGCCAACATCACCTACCAAAACCTGTTCCGGATGTACAAAAAGCTTGCCGGGATGACGGGGACGGCTAAGACTGAGCAGGAAGAATTTCGTGAAATCTACAACATGGAAACCATCTCGATTCCGACCAACCGTCCCGTTGCGCGGATTGATGAGCCAGATCTGCTCTATCCAACGCTAGAAAGCAAGTTTAAGGCTGTCGTCAAGCGAATCAAGGCCCTGCATGAAAAAGGACAGCCAGTCTTGGTCGGGACGGTTGCAGTGGAAACGTCGGAATATCTGTCAGCAATGCTGGACAAAGAAAACATTCCGCACGTGGTCTTAAACGCTAAAAATCACGCTAAGGAAGCCGACATTATTAAAAATGCCGGTCAGGTTGGGGCGGTTACCATCGCTACCAACATGGCCGGTCGAGGAACTGACATCAAGCTGGGACCCGGCGTACGTGAACTGGGTGGTTTGGCGGTTATCGGGACTGAGCGTCATGAAAGTCGCCGGATTGACAACCAGCTGCGGGGACGCTCCGGACGCCAGGGTGACCCGGGGATCTCGCAGTTCTATCTGTCACTGGAAGACGACTTGATGCGTCGCTTTGGTGGTGATCGAATCAAGGCCTTCTTGGAACGGATGAAGGTTGAAGACGAAGATGCCGTGATTAAGAGTCGTTTTTTGACGCGGCAGGTTGAATCAGCTCAAAAGCGGGTTGAAGGTAACAACTACGACTCACGAAAGAACGTTTTGCAATATGATGACGTGATGAGAGAGCAGCGTGAGATCATCTATAAGGAGCGCCAGCAGGTCATTACTGAGGAAAAGTCCCTGAAGTGGGTCCTGATGCCAATGGTTGAGCGAACGATTCAGCGTGAGGTTGATCAGCACACGCTTGGTGATCAAAAAGACTGGAAACTGCAAGAAATCGTTGACTTTGCCGTTGAAACGCTGGTAAAGCCAGATCAGATCAGTGTCAAAGATCTGCAGGGCAAATCGCAAGCAGAAATCGTCAAGTACTTGATGAGTCTGGCCAATGGCGTTTACAAAGACAAGCAGCGTCAGCTTTACGATCCAGCTCAGATGCTTGAATTTGAAAAGGTCGTTATCTTGCGGGTCGTGGATTCTCATTGGACTGATCACATTGACGTAATGGATCAGTTCCGTCAGTCGGTCGGGCTGCGGGGCTATGGTCAACTTAATCCGCTGGTCGAGTATCAGACCGCTGGCTACCATATGTTTGAACAGATGATTGCCGATATTGAATATGAAACAACGCGTCTTTTCATGAAGTCGGAAATCAGACACAACGTTGAACGATAAAACCAAACAGGTACGGCAGCAAGGCGCCAGGCACGGTACCGCTGTCGTATTTTTGATTATTGAAAGGATGAATCACTTTGGAACTAAGTGAAGCCAAGAAAAATTTAGAAGCAATGCAGGCTGAGGTTGCACGCTTCGGGAGGTCTCTTTGACCTGGATGCCTTAAACGAGAGCATCGCCGAAAACGAGCACCGGATGACAGATCCGAACTTTTGGAATGACAACGAAACCGCGCAAAAAGTCATTAATGAGAACAACGATTTAAAGGCCAAACGCGACACCTACGTCCATTTAAAAGAACGGCTGGAGAATCTGCAGACAACGCTTGAGCTGCTGAGCGAAGATGTCGATGATGAGCTGCAGTCAGAGTTTGAGCTTGACTACGCGACAACGCAAAAAGAGCTGCAGGAGTATCGCTTGACGCAGCTGCTGGATGGACCATATGACGATAAGAATGCAATTTTGGAAATCCATCCCGGCGCTGGTGGTACCGAAGCGCAAGACTGGGGAGCAATGCTGCTCAGAATGTATGTGCGCTGGGCAGAGCGGCATGGATTTGTCGTGGAGACGGCCAACTATGAAGCTGGTGAAGAAGCCGGGATTAAAAGCGTCAGTCTGCTGATCAAAGGTCGTAATGCCTATGGAATGCTGCGCAGTGAAAAAGGCGTGCATCGGTTGGTAAGAATCTCGCCGTTTGATGCGGCTAAGCGTCGTCACACTTCATTTGCCAGTGTCGATGTTATGCCGGAGCTGGACGATAGCGTGCAGATCGATATTGATCCATCCGATCTGCGCGTTGACACCTTCCGTTCATCGGGAGCCGGTGGTCAGCACATCAACAAGACCGAATCAGCTGTCCGGATTACGCACCTGCCGACTGGGATCGTAGTTGCCTCACAGGCTGAGCGTTCGCAGCTGCAAAACCGGCAGACGGCCATGAGTATGCTGAAATCCAAGCTTTATGAATTGGAAGAAGAAAAGCAGGCTAAGCAGCGCGCTGAGATTGAAGGCGTGCAGCTGGATATTGGCTGGGGCTCTCAGATTCGCTCTTATGTCTTTCAGCCGTACACGATGGTCAAAGACAACCGCAGCGGCTATGAGACTCATGACGTGCAAGGTGTGATGGATGGCAACCTGGATCCATTTATCAATTCCTACCTGCAGTGGAAATTGAGCAAAAAGAATCCGCATTAAAGCAGATTGTGACGAAAGCGAAAACAAAGTAAGATAGATAAAGAAAGGAAGGAAAAATCTTGACCAGAGAACAGCGTTACAAACAAAAGCGGCGGCTGACTCGTTCGGCAAGCGACCGCTATCTTGCCGGTGTGTTTGGCGGCTTGGGCCAGTATTTTAAGATCAATCCAAAATGGCTGCGAATCGGCTATGCGGTTTTGACGATTCTGACCTCAATCGTTCCCGGAGTTTTGATCTATCTGCTGATGGCAGTTATCATGCCGGCAGATCCACAACCTTTCAATCTCTTTGATTGGCTGAATCGTGCCAAGGCTCCTGAACACAAGCAGAAGTCGCGGCGAGTACTGCATGATGTTGAAGAACATGACGTTAAATCAGGAAGGAAAGATTAATGGGCTTTTTCAAGAGTGTTTTGATTGATGCCGTTTTGTTTATTGCCTTGGCCGGCCTTTTTGCCCAGACCGGCATGTTTTACGTTTCCAGCGTTGGCGTAGCATTGTTGGCCAGTTTGGTTTTAGCGGTCTTGAATGCTCTGGTAAAACCATTCTTGCTGCTGATCTCTTTGCCAATCAACGTTTTGACGCTGGGACTTTTCAGTATTGTGATTAATGGCTTTATGTTGATTTTGACCTCCAGCGTTGTTGGCAAGACCGGATTCTACTTTTCATCGCTGGGGTCGGCCATGCTGATTGCCTTGATTATGTCAGTATGCAATACGATTATTGCCAACCACTTTGTAGAACGTTAATTATTGGGAAGTGAAAAAAATGCCAGAAAGCGTAACTGTTGAAGAGTTGGTCAAAAACGTCCGACTTAAAGTGCTGCAAGGTGAAGACTATCTGCAGCGTCCAATCGTCACCAGTGATATCTGCCGGCCTGCACTAGAATTTGCCGGCTACTTTACCCATTATCCGGCTGAACGTATTCAGTTGCTGGGAATTACGGAAACCTCATTTGCCAAAGATATGACGCAGGCGCATCGGACTGAATACATGACCAAGATGTGTATGCCACAGACGCCATGTTTTGTAATCTCGACAGATCTGCCAATTCCAATTGAACTGTCAAAAGCTGCTGAAGCCGCCCATATTCCGATTTTAGGCACGCATTTGACCTCGTCACGGATTCTAAGCAACATGACTTCTTATCTGGTGGGCTGTCTGGCCAAGCGCCAGTCGCTGCATGGGGTCTTGGTTGACATCAACGGAATTGGGGTCTTGATTACCGGTGATTCTGGGGTCGGTAAATCAGAAACGGCCTTGGAGCTGGTGCGGCGTGGGCATCGCCTAGTCGCTGATGATCGGGTTGAAGTCTATGCCAGAGACGAACAGACGCTGGTTGGCTCAGCACCGGCCATTCTTGATCACTTAATGGAAATTCGCGGCATCGGGATCATTGATGTGATGAACCTGTATGGTGCTGGGGCGATTATGGAAAGCGACGTGATCGACTTTATCGTTCATCTAGAAACCTGGACACCGGATGCTCAGTTTGATCGGCTTGGCGATCGTGGCGATACACAGACGATTCAAGGAGTGATTATTCCTAAGGTTTCCGTACCAGTTAAGACAGGACGGAATCTGGCCATCATTATCGAATCGGCCGCAATGAACTACCGGGCTGAAACGATGGGGTACGATGCTACCAAAACCTTTGATGACAACTTAAACCGCTTGATTCAGCAAAACTCAGCCCACGATACGCAGGCAAAGGAGCAAAAGCAAGAAAATGAGCATGATTAATACGCTCTTAAGCTTGGATCCAATTGCCTTTCAGTTGGGAGCAATTAAGGTTCACTGGTATGGTATCATTATTGCAGCTGGTGTCGTTCTTGCATTGTGGCTTTCAATTCGCGAGGGCAATCGTAAAGGAATTGATGAAGAATATTTTTACGACTATCTTTTATGGGCGCTGCCGATTGCCGTGATCTGTGCCCGCATCTATTATGTTGCATTTCAGTGGTCGTATTATTCTAAGTTTCCTAGCGAGATTATTGCCATCTGGGATGGAGGCATTGCCATCTATGGTGCGATTTTAGGCGGCTTTTTGACGCTGTACTTCTTTTGTCGTGCCAGGAAGGTATCAGCCTGGACGCTGTTGGACATTATTGCACCAACTGTTATCATGGCACAGGCGATGGGACGCTGGGGGAATTTTTTCAATCAAGAGGCATTTGGGAAAATTACAACTCTGGCAGCATTAAAAGCTCAGCATCTGCCAGCCTTTATCATCAATCAGATGTATATTGGCGGCCATTATCGCGTGCCAACGTTTTTATATGAATCGCTATGGGATCTGGCAGGCTTTTTGCTATTGGTAAGTCTGCGCCATCGTCCGCATCTGTTCAAGCAGGGCGAAATCTTTTTAACCTACGTCATGTGGTATGCATTTGGCAGATTCTTTATTGAAGGAATGCGCACGGACAGCTTAATGCTGGGACCTTTGCGAATTTCACAGGTTTTATCGGCAGTCCTTTTTATCGGCGCATTAACGGTTTGGATAGCGCGGCGCCATTTAAAACAATTACCATGGTATGCCGCATCGTTGAAAGGAGAAAAATAAATGAGTAACAAAATTGCTGTTTTAGGTGCTGGATCTTGGGGCAGTGTTCTGGCAAATCTTTTAGTTGGCAATAATGAAGAGGTCATGCTGTGGTCACGCGATTCAGAACAGGTAGTCACGATGAATCGCTGGCACATCAATCCTCAATACATGAAAGACTTTAAGTACTCACCAGATCTAAAGGCAACTGACGATATGGAAGAAGCCGTTCGCGATGCTGAATACATCTTAATGGTCATTCCAACTAAAGGATTGCGTGAGGTTGCCGGTAATCTAAATAAAATCTTGGTTAAGCTGGATCAAAAACCGCTTTTGATTCACGCTACCAAGGGTTTGGAACAAGAAACCTATAAGCGGCCTTCTCAAATGTTAGCTGAGGAAATCGATGAGGACCATCGCCAAGACATTGTCGTTCTTTCTGGACCAAGTCATGCTGAAGACGTTGCGATCCAAGATATGACGGCAGTTACCGCAGCTTGCGCCAATCTGACGGCTGCTGAGCGTGTTCAAAAACTGTTCTCCAATAACTTTTTCCGAGTCTACACCAATGATGACGTCATCGGTGCTGAATTTGGCGGGGCCTTAAAGAATATTATCGCAATCGGTGCTGGTGCACTGCAGGGGCTGGGCTATAAGGATAACGCCCGGGCCGCGCTGATTACGCGTGGTCTGGCAGAGATTCGGCGCCTGGGCGTGGCATTTGGTGCTAATCCATTCACGTTTATTGGTCTTTCTGGGGTCGGCGACCTAGTGGTTACAGCAACCAGCAAAAACTCACGCAACTGGCGGGCTGGCTATCAACTGGGGCAAGGCCGCCAGTTGGAGGATGTCATTAGCAATATGGGAATGGTTATCGAAGGAATCTATACGGCTAAGGCTGCCTATGAATTGGCTCAAAAACGTAATGTCAAGATGCCGATTACCGAAGCGCTTTACCGGGTGCTTTATGAAGGCGAAGATATTGAAACGGCGATTACCAATCTGATGAGTCGAAAGGCCACATCTGAAATGGAATAATCTGCCATAAGTATGGTAGAATGTAAGCGTGTAACTATTCTGCTATGAAGCTGAAAGGATTTTTTGATAATGAAACAAGTTCGTAAAGCAATTATTCCTGCAGCCGGTCTGGGAACGCGGTTTTTACCGGCTACCAAGGCCTTAGCCAAGGAAATGCTGCCAATCGTTGATAAGCCAACGATTCAATTTATTGTTGAAGAAGCTCGCAAGTCAGGCATTCAAGATATTGTTGTCGTTGATGGCAAAAACAAGCGCTCGATTGAAGATCACTTTGATTCCAACCCAGAGCTGGAAGACAACTTGCGCGACAAGCATAAGGACGAGATGCTGAAGCTGGTACAAGAAACCACCGACATCAACATTTACTTTATTCGTCAATCTCACCCACGTGGTTTGGGAGATGCTGTTTTGACGGCGCGCGACTTTATCGGTGATGAACCATTCGTCGTGATGCTTGGTGACGACTTAAACAACATCAACAACAACGGAACGCCATTGACTAAAGAGCTGATCGACAGCTATCACGAAACAGGTGCTTCAACGCTGGCCGTAATGCGCGTGCCACATGAAGATACCTCTAAGTATGGTGTGATTAACCCAAGCAAGGAAGTTAAGCCAGGGCTGTTCAACGTCACGAACTTTGTTGAAAAACCAGATCCAAAAGATGCGCCAAGCAATCTGGCAATCATTGGCCGTTACGTCTTTACGCCAGAGATCTTTGACGTTTTGGCTAAGACCAAGCCAGGCAAGGGTAACGAAATCCAATTAACGGATGCCATCAACACGCTGAACAAGACGCAGCGGGTATTTGCCCATGAATACAAGGGCGATCGCTATGACGTCGGCAACAAGTTTGGCTGGATCGCAACCAACATTGAATATGGTTTGAACCATCCAGAAGTTAAAGACGAATTGCGTGAATATATTAAAGAACTTGGTGCTCAGCTGTCTGCTGAAGATAAGACCAAGAAATAATCAATTGAAAAATG
>NZ_JBKZAY010000040.1:0-12140 GCF_046939755.1 Limosilactobacillus mucosae
TCTGGTGCTGCTTGAACATCTTAAAGACCAGTCCAAGCGTCAGCAGCAGGCGTAGCAAAAGCAGACTGGTCAAAATTAGATTGCATCGCCGTTTTTTGCGAGCTGTCTTGATCGTGTGACCACAGTTGGCACAGATTTTTTCGTGCGTCTTGAGCGAAGTCTTACAGTGCGGACATTTCATTAACAACACATCCTTTCTAGTTTGGCTATCTTTATTTTACGCCGATTCAAACTTGCCGAACGTTCTTTTCGCCAAGTTTTTAGACCAGGTAAAACGTTATTAAACCAGACTTTTAAAGCTTTTTTCGATTTTTTATTCAGAAATTTACGAAAAAAGACTTGCACTGGGTAAACCGTTATACTATTATATTTATGGGTCGTAAGGAAAGTGTTTTCAATCCTACTTTTCTTTCATAACTTGTTTTATCGTGAAACCGTTCGTGTGGCAGTCGACGATGGCCATCTCTTAACTACGCCAAGTTGCCTGATGACCATCACCGTCAATCAATCGACCAACCGCTAACGTTTGACCGACCCTTCCTTCTGCCGTTGGAGTACGCCAACTCCAGCGATCAGATGTTCATTTAATCTCAAGACGATCCTTCGTCTTTCCTCAAAATCGTGAAGCCGCTGGCACTGGCACGCCAATCCCCAGTGCTGGACTCTCAATCCCTTTAAATCCATTTTATGGCTTCACACAAGATCATCCTTGTTTAGCAGGCTCATCTTATGACTGACTCTTGTTCACTCTAATCATTAAAAATTTAATCCACATTACATCCATGAGCCTGCGGACAACTAAAAAACCGTCATCGAACGCAAAATTCGGTGACGGTTTTTTATTGCTTTTACTTGACTTTGCTCAGTGCATCAGCAACCGCTTTACTCAGCGCGCGGCTAGTCGTCGTCGCACCTGAAATGGCGTCAACGGCTGCCGTATTGGCGCTGACCATGTTTTTTTCAAGCTGGTCAAAAGCCGCTTGACCAATCTCTTCGTTTTCGTGGTTCTCTAAAACCTCAACTTGACGCAGCTTTTGATTTTGATAAGTTACGCGGACGACGATCCGGCCACCCATGCCGTCATCGGAAACGCCCAGATACTGATCCGGTCCTACCATATAATGCTGCGCCGACAGATCCAGCAGATCATTAATATGAACGGTAATCGCATCATGCAGCCGCGCAACTTTAAATGCATCCCGCTTAGGTTTAGCAGCATTCTCGCCGGCAATCTTGCCAAAAATCAGACATTCAGCCAAATTTCCCCCGCTTTGATAGTAGTTGGCCGCAATTCCGCCTAACTCGCCAGCACTGTATAAATGCGGAATCGGTTGGTCATCAACGTTTAGGACCTGTGCTTTTTCGTCATGCTGCGGACCACCCTGCGTATTTAAGACGTTGCTGGCCAATTCGATTGCATAATATGGTCCGGCCCCAAACTTACGCATGGTATCCGTATCACGACCAGTCTGGTAGTCACGGCCAATTTCTTTAAAATGGTTAAAATCAGTAACCGTCTGGGTAAGACTGATTGCTGGTACATGCAACTGCTTGGCCAGTTCTGGCAATGAATCCGCGCTGAGCAGCTTTTGCATAAACTTCGGGTAGGGCAGCCGCCGCTCGTCTTTTTCCTGCTGAGCAAAGACTTCATGCTGTGCCTGATCAAATACCAGATAAGGATGTTTTTGATAATGCGGTAAGACCCAGTGACCATGTGAATATAGATGACCATGACGTGCGGGCTGATTTTCCGCAAAAAAGCGCGTGCCATCATCGCCAATCACAAAAATGCTGCCATGATTCAACTGCGACCAGCTTTGAATTACCCGGCCCCGATGCTGCGTACCTTCTTCAGCAAACGTGAGCCCAGCCAGCGTGCCAAAACTTTCATAATTTCCCATGTGCCAAAGTTTTGCCCGAACTTCCTGCGCCATTTTAATGCCATCACCACGATTGAACAGTGATCCCATTGGCATTAACGTTGGCTTTTGCAGATAGTTTTGAATCATTTCTCGATTATTTTCAAAACCGCCCGTTGCCAAAACCAGACCATTTTTAACGGCAATTTGATAATCCTTGCCGCGTCGACGCAGCTGAACGCCCTTTACCACGCCAGTTCGTTCATCCTGATACAAATGCCGGGCCCGAGTGTTGAGCCAAACATCGATACGGTCCGCGCGCTCAATTACGTTTTGCCGCAGTATTTTCCATAACGCCGCATCCTTGTCGCGCCGGTGAACCAGAGCAATATCAACTGACTCGCTGTCGGCCAGTTCCGGATATTCAGCCAGGGAATGCTTGGGAACAACTGGATCGCCTAGGCGGATATCGTCTTTCCAGCTTACGGCTTTAACGCCCAGGTACTTTTCAAAATATTCCGGCATGTTGACCAGCCCGCGCAGATATGTCTGCATCAGCTTGGCTGGCACCATAAAGTCATCGTTGAGCTGCTGATAGTACTTGGTCAGCTGACCGATTCCTTTACCCATTGCAACGTGCTGTGATGCATAGCGGGTATTGCCGCCCTCCCTTCCAAGCGGTGCCGTGTCCACCAATAGGACGTATGCTCCGGCCTCAGCCGCAAATCGGGCCGCTGTAGCCCCAGCACCGCCAAAACCCACGACCACTACATCATATTGGGCATTCCATTGAACATCATTGGCCTGCATAAATTTTCATTCCTTTACTCTAATTAGTCACTCTTTTAGTCTAACTGAAGCCAGCAACCATTGCCAACAAAAAAAGCCGCCCGTAAGCGACTCAAAGGCAACTTTCATTAACGAAAACACGGCTGCAGCCAGTCTCATTCTCAACTACAGCTATGGCTATGCTCAGAGATGCCACTGTATCCGCCTCATCCATCGATAATCGCTGGTGCGGTTAGATGCCTTGCCATAAATTTAATGAATGTTATTAGTGCGATGGAAGCTGACTGAATTTGAAATTTTACGAGTGTTTCAAGCTGCCAGCACTATTTTTGATTTTTTCCGGACCATGACAATCATTAAAAGCTTACCTTGTGAAGCAAAACAGGCATTAATCAGCTAACGGCTTTGAAATTACCTACTATTCGCTATTTTTGCGCCAGAAGTAGGTAACTGTATATTCAACCGGTCTAACTTTACCTACTTGCAGCAGTTTTTTTCTGAATAGCAGGTAATGTTGCATATTTAGGGAGTGATTGGGCCAGACCGACTTTGTGAATTACCTACAATTTGGGGATTTTCGGCCAATAGTAGGTAATGTTAGGGATGCCCAACTCGATATACACTATTTTTTACCTACTATACAATGATTTTTTTTAAAAAGTAGGTAATGATATTTTTATCATATGTCATTATTCAGTTTTTCTTGAATAATTAGACATCATTACGTTTGTCAGGGCTGTTTACCGACTAATTCTGCATCATCATCAGCTACGATCCGTCACATCCTTTTTAGAATTTTTGCGTATCATTCACTGCTGCGATATTTCTAATAATCAATAAAATTCAAATAAATAAAAATCCCCACTCAAATTTGAGCAGGAATTCATAATCCAATCGGGAAAACAGGATTCGAACCTGCGACCCCCTGGTCCCAAACCAGGTGCTCTACCAAGCTGAGCTATTTCCCGAAATTAAATTAGCAATCAACATTACCAACAGCTATAAATTTTACCGCGGTTGATTTAAATCGTCAAGCAGATTTTACAGTCATTGGCAGTTTGGTAATTGTATCAATACAATTCAGACTAATGTTTGGCTACATCTTGTCAGTAAGTGCTAGCCGCCGTATAGTAAGATCATCAAATTAAAAAATGATTAGAGAGGATTGTTGATATGATCAAGCCCGCTCTGTTGATTGAAGATTTTTCGGCGTTGGGTCAAATTTCAATGATTGGTGCCCTAAGCGTTCTGCAAGCAATGGGTATTACGACCGCATCTCTGCCCGCGACCATTTTATCCAGTCAAACGGAAGGATTCGGCCAACCTGTAGTTTTGGACACCGAGCAATGGATTCAGTCCTCGCTTAGACATTGGCAGGCGCAGGTCATTGAACCAAGCGGCGTTTTAATTGGCTATCTTGGTCAACGCGACCTGGCCCAACAATTGAGCAGCTGGCTTGAGCATCAAAACCTGGCTGACTGCTTAAAAATTGTCGATCCGGTTATGGGTGATCAAGGCCAGCTATATCCTGGGTTTGATCAAGACTATGTCGAGGCGATCAAAAAACTATGCCGTTACGCTGATTTGATCACACCTAACTGGACTGAGCTTTGTCTCTTGGCTGGTCTGCCATATTCGCTACCGACTACTGAGACATTAAATCAGGGGATAGATCAGCTAAAGGCGGCGGGAATCAATGCCAAAATCATCGTCACCGGTGTTCATTCGAATGGGCAGATTGGCTGCTGTTGGCGCCAGAATCAACAAGATAGATTTGATTCGTCTCATCAGCAAACCGCGTGCCCACATCAGGATTGGCAAAAAAGCAACGATGGGAGTCTAAACTTTTTGAACAGTTCTGACGCGCGCCAAAATCTGCAAAGCGAAGACGATCGGTATCAGGTTCAGCCACTGGAGTTTTGCGGCAATGAGATTCGGCCAGGTCATTTCTATGGTACCGGCGACATCTTCTCGGCACTGCTTTATGGTCGGCTGCTGCAAGGCTGGCCGCTGGAAATTGCAGTTAAAAACGCAACGGACGCCATGGAGATTGCAATCCAACAGACCGTTTTCCTCCCTGACAATGAGCGGCGATTTGGTCTGCGTCTCGATCATTTGATTCACTATGTAAGTAAAGCATAAGAGGAGTGATTTTAATGCAAAAATCTGCAACGGTTAGACATTTGGTATTCACGGCGCTTTTGACGGCGCTGACTTTGATCTTTGGTCGTTTCTTCTTGATTCCGCTGCCTTGGACGCATGGCAACATCAATCTCTGCGATGTCGGCATCTTTATCGGTGCCATGCTGTTGGGACCATGGGCTGGCGGCTTTATCGGTGGCTTTGGTGCCATGTTTCTGGATTTAATTTCCGGCTTTGCTCAATACGCGCCATTTTCATTCATCTCACATGGTCTGGAAGGTATCGTTGCCGGTTTAGTCTTTAAATACGTTCGCGGCAAATGGGGCCGCGTTGCCGGTGTAGCTGCGGGAACGATCGTGATGGTAGTCGGTTACTTCTTCTCGGATGCCATTCTTTATACCTGGGCAACTGGAGCAGCCGGTATTTTCCCCAACCTGATTCAGGGAATCGTTGGCTCAGTAATCGCGCTTTTGATTGCCTCACCGGTTGAAAAAGCCGTTCACCCTGCCCTTACTGGTAAATAACATCTAAAGCATCGTCATTAAACCGCGTCATGTCGAGGTAGCGAAACCTTGGGCATGGCGTTGTTTTTTTGAGAAAATAGAAATGATATCTCGCTTAGCGAAAATGCTGTCAGCTTTGATAAAAACATCGCACTACCAAAGCTTCTCGCTCGCGATAGTGCGATTTTTATTTTCAATGGTTTTAAAACGTTTCTTGATCAGCTGGCTAAATTAAGGCAATGCATCCCCCTTATGTTATGGCGGCGTTTTCATTTTCCAAGCTTTGGGTTAAAATAAAGTTATCGTATTTATTGAAAGGAATATTTTTATGAAGGGTGCAATTTTTAACGTCAATAATCTAATCGTCGACACAAATCAGCAGCAGTTTGACGCTTGGCGCGAACTGGCAATGTATGAGTATGGGCTGGGATTACCTGGCAAACTGGCCCCACAACTCAAAAATCTCAGCTCTGCCGCTGCCTTGCCAATCGTTTTGAAGCAGCTGCACCAAACGGCCGATGAAGCAGAACGGGCCACCTTGCTTTCTGAACAAGAACAGATGTATCAAAAAGCGTTGGACTCGCTGGATGAATCTTCAGTAATGCCTGGGATCGAACGCCTTTTGATCAACCTGGACGATCACTACGTCAACATGGGGGTCGTTGATAATGGCGGTCATGCCGAACTCATTCTAAAGCAGCTGCAGATTGCCGATTACTTTACCGCAATCATCCCTAATGAAGGCGATCCCTACTCTGCCTTTGCCCAACAGCTATCGGTAGCGCCAAACGAATGCATTGCTCTGGCCACCACTCCAGCCAATATCGCTGCTATCAATCAGGCTCACCTGATCTCAATTGGTATTGGCGATGCAGAACTTTTGAGCGCGGCTGACTATCAAGTTGCTCAAACCGGCGATCTGCGGTACCCAATGCTGCGCAAGATCTGGGAAGATCACCACGAAAATAAATAAAACGGCTGCTTAGTTCAATTAGTCAACAATCAATTAAAGAACATTTATCCTAGCCTTAAATAAGCCAATTTATCCATAGCTAAGCGCAAGGTATTTTGGGCTAACATAAAACAGCGTCATGCCTGGGCTTTTTCCCTCGCAATGACGCTGTTTTTATTAGTTCTCATTTAAAACTGCCGCAATCTTCGCGATATCCGCGGGCGTAGTCGTACAGCAGCCACCAATCGCGCTGGCCCCAGCTAGCAGCCACTCTTTCGTCAGTTTGCCAAAATCATCTTCAGCAGGTGCAGCTGACCAGGTTTTAGTCGCTGCATCATAGCTTGCTCCCGAATTTGGATAGGCAATTATCGGCAGTACCGTAGCTTCTTTTAGTTTTTGAATCGCCGGTGTTACCAGCCGCGGCGGAATACAGTTGATGCCAACGCCGATTACCTGATCATACCGTGAAACGACTTTGGCAGCATCAGTCAGTTTAGTGCCTTCACTGATGGTTTCGGCATCTTTTAAGGTAAAGGAAACATAAACTCTTTGATCAGAATACTCATTTTTTAGCAGATCCAAAACCGCTTTAACCTCGCTAAGCTTCGGCTGGGTCTCCAATGCCAAGCAGTCCACGCCGGCATTGATGATTGCTTCCAAGCGGGGGCGGTAAAATGCCTGATACTCGGCCGCCGTTAATTCGTAATCGCCACGATATTCGCTCCCATTGGCAAGATAAGCGCCGTACGGTCCCAGTGAGCCTGCCACATATCCGTGCACTCTCGATTCGGCTTCGTAATCATCCCGCGCCTGCTTAGCCAATTCAACGGCTTTTTCAATAACCTGCCGCGCTTGTCTTTCAGTCAGTCCCGCTTTTTTAAGTGCTGGAAGATTGGCTTGGTAGGTATCCGTGATTGCCAACCGCGCCCCTGCTTCAAAATACTCCTTATGTACTTGATAAACGAGTTCGGGCTGGTTAAGCAAAGCCGCGGCTGTCCACAATTCATTATTAGTATCACAGCCCAGCCGCTCCAAACTGGTACTCATTGAGCCATCAATTACCAACGGCTTTGAGAAAATTGATCTTTTTACCATTACTTTCACCCTTTTGTGTTATTATTTTTTAATGATATTCTAATTAGTTGCTGTTAACAATTATTTTAGCTTGGGAAGTGAAAAAATGGCAATTGCCAAACAAACTGAACACTTGGCACGCAAAATGGAATCACGTCATATCCAAATGATCTCATTGGGCGGCGTAATTGGTACCGGGCTTTTCTTGAGCTCTGGCTATACGATTCATCAGGCAGGCCCTTTAGGAACGGTGCTGGCCTATTTTGTTGGCGCATTGATCGTCTACAGCGTCATGCTCTGTCTGGGCGAACTTTCAGTAGCAATGCCTTATACCGGTTCGTTTCACGTGTATGCCAAGCGCTATATCAATCCTGCAACCGGCTTTGTCGTCGCCATCCTTTATTGGCTGACTTGGACGATTGCGCTAGGTTCTGAATTTACCGCTGCTGGACTGATCATGCGCAATTGGTTTCCGCATACGCCAGTCTGGATCTGGAGCCTGTTGTTTATGATTGGCATTGTGATAAGCAATGTCTATTCCGTCCGTATTTTTGCGGAAAGTGAATTTTGGCTGGCCGCGATCAAGGTGTTTGCAATCATTGCTTTTATCGTCTTGGGATCGCTGGCAATTGTTGGCGTAATTCCACTCAAGGGTTATACGCATGCCCCGGGATTGCAGAATTTCGTTAAGGATGGCTTATTTCCAACGGGATTTGGCGGCGTCTTTACGACCATGCTGACGGTAAATTTCGCTTTTTCCGGTACTGAATTGATCGGGGTAACGGCCGGTGAAGCCAAGCAACCCGAAAAAACACTGCCAAAAGCCATCCATACTACCCTTTGGCGTCTTATTATCTTTTTCATTGGTTCCATGATCGTCATGGCCGCCTTGATCCCATACCAAAAAGCCGGCGTTACTCAAAGCCCATTCGTCTATGTCTTTAAGATGATGGGGATTCCGTTTGCCGGTGACTTGATGAATTTTGTCGTCTTGTCAGCTATTATTTCCGCGGCTAATTCCGGTCTTTATGCTTCGACACGAATGCTGTGGTCACTTAGTAATGAAGGGATGCTGCCGAAATTTTTTGCTAAAACCAACCGGCGCAGCATCCCCACGGTAGCATTGGCATTTAGCATGCTGGGCGGCATCTTGGCCTTGCTTTCCAGCGTAATCGCAGCTGATACCGTCTACTTGGTACTTGTTTCAATTTCTGGATTGGCCGTCGTTTTTGTCTGGATGGCAATCGCTTTAGCACAGCTGAATTTCAGAAAAGCATTCTTAGCGCAGGGACATCAAGTCGATGAGCTTTTGTACCGCACGCCCGGCTATCCGTTCGTTCCTTTATTCGCCTTAATCTCAAGCGGTTTGTCGTGTCTTTTAATCTGGTTTGATCCTCAGCAGCGAATCGCATTATATTGGACGCTGCCGTTCGTTTTGATATGTTATCTCGGCTATTGGTGGTGGCAAAAGCGTCATCCAGAAACTGCTGATCCGAATAAATAGTTTTGTTTAGCATCCGCTTGATCAATCAGGGGGATGCTTTTATTAGTTATGATAAAATAAAGACAGTATTCAAAATCGAAAGGAGGCAGTCTCTTGTTGCGCTATCTTATCAGCATCCTGATTGGCGGCATCCTGCTTTTGATCTTCAAGGACTGGCTTGGGATCAGCAGAAAACATCCGCCGCGTAAAAAAGCTGCTCGCCAACCGGATTCCGCACCTAATCACGAACCGGAAACAATCGCTCAATCGATGCCGGATGGTCATGAAAAAGCAGAGCATAATCAATTGCGGCCAGTTTCAGCACCAGAGCAGGACTCTCGCGATGCTGTTTCACATGAAAACGGCGCTGCCAGCTTTACTAGGCAAACTTCCTTGATTGCAAATGACGACAGCGTTACTGGACAGCAAGACATTTCGTTACAGCCCGATGTCTTCAGTTTGAATCCAGAGCAAAATGAGGTTCGGGTTGATCTTGGCCCTTCAGAATCCAAGCAAGGTACTGCCCAGCAAGCTTCTGAAAAGCAGCAGGATCTTGGCAACAGCAACATGCTGAGTAATTCAGGGGCAAAACTTCAAGATCAAACCAGCGGGCATTCTAAAAGCGCTTTGAAGGCTGCCGGTAAAGCTAATCCTGCATCCAAGCCGCAAACCGTTTTGAAACGCTCACCTCTTAAATCATGGTTTAGCTTCAAGCGCTCGGTTAATTGGTCAACGGTGGCGCAACCGCTTAATTGGTCAAACCTGCTCACGACCAAGCTGATCAGCAACGCCGCCTACTTAGAGCAGCTGCAGCAATGGGATCGGCATCTCAGTATGGTAGCAGATCATGACGAAATCGCGACCCAGGCCCGTCAAAACTTTTCTGATGCCCAGAAGAACGCCTTTTTCCAAGATCCATTCCCTGGTCTGCGCTTTTTGGCTTATGAAATGGCCAAAACCTATTCTTGGTACAGCCATGGCGCGGATCGTACGCCAAGTGAATTGGCCATGCTTTCTAAAGAGCTCAAAGGAATCATTCAGCTGCATGAGCGCGCCACCCAGCTTTTGCAGGGGGATATTGGTGAACGTCGCGTTTATCAATTGCTACAGGAGCTTTACCCACATGAAGAGCTACTCGACTCGCTCAACCTGCCTTTTGACTATTACAAAAAACAAAATATCACTGCCGTTAATCAAATTGATATCGTTTTGATCACCCGCAACGGCATCTTGATTCCAGAGGTTAAAAACTATCAGGGTCTGGCGTTGCAGCTGACCAGGAATGGCGATTTTATCATTGCCTACCCCAACGGCTACTGTGAACAGATTAAAAATGCTGCCGAACAGCTGAGTAATCACGAGCATGCGGTCTCACGCCTGTTATTTGAGGATGCCAACGCACGCCAGATTTTAATGAACGCCCAGCCAGTCATTCATTCCATGTTCGTAGCGGCCAACCCCGAACAAGCAACCGTGCCCGCGCCTGGGATGAAAAATCGTCTCTACTCGCTGTCGCAGCTTGATCAGTTCGCTAAATTTAAGGCCAAGCGTCCATTAACTGGCCTTGAACAGCGGTATCTTAAAGAATTACTGGCCAGCCGCGGCATTGGTGAACGCGAATACGAGCAGCCCTTTATCATCAATCTGGCCAAACTGGAACGTCAGCTGCTCGCGATGGTAGCCTTGAATGATCAGTATCTCAATGACAATCGTCCACTAACTCGTTATGTTGACAGTGACATGCTGACCAGTCTGCATCGCGGTAATTTCATTGACGATCACTGCCGGCTTCGCTAGTCAAAAAAACAATTGCCACAAGCCTCAAAGATAATGCGCCAACCTATTTTTAGAAAGGAAGATACCTTTGCATAAGATCGATGTCGATGATCAATGGCTGCATCTCTGTTATCAAGGTGAAGATCGTGATGACGGCTGTGCCAATGAATTGAGTCTGCAGCCTGCTAATGACGAGCCCCGATTAAACCTGCTTTTGAGCAATCACGGCTTTAACGATGAACCGCATGACGCGACTTTTTCACTCAATCAAGCTGATGTTAAGGCCTTGCAGAAATATCTAGCTAATTGGCTGAATGATCAACAAAGGACCCCGTCATCACACGGATCAATCTCATACGACCAAGCTTAGATCAAAAAATGTCCGGTTGCCCAATCCAGGCAGCAAAGCATTTTAATAGTAAATAATCGTTAACTAAAACGCACCACCCCAAGCATGGGATGATGCGTTTTTATCGTGATTCTGTAGGTCAAGCTGACGACAAAACTAAGAAACTCTATAATTTGCGCTTTTTGGTTCTACCAATGCCAAAGCCTAACCCAGCAAGCGCTAAACCAATTATCGTTAGGACTGATCCGTGTTGAGCATTGCCAGTCTGTGGCAGTCGCTTGGCATCATTATCCTTGGCGTGGCTTGAAACAACCTTAGCATTATTTTCAACTGTTGCTGAATCAATCGAATAGTCAATATTCGGCGTCACTAACGACTCAGCCAGATCAGCTGGCGTTTGTGGCTGTTCCGGCGTATTAGATGTAGTCGGTGTTTCCGGCGCAATCGGTGTCGGATTCTTAATGTACGTTACCGGCGTGTCCTGCGTTGGGTCAGCTGGCGTCACGGTTGAAATAATTGGCGTGTAACCAGGTACGGTTGGCACGGTCTCATTTGGCACAACATTTGCTGGATCATTTTGATCATTTGAATAACTTGGCGTATTCGCACCTGGAATCGGGTTGCCAGCTTCATCAACTGGAATGATCTTGCCGACCTGCTTGTAAATGAACTTGGCTGTCTGATCACCTTCGCCAAACGTCCCCGCTGTGTTTTCCTGCTTAACCAGCACGTAGCCGTCAATCACTTGCGCGTCTCCAGTTACGTCAAACGAGTCGCCATAGTGGTAGCTGCTGTCCTTGCTTGGCACCAGTTCGTTGCCATCTTCATCCACGAATTGTTCAGTCAACTGGTATTTGTTTTGCGTATACGTTACCGGCGTGTCCTTCGTTGGATCTTCCGGCGTCACACTTGGTGTACTTGGCGTGTAGCCTGGTACGGTTGGCACGGCCTCATTTGGCACAACCTCCGTCGGATCGGCGGGATCATTTTGATAGTTTGGCGTATTGGCACCTGGAATTGGGTTGCCGGCTTCATCAACCGGAATGATTTTGCCGACCTGCTTGTAAATAAACTTGGCTGTCTGATCACCTTCGCCAAACGTGCCCGCCGTGTTTTCTTGCTTAACCAGCACGTAGCCGTCAATCACTTGCGCGTCTCCAGTTACGTCAAACGAGTCGCCATAGTGGTAGCTGCTGTCCTTGCTTGGCACCAA
>NZ_JBKZAY010000041.1:0-11336 GCF_046939755.1 Limosilactobacillus mucosae
AATCATATTTCTAGATACTATAAAATTTGATTACAAGACAACATTTAGTACAAGGAGGTTGATCACTATGACTTTAGCATTAACACAAAGCGATTTCAGAGCTCATATTAAGAAATACTTAGATCAAGTAAATGATGATGACGAAGTAGTCTATATTGCTAGATCCAATAGTCGTTCAGTTGCGGTTCTCTCACAAGAAAAATTATTTTGGATGGAAAAAGCGCTCCAGGCTAAAGAAGATTCTTTAGATTATGCTGTTGCCCGCGATCAATTGATTCAGCGACATGTTTTGCAAGACGACCCTATTGTTGAATCTAAAGATGACTATTGGGAGCAGTTTAAATAATGACGAAGTTAAGCTTTAGACCTCGAGCAACCTTTAATGCCGACCTAAAAAGACTTGGTCGACTAGATCCGTCAATTATTGATGAAGTCAGGGAAGCCATTGATGAAATTTTAGAAACAGGGAAATTACCAGCAGAATATAATGATCATCCACTTAAGCGACGTTTATCAGGATATCGGGAATTTCATGTTCATGATACGCCTAAAAATGAGCAACCCAGTGATATTAATGATGTATTAGTAATTTGGTATATTGAATGTAATGAGCTAGTTGTATTAGGGGTTCGGGTTGGATTGCATGATCGACTTTTCCCTAACCAGAATAGTTCAACAAAATATCATAAGCAGTAACAATTAAATAATTAAAATGAAATTCAGCCAATTCGTCGAGGAACAGATACGCTGAAACATTTACGATGAATACTACTGAAAATTGATCTATATGGCTTAATCGACAAGGTAGATGAATAAACCGATGAAATTACTATCAACAGCAATTGGTGACTTTTGGATGAGTGCTGATAAAATCGTCTTACCTTTTAAAGCAGTTGATGTGACCAATATTATAAATAAGCGTTACACTTATTCCGTCGATCAATCAATTATACTGATTCCAGAATTACCAGAGCATTTTAGTTACAGTGATTTGGGCTTTCCTTCTTATTTTGATATTGATGATCGTTATCGTGGCCAATTATTGTTCCAAGTAACCTACAAGTCCTTGGATGAGTATCAGCTACTTGATAAGCAAGGCATCGATGACCTGTCGATTGATTTTTCCTTTGAAGAAATGTCTCTTTGGATCAATTCAAGAAAATGATTGAAAATGAATGGACAGTATTATCTAATCAAAAAGATTGGCACCAAGTATAAATTTTACTGGGCCCCACGCTCTCCATGGCCCAAGAAAAATTTTGAAGATTGGGGCGTAGCAGTTATTGATTTTTCCTGGGTAACCGAAGATCCGCGTCCCAAACATCTGCGAGCCGCGCCTTTAGGATATCAGCTGAAGCCCAGATATCAGGTTTTAAGGGATCCTGAGATAGATGGTGTTAGAGATAGCAGTTACCGTCACATGGTACTTGGAACGGGACATGTCTATGGATGTCTACTTAAAATGAGTGAATTCCGTAGATATGCAGCTTGGGAATCAGGTTAAATGAATATCCTATATTGTTAATGAATCGGCAATTAGTATCATTCAAGCTAGACTTGGCCCACCAATTCTAGCTTGGCAATATTTTCTTACAGGAATAATTAAACCAGCGATGACAGACTTTAAATCGGGGATGAGCTTGATAATGCCATATCTAAAATTAGCATCGTCTGACTATGTCGTTTACCTTAAACTTGGGCCAAGAATAGATGACGAATGGATAGATTCAGCGATTGAAGTTTACGAAGAAGAATCTTTGTTTTTTAAATTGAGCCCACTCTGGTATTTTTCTGGTATTTTAATGAACCGCAGATTTTATTGTCGATCATGGAAAAATTCTTGCAGAATCCAAGCCAGAAAAATACCTATGAATTGATGGATGATCCAACGGTGGAATTTTCTTTTGATGATGAATATGATGGAATGATCTTACGACTTTATCGTAGTTTTAAACTCCAAGATCATTTAACGCTCTATTTGGATATTGACCAGCTAAAGCATCTGGTTGCGTATCTAAAACTTTATATCGGTAAACTGAATAAGAAAGCTAAAGAGATTCAAACAATGTATGAGAACGGCTTTTTGCAAGGCGATTAGAAGTTTAATGAGGTAATTCAATGATTAAATCACTCCAACCTGCTGATATCGATCAAGTTGCAGCAATCTGGCTGGAAGCAAACAGCTAGGCACATTCGTTTATTCCAGCTCAGTACTGGCAAGAAAACCTTGAGCTGGTAAAGAAAATGCTTTTGCAGGCTACGGTTTATATATCGAAATGGCCAAAAAATTCTGGGTTTTATCAGCTTGGTTGATGATCAAATTGAAGGAATCTTTGTTGCCAAAGAAGTGCAGTCGCAAGGTATTGGTAAACAGTTGCTTGATTTTGTCAAAACACGGCATTCTCATTTGAGCCTCAACGTTTATTAAAAAATACTCGTGCGATTCGCTTTTACCAACGTGAAGGCTTTAAAATTCAGACAACTGGCATGGATGAGGATACGGGTGAAAAAGATCTGTTGATGACCTGGCAATTAAAAAGATAATCGCTGAGATAATTATGATTCTAAACTAGCAGATAAATTTGCCAATTGTTGAAGGCGCAGTATCAGGGATAATTTGGTGGATAAAAGGAAGGAAATACGATATGAATTTCTATTTTTTATTATTTGAAAGGTTCGAAACACTGGATTTATTTGGCCCGGTAGAGATCTTTGGGCGGGTTGCCAACGCATCGCTTAACTATATCTCACTAAATGGCGGCGTCATTACCAGTGCACAAGGAACACGAATCCTGACCCAAAAAGCGGCAAGTCTTCCGGCAAACAGTGCCTTAGTGATTCCGGGTGGACGTGGGACGCGGCCGTTGGTTAATGATAAAGAGTTTTTAGATGGTTTAGCAGCGCTTTGTGATTCAGCAGACTATGTTTTGTCGATTTGCACTGGCTCGGCATTGTTGGCAGCAGCCGGAATTTTGTATGAAATAAAGGCTACATCAAATAAGAATGCTTTTGACTGGGTAAAAGGTGTCGGCGATGCAGTCTGGATTAGAAAGGCACGTTGGGTACATGATGGTCGTTTCTATACGTCATCAGGCGTGTCAGCTGGAATTGATATGGCGCTTGGCTTTGTTGCTGATCATTATGGCCGGGATGCTGCTAAAGAGAATGCTCGTCAAGCAGAGTACGTCTGGAACGATGATCCCGAAAATGATCCTTTCGCATAAAACAGAAACAGCGCTATATCAAGCTTCTAATGAGCTTGATGCAGCGCTGTTTTGATATTTTAGGATTATTGAACTAGGTTGCGATGAGTTATAGAGCGGTCGATCGCACAATGCGGTTGGCCGTTGCTTGCCTTAAATATTATAGTTCTGCATCCCCGATACGCGCTTTAAAGACGGTTGCCGGTTTTATAATTAAGAGTAGATAAATCAGTAAAGAAGGGAAACGGCAATGAAGGTATTCGTACAGACCAGACCAATCAAAACGGGATGCCCTATAGCATTAATGGCTACGCTGCTATGACCGGCTTTGAAAAAATGGGCTTTGAGGTAGTCTTGTTTAAAAATCTAAGCGATGTCTTAGACAAAATGAAGCGTGAAGACGTGGTAGTTGGTGGACTGGGAACGGTTCGGCATCGTCTAAGCAGTCTTGGGATTGATTATCAAGAAATTAACTATCCACAAGAAATTCGCCAATATCTCGGTCGCAGAATCTGGCATTCCAAGATGGATACCATCAACAGCCATCCCGAAATGTGGCCAGTCTTTGTCAAATCGGTAACGGGCAAGCAAATTACCGGCAAAGTCATCCGCTCGCCAAGAGATCTGGTAGGCCTGGGATCCAGCTATGAAAATCCTGATGTAATCTGCAGCGAGGTGGTTGATTTTACAGCAGAATGGCGAGCCTATTACGCTATGGCAGAATCGAAGGCGTGCGCCAATACTATGGTGACTGGCACTTTCATTATGATCCAAATATAATTGAACAATGCCTGCATGACTACCATAATTGTCCAGCTGGCTGCTCACTTGATTTTGGTGTTATCAAAGCCAGTCGGACACTATTAGTCGAGGTCAATGAAGGATATTCTTTGGCGGCTTATGGACTTTACGACATTCGCTATGCCAAACTGCTGGCGGCACGTTGGGCAGAGATGACAGGAACCAAAGATAAGTGTGCCTTTGATTTAGACTGAGGGTATGAAAATGAATGGGCAATATTATCTGATCAAAAAAATTGGCACCAAATATAAATTTTACTGGGCCCCTACCTCGCCGGCACCGGAAAAAGATTTTGAAGACTGGGGCGTAGCAGTTGTTGATTTCTCATGGAGAACCGATGATCCTCGTCCCAAGCATCTGCGCGCTGTTCCATTGGGCTATAAACTGCAGCCAAGATACCAAGTCCTGAGAGACCCTAAAATTGATGGCATTAGAGATAAAAGATGGCGATATATAATTTTGGATGGTAGGTGCGATCGCTGTATCAATCTAGATTACACTCATCCCTATTATTGGTGGGAATCTGGCTAGTTCTATTGAAGAATTGATTAGTGATTTACCATAAGGAGAAAATTATGATTTTAAATAATCGAGGCAAGGTAGGTGCTTTTTACCCAATCTGTAAGGCCAAATAAATCCACCAGCAAACGCTCGAAGTGATCGTGGTCTGGACCCGACAGTAGTTTGACGGGTAGCTGATCGACCATCTTAGGATTTGGGTTGACTGTCGTAATCGATTTGGAGAGCGTTTTAAATTCTTGCTATTCTGGCATTTGCTGACTGGTGGAAAGCTGGCGGGGAACTGTCGTGGTCAAAGATTATCGGATTTGGTATGATTGAGAAAAATTAAAGGGGAGATCAAAATGCGTGAAAACCAAATCAAAAAGCTACGTCAGTCTCAAAACCTTTCCCAGGAAATGTTGGCTGAAAAAGCTCAGGTTTCGGTAAGAACGATTCAGCGCTTAGAAGCCGGTGAGGAAGCCAGTGTTGAAACGTTGAATCTGGTTGCTGGCGCATTAGGCGTTGGCATCAAGGACTTGTATGATGTGGAAAAAAGCAGTGATTATGAAGAAAAAATTGCATCGGCTGACCAGAAACTGCAGTACCAATTAGGCATGCGGCATAATGAATACAAGAACTTCAAACAGCTTTATGGCACCTGCTACATTATTTTGATGCTGCTCTGGGGCGCATTATTTGGCTTGGTGCCAGGCGGCGTTGCACGATCGGTTATGGGCGTACTCTGGGTTGGTGGCTGGATGATTATGGGGCCTTTTCAAAAATATATCGTGCTCAAAAAAGTCAGTCCCAAGCTGGATGCCAAATATCCAATGACTGCCAATCGCTTAGATAAAAACGAAATTCATAAAAAAGAAAATGATGATTAGAGTTTTAGCCGTCAGCCGTTTAGCTGGCGTTTTTGGGTTGATGCTGCATAGCGATAAAAAGTACCTAAATAAAGCAGGAATTGGTTATCGAATTTGATACGGCAGATAATATAGTCGATCTTCAAAATCAGTACTTATACGTAGATTAAGATTATAAAAATCATGTATTGGTAGTATAGTGAAAAAACGAATGGGGTGATCCAATGAAAGTACTGCATATTGGCAAGACCGGTAATCTGCAGCGATTTGCAGTTGCAGATGGCTTTTTGCGCTCGCTGGAACTAACCGATCTAAAACCAGGACTGCCAGTCAAAGAGTATCTAGACCAAGCAGGCGATGCTGATTTTATCGTCGTTGATGCGATTTCCAGCGTTCCTGGCGAGTTGATCAAGCAGATGCCCAATCTAAAAGTAATTCATTCAGAAGGCGTGGCTTATAATGCAATCGATCTAAAGGCTGCTGATGAATACGGTGTTTATGTTTGCAACGCTAAGGGAATGAATGCCATGGCGGTTGCCGAGCAGGCGGTTTTGCTGATGGTGGGAATGCTGCGCAATGTGGTTGTCAACGATGCGGCCGTACGCAATGGACATCAGATTGAAACTAAAGAAGGCTACATGCAAAACGGCAATCTGTATGAGCTGGCCGACTGCAGCGTGGGACTGATTGGTTTTGGCGACATTGCTCAAAAAACGGCTCGGCTGTTGAAAGCTTATGGCGTCAAAGACATTTATTACTACAAGCGTCACCGACTGGATCCAGAACAAGAGCAGCAATATGGCGTGCAGTATCGTGAATTGGATGACTTATTGGCGCAGAGTCGGATTGTCAGTCTGCATCTGCCAGTTACCGATGCTACTATGCATATGGCAGATCAAGCTTTTTTGCCAAAATGCAGCCAGGCAGCTACCTGGTCAATACGGCCCGTGGCGAACTGGTTGATGATGCAGCCTTGATTGAAGCTTTAAAATCGGAAAAGCTGGCGATGGCTGGGTTGGATACGCTTGACCATGAACCAGTCCAATCTGACCATCCATTGCTGAATCTGCCATTTGAAATTGCGCAACGATTGCTGTTTAGTCCGCATATTGGCGGAATCACAACGACCAGCTTTTATCGCGGCTATGCCATGATTGAAGAAGATCTGCAGTTGGCAGCTCAGGGTAAGCGGCCCAAGCGCGTGGTCAATTCCCCTAAATAAAACAAAGAGGCTGGGAATTAACTCAACCTCTTAACTATTTTATGGATAATAATGCCTCTGCGCGGTAGCTGGCTGGCAGTTCAAACGCTGATAAATCAGCATTTGGCCGACCTAGCCATCCTTGCGGAGGTTCGAAGACAAAAGACAAACTCCGAAAATCGGTCGCAAGCTGATTTTCGGAGTTTTTTCTCATTCTCTTTTTTTATTGTCTAGATTTTAATGGCCAGCGCCTCATAAGGACGGAGCGTTAAGGTTTCTTGTAAGTTGATGTCTTGCTGATCATAGTTGCTGATAACAACTTGAGTAGCTTGCTTTTGAAAGGCTTTTGGCAAAGTAACCGTATGCGATTGACCATAGAAATTGTTAAAGACTAACAATTTGGATGGCTGATCATCCAGAAATCGTTCGTAGGCCAGAACTTGCGGGTCGTCTTTTAAAAACATCCTAATATGACCATCAGAGATCAGTTCCTCGTTATGACGCAGTTTGATCAGATTCTGATAGTAATTGAAGATCTCGCCATGTGCCAGTTCGTCTTTTACATTAATCTGATCCTGGTCAGTTGGCATCAACCATGGTGTAACGCTGCTAAAACCGGCATACTGGCTGCTGTCCCAATGCATCGGAACGCGGGAGTTGTCACGGGATTTGGATTTAACGATATCAAAGGCCTGTTTTTCAGAAATTCCTTTTTGCTGGAGCTCTTTAAAAGCGTTCTTGCATTCAACGTCGATGTAGCTGTCGATAGAAGAGTAGTCCGGATCGATCATGCCAAGCTCTTCTCCCATATAGATATATGGCGTTCCACGCATTAGATGAATTGCCGTTGCCAGCATCTCAGCCGATTTTTCGCGGTAGATACCGGTATCGCCAAATCGAGAAAGTGCCCATGGCTGATCATGATTGTTCCAGAAAAGGGCATTCCAGCCAGCTCCTTGATCCATCTCTTCTTGCCATTGGGTAAACAGCTGCTTAAGTTTCATAAAGTCAAACGGTGCTTTGGTCCATTTTTCACCATTTTGATAATCGACTTTCAGATGATGGAAGTTAAAGACCATTGACAGCTCGTGTTCGTTAGGATTGGAATACTTGATAGAATTGGCAATTGTTGTTGAAGACATCTCGCCAACCGTAATGCTGTTTGGATCTTGACCAAAGCTGGCTTGATTCATTTCTTTTAGATATTGATGAACGATCGGTGTATCGGTATATAGACTCTTTTCTTGAGCGATGTCGCCAGTAGAGTCAATTAAACGCTCGTCTTTGCCGGTTACATTGATAACATCAAAACGGAAGCCATGAACGCCCTTTTGTCGCCAAAAGTTAATGACACGGTAGATTTCTTTTCTAACCTCAGGATTATGCCAGTCTAGATCTGCTTGAGTTGGATCATAGAGGTGCAGGTAATAGTAGTCTGTATCGCCAAATTTAGCCCAGGCTGATCCGCCAAACTTGCTTTGCCAATTATTAGGTAGACTGCCATCTGGCTTGGCCTTGCGCAAGTAGAAAAACTTACGGTATTTTTCATCACCGGCTAGTGCTTTTTGGAACCATTCATGGTCGGTTGAGCAGTGGTTGAAAACCATGTCTAACATAACGCCAACGTTGATTTCTTTGAGCTTGGCAACCAGCTCTTCAAAATCAGCCATTGTTCCAAAGCGGGAGTCGATTTCATAATAATTGGCAATGTCATAACCGTTGTCATGTTGCGGCGAGACAAAGAAGGGATTGAACCAGATCATATCGACATTCAGTTTTTTTATGTAGTCCAGCTTTTGAATAATGCCGGGAAGATCGCCGATACCGTCATTATTGGAGTCGTAAAAGGACTTGGGATAAATTTGATAGATAACTTTTTGACCAAGGTTGTTCATTTTTTTCTCCTTAAAATTTGATTTTCTGTCTTCTGGCAAAGTCAACGAACTTGAACTTTTTTGGATCATGAAAGGAAAGGGTTAGCTGAAAGGGCGTGGTGTCGGCCAAAAAATTATGACTGGCAATCAAAACTACATCATTATTCAAATGCAGCTTTGATTGCAGTTCCGTTGATGCCTTTTCAACTGTGATCGTCTTGGTAGCATAAGAAATCTCAAGGTGCAGACTATTTTCCAAAAAATCATAGATTGAGTTTTCGACCGCTTTTTTAGGTAGTTCAGTAACTGGTGGGTTAAAAAGATAATCACAATCCAAAACTTCAGGCTCGTTATTGATCAAGCGTAGACGCTCAACATAAAAACCGGGCTGATGATCTTGATCCGGGAACTTCTTTTTAAAAAGTGGCGGTAGATCATCCAGCTGCTGGCAGGTCAATACCTTGGTCTTGGCATTCATTCCCAGGGTTTGATTGAGCTCAGCAAAACTGGTAATCGATGAAACTGGAAACGAATATTTACTTAAATCTAAGACGATGGATCCCTTGCCTTTGATTTTTTGAATCAGTCCCAACTCGGTCAGCTGCTGCAGTGCTTTACGGACGGTTTCACGCGAGGCACCATAAAGTTCTGACAATTGATTTTCACTGGGTAGCCGGTCACCGCCTTTGAACTGCTGATATTTGATTTTAGAGGCAATATCTTGGGCAATCAGGTCAGCTTTGGTTTGTGGCATGTAGATCGTTCCTTTCATAAATCTGTCTCCATTATAACCCATTTGTATGTACATGTGTAAAAATATTTAAAAACCGTATCATCAATAAAGAAAACGATTTTATTTTTATATTGACAAGTTGTCTATACAAGTTTAATATAATAACCGAAGAATATGAAAGTGCTTACAAGAAGTGAAACATGGTGATTAACATGAATAATGAAAAAGAAACGATTCTTACTCCGGTTGATGGACAAGTAATCGCATTAAGCAAAACCAGTGATCCAATCTTTAGCCAGGGAACGATGGGAGAAGGCTTTGGGGTAATTCCAAGCAATGGTCATATCGTAGCTCCGGTAGCCGGTAAGGTATCGATGATTGCCCAAACTGGGCACGCCATCGGGATTGTTACTGCTAGTGGGCTGGAGGTTCTGGTTCACATGGGAATCGATACCGTTCAATTAAACGGTGAGGGATTTGAAGTCAAGGTCAAGCCTGATCAAGAGGTAGCTGCCGGACAAGAAATCGCGGCAATGGATCTTGAGCTGATTAAGCAAAAGGGCCTGGAAACCACGGTTATGACGATGATTACCAATTCCCCAGCTATGTTGAGCGGCTTTGATTTAACGGAAGGTGATGCTAAAGCAGGGGATGTTGTAGCAACCAGTTATCTAAAGCAGCAGGCAACGGCAGAGACGGCGGATAGGAAGCTGACCTACGATGAACTGGCATCATTTATCATTAAAAATGTTGGTGGTAAGGAAAATATCAATGGCCTGATTCACTGCATCACCAGGTTGCGTTTTTATCTAAAAGATGAGAGCAAGGCCAACGATGAGATTTTGAAAAATCAACGCGGTATCTTGGATATTATGCATGCTGGCGGTCAGTATCAAGTAGTTATTGGCAATGAAGTTACCAATGTTTATGACGCCGTAATGAAACAGTTGCCTGAATTGGAAAATGAAGATCAACCAGCTGCTACATCTAATGCCGATGATGGCAAAAATCCAATCAGTCGTGCGTTTGGTAATCTGATTGGATTTATTACTGGGTCTATGAGTCCCGTGATCGGTGTGATCGCGGCTTCTGGTATCATCAAAGGGTTGTTGGCGCTGCTGACATTGCCGCAATTAGGCGCACTGCTCAATACTAAGAGTACGATCTATATTACGGTTAGCGCCATGGCAGATTCGGCTTTCTTCTTCTTGCCGATTATTGTTGGATTCAGTGCTGCCAAACGTTTGAAGAGTGATCCGATTATTGCGGCGGTAATTGGTGGATTCATCACCTATCCGCAGCTGATTACCTGGGGAACGCATTTAAAGACGATGTTTACTCTAGGATCATGGCATTTCCAGTTTTTAAACTACAGCTACTCAATCTTTCCAATGATTTTAGCGGCTTGGATGGCTGCTAAATGTGAGAAGTGGTTTAAGAAGGTTCTGCCAAGCTATCTACAGATGATCTTTGTACCAATGTTTACGATTCTGATTGTCTCAACGATTACGATTGTTATTACAGGGCCGGTTATTCAAGGAATTGCCAATGGAATTGCCGTCTTCGTAAACTGGCTGGTGCTTTCCTCTGGCTGGGTCGGTGGTTTGGTTATCGGTGCTTTTTACCAACTGCTGGTTATCTTTGGCTTGCACTGGGGTGTTGTACCGCTGGTCGCTCAACAAATCGCAGGGACTGGTCAAAGTGCCTTGAATGCTATTATCTGCTCAACCATGATCTCACAAGGGGCAGCAGTACTGGCAGTTGCTATCAAGTCTAAGAAGGCCGACATGAAGGAATTAGGGATTGCAGCAGCTATCAGTGCATTTTGCGGTGTTACCGAACCTGCTATCTATGGGGTTAACCTGCGCTACAAGAAGGTGTTTGCTTCTGGATGTATCGGTTCTGGTGTCGGTGGCTTGATTACCGGCTTGATGCATGGCACGATGTATGGATTTACCGGTGGCCTGATTGGTTTTTCGAGTTTCTTTAATCCTAACAATCCAACAAATCTTAGTAGTTTCTACACCTTCCTGATTGCCAGTGCGGCATCGATTATCGTAGCATTTATCGTAACCTGGGTATGGGGCTACAATGATGATATGACGATGGGCAAGAAAGTTGAAAAAAAGCAGCGCCCAGGAACTAAGTAAAATAAAC
>NZ_JBKZAY010000042.1:0-9260 GCF_046939755.1 Limosilactobacillus mucosae
GTTGTTTGCTCATCCCGAGCAGACAACTTAATTAGTTTAACAAATTGTCAACTACCTGTCAATAACTTTTTGTTTAGGTTTTCTTGATGGGTAAGCGCTAAGCCGTGAAACTCAAGTAATCAGCAACTTATCGCTGCGACAACGTTATCTAATATACAAAGATTGTCATCATATGTCAACGACTTATCAAAAGTTTTTCAATTATTTTAAAAAACATGAATATTAAGCTCCGTTAGCTTTAATTCATTCGGTAAAATTCGAATGTTCTTACGATTATAAGTAGAATCAGTCGTCAACCTATTATTGAAAAATTTTCAATCAATAAAAAAACGCCGACAAAAGCTGCCGACGCTTCTTTAAATCAAGCACAAAACTATTTGGTTGCATCAAATACAAAATTAGATGGCGTAAATTTGACGCGGTATGCACGGTAAACGTATGTCCGGTCAGTTTTCGATGAACTGATCGTCAAGTTAAATATCTGGTTGTTGTTCTTATCAACTTCGATAATATTGCTTTGACTGCCATCATGCTTGTAGCCAAAGTCAATCAAGGTATTGCCATTGCTTAAACGCTGTGCCGAGCCGATCACCCGTGTAAAGTTATCCTTACCCAGGCTCTTACCATAAGACCAAGTCTGCTTAATGGTTTTCTTCTTAGTATCAATCGTATACTGAACCGCTTGTGAGTACTTGCCAGATGTCTTCGCATTACCATTTGTGACATCAATGTTGTTGTCATAAAGCAATACTTTTAGTTTCCCATTTTTACTGCTCAAAAGCGTCAAATCATGCTGACCACCGGTAATCGTCGTACCTTTGGCTGGCGTCAGCAATTTGCTGCGATACTTCTTTGGCCATGAGCTCTTCTTTTTACCAGAGTAGATCCAGTTAATCTTACCCGACTTATAGTTGATCGACATGGTTATATCTTGATTACGTGCTGAAACCAAGAGATTACCCGTCTTTTGATCATAGTAAAGCGAGTTCATGTGCAGCCAGTCGATCTTGCCACCCTTGGTTGTAGTACTGCTGTAGTTACGGTACATGCTTGAAGGCAGCAATTTCTTAAAGTCGATTACCTTGACCGTCTTACCAGTCTTGTAATCAATTTCGGCGATCACGTCTTCCGCGTACTTGTCACCGCCAGAGATCGTTACCAACAGATTATGATTTGGCAGTTCAAGCGCGTCATGATGAACCGCGGTAATGTATTGTTCAAGTGAGCTCTTACCAAGCTTGTCGCTGAAACGATAACGCCGATAGATGCGGCCAAGGTAATCAGTTTCAGATAAGACGTTGTAGGACCCCTTATTGCCATTCGTCCGGTTTTGAATCAGCAAATGACCATTACTGAGCTGAACAAACGTGTGCCGGCTGTAGAGCGTTGAATACCAGCGAATATTACCATCAGCATCGACAGCAAATGGTTCCTCAGAGGTCTTGTTGATGTAGGTCAGCTCGTTATTGCCGATCTGCATCTTGGACTTATTGCTCTTTGAAACCGTGATCTTAGTCTGGCGCAGGTTCTTAGGCAGCTTACCCGTTTTAATGGTAAACGTTTTTTGTTCCGTCGTGCCATCTTTGTAGGTAAGCGTGACTTGAACCTGGTTGGAGTAGTTGGCATACAGCCCCACAATCGGTACCTGATGCGTAGTCTTATAACCCTTAACCGTATTGGTAATCGAGGTGTTATCCGTCTTGCCGACAACCGTGTAAGTCACCTTAGCAGCCTGGTCTGTCTTAAAGATCATCAAGGCAGTCAGTGGCGAGGTGCCATATGGATTGACCTTGACGTAAGCATTATCCAGCGTCCGCGTAGTACTTTTGACGATTTTAGCGTAGTTCTTGGTCTGCTTGGATGTTGGATTATTCTTCAATAGATGACTGTTGATGTTCTTAATAATCTGCTTATCAGAAATCACTCCGAGCGAATAATGACGATAGCCAAACCAGCCACCAACGCCGCATAATACCAGCAGCACCGCAATCAGCGCCAGCCAGCGTCCCTTTTTGTGATGCAAACAATCACTTCCCTTACATTGAATTAATATTCTGCCTTGATTAATACTCTATCGAAAGCCCGACTATCAAAGCTGATATGCAAAGTTTAAAAAATAATTGCGAATCCTTTTAGGAGAAGTTTTGAATAAAAAAACGGCAAAATGTAAATTTTATGCGATATAAATTTTGTGTTTCTTAATTTTTACCTTTAATAAATTCATCAAAAAGTCAATTTCAGCTTTTTTGACATTTAGCAAGCTTTTCGACAAATAGCGAAATTTAATCCTATTATTACTTGGTTTTTGCATTATAATAGGAATGTAAGCACTTTAATCACGATAACTTATCAGAAAGGTGGCTGTTCAATGAGTACTCAAACAAAATTTTCTGAAAAAGACATCGTTAAGACCAACCCGATCTTCTCACGGACGCGGACGACGATTGAATCGGCATTTTATGCCAACAATATGACACATATTGCCGATACCGCGACTGCTTATCGTTTGGCGGCTGACAACCCTAATACCATCGTTACCGACCTGCCAATCAAGCATACCGAAGAACTGGGGCTGCCAGCCGATGCCAAGATGCTGGTCGACAATCATGGTCAGATCGTGGGCCGGACCGCGGCAGCCCGGCGTTTGATCGGTTCACCAGACGTTGATGCCGAAAAAATCGATGGCGTCTTACGCGAAGCTATCTATGAAGGCCACGAACACGACTTTTACACGACGGACGTAATCGTGGGGCTAGATGAAGACTTTATGGTAAAGGCGCACTTGGCTCTGGCAGAAGGCTTTGAGGTCAATCTGCTTTCCTACATGCTCAACTTCCAAACAGCTACCGAAAATTGGCTGAAGCGCTATGCCGATTCACGGGCCTATGACGAAGGCGACATCTATCTGTACTGCGACCCATACTGGAGCAATCCTGACTATCCACATGGCCTGGTTGTCATCGATGCTCAGCACAATGCGGCCGCGGTTTTGGGGCTGCGCTACTTTGGCGAGCTTAAGAAGTCTACTTTGACACTGGCCTGGGCAACCGCGCACCGACATGGTTTTACGGCTTGTCACGGTGGCGAAAAGACTTTCCACTTCAGCGATCGTGATGATCAGACTTTTGCCTTCTATGGGCTTTCTGGATCAGGCAAGTCTACGCTGACCCACGCTAAGCACAATGGCAAATTCGACATTACCGTGCTGCATGACGATGCGTTCGTAATCAATCGTGAGGACGGCAGCTCCACGGCTCTTGAACCCGCCTATTTTGACAAGACCAACGATTATCTGCCGGGCAGCCGCGAAATGCAGTACTTTACCACGGTGATGAATGTTGGCGTCACGCTTAATGAAGCCGGCCAAAAGGTACTGGTAACTCAAGATCTGCGCAATGGCAACGGGCGGACCATCAAAACGCGCTACGCTTCTACCAACCGAGTGGACCGCGAAATCGCCCCAATCAACGCCGTCTTTTGGATCATGAAAGATGACAGTCTGCCACCAGTCGTTAAACTGACTGATCCTGTCACCGCGGCTACGTTTGGCCTGACGCTGGCTACCAAGCGCTCTACCGCTGAAAACGTGGTAGGAGCTGATCGCAATGCCCTGGTTATCGAACCATTTGCCGACCCATTCCGTGCCTATCCATTAAGCGAAGACTACCAAGACTTTAAGGCTTTGTTTGAAGAACGCCATGTTGACTGCTACATTGTCAACACCGCCAACTTCAACGGCTTAGACATCCCTAAGGAACTGACATTGAAGGCTTTGGAAGACATTGCCCAAAACCAGGCCGCCTTCCAGCCATTTGGCAAGTTGGCCAACATGGAATACATTGCCTATGATGGCTATCCTGTCGACTTTAACGATGCCGAATACGTGACTAAGCTCAAGACGCGCCTTGAAATTCGACGTGACTGGGTTAAGAACTATGAAGCTCAGCACTCGGGCGAAAAGCTTCCATCTGAAATTCTGACCAGTCTGGATAATCTGATCAACGCCCTAAGCTAAATACTAACAACCTTGATCTTCCAGCGCTGAACTGCTCAATGCGGCTCAGCGCTTTTTAGATGCGACGTCAGACTTTTTCGCGCGACAAGATCATAGTTTTGATCAGTTTTCATAACATGGTTGGTCAGCCAGATTTGATATTGATCAACATAATACGGATCAATCGGACGACAGCTGGCTTCATAAAAAACACGCTCCCGTTCCATAATATAGCCAATCAGCGCCTGCCTCCCCATTTTGGTGGCCGTATCGGGTAAAAGGCGGCGCGGCCCTTCAATTTTTGCCAGCCACACAACTCGCGAGGGGCGTTCTACCTTATAATCAAGTTTTTGCTGAGTGCCAAAATATCCTTTAACGTAGCTGGCAACCCGACCGTCAAACTGCAGCAAGTCGCCAGTCAACAATTCGCCTAAAGCTAAGAAGCCTTTCGTATAGTTAAGCCATAAATGATCAGTAATCAGTTCCCCAGTCTCTGATAAGGCAACTTGGGTGAGTAAGAGCGTCGGCTGATAGTAACGATAGCTTTTCTTATAGCCAACGCGTTCAAAACGACCGATAAACGTGTGTCGCTTTTGGCTGCCGAGCTGCTTAAGCTTTTTTCTCATTTTTTCTGCTTCCTTTCTCAAATCATCTATCAGCGTCTTCATAAATGCTTTAGTCGATTTAAGCAGAAATGCATTTTTAGGGAGAAAAGTTCTGAATTTACGTAGCATAATATAAAAAGCAATCGCACGCCACCAGTTTCCCAAAAGCTGGTATAGCGGGATTGCTTTTCTCAAAGTCGTTATCGATTATTAATTTTATCTTCCAGCCAGACCAATTGATTTTCTTGGCGACTGATCGCCCGGGCTAAAATCAAGTAATGGCCATAATGCTGATCAATCTGTTCTTGACGGCTGAACAATGCTTGTCGACGCTTGCGCAGGTGATTAAGACTGCTGCTGACCAATTGAATCTGGTGCTCAAACAGTTTTTCTAGTCGCGGATCATTACGATCATTGATGAAAAAAATCTTTAAAGAAAAAAGGTCTTTGGATACTGGGAGCTTATCAACAGGTTCCATCAGCCAGTCGTTAATAATCTCATGTCCATAAGCTGTTAGACGGTAATGTATCTCTTTATCATTATCTTCTTTGGAGTAGCTTTCAATCCAACGATCTTGTTCCATACGCTTTAGCTCTGGATAAACCTGACTATGTGATGATTGCCAAAATTCCCCGATATCAAAGCGAAACTCATCCATAATCTGCTTTCCAGTACAGTCCTTATTAAGCAGGATCCCCATAATAACATAGGGCAGTATCCTTTTTTGCGGCATTTTGCAGCATCCTTCCTTATCTGATTCTGCAAAACATTATATAACAAGCTACTTAGCCAGACGATGGTAATTTTCATCAAAGAAGCGGCCATTGCGAATATCATCAGTCATGCCGGCATAAGGGGCTTCATTGATGACTTCTTCATTATCCTGACCAGCGTCGCCCATGTAGGTAATCGTCGCAAACTCAGGCACTACTAATTTTGGATAGGTTTCATACTTTTCACGCGATTCATGCATTAAATCAATGTGTTCGTTTTGGAAACAAACCGTAATTTCTGGATGTTCCTGTACCCATTTTGGAAAGAAAATCGTACCGTTAAGCTTATGTTCATTAGGAACGAAATCCAACGCGACATCAGTTCCCGTTGGTTCAGTCCAGGCAATCTTGTAAATTCCTTCCATTAACTGATGAATGTGCGCTGGTTGATCCTTAACCCAACGGCCGGCAACCATTCCGCCATGAATCCGATAGTCAACTGTATGATCATTTTTAGCGTACCATTCATATTCCCAGCCATTGTCATACGTATAGATGAAATGCGTTCCCAAGAAGTCATCCAGCGTTTTGAAATGTTTGTCCATGTGATTTAAGTTTGCCATATTTATTTCCGCCTTTCATAAATGTCGTTATCAACATAAAATAGATTATCACTTTATGTCGTTATCGTCAAATATTACTGGCTAAAATAATTTGACCCCCATTCCCAAAGATAATTTTGAGAATGAGGGTCTATTAAAAATTTTTTGGATTTATTTTAATAACTTAACAGCACAATTAATCTTCACTTTGTTTGGGCAAAGCAAACGATACGATCAGCGCGATAATTGCCAAAGCCAGCGTAAAGTAAAGTCCCGTGTGTACCCCGGACGTAAAACGCATCGCTTGACTGCCAGCTGCCGCGTGTCGGCCTAATTCCAAGAAACTGGTAGCCAGAGCCGTTGCCAATGCTCCAACGATCTGCTGCATCGTATTCAAAATCGTACTGCCATCACTGGAGGCTGGTCCCCGCAGCGCGTTTAGAGCACTGGTCTGCGCTGGTGACATTGCCAATGGACAGCCAATCATCAAGATCACGTGAGCCGCAATTACGTAGGCAACTGCAGAATGATCAGTCGTCAAAAGCAGCATGACGATCCCGACGATGGCAATCACAAAACCAATCATGACCGGACGCTTGGCCCCGATTGAATCGTACATCCGTCCAGCAAACGCGGAAACCAATGCATTTACCAGACCACCCGGCAGCATGACGACCCCAGTTAAGGCAACGGCCAACAGTAAGCCATTTTGCAGATACATTGGCATCAGATACATGGCCGAAAGAATAATACCAAAATCAAGCATGACCAAGACAGCGCCAATCGTAAATGCCTTAACCTTGAAAACGCGCAGATTTAAGATCGGCGTTTCGAGCTTCAATTGACGAATCACATAGGCAATCAATACCAAAATCCCAACCGCAAACGAGCCTAAAACTGGCCAAGAACCCCAGCCATCCAGACTGGACAGACTCGCGCCAATTACCAGACCAGAAAAGCCAAGCACGGATTCAATGATTGAAAGCAGATCAATGTGAGGACGCGTTGGCTGACCAATGTTTTCCAAAGCAGTTACGGCCAGGCATAAGGCGATGACCAAGAAAATTTCAAATGACCAAAAGATCCAGCGCCAGGAAAGCTTGGCCAGAATCAAACCAGTCAAAGTTGGCCCAATTGCCGGGGCAAACATGATTACCAAAGCACAGATGCCCATAATGCTGCCAATCTTTTTTGGTGGGAAAATCTGCATCACAATCGTAAACATTAAGGGCAGAATCAAACCGGTACCAATCCCTTGAATCATTCGACCCGCCAATAGAACCGCAAAGTTAGGCGCCAGTGCTGAAATTGCCGCACCGATAATAAAATCCAGCAAAGCAAAAATCACGATCTGGCGAGTCGTAAACCACTTGGCAATCAAACTGGACAGCGGCAAGACGATCCCAATGACCAGCATGTAGCCAGTCACCAACCATTGTAAGACGGCCGTACTGGTATGAAAGACAATCATCAGCTTTGGCAGCGCGATGTTTAATGAAGTTTCACTAAACATACCGACAAAAGCCCCCAAAAGCAGACTGGCCATCGTCAAGCCTGAGTGTTTGACGCGAAAAGCAGGTTCAGAAAAATTTTGCATATATTTTGCTCCTTTAATCAAATTCACTTGATTAAAGACCAAATAGCAAGCAGACTTAATCTAATATATTCAATTAACGCTAACTCTTAATCTTAATCAGCATGTTTGCCATTCTAGCAAAAATTGCCTCGGTTTCGTAAGTACTTTTTGGCAAATGGCAAATTTTTTCTAAAATCACCTGTCTTGCGCTTTTATCAAGAAACTTTGATACGATTTGCTGCAGTTGATCATATACAAATGTAATGTTTTTGATTACAATTAGCACAAAAATATAAAAGAAAGCAGGTATCACAATGCGCAAACCAGTTCCCATGTTAGACAGCCATCTGTCAGGCGATGAATTTCTCAAGCTGATTGTCGATAGTTTTCAGTCCGTTGTGTTTGGCACGGTTGATCAAAATGGCGATCCCCACACCAACGTCGCTGATATCGAGGTTTTAGACGGCAACCGGCTGATTTTTGCGACAACCTATCAAAAACCCTTTTATCAACGTTTAAAGATTCATCCCCGCATCTCGATCACGGCTTTAAAAGGCAGCGAAACTCTGGACAGTGTTGGCTTCACCTTAACCGGCACGGCAACTGAGGTCAATCAGCAGTATCTGGAGCAGATTTTTGCCGCTCGACCGGAAATGCAGCAGATTTCATCAAACCATTCTGAACGGCGCAGCATTTTAAGACCATTTGCCATTACACCGATTGCCGGTTCGATTTACGACCTGCGCCAACAGCCGATTTTCCAGAAGCGAATTGAATTTTAAAGTTGACTGTCTCAAAATTCACCTAAAACAGCACGACCCTGCCGCAAGTTTTGCGTCAGGGCCGTTTTGGTATGCTCAACTCAGATATATCGTTATCGAAGGCTATAATCCCCTTGTTATTATGATGTGCTTACATTCCATTTTCTATTTATAATTATCTCAAATCGCATAGACATATTTTATCTACATGAAAACATATAAATCAACTACCAGTTGTCAGGGACAATTAAAAATTGTATAGAAATGGCAATTTGAAAATGTACAATTATGGCAGTTTAAGATGGCGATTTATGAGCAGTCGCAGATATCGTCATAATATCACCACCTCTACTTGTTGAGTACCGGTTGCGTGTCATTTACATTACCAGAATTTTGGTAAGCAAAAAGCGCCCAATCAGTATCCAAACTGATGAGCGCTGGTGGCTGCTACTTGAACAGTCGCTTAATTAATTTTTAACGTGCTTGCTAGGTACGAACAAAACAATCACACAAAAGTGAAGCATTGGAGTTTCCTCCTTTCCTGCACTAATCAGGTTTTCTACGCCTGCGCATGTGTGCTTGATTATTGTACCATGAATTTTATGTGGTATAATGCTATCAACAAAACAATCACGCCGTGTGCAGTTGGTGCTTTCTAGCCAACAAGCCGGCTGGGCGCTCCTCAAAAAGGGCGCTCTTTTTTATTAGCTCACAGTATCATGCTGTGGGCTTTTTTTGTTTACTCTTAAGCTTGGCTGATAGCGGTATTAGCTGATTGAGCAGCATTGGCAGACCCAAGATCTGATGCAACTGCGTAGTCCTTGCCGGTGATTTTCCTGTATTGCTCTACTGTAATCGTATGGTAGACCGCATAGCAGTCAATGGGAAAAACCAAGAATAGATTGTCTTCACGAATATGACAAGTTGGCTACTTATTGGCTACTTAGGACTGCAAATGGGCCAAAAATTCACAAACTCAATCGATATTTTTAAAATTAGGCAAAAAGA
>NZ_JBKZAY010000043.1:0-8990 GCF_046939755.1 Limosilactobacillus mucosae
TGCGAATCATCCGGGTTTTCAATTTGAGGCATGGTTTTTTCCCAGCCTCTTGATCTTCACCAATACGATTTGACAAAGACCCAAGAAAACCAACACTTTAACAACAGAATTTATCTGCTGCTTAAGCATTGGTTATCACAAATTATTTACTCATCAATTTTCATTGACAAAGAGCCTATTTAAATCTTGGCATTTTCTTGCTTACTAATGTCAACCGGATGCGAAGTATCTGCAGTTGGATCGTAGGTTTCTTTTACCAATTTGCCATTTCCATCAAGTGTGTATGTAATCGCACCATCGGAAACAACTTGATTGCGGACCATCCGTCCATTAGCATCAAAGTAATAAGTCCCATTTGCTGTTTGAACCAAACCAGACCGGAAGGAAACCCCATTATTTAAGAATAGGTAGGTAGCAGAACTACCATCAACAGTTACGTCAACAAATCTCATATTAGCGAGCATGTTTCCGTTCTTGTCAAAGTAGTACCAATTACCGATTGCATCTTGAACAAAACCATCCTTCAATTCTTCGCCATATTCATTGTAATAATGATAATTACCATCATTATCCTTTACAAAGCCGTCCTTACTTGTATCAGTATGTCCAGTAAGTTGAACTGGTAAGTACTCTGTAGTTGCTGAACCAAGGTTGTAGTATTGACCACCGTCACCTTGAAGAACATAGCCAACCCCACGTTTAAGGATATTAGTTCCGTTAAAGTACTTGGCCGACCATTCCGTAATCTTAACACTTGGATCAATTGTCTTGCCAGTTGATACTTGAACTCGTTTAAAGATCGCTGGATAAAGTTTTTGTAATTTTTCTAAGAACGCTCCACCATATTGTTTTTGATATTCACCGCCACCAATGGTATTAGCGATATATACCTTGTTCTTTAATTGAGAACTCTCCCAGGTTATCCCGTGTTCCTCTGCCCGAGTGGCTGTAACAGCTTCTTTGCCCGGCAAGTTATAGATTTGATCTGGAACCCAGTCAGCCATTGCCTGCAAGCCAGCTTTATGCAAGGCCTTAATTGCATTTCGTAAATCTTCCGCCGTTCCATACTTGTTGGCTGTGCTCATCCCCAAATCATAGCGATCAGTAAAGGCATATCCATTGTCAATCGTTGAATCCAAGAAACTACCTTCTTTGCTTGACACGTATTGGGGTGCCATTTCAAATGAGGTAATCCCGATCGATTTAAAGAAGTCAGCGTTTTGAGCAATTTTTACATTAGCCTTTTCGCTATCAGTTGTTGGATAGTAAACAAAGTTTGAGAATCCTTCAAAGATGACATTTGAATCCAAGGCTGCATTTGAACGGTATGCTTCATCCTTAGTATGGGCATCAGTACTTGCTGCCGTCCGCGCATCTTGATCATCAGCGGCCCCAGCAGGAACCCAAATAGCAAGGTAACCCGTTACATCTGGATTTGCGTAGCCCTTAATGGCGGTATTGGCTTGGGTTCCTTCCGAGGTAATTAGATCAGTACCATAGAAGTAAAGGTCCCCGTTTGCATCTGTGTAAGCAATCGGTGCCCCTTGATCGCTAGTGTAGTTTTGAACTCCATCAGTGGTCGTAAGTACAAGCGCCCGATACTTTTGGTTAGCATGAGCAGCGCCCATATGAAGGACTACAGTACTACCATTCTTCAAGGATAATTCAGTATTGTTAGAGATAATTACCCCAACCCCTTCAGTCCGGGTCTCAGAGGTTCCTTTATCACTAGCGGTCATAGCTCCCTTACCAAAACGGACACTGGTTAAGACACCAGTATTATCATCGTAGTTTAGAGTCTGACCACCTGAAACGTACTTAATCCGAGCTTTCATCATGTTGGTGATAGTTGGGTAGTAACGAGTTTCTTGGGCCATGTATTGACCACCATCAGTGTACAAATCCCCGTAATAAATCCGTGGAATGGTATCTTTATTGGTTAAAATGTAAGCGTACGATGCTGGAATATTATACTTATTCCAATTTTTCGTCGTTGAGTTCTGATCCTTAATATAAGCAGCAATTCCCTTTTGTTCGTCTTCAAAATTAAAATCACCATAGCTCTTCCCAGTAACAGCTGAGATTGCTTGACGGATTTCATCTTGTGAACCATTATCGTGGGCCCGTACAAAGGAGTAATTTGGAATAGCCGTATTTTCAGTACTGTCGTTAGAACGACTAACCAATGAATTAGAAACTAGTTCACTTAATGACTTAACTTTATCGGGTGCCGCAGCTAACGTATCATGTATTCCTGTTAAGACCGTGTTATCTAAAGTCAACTGTGGATTACCGATACTATTTACATAGTACGGATCTCTTCCACTCCAGTCTTCCAGAATATTTAAACGTGCATTAGCCTTAGCATCACTCTCATCGAGACCATATGCTTGCCGGAAGTAATCACCGGCGATGGTTAATAAGTCAACGTCAACGTTATCTACCGCATCAACCCGAATACTATCAAAATTGGCATCTGGATCGTTAGCAGTGATCGTTCCAAAATTAGTTAAGTAGTATAACCAATTCAATTGTTCGGCTTGAACCACTGGATTAGAATTATCAATATCATTAGCTAATAAGAATTCTGATCCAGCCGATTTAGGTTGTCCCGGCTTAGTATCACCATTTAACACGTTATCAGAAGTCCATCCTATGTATCGATAATCTGAATTAGCATAACTAGTTAAATCAGAGTTTACATACTTCAAGAAACCACCCTGGAGTTGCAAACCGTTATAATTTACATTTTCGCTGGTTTCATTCCAAATCGATTCAGTCTTTACAAAAGCACTCATTAAGGTTTTCAGCCAATCCGTACTACCTTCTTGAGAAATCTTCTTTTCAATATTTTCTTGAACCTTATCAACAGCATAACTTAACGTTGAACTACTATCCTTTGAACTGTAGTCTTCGTCAGCTGTAATTAAGCCATTTTTCTTCATGTAATTCAAGTAATCAACTTGAATATCCTTGTTTGGCCACCAAACCATTAAGAGTGGACGAAGATCGGTAGCGGTTGAGTCAGTCCAAGTGGTTCCATCTTTTAAAATTTGTTTTGGGCGATACCATGTGTCCGCTGTTAAGTACCCATTAACATTTTGGATTGAGTTATCCGTAAAGTCGTAAGCCTGGTTACCATTAGCAAATTCTTGATCAACTGAAACCGTTCCTGATTGGAATTGAAGTTGCAAAGCATTGCTTCCCTTACCATCAGAAACATTAAAGTAAATCCACTTACCATTATCTTCCAATAAGAAATTAGTTCGAACCTTACCAGTTGTCCCGTCAATGTAGTAGACATTACCATCTTTATCAGCTGTAACTCCAGAGATCAAGATTCCATCTTTATCGAAACCATAGCCAAGACCATCTAATTCAACGATCTTACTCTTAGCCATAACCCCATTTGATGGATCAAAGTAATACCAATTATCATGAATTTGTGTCTTGCCCTTAGCCATGACCCCGTCATCGCCAAAGTAGTACGTATTATTATCTTTAGTTAAGAATTGGTCTGTATATCGAACACCATCAGCACCAAAGTAGTATGAGTTACCCCAGTTGTTATAGAAACTATTGGTTAATAACTTACCTTGACTATCAAAGTAGAATAATTGATTTTCATTAGCCGTTAAGAATTGGTCTCGAAGTGAAGCGACACCTTGACCATCAAATGAATAGTTGGTTCCATCAATATCTTTATTTTGGTTCTTAACTAATGCCCCATCGTTACCAAAGTAGTAGGCGTTACCCCAACGAACCATAAATCGATTATCCCAACGAGCACCGTCAGCACCAAAGTAGTATATATTTCCCCAATTTGAATAGAATTGGTTCGTATAACGAGCACCATCGTCACCAAAGTAGTAAACGTGGCCCCAATTACTATAGAATCGATCATCCCAACGAGCACCATCGTCACCAAAGTAGTAAGTATTCCCCCAGTTGGAATAGAACTGGTTCGTGTAACGAGCACCGTCAATACCAAAGTAATAAGTATGTCCCCAATTAGTATAGAAGGCATCCTTATATTCCTTACCATCCATGCCGAAGTAGTATACCTTACCATCTCGAGTTTGGAAGTAATCCTTCGTCATTACTCCTTGAGCATCAAAATGATACGTCGCCCCGTCAATATCTGCGTTGGTGTTCGTTAATCGAGCACCATCAGCACCAAAGTAATACTTGTTACCCCAGTTTTCATACCATTGATTTTGGTACATTGCCCCTGTTTTAGGAGCAAGATAGTATACCTTACCGTCTTGCGTTAAGAATTGATCGGTTAAGCGTACCCCTTCACTATCGAAGTAATACTTTTGACCGTTGTCTTCTAACCATTTATTATCATAACGAGCACCATCAGCACCGAAGTAATATGTATTACCCCAATTAGAATAGTATTGGTTTTGGTACTCCTTACCATCCTTGCCAAAATAGTACGCCTTTTCATTTTGCTTCAAGAAGAAATTAGTTTGCATTATTCCTTCAGCATTAAAGTAATAAGTGTAAAGTTTAGTATCACTGGCATTATCTGGATCCAATGCTTGAGCCGTAGCAGATTCAATCCGAACACCATCAGCACCATAGTAATACTTATTGCCATTACTTTGGTACCATTGACTAATGTATTGCGTACCATCCGCATGGTAGGCATAGTTCTTACCATTGTTAGTTTTTAGAACACTGCTGGCATAATCTTGTGCGGGTGTTAAACTAGTCGTCGCTACATTGACTGACTTAGTTTGACCAGTTGTATCTTGCGTTGTTCCATTTGTCTGATCAGTAGTAGTCACAGTAGCGGTATTCAACGTCGCTTCTACATTATCATCTGTATTTTTCGTTGTCGTTGGAGTCGTAGTGGTATCATCTTTAGATACCGTTTGATTCGTTGTACTATCAGTCGTTGTAGATACGACCGTTGAGTCCTGCTTGACTTGAGATACTGTATCAACAGCTTGTTGAGTAGTATTTGGCGTAGCTTGATTATTATCAGTTGCCGCTTGGACAGGACCAGCACCAAGTAAAATCCCGGTGGTTACTGTCGCAGTAACGATAGCAGCACAACACCACTTTTTTCCACTCTTATATAACTTGAAATGCTTTTTATACTCCATAAACGTTTTCCTCCAAAAAAACTTCACACTATCTTCATAGTTTAACATATACTTAGAATATGATACATAATTAAGTTATATAAATGGAATGAAATAACATTATTTTTGATCTTTATTTAATTTTGAAGCAGGAATAGCTCTTCACCAATACGATTTGACAAAGCCCCATAATAAAAAGCCTTACCACGGCAAAATCGCGACAAGGCTTTCTTAATATTCATATTAGTATCCGGCTGTACCGTAACTGGTTGAATAATCAGTTGAGTACGAATCATAAGTCGTATCAGCACCATACGTCGTTCCATAAGTTGAACTACCACTTAGCGAGGAACTCGACTTTTTAGATGACGAGCTGATCGTATTGCTGGTACCACTGCCTGGCGTGTTGTAGGCAGCACCATTTGGCAAGACAAAGTTGGTATTAGTGTAACCATCATAAGTCGTCTGCAGGTTGTACATCTTGGTTTCATTATTAACGACTTTTTTAGCCTTCAAACCTAGTTGATTGCGAATCAGCTTCGAAACGCGGTTGATTTCCTTAGGCGAGGCGATTTGGAAGGAGACGCCCTCAATTGTCGCATCCAAGCCCTGGAAATGTTCAGTCTTAATATTCTTAAGCGCGACATGATAGTTAGTGTACAGGGTTGCCACGTTGTCAATTGGAATATTGGTCTTAACTCCATCCTTAACGGCATCTAAAATCTTGTTGGCTGCCGAAATGGAACCGGATTTCTTGAACTTCTTCATAACGCTTTTCATAACCTGCTGCTGCCGATTTTGCCGGCCATAATCACCTTTAGGATCATCATAACGCATCCGAGAATACTGCAAGGCGTCGTGACCATTCAAATGCAGCTTGCCCTTAGCAAAATGCTGACCTTCATAGTCAAAAGCAAATGGGTTGTTGACGTCAACCCCGCCAACCGCGTTAACGACCTTCTTCAAAACCCCCATATTAACGAGCGCGTAGTAATCAATTGGTACGCCTAGCAGTTCTTTAACCTGTTTGACAGTCTGCTTAGCCCCGCCAATCTGATAAGCAGCGTTCAATTTAACATAATCCGCGCCTTCATCAGTATCAACCTTGATCAGGATATCACGCGGAATGCTGGTCATAGTGATCGTTTCTTTTTGTGGATTTATGGTTATCAGCTCAAGCGTATCAGTATTACCGCCTTTGTTACCACGATTCAGCGCGCCAACATCGGTTCCCATTGCCAAAACCGATACCGGCTTACCCTCTTTCAGTTTCTTACTGATCTTGCCTGAACCGTCAGAAAAGACGCCTTGAGCCGTACTATGAATCTTATGATACTCATAGGCACCACCGATGCAGAGTAATACGATGATCAGACCAATAAAACGATAGACCCAGCGCAGTTTATTCCGCGGCTTTTTAGGGCTGTTTTGTGATTGATTATTTTGATTATGATCGTGTCGATATTCGGCACGCGTTTGATAGTCGCCATTCATTGTCTTGCTATACTCCAATAAACCAATTTTTATCATAACTAACCCTCTAACTTTAGCAGATGTAAAGCGCTATCGTCAAATTTTGTTAAAAGATTTAAAGGATGTGTAAAGAATACCAATATTAAAATGTAAATACTTTATTATTAATCAAAAAGTTTAGATTCAACAGCTAAAAAATCCCCAGCTTCAAAAATAAAGCTGGGAATTAATCTTCGTTAATACGATTTGACAGAGATCTACTAAATTTAATCTATCAAAACTAATTTTTTAAATTAGTAAATCGAAATAGCTTGGCCATTCATTTCTCCTTGAATATGGCTTACATTGACCCAAGCATCATTACCAAGATCGTAAGCATTATGTCCGGTTGAGTTCGCAGTCCAACGATTCTTGTAGCCATACAGCGGATCGTAAACATGGAAAGTATTGTTTTGAGCATTGTAGCCTAAGATAACCTTACAGTGGTTACGGGCACCACCTGCATCATAAGCAGACCAACCATAATAAAGAACCGGATGACCACTCTTAACAATATTAGCAATATTTGACAAACTAGTGTTGGAAATATTGCGAACACCACTATAGAACATCTGTCCATAACGACTTAAAGCATTTGGTTGAACAACGTGGTCAAACCCAATACCAGAAACGACGCTACCTGATTGGCCGCCTTCCCAGTCTTGATTACGACTGCCAGTAACATTAGGTTCGTTGTAAATTAAATCCTTTAAATCAGGGTAAACATTCTTAATGCTCAAAAGCATCGCCAACGAAGCCCCGGCACAACCCCAAGGAGCAAATACTGGTGTATATTGACTGAAGTAATGAACATCGCTTACGACACCATTTTCATCTGCCCAATGAGCATCATAATCTCCACCAGCACCTAGAGCATTGAAATATTCATTAGTTGCACGAACACCACCATCGCCAAAGAAATATTTGTGCCCCCAGTTGGTATACCATTGGTTGGTGTAGCGAACACCATTTTTGTCAAAGTAATACGTATTACCCCAGTTGTTATAGAACTGATCGGTATAACGAATACCATCTTTACCAAAGTAGTACATATTACCCCAATTACTGTAGAATTGGTCGCTATAACGTGCACCATCTTTGCCAAAATAGTAAGTATGACCCCAATTATTATAGAATTGATCACGAGCCATTACTCCGGTCTTCGGATTAAAGTAATAAACATGGTATTGATCCGTGTCTTTTAAGCCACCCTTACCGTCATTCAATGGTAGTTGCTTGCTTACTAAAAAGTTATCAGTTAATCTTACGCCACCATCTCCAAAGTAGTAGTAATTGTTCCAGTTATAGTACCATTGGTTTGTATAGCGAGCACCATTATTGCCAAAATAATACATATTGCCCCAACCTGACAAAAAACCAGTATAGGCATTACCAGCATTGTCAAAAGCATAAGTGTTGCCATTAATGGTTCGATAAGCGAGCGTATCAGCAGTATTGCCACTACCAATTACTTTTTGACCATTTGCATCATAGTATGAGATCTTACCATTTGCATCGGTAATAAATTGATTTTTAGGAGCAGTGGCAGCTGCAGTACTCATACTTACATTCGTATCCTCTGCAGTTGATTGATTTGCTTGATTGTTCTCTTCTGTCTTAATCGAACTATTGGTGTCACTCGTACTACTGCTTTCTTTAGCGCCAGCATTATTAGTATCACTTGATGAGCTAGCATTTGATTGTGAATCACCTGTACCAGTGGTATCAACACTAGAATCTCCTTGGCTAGCAACCGATACAGTCTGTTGCGTCGTTACTTCTGTAGCTTGACTATCATCAGCATTTGCCTTAACTGATGTCGCACCAGTCAGAATAAACGCAGTTAGAGCAGCCGTTGCCATGAAAAGATAACGTCTATTATGCTTCATACGACTATTCCCCCTTGCGAAAAATACACATATTTCAGTCGTAAAATTACAACCATAGTTATTATAGCTTAAGCTTATCTTAATATAAATAAAAATGAGATAATTCACTTAAAAGTGATCTATCTCATTTTTACTAATCATCTATCTACCCAAATATTATTGGAACTTACTCATTTGAGAGTGTCAATAATTTTGTGTACTTTTGAAAATCCTTCTCTGTATGAAATGCATACTTAAATAAACATGGAATCCAAGGTATCCTTGCTTCCTCGAAATCCACGATGTGCTCGTTCTTCGAACTTGTCATTGTATTCTAGAATTTGAGTTGTCACGAATCCTTGAAGGGCATCCTCATTTGGAAACTGCTCCTTCTGGCGAATTTTCTTCTTCAACTTTTTATTGAAAGATTCAATCAAACTTGTTGAGTAAATTGATGTAAGCACACCGTAACAACACGTATTCCAACCACCACACGGACCTTCTATACTTGAGA
>NZ_JBKZAY010000044.1:0-8922 GCF_046939755.1 Limosilactobacillus mucosae
AGACTTTCTGACTATTCTGTATAGTAAAGCAGACAGCAGGCCCCTAAGCCCGTATGCGTTGCAATAATCGGTACCGTCTCGCGAACGACGATTGGCAGTTCAGGACAGATTGCCTGAACTTTTTCCTTGAGCCGTTCAACCTCACTCATGCCTTCAACGTGCGAGATGCCGACGCCTAAAACTTTAGGACCATTTGCCATCTCGTCTAAGATCTTGTCCCATTCCTTATGAATTGCCTTCATGCCTCGCCCTTTGGAAGCCACATGGATCTCACCGCCATAGACCTGCAGCATGACCTTGATGTTCATAAAGCGAGATAACGCACCGGCAAATTTGCTGATTCGGCCACCCGCAACCAGGTTGTCGAGATTGTCGATTGCCAGATAAAGCTTACTCTTTTGAAAGACGTCTTTCATCTTGGCAATTGCATCAGCAACCGTTCCGCCATTTTCAATGACTTTAGCGGCTTCAATAATCTGAAACGCCATGCAGCGATCAGTAGTTTGACAATCATAAACCGTTACTTTGGTTTTGGTTAGGTTGGCAGCCTGTTCAGCAGCATGAACCGTACCGCTGATCGATGCCATCATCGTCACGCACAGAACCTCGCTGCCGTCTTCGCCTGCCTGGTCAAAAGCATCAACGAACTTGCCGATTGGCGGCTGCGAGGTTTTCGGCAGCGACTTGGCATTTTTCATCATCGTTGGAAACTGATCATTGGTGATCGTTTCGCGTTCAACATAAACCGTCCCGTCAATCATTACTGACAACGGTACGATCGTAATATCATATTTCTTAATTTCTTCGTCGGTAAGGCCAGCTGAAGAGTCAGCCACAATTTTAATCTTTGACATGGAAATTACCCACTTCCTGATCAAGTTTGATATAATATATCTAGTATCGCAAACTAGATATATTATTTTAAAGACTAAATACATTATAAACTTAGTCTGCTGGGCATGCAAACTGCCTTGATAATTAATTTAATTAACTTTAGTATAGCAGAAATAACGGCTGATTTCATTGCCGAGCACTTTTATGAAAGGAGCATTCAGCTTACAGATGAAAAACTCAACCTCACGTCGCCAAACTCTTTTAATTGAAATCGCCAATGCCATTACTCACGGTGTTGGCGCGGCCCTGGCCATTGCCGGATTGGTGATTTTGATCGTGCGGGCGGTTCATACCGGCAGCCCTATGCGCATCGTCACTTTTTCAATCTATGGCGCGGCTTTAGTCCTGTTCTTTTTAGCCTCAACGCTGTTTCACTCGCTGATCTTTACTCGCGCTAGACGCGTCTTCCAAATTCTGGACCACGACATGATCTACCTGGTGATTGCCGCCAGCTACACGCCATACTGTCTGGTGGCCATTAAAGGCTGGCAGGGCTGGACGCTGTTTGGCATTATCTGGGCCATGGCAGTCGCCGGCATTGTTTACAAAAGCATCTGGTTTCAAAAAAAGAGTAAATGGTCAACGATTTTCTACGTGATCATGGGCTGGATGTGCGTGCTGGCATTCTGGCCGCTTTGGCACGCCTTAGGACCGGTTGGCTTTAGCCTGCTGCTGGCTGGCGGCATTACCTATACATTGGGCGCCCTGCTCTACAGCATGCCAACCCGCTACACGCATCTGATCTGGCATCTTTTCGTCATGGTCGGTACGGCATTCATCTACTTTTCGATTTTGCTTTACGTCTAATTTTTAATCCAATGCTCAAAGCGACAGTTGGGAACGCCCGACTGCTCGCTTTTTATTTTATCGACATCTGCCAAATGCCAGCCCTGATAATCAATCGCTGGCATTTTGGTATCGCCGCCAAAGGACTGTTCAACTACGGTACGGTAAAGGTCGCCTGCTAAAGGAAGCAGCGTTTGATAAATCTGTGCCCCACCGATGACAAAGCAGTGCTGACCAGCCAGCCGACCAGCCAACAGCTTCTTTAGCTCATCAACACTGTGCACCACCGTAATCCTGGCATCGGCCAGTTTTTGATGCGTCAAGACGATATTTTCGCGTTTTGGCAGTGGTCGGCCAATCGACTTAAACGTATTGGCCCCCATAATTACCGGATGATTGAGCGTCACGGCTTTAAAATGCTTCAAATCGGCCGGCAAATGCCATGGCATGGTGCCGTTCTTGCCGATATAGCCGTCTGGATCCTGAGCCCAGATAAAGTCCAGCTGATTCATAAAACCACCTCTTAAACGGCAACTGGAGCCTTGATTCCAGCCTCATGCTGATAGTTTTCCAGCTTAATGTCATCCATCTCATATTGATCAACTGGCTTAGGATCTGCCGGCAGAATCAGTTTAGGTGCGGGATGCGGAGTCCGCGAAAGCTGTTCTTTGATCTGTTCAATATGATTGCTGTAGATGTGCGCGTCACCTAAAGTATGGACGAACTCGCCAACGCCTAAGCCGCATTCCTTGGCAATCATGTGCGTTAAAAGCGCGTAGCTGGCAATATTGAACGGTACGCCCAGAAAAATATCGGCACTGCGCTGGTACAGCTGACAGCTAAGTTTGCCATCATTGACATAGAACTGAAACATCGTGTGGCAAGGCGGCAATGCCATGCTGTCCACGTCTTCTGGATTCCACGCCGAAACAATCATTCGGCGTGAGTCAGGCGTAGTCTTGATCTGCTCGATGACTTTGGCAATCTGATCAATGTAATGACCATCACTGGTTTTCCAGTGCCGCCACTGCGATCCGTAAACCAGCCCCAGATCGCCATATTTTTGAGCAAACTCGTCATCAGCTAAGATTCGGTCGCAAAAAGCCTTTTTTTCAGCCAAATACACCTTTTTAAATTCTGGATCCTTCAGCCAGCGGTGACCAAAGTCCGTCATATCAGGGCCATGATATTCCGAGCTTTCTACCCATTTCTTAAAGGCCCATTCATCCCAAATATGGTTCTTGTGCTGCAGCAGGAAGCGAATATTAGTATCACCGCGTAAAAACCACAGCAGCTCGCTCTTGACCAGTCCAAACGGCACAAACTTGGTGGTTAGAATCGGAAAACCGGCGTTAAGATCGAAGTGCATCTGATAGCCGAAAACCGAGCGCGTTCCTGTTCCTGTCCGGTCGCTTTTTTTGTGGCCATGTTCCAGCACATAGCGAGCCAGATCCAGGTACTGCTGCTCATTATCATTGATTGCCATGTCTTATCTTCCTTTCAATCATCAAATAAGTTTCATTCTAGCACATCACTGCGATAGGCGCGTCTATTTTACTATTCATCTACGAATTCGCTAAGATACTCCCAGCGTTCGGTCTTGTCTGCCAAGGCTTTTTGCACTTCATTCAATTCTTTTTGGAGTTCAGCCAGTTTGGCATAGTTGTCACCATTGGCTGCCATTTCATTTTCGATTTGTTTTTGACGTTCGTCTAGCTGATCGATCTCTTCGTCAATATGGTCCCATTCCAGTTTTTCAGCATAGGTCAGTTTGGTCTTAGCCTTGTTTTCTTTAACAGGCTTAACGGCAGCTGCCGTTTTCTTGGCAGCTGCCTTGGCCGCGGATTTGGCTGCCTGAGCCGCCTGCGCATCAGCCTGGGCCTTTTTGAGATATTCCGTGTAGTAGCCGCGGTAGCGTTCGATCTTGCCTTGGCCATGGAAGATCAGCAGATTATCGGCCACCTTGTCCAAAAAGTAGCGGTCGTGCGACACCGTAATGACCGTTCCGGCGAAATCGTCCAGATAGTCTTCCAATACCGTCAGCGTTCCAATATCCAGATCGTTGGTCGGTTCATCCAACAGCAGGACGTTTGGCTGCTGCATCAAGATCTTTAACAGATACAGCCGCCGCTTTTCACCACCAGAAAGCTTCCGGATCAGCGTCCCATGCATAAACCGCGGAAACAAGAAACGCTCCAGCAGCTGCGTTACGTTAACCCGATTGCCATTTTTATCGACCACGTTGTCGGCGACTTCCGTCAGATAGCTGATCATGCGCTTGTCGTCATCAATGCCTTCCGTCTGCTGTGTATAGTATCCCAGCTTAACGGTCTCGCCAATCTTCAAAACGCCCGAATCAAGCTTGGTCCGACCCGCGATCACATTTAAAAGCGAGGTCTTGCCGGCACCGTTTTCGCCGGTAATGCCGATTCGATCGCCGGCTTGCACCAGCCAGTCAAAGTCGTTTAAGATTTCATGATTACCATACTTTAGATTGGCATGCTGCATTTCAATAACGTCTTTGCCCAATCGCTGCGAGCCTAGTTCAATTGAGATATCCTCATCGACTTTCAGCTTGCCCAGATTGTCCTTGAGCTCGTTAAAACGATTGATCCGTCCCTTTTGCTTGGTTGAGCGCGCCTTGGCTCCATGCCGCATCCAGGCCAGCTCTTTTTTGTAAAGGGCCTGCCGCTTGCGCTCGCCTTCCTGCGCTAATTCAACCCGTGTCGCTTTTTGAGCCACGAAATCCTGGTAGTTGCCGTCATAATGATAAAGCTTGCCAAACGACAGCTCCCAGATATGATTGGCAACCTGATCCAAAAAGTAACGGTCATGCGTAACGACCAGCACGGCTCCGCGATAGCTGGCCAGATAGTCCTGCAGCCACATGATCGAGTCAATGTCCAAATGATTGGTTGGCTCATCAAGCATCAGCAGATCAGGTTCTTGAATCAAGACCTGCGCCAAGCCAACCCGCTTACGCTGACCACCTGAGAGCTCCTTGATTTTTTGGTTGGCATCATTGATCTTCAGCTGCGTCAAAATCGTCTTGACGCGGCTGTCGGCTTCCCAGGCATCCTCTTGATCCATGGCAGCCTGCATTTTGGTAAAACGATCGCTTAATTTAGGATCTTCAGGATGCGCGCTAAAATCCAGCAAGGCTTTTTCATATTGCCGAATCGTTTGAAAGACCGGCTGGCCCCCTGCAAATACAGCATCCATGATGGTTTTTTCTTCGTCGAGATCTGGCTGCTGCTTCAAAAAACCAATTGAATAGTCGCTAGGCTTGATGATCTCGCCGGCCTCGGGACTGACCGCGCCACTGATGACATTTAAAAGCGAGGTCTTGCCACTGCCGTTGGTGCCAATCAAGCCAATGCGGTCCTGTTCATTGATAATGAATGAAACGTCTTTAAACAGTGTTTTTTCACCATACGTACTGGTGAGATTTTCAGCTCTTAATGTTTTCATTGCCATCCTCTTTTGCTAATTGTGCTGCTGCGACTAATAATGCGTTTTGATCGTTGGGCAGCTTACGATCCAAAACCTGCTGCTGAAGCTGATGCAGAATCTGCCCCATCTTCGGTCCCGGCTTAACGTGTGCCAGTTTAATCAGTTGGCCGCCATTGACTGCCAGTTCCTTGGCGCTCTTAATCGGCAGTGCCTGGTAGCGATCACGCAGGTCAAGCTCTTCTTGAGAATGACCGAATAATGCCGCGACTCGATTGGCGCTGATCAAAAGCTTTTCTCCAGTAGCAAACAGATTTGCTGGCGTCAGCTGATCATTTAAAATCGCATTGACTGCCAAAACCATTTTCTGCACGTCGCCGATCAGTTCATTAGAAGTCTTCCAAGCCCTTAAAAAGGCATTACGCTGGGCATGATCCAACTGCATAACCATCATCAGCGCCGTCCAGGCCTCGGCTTCTGTCTTAAGCTGCCATGGCTTTAGGTCCAATAGCTGATCAAGAGCAGGCTTTTGATCAGCCAGTTTTGGACAATAACGGTAAAGATTGGTCTCAATCAGATCGGTCAATCCGGCCACGGGGTTCTGTCCCAACAGCAGCTTTTCAAATTCGACCCGGATCCGTTCCACGGCAATCTTTTCCAGCAGCGGCGCATTGTCTTTGATGCCCTGCTTGGTTGGTTCGTCAATCTTAAAGTTCAGCTTGCTGGCAAAACGAACGGCCCGCATCATGCGCAGGGCGTCTTCATGAAAACGCTCAGCTGGTTTGCCAACCGCTTTGATCAAGTGCCGCTTTAAGTCGCCTAGCCCATCAAACAAATCAATAACCTCGCCATTTTCTTTCAGCGCTAAAGCATTGATCGTAAAATCACGCCGCTTTAAGTCTTCTGCCAGTGAGCGGACAAACGTTACCGAATCTGGGCGGCGAAAGTCCTGGTAGCCGGATTCAGTTCGAAAAGTAGTCGTCTCGTAGCCAACGCCATGATCCAAAATCATGACCGTCCCATGCTCAATACCGGTATCAACCGTCCGATTAAAGATCTGCTTGATTTCGGCTGGATAGGCACTGGTGGCAATGTCGATGTCATGAATCGGATCGCCTAAAATCGTATCGCGCACGCAGCCGCCGACAAAATAAGCTTCAAAACCTGCCTGCTCAATACGCTGCAGAATCGGCCGCGCTGGTTCAAAGACGGCCGGCAGTTTTTCGATTTTCACGGATATCATTTCCTTGTTTCGTGGATTTGGTTTTATAACCAGTCTTAACTATTTTAGCAAACTTTCAAGGCCTCGAAAACGCGATCTGCAATTTAGCAAACTTTATCAATCCTGACCCAGTAACCATGATAAAGGGATCCTGACTCGAATCTGCCGACTTGAAAAAGCACCAGCCGCTCGGATTGATTTAAGCGGACATCAGCGATTGGGTTATGCTTGCTTTTGGTTGCTTTTCGCGTTATTGTTAAGGTAAATCATTACTACGGGAAAACAAATCAGAAAGGAGCTTTTTATGGACCAATACCCTTACCAGACTGCCTTTCATCGGGAGCTTAAAGCCATTGGTCGCGCGCAAATGACCATTGATGCCTATGATGCCACGCTGCGCCAATTATTTAACTATCTTGAAGATCAGCGTCCGATCTATGCTCATGACCCAAGCGCCAACAACGTAACGGAAACCGACGTCCGTGCCTACCTGAACTGGCTGCGTGATGAACAAGACATTACTCTGGCAACTTTTAACAAGGTGCTTTCTCAGCTCAGCCGCTATTTCCGCTTTTTGTTTACGCATCAGCTGATCGACAACTATCCTACGCTGACTATTCATGGCAAGGCAACTAAGCCTAATCAGCATCTTTCTACTAAATGGCTGCTCAAGCTGGATGATATTCTCGCTGATGATCATCTTCAGCTCTATACCCGTGCCGTTTTGTTCTTGAGCAGCCGCGGCTATACAGTTGCTGAGTTTCTGCAGCCAGGATTTGGAGACGTATGGCGCAGCTTGAAACCTAAAAACGCCGTTGAACAGAATTTCATGAAGACCTTCGCTGCCTATATCGCACCTATTCAGCAGCTGCAGAACTGCCAGGATATCTTTTTAAAGCAGCGGCTGAATCGCGAGCATCCCTGGATCAGCAACGCCGGCCTGTTTAAATATCTGAAGGCCGATGAAGACTACCTGGGCTTTAAGTTGGCTCCTAAGTATCTGCATCAAAGCTATATTCTTTATGAGATTGCTCAGCATCACGACGCCACGCCCCAAGAGCTGCAGACGCGACTGAGACTGAATCCACAGTCCCTGCTCTATTATCAGCGTCTCTTGCTGCAGCTTAAATAAAAAGGTTCCGCATAACGCGGAACCTTTTTATTTAGAACATTTCTTGATCCAGACGTTCCTGCATCTCAGTATCAGCAGGGTTAAGCCGTACGTAATGTTCCATCTCATCAATCATTAAATCACGCTGCCCGGTTTCTTGGTAAAAACCAATCAGATTCTTTAAAAAGTCGACGTTTTCGTTATAGGTTGGCATGGCGGCTTGATAGAACCGTTCGGCCAGTTCATATTTTTCCAATGCCTGATAGGAAACTGCCAGATTCCAATCCAGTTGAGGATCAACCTCATCTGCCTTGACTAACGGCGCCAGCAGCTTGACATTGACCTGATGCTCGCCCAGTTTGATCAACAGATTGCTGTATTCCAAGGTAATCGTTAAGTTGTCTGGATCTAATTCATGTGCTTTTTGCAGATACTTTTGCATCAGTTTAAAATCGCCAACGTGACTGGCCATTCTTGCTGCCAGTTCAAAAAGATTCTCATTGTACTGATCAACGCCCAGACCCTCTTGAACGGTTTTTAGACCAGCCTCATACTGCTGTGTCTGCTCATAGGCCCGCGCTAAGGCAGGATAGGCCGATGCATACTGATCATCATCTTTGATCAAATCAGTCAGTGTTTCAATGGCATCCTTGAATTCACCCAACTCCAGCTGCGTCAGTCCAGTTTGGAAACGAACGTCGCTGGTTTGATATGCTGGCGCCACCTGTTTGAGATAGCCCAATGCCTGCTCGTAATGACCGCTTTGCGCGTAGGCCATGCCTAGGCGTGCAGCGATATCAACCTTGGCAAACTCTACGGCACCGGTTTGAATCAGCGCAAAGTAAAATGGCACTGCTTTATCAAACTGACCAACCAGATAGTAAAACTCGCCCATGGCAAACAAAACGGCTGGCTCTCCTGGCGCTGCTTGATAGGCTTGTTTGAGCTTGGCTTCCGTCACCTCGAACTGCCCCTCCGTTTGATAAAGATCAGCCGCCACCAACAGTGCTTGGACATAGGCTGGCGAATCAGGCGCAATCTGCGTCAGATAAGCCAATGCCTCATCGTTATGACCATTGTCGATTGCAATCTCAGCCAGTGCGGTTCGCAGCTCATCTTCATCCGGATAACGCTCCAGCAGCTTTAGGTAGGCGCGGCGAGCTTGCGGCAGCAGTCCCAGCGCATACAGCTGCTCTGCCAGATTGAACAGAATCTCATCATCGTCTTTGCGCAGAGCCCAGGCAAATTCTTTTTGGGCTTCTTCCATATTGCCATCTTCAATTGCCTGCAGACATTTTTCGGAAAAGGTCACGCTATTTCCCCCTTAGTTTAATCATGCTTTTTTAGTTTAACATAAAACAACAATAAAACTGCTGATAAACCCTCATAAGCCGCACTGGCAAAGATTGGGTCTACACTATCTTGTATTGGTGAGTACTGATATTAGATTTCGAGTATA
>NZ_JBKZAY010000045.1:0-7218 GCF_046939755.1 Limosilactobacillus mucosae
CTGCACCCGTTGCTCGGATTTTATTTATCATCAGTATCTTGTGGATTCTGCTTTGCTCTGACATGCCACATGATCAACTCGGCATAATACTCTGGATTCTTCAGCACTTTCTTAGACCAAAAGCGAAGAACGGTCCATCCCTTCTCTTCCAGCTTGGCATTGACTTCTTGATCGTGTTTCATATTATGTTCGATCTTAGGGATCCAATAGTCACGGTTTCTCTTAATGTGATTGCGGTAGTTTTCCCAATCATAACCATGCCAGAACTCTCCATCGATAAAGACGGCGATTTTGTATTTAGTAATTGCAATATCCGGCTTTCCAGGCAACTCTTTATAGTTTTTGCGATAGTGGATACCATTGTCCCAGAGAATCTTACGAATAACGACTTCATCCTTGCCCTCAGTCGCATGGACCTTTGACATACGTTTGCGGGTTTCTTGATCAGATTCAAACTCATACTCCATCGCAATATCACCCTACTCTACATCTACATTATGCTTCAAAAGATGCCACCCATACATCTAGATTTGCAAGAACAGAGTGGCCATTGCTATCAATAACTGTCCCCTCTTTTTTTAGCTTTGTCTTTCTAAGAATAAGGTAACGCATATTCGCTTGTTCCAAAAGTTCCTGAGTAATTGCACCCTTAGGGACAAGCCGTTTGCCATCACTAATCAGTTCGTCCCTAGTATTAATTGGCTTAATCATTTTACTCCGAACTAAACGACCTTTTAACCACTTCCCTAAAATAAGATCACTACCACTGACTGACAACTGCTTATTGCCCTGACTCTTCGTTTCAGCCAAGAAGACATTCCCTTCTTCTGTTACTATGAAAAATGGTATCTTTCGCGGAAAATCTTTAATATTTTTACTTATATTTAGTTGCGCTTCATACCAGGAACGTGGACGTTTATTGGAATTAGCATAGCAAACATTAATGTTAGATCCCATTAGTGTTCTCTTCCCTTGTTCCAAATCTGCTAATTTAGGAGCTTTAATTTCAATCTTCAAGACTTTGTCTGTTAATGATTGGTTGCATTTCTCTAAAGTGCTTTCAGTAAGTTTTGAGTCATCATCAGAGATCATTGATGATGCAGGTACTTTCCCTCTACCAGTATGGGACACCTTTTCAATGACCGGAAACTTATCAATTTCATTTGCCAAAACACACGTCTCATCTAATAATCTATGGATAAATTCTGAAATTTGCTTATTCTGTTCTTCATCGTCTATGGTAACTGCAAATTCATATTGTTGACTTCCAGAACCTTGATTAGGTGCAAGTGTACTTAAATTAGCTGATCCAACTATACTCTGAAATACCTTATTATTTTTCCAGAAGGTATAAATTTTGCCGTGATAAGTTATACCATCAACCAAATAAATATTTCCTGTGCCGGTTTTTTCCCAATTCTGTTGAATTTTAACAATCTTATCCTTGACATCAGAAGGAATGCCATCACGATACATTCCACATACTAAGACTACTTCTGATACATGATATTTTTCAACAAGACTTGCTAATTCTTCAAGACTTTTGCTGGTAACATATCCAACAGCAACTTCTAACCTGTCAGATTCTGCTATGCTTGAACGAAAAGCCTCTAGAATGGTTTCTTGGTCGTTACTCACAGTTAAGGGAGGGATATTTGAATAAAGATTAGACATCTATAAACACACTCCAATACAGGCTAATTGATCATGTAAATATTACTAGTACCAGGAAGCTTAATGTTTGGCACCCATATTTTCTTTCCGTCTGGCCAATTTAATTTTGGATTATCACCATTTACTTGATAGAGAGTCAAGACAAATTTATCTTTAAACTTGTTGGTAGCTGCCCAGTCATTTGGCGAAAGTAAGGCACGCATTCCATAAGTAATATCACGATTTCTGCGAACCATCAACATCCCAGTAGCAAGCGATGATTTATTCAATTCAGACTGAATCATGCTCTTGTAGCCTTCAAAATTGAAGTTATCATCCTCAAACTTATCCAAAAGCTTAAGAATGAATCTTAAAGATACAGGTTGTGGTTCCTCGGTTCCATCAAAATTCTTAACCATAGCAGAAATATCTTTAAAGGTATTATTATGTGGGTTTGAAGGGAAATGGTTACTATTTCCTGGAAGGATATTAAGCAATGATTTATCCAATACATTCTCTCGCGTTGGATTCAGACCATCCGGATAACTAATGGTAATTCTTTCACCTTTACGTGCCTGCTCAACAATTGCATTATTGGTTTCATTGATTTCAGCAAAAAGGTTATAGAGCTGATGAGTAATAAACAGACTTACCAGACCTTTATCACGATCGTAACCAAACATCCGATTATGTTGCCACATGGTATCCGCTTGGGGATGCTTGCTGGTACGAGCATAGTAGAACGTATGCAATTGTCCAAAGGTTACACCTCGGCCAAGATTCGTTCCTCCTACAACAAAATTACAACCGCTCACATAATCTTCGCTGCTATCTGCACTGGCTCCATTCAAAACGACAATACTATACTTAGCTTTTTCAAGAATATCTTGAATGCATTTGTAAATATCATCAAATGACTGTTTGACCGAATCTTCTGGAGCAAGCGAAGCGTATTCTTGTTCTATTTCTGACTTTAATTCGGCCTTATCATGATCATAAGCAAGCTTAACCAGTACCTTACGTATATCCTCGCCTGTTTTGTTATGGTCAGACTGTAATCGACTTGTATGGATTAAACAATTAGAGACTTTATGCCCTGTCAGAAATAGTTGTGCCGTTACAACCAGATGGCGCACAACTACCTTATGAGCAATTTCCATCGACGAATCATTATCAATAAAACGTACAAAATCAGGCGTTGTATCCTTAGGAAAGAAGAAATTACCACCAATATACTTTTTTCCTGGTTCGAAATAATCTACAAATAATGGATGCCATCCTGAGGTACTAGACTGTAATAATAATGATTGAGGAGTACCCGTCATTTGCAGGTAAATACTGCTTTGAGCCGTATCAATAATCTCTTGAAGGAATTTATTGATCGAAGAAACATCCCCTTGATTAACTTTAGTATTTAGAGATGCCGCATCAGCTTCATCGTCAATGATGAAAAGCGGATTTCCTAAAAGCATGTTGGAATTTTTAAATCGATTTGCCCATGCCTTAAGGACACTATGATTTTTCTTTACAACAACAATTACAGGCTTATCTCCATGGTTGCGAAACTTTTGCTCTTCATTTTCATCACAGACTACAAAATCCGTTAATTCTTTTTTTGCGCGTTCATAGGTCTGTTCTTGAAGCGTAGTATTGTCTGTTGTAAGAAAAAGAAAGAACGGAAATCCAAGGTCAACCGCCTCGCAAATCACTCCAAATACATGTCCTGTTTTTCCTGATTGAATATTGCCAAATAATAGGCCTATTTGGTGTGATGCGTAGTCAAATTTAGAAAGTTCTTTGTCACCGATCTTTTTTGCCGTTTTTTCAATCGAATCAGCAAAATCCTTCTTTCCCTCGCTTCGCATTCTCTCTATATAATTACTTAAATAACTCATTAATTAGACCCTCACAAAATTATTAATTGCTAAAATGAATAGTCCATACATCCAGTGGTTCTTCAGTGCTATGCTTCTTATCTAACCGGTTTCTTTCGTTCCGAGCATATACTTTACCGAGACGTTTCTCGTTAGTCTTATGGAGCTCTAATACCTTCATGTTAGATTTCTCAAGCATTTCCTCCGTTACTACGCCTAATCGTTCTGGATCCTGATCTGCATCATCAAACGCTTTTAGAAGACCTGCAGCAACCAAACGTCCTTTAATCCAACGACCAAAGATTCGATCATCTCCGTATGCAGTCAGTTGTTTATTATTTTGAGCAGTAGTATGCGCTTCAAACATATAGCCATCATCAGTTACAAGGAAGAATGGCTTGTCTTTTGGATAGTCTGGATCACGCGTAATATCAACACTTACTGTAATCTGAGTTTCAAACCAATTACGTCGTGTGTATTTACCATTCTTGCCTTTTCGCCCCTTACCATAGCAGACATTAATATTTGAACTAGCATAGTCTTTTCGATCCGTACTAAATCGATTGGCGAATTTAGGGGCTTTAATTGGAACACGAACAACAATCCCATTTTCCTTTTTACTGAAGCTCTGAACAGATGATTCAGTCAGTTCAGAAACATCTTCAATCGCATTCAATAATTCAATTCGCTCATGAACTACCTTAATACTATCCATATTGTCAGCTGAAACACAGCATTTCTTGATTAAATCATCAATGAATTCAGCAAGTTCTTGATTTTCTTTCTCATTTTCAATAGTATTTGCAAGCTCATATTGCCGCATTGTTCGGCCAGTTGGCGCTAAAGCTCCCAAGTTAGCGGATCCAACAATGCTCCGAAACGGTTTCCCGTCTTTCCAGAAGTTATAAAGCTTACCATGATAGTCCATGTTTTTAACGACGTAAATTTCGCCAATTCCAGCTCCACGCCACTTTTCATGCAGTCGGATGATCTCATTTTTAATGCTCTCAGGCAATCCATCAACTGAATACATTCCGCAGGCTAGTTTGATGTCTTTTATCTTATACTTTTCTACCAGTTCATCAATTCTCTGTAATCCTTTTACGGATACGTATCCAACTGCTACTTCCAATTTATCTGATTGAGCAAGAATTTCTTCGAATGTATCACGAATACTTTTCTTGTCACTAGGTTTTACCATTGGTGGAACATTTGTATATAGAATAGACATCTCTTTTTACCCCGCTTCAAGAAAATTGTTTTCAATTATATTTAAACATTGCTTGTACAAACAAAAAAGTGTAAAATTTTAGCATAGCCATATGCTAAAACATATGTTTGCGAAAAAACAATTAAAGAGTTGAGGGAGATATCATGATATTTAGAACTGCTGAACTTTTCGCTGGTCCTGGCGGCGGAGCCTATGCTGCCAAGAACAGCCACTTTATAGATAAAAATGGTGAAGAATGGGGTTTTGAACACGCCTGGGCCAACGAATATGACCCTGATACCGTTGAAACATACAAGTTAAACATACTTAATAATCCTGACGCTAAAACAGTTTACTGTGAAGACGTTCGCCATTTTAATCTAGATGATGATGAAAAGCTTGGTAATATCGATGCCTTGATCTTTGGCTTTCCCTGCAACGATTACTCGGTAGTGGGTAAGCACAAAGGACTTGACGGAAACTATGGACCTCTCTATAGCTACGGTGTCCATGTTTTAAGAAGATACCAGCCTAAGGTATTCGTTGCTGAAAATGTTGGTGGCCTTACTTCCGCTAACCAAGGTGAGGCATTCATTCAGATCCTAAAAGCCCTTCAAGAATCTGGCTACACTCTGACGCCTAACTTCTATAAATTTGAACAATATGGCGTTCCTCAAATGCGTCACCGTATTATCATCGTCGGAATCAGAAATGATTTGGCTGAAAAAGGTATCAAGTTCCACGTTCCAGCTCCCACTACTCCAAATCCTTCAGACTATAAAACCGCTGGTGAAGCATTGAATGAACCGCCAATTCCTACAGATGCGCCAAATAATGAAAAAACACACCATAATAAGCGAACCGTAGAGATGCTCAAGTATATCCCTGAAGGTGGTAATGCATGGTCGCTTTCTATCCCTGAAGAGTTGCGTTTAAACGTTAAGGGAGCTAAACTCTCTAATATCTACAAACGTCTCACCTTCGACAAGCCATCGTATACCGTAACTGGTTCTGGCGGCGGCGGTACACATATGTATCATTGGAAGGAAAATCGGGCTTTAACCAATCGCGAACGTGCTCGCCTACAAACATTCCCCGATGATTATGTATTCATAGGTGGCAAAGAAAGCGTACGTCGTCAAATCGGTATGGCAATTCCTCCAAAAGGGATGAAACATATTCTGATGGCTGTGCTTAAGACTTTTGCCGGAGAAGAATATGATTACGTTGAGCCTACAGAACGGCTCCAACCTGAAGTTCTGTTTAAGGTTAGTGGTAGCGAAGTCGCAAATCTGGTTAAACACTAAAACAAAAGCGGAGATAATTGTTCTCTGCTTTTTTACTTTTTGAAGAAGTAATTATCTCATTTTACTAGAAATTAAGTCCTATTTAATCTAATTTAATCTAAGAATTGAAAAATTCATACTTAAATTTTATTTTTTTGCAACAATGTTTCAACGATAGCTAAAGGATGACAACTTTGAAAAATCATATTAGTGTATTTATCTCATATGCTTGGAATAAACAGAACAAAGATTTCGTAGATTGGCTATATACCTTTTTAAGCGATAAAAATAAAGTTCTAGAACAAAAAATTAATGTTTTTATGGATCGTAACTCTACACGCCTTGGGGATGATTTAAATTCGTTCATGACTGGAACGCTAATTAATTCTGACTTTGTTATTTGCTTACTAGACAACGAATATTTAGAAAGAATGGACATGCCTGGGACAGGAGTATTTCAAGAAGTTAACGAAATTAAAAAGAATAAAAATAACATACAAATAATTCCAATACATGTTTATGGGCATGATCAGCCTAGCGGTGTGTTTAATAAATTAAAATATATTACTATAAATATTAATAATCCAGACGATAACAAAAACATCGATGCTTATCAACAATTACTCGATAAAATATTCTCCAATACCGATACCGTCAACATGCTAAAACCTAAAGGTTACAAATGTGGGATTGACAATCTAATAAAAAAGGCATTTATTCAAGAAAATAGAAACTTTAATCCTCGCCTATCAGGAACAAGTACTATAAACACTGCATTTAATAACGGTACATTTTCATTTGGCAGTGGACAACAACTATTTACAACTATGTGGACTCACGCTAGCAATAATGAAGTATATTCTTATAATGTTCAGAATAGCAACTCTCAAAGGAAACAATATCTATATGTATGTACTCAAAAAAAATATGAGGATATTAACAATCCATTAGACGTGGACGTGAACGAATGTCTTTACATTAGTTGGAGTCCAGAAAAACCATTTTCAAATGGTACTGTATTGTTGTGGATTAACGAACATAAAATTATGATGGTCGGAAAAATATCAGACATTTCAAAAGACAGCTTGAAATTAACTTACAAAATTCTATAGCAATTATTGATAGTAGTTATATCAACATCTTCAATTTAAACTTCAAAAAATAAAATTTTATCCTCATACACTCAAACACCCCC
>NZ_JBKZAY010000046.1:0-6489 GCF_046939755.1 Limosilactobacillus mucosae
AGAGGCCTTAATTAACGCACTCGTAGATTCAGAAGCTGCTTCACTCGCACGTAATGATTCACTAGCTGCTTTTGAAGTTGATTCGGATTCTGAAACACTAGCTGCCTGCGATGCTTCAACCGACTTACTCGTTGATGCAATTTCGCTTTCCTTCACTGATTTGCTGGTTACTTCTGATGCCGACTCATTCTCACTCAGCGACTTACTATTTGCCTTCGAAGTCTCAATCGAAGTTGATTCGGACTCAGAGGCCTTAATTGAGGCGCTTGTAGATTCAGAAGCTGCTTTGCTTTCCTTAATTGACTTACTGGTTGCTTCTGATGCCGACTTACTTTCGCTCAACAACTTGCTGGTCGATTGTGAGGTTTCAATCGAAGTTGATTTTGACTCAGACGCTTTAATTGACTTGCTAGTCTGTGCTCGTTCTTCCTCGGTTGAGTTCAACTGACCATTCAAGTCCCAACGTCTAAACGTGCCTCTGGTTTCGATCGTATCAGCAGCGATATTCCCAGCAAAATCCACATCAGTAATAACGTGAGCGTTAGGCGCTAAGACACTGCCAGCAAAGGGGCTCTGAAATTCAATCGTGCTGCTGGTCGTACCAAAGTTCCACAGCAGGTGATTAGGTTCTCCTTGCCAGACATTACTACTGCCATACCAGTTTCCATCAAACCAATTTTTCCAATCTGAGTATTGTAATTGCAGATGACGATTAATCTGAATCGTTTGGCCTTCTGGCAGATTCGTTACGTTGATCACCACCACTGGGCCAAAATTAGACTCAGTCAGGCCGACAATTCTAGTGTTGCGTGCTCCCGTCAAATATTCATATGGAACATTGACATAAATTCGATTATTGGCATCTGGACGCACTCTGGAAACGTTAATTATGTAGTCGGTATTAGAAGGATTCGTATCAATCCGTGGATTTTGATATCCTTGCCAAACACCCCATGTGTCGTACTTATGCTGACTTAAATTCTGAGCGTTGCTGCTAAGGATTTTAAAAATTTGTTCAAAATCGATGTAGTTGCTACCAGCTTCATCTTGATAAATATCAGCGTTATAGCCTGGTAAGACGTGATTCATTCGAACATTATTTACGTATAGCATGCCATTTCTTTGACTTATTCTGGCATCAACGTCTTGCCCAAAAACAATGTGATTATGGTCAGCTGAAAAAGCATTGCTGCCAAGCCAACCGCTGATTTTTTGAATATAGTCAACATCGCCATTAGTAAGGTTACCGTTAATATCACCTCGAGTACCGAACTCCTGGCCGCCTTGATAATCCCCAGTTGCCAGATTGCCGCGATAATCGGCGTCGATTTTTAAATGCTTGGAGAAAGTCCCAAAAATTGATGCCAGATCAAGCGTACCGTTACCATGACAATTTTGAATATAATTGTAAAAATTATCTAAATCATGGTTAAAGAAGCTATCAAAAATTTCTCCCCAAGTGTCATTAAATATGTGATTCCAGTCAAAATTGTATGTATTCTTATTATTAAGATACTTATCTTCTAAGATAGTATTAGGATGAGTAACTTGATTAGACTGTTGTACCCATAGCTGACTTAAAACCGTCTGAAGATAGTTGGCTGCGGTTGCTTGAGGATCCACACTAGCCATGGTTAAGGTATTAACAGACTGACTGGTTGTGGTCTGACTATAATCTGGTGCTGTCCCTGCCTGTGAGTTCTCACTTGCTGAATTATTGACTTCGCTTGTCGTTGAGCTGCCGTCCGCATTTTTACTGTCATTAACCAAACTGTCCGCCATAGTCTGACTGCCTTCAGATAAGGTATTTGAATCACTCGCTGAATTCAGACTATTCTCTGTGCTAGTCGAACTAGTTGTTGAATCTTCAGCCATCTCAGATTTGCTCGTACTGGTTTCTGTGGTTGTACTGTTAGCTGAATCAAGACTATTTGTGCTATCAGTCGAACCGCTAACCGACTCACTTTGCGTATTTGATGAAAGACCAATTGCCATTGAGCTGCGCGAATCCAACGTCCGCTGCAATTGCGTACTGTCAGCCATTGCAGTCGTTGGCATCAGCATGGTTGCACCGGCGATCGTCCCAATTGTAGCAATTGCTTTTAAGTAGTCTTCATATGAAGTTTCATCATCTTCATCTATCGAATCCGCTTTCAAAAAGGTCCAAAAGCGTGACAATGAACTGCACCAGCCCCGATGCGTCTTATAAAGTTTTACGCGTTCAGTTTCATCAACTTTTGAATTTTTTCGGACATGTTTTGATTTCACGTTAATCTTCCTTTATGTATAAAAATTTTACTGCCAAAGATCTATTATCTTAGCCAATGAATGCTTATTAATTTAGAAAACAAGCGTGATCGCTAAATTATAATTTATAAATTGACATTTATTCATAGCAATCAAGAAGAAAGGATTGAATAGTATTTTAACCCCTTTTAATGGGTAATATGTAATTATAACAACGCTTTGCTAAACAATCAGTATATATAATTATTAGTTTATGTTATCCAATGAAAAATTACCAGAAATAAATTAGTGTCTTTTTAGTTTTAGCGAAACCAAACAAAAAACATCAGTGTTGTTTGCATTATCACCAAAAAATTCATTTATTGATCTATCACTTGAATACATGAAGAAAATTGCATTGACAATCGTTTATCTAAATTTTTCGAAAATAATTGAAGTGTGAATGATTTTTGCTTATTTTGGGAATTTTTAGCTTTTTCCTATGCTTGGCCAACAAACATATTTATAATCACATTTAAGACTTTAATGAATTTTTTCAAAGAGATATTCATTTTACAAAGGGGCTTTTTATGAAGATCAAATCAAAAAAATGGGTTGGGATTGGAATTGGCGTCGCGTTACTGTGTCTGGCATTGGCAATTGGTCTAGGAATCTACCTGCATTCAACCAGTCAGTCTACCAAACCACAGCGAGAAACTCACTCATCCAAAATCACGGTTAATCAATTTATCAAAAAGATTGCGCCAATTGCCCAAAAAGAGCAAAAAAAGTACCACATTCCTGCTAGCATTATCATTGCTCAGGCTGGCACCGAGTCAAACTGGGGCCGCAGCAAGCTGGCTTATAAATACAACAATCTTTTCGGCATCAAAGCTACTTCTAAAAAAAATCGCGTTCGCATGTATACCAAAGAAAACATCAATGGCAAGACAGTCGAAGTCAAGCAGTATTTTGCCGTATACAATAGCTGGGAGGCTTCACTAAAGGCCCATGCCGAGCTACTTGCTCATGGTACCAAGGCCAAGCCAAACGTATTTAAAGACGTGCTAAAGGCAAAGAACTACCAAGAAGCTGCCTGGGCGCTACAAAAAGACGGCTACGCAACGGATCCTAATTACGCTAACGAACTAATTTACGCGATCAAAAAATTTAAGCTTTATAAATTTGATCAATAATATTCCGCATCTTTGAGATTTCCTGTCTGATATTGGCAAATGTCAGTACTAGGCTTTTATTTAAGAAAAGTAGGTAATGATCTTTTCGTCATATCAGTATGCCGGCCTTTTTGCATATTCATTACTAACAGGTAATTCAACCCCATCGTAATTATCGCTCGCACGTCTCGGTCTGCCATTGACCATTACTAGTGCCCGAGAATTTCTATAACCTCTATTAAATAATAAAAGCCCCGCAACCACTTTGGCTGTGAGGCTTCTTTTTACAGATTCAGTTCAAACGCCCAGCGCAGTGGATCATTGGGCTCATCCAAAATGTTGATGTGACCGCGTCTAATAAAACCATTGCTGGTGGCAACGTGCTGCATTGCTTGATTCAGATCATGCGTATCGACACGGAAATTATGAATTCCCTGCTCATTTAAAATTGAAATCAAATTGCTCATGAAATATTTGGCTAAGTGCTGTCCCCGATAATCCTGGCTTAATGCCAAACGATGAATGGCAGCGTATGGTTCGGTATTATTTTGCCAGGCACCATCAATTTCTTGATAGTTTGGATCATTGCCAATGATTGCCGCCGCATAACCGGCAACCTGGCCATCGACCTTCAGCACCCAAGCTGATTGATTGGCTAAGTCTTGAGCAACTGTATCAGTATTTGGATATCCCGCCTGCCACTGTGGACTGCCAGAAGCCTTTAAGAATGCCTTGGCTTGATCAAAAATTTTCCCGATTGCTGGAATATCGGCCTCTTTGGCGCGAGTAACGTAAATAAGACTCATGATTTTCCCCTTTTCAGATTGAATTTAAATATTTAGACAAGCTTAACATGAATAATTGCCATAAGAACAACTATTTTTCATGGTCTCTTGCCTCAACCGACTTGAGCAGAGCAAAACGTCGCCGTAAAGTCGAAATACTAATTCCAGTGCGCGTTGAAAGTTCGCGGTAAGTCAGCCCTTTTTGATGAAGTTGATAGGCCTGCCAGATTTTTTCATCTGAATAGACTTTTGGTCGGCCTTCATGATATTTCGGATTATGACGGCGAGCATATGACTTGCCTTCTTGAGTCCTGATAACGATCATATCCCGTTCAAACTGGGCAAAAGCCGAAAACACGGTAAAAATCAAGCGACCAACCGGCGTATCGTCAATCGTGCCCATATTCAAAATGTTGATCTTCACCTGATTTTCAAACAACTGCTGAATTACTTGCAGAGCTTCACCTGTATTACGCGCAAATCGATCCAGCTTGGTGACGATAATCACATCGTTTGGTTGAACGATTGCCAACAAGCGTGCAAATTCCGGACGTTTGGTAGTCGTTCCCGTATATTTTTCCTGGAATATTTCGTCAACCCCGACCTGTTCTAACAGTTGCAGCTGTGTCGATAAACTTTGACTTTCCGTGCTTACTCGCGCATATCCGTACTTCATGTTCTAAACACCACACCAAGACAATTTAAGTATCAAAAGCATGCGTGTGGGCTCTCCTTTCTTTAATCAGTTATTACCTTTTTTGGTACATTATCTTTTCAAAACTTTTGATTGCAACAAAACCGTTCTATTGTAGCAAATGATTTCCTTTTATAAACAATTTTTTGATAAAATGAATTGGTATTTTTAATGAATGACCACTTTATGGTGATATTAAATCACATAGATGCATTCATAAACTATTAGTATATTTTTAACTATAAAGACAAAAAGGCCCAACCTTTGAAGAATCAAAGGATGAGTCTTTTTTTATCATTGATGAATCTGTTCTTATTTCTTCATCTAGTTTTCGTGACGCTTCTTCTTAGAGCCAAAGCCCAGGCCAAGACCGGCTGCAAACATTGCTCCTGCCAAGCCCAGTGCGCCCTTTTCATTGTTGGCGTTACCAGTTTGTGGCAATTGTTGAGCACCAGCATTGTTTTGGGTTTGACCTGACTGGCCGTTTTGAGCGGATTGACCAGTCGTTGAACCGCCATTCGTTGCTTGACCACCATTGGAAGCATTGCCGCCTTGGTCAGTTGCCTTGCCAGAATCAAGCTTCTTGTAGGTGATGTTGATCGTCATGTCTTGGTCATTTGGCGTAACCGTAATTTCTGGAACAGATGCGGATGGCACGTATCCAGGAATGTTTGGTACGTCAACGCTTTCCAAAACGACATTCTTCGACCATGGTCCATAAGTTACTTCACCGGTAACCTCATCAACCGTTGCACTCCGCGTAAATTCAGCCTTCTGCGTGATCGTCTGCGTCTTGCCATCTGGCGTCGTAATGTTGATCGTCCGCGTAACGGTCTTGTTCAGATCATCCTTGGCAACACCGCTTGGGTAATTCTTGCCAGGGTTGTCCGGCAATACATCAGCCGGCGTCTTTGGATTGTCTGGCGTAACGATCGTCGTAGCGTGCGTGAAGTAGTACTTGAAGTATTGGTGAACTTCAGAATTCTTGTCGTAGGTCGTGCCGGCAACAAAGACATTGTTATTAGCATTGTCCTTGTCAAAGACGTAACCTTGCTTTTCGAGTTCCTTAACGACTTCATTTGGATCCTTAGTAAAGCTGATCGTTTCATCAGTCTTGCCATTTACGATTTCACGCGTGTTGCTGATTTCCTTGCCCGTTGTTTCATCATAGAAGATTGCTTGAGCTTCTTGAGGATCACCAACATAAACGACCGTCTTGACAATGTCTTTTGAATCTGGCGTAACGGTGAATTCGTTAATTTGCTGGTGGTTTGGCGTGTAACCTTCGACTGCTGGGCTGGTTACGGCAGCAAACGTCTTGCTGTCAGCCTGCTTACCATCAACCGTCCATGGATCGTAGGAAACAACCTTGCCGGTAACGTTATCGGTCGTGTAGCCGCGCTTGAAGGTTACTGCTGTCGTGTAGTCTGGCTGAACGGTTTGGTTGTTTTCGTCGACGTAGTGAATCGTTTCCGTAACCGTCTTTTGATCAGCATTTTCGTCGGTTGCATCGGTATGCGTCGTGCCATGCTTGAAGTGAACTTCATAGGTTGGCGTGCCAACACCGAACTTAGTACCTGGCTTAAAGCCGTCCGATACCAGAACGTAA
>NZ_JBKZAY010000047.1:0-6248 GCF_046939755.1 Limosilactobacillus mucosae
ATTTTTTCAACAGATTAGGATTGTATTTAAATATTTAGTAAAACAATATTATAGCGTAATTAGTTTTAAAGATAAAAAGAGAGGTAATTAAAATGTTAATTGTATCAGACTTACAAGAAATTTATGGCGTTGCTGAAAACATTGATAGCTTGTATGACACTATCACTCACGATTTAGGGCTTGATGAATGGCAATAAGGCTACTAGCAACCCTAACAGATATGAAATGATCCTCGTTAAAAGGGGACGGAAACCAAAAAGGATTAAGACGGGTTGAAAAGCGTGTAGGGGTATGATATATAAATATTTGATATGGCAAGAACAATAGGAGTGACTGGTATGGCTGAAACAGCAGCACAAAAACGAGCAACAAAAAAATATCGTGATCAGCATAAAGACAGATATGCTTGCCAACTATACGTACGACATGCAAAAGCAATCATTGATCCTGATCCGGACAAAAACGCAACAATGTACGATCACCTGCAAAAAGCAGTAGCAGCCGGTGAATTTGACCACAAAAAAGCGTTGCTAGAATTGCGGGAAATGATTGATAATAAGCTAAAAGAACTGTAAAAGCAAAAAAGCATGCTTTTCTAATGACAAAAGATATGAAATGATCCTCGTTAAAAGGGGACGGAAACAAAGTATTGGGAAAACTACCATAAAGATAGCAGAAAAAAGAATTAAGACGAAAACTTAAGTAGTACTACCTTGTTTAAAAATACAGTATGAATAATCTGATTACCATGGATCATTAGTCTAACACTGTGATATAACAGTCTAAACAAGGAGGCACAAAAGATGAAGACTACACAAGCGCAAAGACGAGCAACGGACACGTACCGTAAAAAGAACCCAGAAAAGATTCGCTATCAAAACACTTTGGGAAGTGCTAGGTCTTTCATTAACCCTAAAACTGAAAAAATGAAAAACAACATTAAAGTCGCAACAGAAGACGGACACTTCAATTATCTTGAAGATTTAAAGTCATTAAGAGAATTGATTGATGACAGAATTAAGAAACTAGAAGCTAATAAATAAAAAGCAGATATAAAATGATCCTCGCTAAAAGGGGACAAACTATTTTATTAATTGATATACTCTCCTATTTTTGTCTATATTAAAAAGCCTCCTATGGATGAGTTTCCTCAATGCTATAGGAACCGGAAGTGATATTATAACTGCCATATTGACAACCGTTGAATCATAACAACCATTTGGCAGCTGCCTTTGTGATAAAAAATATGGCTTGATCAGCTGGTGGCCTTGAAAATACCTACTATTCGCTGATTTCGGATCAGAAGTAGGTACTTGAATATTCAGTCGGCCTAACTTTACCTACTCTTGATCCTTTTTTTCGAAATCGTAGGTAAAATTGTATATTTGAGAGGTGATTGGGTTAGACCAACTTTGTGAATTGCCTACTATTGCGCGAATTTTATCAAATGGTAGGTAGTGTTAAGGATCCCTAACTTGATATACATTAATTTTTACCTACTATGCATCGATTTTCGAAAAAAGTAGGTAATGATGAATTCTTCATACGTTATTATGCAGGGTTTCTTGCATAAAGCACGCTAACGATGTTTGACAGCGATTTTTGCCTCTAGCAGTTCACTAAACTCATTGACCAAGACAATCGCACCGACTATGGAGCCCGCGTACATTCAGCCTTTTTCTATTAAAGTCTTGGAACGGGCGGTAGCGATATTTTCAGCAGGGCATGCATTCGTTTCCCAAAAATCAGCAAAAACAAAATCGTCGGCCTGGATGCTTACGACATCTGGGTCGGCGATTATTTATCATTAATGAATGGACTATTTGATTGTGCCATCCAGGTTGAATAATGGCAGTTTACCTAAGAATACCACGTCATCCCGATCAGCAGCGGCGCCTTCAGCTAGGATGGCAGCCTTGGCAACGATTTGGCAGCCAGCCAGATTAAGCAGCTTTTCGGCTGATTTTAAAGAGCCCCCGGTACTGACCACGTCATCGACTAAGACGACCGACTTTCCCTTGAGTTCGGCAGCATCGGCCCCGTCAAGCACGAGCAGCTGTTGTCCCTTGGTCGTAATGGAGTCAACAGCAGTCGTCAATGGATTTTCCATGTAGCCCTTGACTGACTTGCGGATCACGAATGAACGGGGATGACCGGACAAAAGACTGAGGTCATGTGCCAAGGTGATACCCTTGCTTTCCACGGTTACGACATAATCAAACTTTTTAGGCAGCTTGGGCAAAAGCAGTTCAGCCGCTGTTTTGGACATAGCATCGTCGCCCAGCAGCACGAATGAGGCAATGGCGGTGTCGTCACTGATGGGAATCAATGGCAGGTCACGAGTTTGGTCGCCAACGGTAATACGATATTTTTTCATAATAGTTTCCTCCTAAAGCGCGGCTAACAGCGGCAAGACGACTTTCAGCAAGCCTCCGGACAACAGGCCCACGAATGGATCAACCAACGCGGTAATGATCATTGTCGTGGCGGCGACCAGCTGTTCTTTGCCAGCCAGTGCGGTGGCGGCATTTTCTGGGAAGGTGACAAACATCCCCAAAACCAGCAGGAACCCAGCGATTGACGCGCTCGGAACGTACCTGCCAATCTTAGGCAGCCAGCCGGCAAACAGAATCACGGCCATGATCAGCATCATCAGACACCCAGCGATGACCGGCTCCGGCGCGCTGGCAGTTGCCGAGATAATAGTTTCCACCGGCGCCCCGCCTAAAAGACTGGTTCCCATGTCGGCCAGTGCCTGTGAGGTTGTCAGCAGGTTTAAGTTGACGGGATTAGGCTTGATGCCGGTCATTTGCCCCGTGATCAAACCATATGACAGGTTGGCGCCGATGTTTAGACAGGCTAGACTGAGCGCGCCCCGCACGATTCGTGGATTAAGAGTCGGCTTGGTGAAGATAAAGCGGCGCATCGTCACGTTAGCGGGCAGCTCATTGCGGTAGTGCTCGCCAAAGACGGCATACAGGCTGGAACCAATGACTGAAAGACAGATCGTCCAGACCAAGTCGTTTGAGATCAAATAAGTAACCACCGCGATGGCAATTGAAACCCAGCCAGTGAAACTCTTTTGACTATTCTTGGCCATTTCAAGCGCGATTTTGGCCAGCATGATGCCAACACCGGCCATCATCCCGGTAATGATATGGTTGCCCAGCATTCCGACGATCTTGGTCAAGGTACCAGTCAGACCGATAATGGCCATGATGATCGAGCCACCAAAGATGATTGACGTGTATTCCTTGGTATTGCGGCCCAGATTGCCGGTCAGTGCCAGCGATTCAGCTTGAAACGAAACCGGGGCGACCGAATTAAAGATAAAGTTGATCGCACAAACCAGCAGAAACGAGAACGTGGTTGGGAACACCGCGAATCCAAGGCTCAGGGCCATGATACCTTGGGGAATTCCGTTTAAGACCACGCCGATTGCAGCGATCAAGTCAGCAAACCAATGCATATTCTCCTCCTAAAACACGAACATTAAACAATGAAAATAACTAAATAAAGGCAATTTACTTGAACATTATTAGGCTTATCGCCTGGGATTGTCAAGATAATATTAAAAATACCGGTTTCCAAGTCAAATGGAAGCCGGCAACCGTCAAAAGACTCAATTTAGAACCGCAATTGTAGATCAACTATAATATAATTGAAGAAACGGCACGATCAAATTTCAGCCAATCATGATTAAGCGGGGATGATTATGAGCAAACAAATCAAAGATCCATTAATATTTGAGACGCCTTATCGTAAAGACACGGCCGCGCATCTGGATGAAGAGATTGAAAAACGCTACCCAGGCAAGTATCACGAACAAGAACTTTTGACTGAGTATCCAACGGTCTACATCATTGATAATCAAGGTAAGCAGAGTAATTACAAAGAAGACTATACGGTTTATGTCGGCGAGACCATCGACATTCAACGGCGGACGCTGGAGCATTTGGATGCCGATCCGGAAACACGCCAGGACTGGGAGGAGCTGCGCAATGCCAAAAACGCGCACATGTTTGTGATTGGCCACGAGCATTTCAATAAATCGCTGGCCTTAGATATTGAAAATCGCATGATGCAGTATCTGAGCAGCGTGGACGTCATTTCCAAGCTGAACAACCGCCGCGAGAACGCCCAGCGCAAGTACTACACGAGCGAAGAGTTCATTCCGATTTTTAATCGTATCTGGGATAAGCTGGGTGAAAACAAGAAGTACCATAACTTGTTTCCACCACGGCGTATTCTGGAAAAATCTGCCATCTTTAAGGCCTCACCATTCAATAAGCTGACTGATGAGCAGGCTATGGCCAAACGCAAGATTTTAAAAACTGTCGAGCAAGCCCTGGCAACCGATCAGACCGGCCAGTTGGTTTTGGTGACTGGCGAAGCAGGGGCCGGCAAGACGGTTTTGATGAGCAATATCTTTTATGAATTAGCCAAGCAAGATCATCTCAATGCCGTCATGATGGTCAATCATCCCCAGCAGCTCAAGGTTTACCAGCAGATCGTCAAAAAGCTGGGGATAGGTGATGATGAAACGGTCATCAAGCCATCTCGCTTCATCAATCGCTATGATGAAAATCATCAAGCAGACGTGGCCTTTATCGATGAGGCACATTTGTTGTGGACCCAGCAGAATCAAGGCTATCACGGCCATGGCAACAATCAGCTGCTCGATATTCTGCAGCGGGCCAAAGTCGTCTTGGCGGTTTATGATCACAAGCAGGTACTGACGGCCGATGAGATCATGGAAAATGAAGATTGGCAGCATCTCAAGCGACTGGCCGGCGATAAGGTGATTCGGCTCAAAAATCAAATGCGGATTGCGGCCTCGGATGAAACGATTCGCTGGATTCGCGACTTCGTGGATCAGCGCCGCATCTATCCGATTCCAGTCGACGACAGCTATGATCTGCAGATTTTTGATGATCCGCGCGCAATGGAACAGGCAATTGCCAGGTTTAACGCTGAGGATCATGGCCATGGCATCAGTCGGATGGTGGCAACGTTTGACTGGAAATATTCTAGCAGCAAGCCCAAAGATGGCAGCTACTGGTGCGTCAGTGAAGGGAATTGGTCGATGCCTTGGAATCTGCAGCTGAAAAGCAACGTCAAAAAAATCAATGGTGTCAAATACAGCGACCTTTCCTGGGCCGAACAGCCGCATACGATTCACGAGATCGGCTCAACCTATACCGTCCAGGGCTTTGATCTTAATCATGTCGGCGTAGTCATCGGTCCATCGGTGAAGTATCGCGATGGCAAGGTCATTTTTGATCCGAGCGCCAGTGCCAATAAAAAAGCCGTTCAGCGTCGGACGATGAAAGATCACTCTAAGCAAAGATTTGGCGAGCAGCTGCTACACAACGAATTGAACGTTTTGCTGACGCGGGGCGTGCACGGCCTATATCTGCACGCCGTCGATCCGCAGCTGCAGGCGGCCTTAAAACGGGCAGCCATGGGTAAGAGACAAAAATAATCTGGCTTATGCAATTGGCAAAGAACAGCCGGGTTATGGAACGAGACGCAATCAGTAATTTTGGAGAGGAAGTTTTATTCAATGGATGAATTTGAAAAAATGGCTAGCGGGCGGCTGTACAATCCAGCTGACCCCAAGCTGGATGCCTATCATCTGCAGCGCATGGCTTTGTGCCAACAGCTGAATCAGACTTCGATTTTGGATCAGCAAACGGTTGAGCGGTTAAAAACAGAGCTGATTCCTTCATCCAAGGGGAAATCGCTAGGACTGTTTTTGCCATTTTATTGCGAATACGGTACCAATATCCACGTTGGCAAAGAATGCTTTATTAATTATCACTGTACTTTTTTAGACGTTGCGCCAGTTACGCTTGGTGACAATGTTTGGCTGGGCAGTGGGGTAACGATTGCCACGCCATGTCATCCATTTTTGCCTAAGGAGCGTCTGGCGGCTCAATATCCCGATGGTTATCATAATCTGGAATATGCCAAGCCGGTCACGATTGAGCCAAACTGCTGGATTTGCGCCAACGCTACGATTACTGGCGGGGTGACGATTGGCGAAGGCAGTATCGTGGCTGCCGGCGCCGTGGTAACTAAGGATGTCCCTGCTAATTCTTTGGTAGCCGGCGTGCCCGCGCGCGTGCTTCGCCAGCTGGACGAAAAAGACCGCCTCGATGTCTGGCAGACTTATCAGCAAGGTGAAATACCGCGTTCGCTACGAGAAAAGGAACGCGGCTGATAAGTTTAGGCTAAGATAGCTG
>NZ_JBKZAY010000048.1:0-6008 GCF_046939755.1 Limosilactobacillus mucosae
TGCAAATGTTTTAAAAGGGTAAGACTTCTGGTTAGCCCTTTTATTTTTTTGGAGGATTAGCTCAGTTGGGAGAGCATCTGCCTTACAAGCAGAGGGTCACAGGTTCGAGCCCTGTATCCTCCATTTTTGTTTATTGGGCTATAGCCAAGTGGTAAGGCAACGGTTTTTGGTACCGTCATGCGCTGGTTCGAACCCAGCTAGCCCAACTGGTTAACCGTCAGATGACAGTGCGTCGTCTGGCGGTTTTTTGTAAAATAAAGGGTCTTTGTCAAATTGTATTGTTGAAGATCTATGGGTCTTTGTCAAATCGTATTGGTGAAGATCAATTCCTTGCTTCAAAAATGAAGTGGGGATTTTTTAATAAAGAATGCATTCAATGCGCCAAAGCAGATTTTCAAAGTTATGGAAGCCACAATGATTACGTTTGTTAGATAATCATAAGAGAGCATTCATAGTATCACTGTAGAGTAATACAGTATTTGATTAACAGTGGAGTGGACTGCCATAATTGTATAATTTGAGATTACCGTTATTATACATTTTTAAACTGCCATTTTTATACAATTTGAAATTGCCACTGTATAACTATATTTCTTTAGGAAAATCTCTGTAAGATGCTCATTAAAAGCGCCACCAAAGGTTATAATTTATTATGTATCACAACTATTTGGGAAGGTAATTTATGAAGAGCAATAACTCAGCAGAATTAGCTTTTGAAGATGAATTGATTGAATATCTACAGCATGTTGGTAATACAAAGCAATGGAAATATGCAGCAGATATTAAGACAACCAGCCAGCTTTGGGCTAATTTCAAAAAGATTCTTGAACAAAATAACCAAGATAAACTAGATGGCAACCCCTTATCTGACACCGAATTTAATCAGGTGAAGCAGCAGATTGAAGGACTCAATAACCCATACAAAGCGGGAATGTTTTTATATGGCGTTGGCGGTAAAAGCCAAGTAGCAGTTTCACGTGACGAGGATGGAAAGCAGATCATTTTGACGGTATTTGACCAAGACCAGATTGGTGGCGGTGATACCGTATATCAGATTGTTAATCAGATTCAACGTGATCCAGTTATTAGTGGGAAAAAGTCGCGTCGTTTTGACGTTACGCTTTTGATCAATGGCTTGCCAATTATTCAAATCGAAGAAAAACGCGACTCAATCAGCACTGATAAGGCATTTAACCAGATGCGGCAATACTTGGATGAGCGGCAGTATAGTGGTATCTATTCAACTCTGCAGATTATCGTAGGCATGACGCCTAATGAAATTCGCTACATGGCACTGCCTAATGATGCTGATCATTTTAATACCGATTTTGCATTTGAGTGGCAAGATGAAAAGACTAATCGACCTATTCACGATTGGCGTTTATTTGCCTCCAAAGTTCTGTCGATCCCAATGGCGCATCAATTGGCAACTAATTACATGATTTTAGATGGTACGCCACACCATCAGATGATTAAGGTAATGCGGTCTTATCAAGTTTACGCAACGCGGCGAGTAATGGATAAGATCAGGTCACACGACTTTGAAGCTGGTGATCAGCGTCTAGGCTATGTTTGGCATACAACCGGATCTGGTAAAACGATCTCAAGCTTTAAAGCGGCATGGTTGGCATCACGTCAACCTAATGTAGATAAAGTGGTATTTTTAGTTGATCGAGTTGCTTTGACTAATCAAACCGTGGCAGAATACCAAGCTTATGATCCCGATAACGATCCTGAAAGAACCGGTGGCGGCGTGGTAATGGATACGGCCAATGTATTTGACTTAAGTCGTAAACTGAAAAAGAAAAAGGATCGCAGCGTAATCGTCACGTCAACTCAAAAGATGGCAACCTTAGTGCGACGGCATAAGTATACTGATCAGCAGCATATAGTCTTTATCGTTGATGAGGCTCATCGCTCGACTAGTGGCGACATGATCAAAGATATTAAAAAGGCCTTTCCGCATTCGGCGTGGGTTGGATATACTGGAACACCGGTGTTTGATGAAGAGACCGTCAATAAGCCTAAACGAAAAGATGCGGCTAAGGTGATTACGACTAGAGACATCTTTGGCGATCCACTGCATATCTACACGATTAGAGAAGCCATTGCTGATCGTAACGTGTTGGGATTCAAGGTTGATTTTCAAACCACGCTGCCTAAGGAAACGCTTGAAAATGAATATCTACCAAAATTCTTTAAAAAGCTTAATCCATCTTGGACTGATGAACAGATCAAAGAACGAATTAAAAATCTGACGCCGGCCGATATGGACGATCTGATTCAACCAAGTGTATATGACAATAATAAAGAACATGTTCGCTTGGTGGTTGAAGACATCTATAAGTATTGGCCAAATCGATCCAATCATGGACTGTATAGTGCTATGTTGACGACCCATGTTGGTGGCGGTAAAGCGTCAACGCCAATGGCTATGATGTACTTTGATGAATTTCAGCGACAAAATAAGCTGCGACCGGCTGATCAACACTTAAAAGTAGCAATTACGTTTAGTCAGGATACGACCAATGGTGATAATCAGCTTGAAAACAATCGAGGCCTTAGTCGTGCCATTGAAGCCTATAATGCAGAGTTTGGCACCAATTTTGGCGCTGATACGGTACAAGAGTATACCGAAGACGTAACCAATCGTTTAGCAAGAAATTTAGGCGATGATGCGGTTAATCTTGATTTGGTAATCGTGGTTGACCAGTTGTTGACCGGTTTTAATGCTCCAATGTTGAATACACTTTACGTTGATCGGACATTGAAAGGGGCTAACTTGATTCAGGCATATTCACGAACTAATCGTGTGCAGGATATGGATCAAAAGCCATTTGGGCGGATCGTTAACTACCGTTGGCCACAACATTCAGAAGATTTGATGAATAAAGCATTAACTGTTTATGCCAATCGTCAATCAGCCGCGGTTCAAGGGGAATTACTTGATAAACCGGCTGGAATCGTAGAACCATCTTATGAAGAGCTAGTTGACCAACTGAAGGATAACGTAAAAAAGATTAAAGAGCTGACTGGTAATTTTGATGACGTACCAAAGAGTGAGAGTGCACAAGTTGAATTGTGGCATCAAATGCATGAGTACAATCATCTGATGGTTAAGATCAAACAGGACGATAAATATGATGAAAAGCATCCTGAAAAGCTGCTTGCCAAAGTCAGCATGACCAAGCAAAACGAAACAGCACTGACTGGGCGCATTGCTAATAAGTTGAACAGATTGATTAGTGGGCGTGGCAATGACAATGATGACGATATGCCGATCCCATCGCTTAAGATGCAGCATGTTAATGACGTGCGCGTAAATTATGATTACATTGAAGAACTCTTGGCACAACTAGCCAACCAACTGCACAGCGGTGATGAGGCAGGGGCCAAGAAGACGCATGAGCAGCTGCAAAGCTACACCAATGCGATTGAGGATGAAAAATATGCGGCTCAGTTGTTGGCATTTATTAAGGCATTGTTTGATCGAGCTGTGCAAGGTGGTGTCTACCCGTTGCAAGGTAAAGATGCCGGTAAATTGATGCGGTCATTTGCTAAGGGCAGTGAGTCAAATGAGATTGAACGGTTCATGCAAAAATGGGGCTTGATGGATCTAACTGACGGGAATAATCGTAAGAATATTGCTCGTCTGATTCAGCAGCATACATTGGAACATGATGATTTGGACACGCAAGGTGAATTAACGAACATCATCAAAGAAGCACAGAATTCGTATAAAACTGCGGCACATGACAAAGATGTGAAGAACCTACGAAAGGTACAGTATCGAAACCATCTGCGGCAGGCTTTTAATGATTTTGCTGATTTGATGAAACGTAAGTATTAGAGTTAGGAGAATAAAAATGTCGAAGGCACAGGATGTATCCAGCCAATTATGGAGTATGGCAAACGAATTGCGGGGAACGATGGACGCGAGCGAATATCGGAACTATATTCTTGGTTTTATGTTCTACCGTTATTTATCGGAAAAGCAGGAAAAGTATTTAGTTGACAATGATATTTTGGACCACATTGATGGCAAGAGTATTAATGATGAGTATCGAGAAGAAGCTACGGGTGAGGATTTAAAAGATTACCTGGAAGATATCTCAGGTGCACTGGGATATGCGATTGCTCCAGAAGATACTTGGGCAACCTTGATTGAAAAGATTCAAGAGAGCAAGGCAAATGCCGAAGATTTCCAAAATATGTTTGACCATTTTGAAGAAAACGCTCAGTTGAATTCATTTGCCGAACGGGATTTTCGTGGGGTTTTTGCCGACGTTAACCTAAACAACAGTCGTTTGGGCAATAATCTGGCAACACGGACCAAAGCATTGATTGCGACGGCAAAAATGGTTAATGAATTTGACTACTATGATGAAAATGGACACGACATTTTAGGGGATGTTTATGAATATCTGATTAAACAGTTTGCTAGCAATGCCGGTAAAAAGGCCGGTGAATTTTACACACCACATGAGGTCTCAAAAGTTTTGGCAAAATTAGTAGCGGCCAACATTAATACAGATCAGGATTCATTTACAATCTATGACCCAACGATGGGATCTGGTTCATTGCTATTGACAGTACGCGATGAAATTCCAAATGGTAAGCAGAAAGGACGCGTACGTTTCTACGGTCAAGAATTAAATACGACCACCTACAACTTAGCACGGATGAACCTTATGATGCATGGCGTTGATTATGGCAATATGACGCTGCGCAATGCGGATACATTAGCAATGGATTGGCCAGACGGATTGGATAAAGATGGCATTGATCGTCCACACTTCTTTGATGCCGTGGTTGCTAATCCACCATATTCACAAAAATGGGATGCTGATGCGAGTCGATTAAAAGATCCTCGGTTTAAAGATTACGGTGCCGTTGCTCCCAAGAGTAAGGCTGACTACGCTTTTCTTTTGCATGCTTTATACCACTTGGATCAAGATGGCACGATGGCAATTATTTTGCCACACGGGGTACTTTTCAGAGGTGCTGCGGAAGGTAAGATTCGTAAGGCCTTGTTAGAAAAAGGACAAATTGATGCGATTATTGGGATGCCAGCTGGATTATTCTACTCAACTGGGATTCCAACAATTGTGATGGTCTTGAAAAAGCATCGTGATAATCGAGATGTGCTATTTATCGATGCTTCAAAGGACTTTGAAAAGGGTAAGAACCAAAATATTTTGCGTGATCAAGACATTGACAAGATTATCAACACGTATAAAAAACGCCAAGACGTCGATAAATACGCGCACTTGGCTACTATGGATGAAATTAAGGAGAATGAATATAATCTGAATATCCCACGCTATGTAGACACTTTTGAAGAAGAAGCTCCAATCGACATTGTGGCATTGAGTAAAGAGATGCAGGATGTGGATAAACAAATCGCGCAAAGTGAAGCTGACTTTTTATCATTGGTTGATGATCTTGATGTGAATGAACAAACGCAAGCCACGATTGAAGCGATTAAGGCGGTGTTTAAGCATGACTAAACAAAACGAAAAGGATGCTAAACGAGTCCCAGAACTGCGGTTTAAAGGCTTTGCTGATGCTTGGGAGCAACGTAAATCTAAAGAGCTATTTATAAATATTTCAGACAAACATCATCCAGAGCTATCTGTTTTGTCTGCTACTCAAGATAATGGTATGGTCTATCGCCGGGACTTAGATATTGACATTAAATATGATGAAGGATCATTAGATAATTATAAAAAAGTGTCGCCTTCTGATTTTGTAATTAGTTTACGTTCCTTCCAGGGGGGTTTTGAAATGTCTGATAAGTTGGGAATTACTAGTCCGGCATATACTATTTTTAATTTTAAAAATCCCAATAATCAATATCCTGTTTTTTGGAAATTTTTGTTTAAGCGTTATGACTTTATCGAGTCATTGAAACGCGTCACGTTTGGAATTCGAGATGGTAAAGCAATTAGTTTTAAACAGTTTGGTGATACCAAGCCATCTTTTCCACAACTTAAAGAACAACAATT
>NZ_JBKZAY010000049.1:0-5409 GCF_046939755.1 Limosilactobacillus mucosae
GATCAATGTTATCTACCATGCAAAACCAGCTGTTGATCCGGTTGACCCAACAACACCTGAGCAGCCATCGACGCCTGAAACTCCGGCTCCGTCAACGCCTGAAACTCCGGCTCCGTCAACGCCTGAGCAGCCATCGACACCTGAAACTCCGGCTCCATCAACGCCTGAGCAGCCATCGACACCTGAAACTCCAGCTCCATCAACGCCTGAGCAGCCATCGATGCCTGAAACTCCGGCTCCATCAACGCCTGAGCAGCCATCGACGCCTGAAACTCCGGCAGCAGCGGCAGATAAGCCATCAGTCGCTTTAAATACGCCATTAGCTTCAGTTGCGGTTTCATCAATGAACCACCACCAGAGCCCGGCCAAGACGAGTCAAAAGACGCTGCCACAAACCGGTAATGAACAAACCGGCTTATTGGCAGCCTTAGGACTCGGCTTATCCAGTCTAGCGCTTTCCTTGACGGGAGCTGTCAAAAAACGCCATAACTAATTTCATTGCTTGTTAATCTAGCTTGAACTACTTAAAACCTCATCGCGGAAATGCTCCGCGGTGAGGTTTTTCATTTGATTGATGCAATCGTTCCTGGAAACCTTAAGTAATACTGCTTGGATCATATTCAAAAAAATGAGTAGCCGTTTCTGAACTGCTGATTCGTGGCCGTTATACAAAAAAACTGCCTTCAGATCTCTCTGAAAGCAGTTGATGCCGATATCAATCATCTTGATTAATCTATTCCATTTCCGCTAAGCCAGCTTGACGACGGCCGTGATTAAACCATGGCGAAACCATAAAAGCTAGAATGTCATTGACCACGTAGATCAAACTGTTGATCGCCATTGCCAGCGTGGCATCCCCTTGCGCAAAGGTCACACCCCAAAGAATCAGCTGGAAGATACCGGACGCCAGCCACCAGTAGTATTGGTTATTGTAGCGCATAAAGCACATAATGCCCGCGGTCAGACTGATAGCAAAACTGATGGCATCGATCCATGGCCGCGGATCATTAGTGAAACTGCCGATCAAATAGCCACTGACAACGTAGACCAGCAGTGTGCCAATAATGGCTACGATCCATTGCTTAGTTCCGAAACGGCGCAGGTGATTTTTGGTGTCATCGTTCCAGCTGCGTACGGCAAAGATTACTGGCAGATCAAGCGTCAAGACATAAGCAATCTGTTCAAAAATTGACAGATAGTTCTTGGCCGCCAAACCCGCGTAGATAAAGCAGGCAGCCGAGATCAGCCCCAGCCAGCCATTGATCGCCTTGGTAGCATTAATCGCCAATACGCACAACGTCCCTAAAATCGTGCCGATAAACGTGATCAGTGTAACTGATGTAACCTTGCTGCTGATTAACAGAGCCAACTGGAAGCCCAGGGCAAAGAAAAACAGCAGATAGTTTTGCATTGGCCACCCTTTTAGTTGGTTGAACAGCCAGACAAAGTAATTTTCATTGCGTTCCATGAATCAATTCTCTCCTTTTTCTCAGTAGCTTTTACCACGCGAAACTGCGCGGCCGCTTATCCGTGGGGCGACCCCCACCTCGGTTGACAAGAAGTGCTCACTTTCTCGCCAGCTGCCTTATTATACGGGCCCATAAAATAAGACAAATCAGCCGTTTGGGCTTTGAGCAACTTTTATATCCTACCAAAAGATCGATTCACTTGCCAATGCAAATTCCTTCATCTATCTTAAACAAAATCACGCTAAAGTATCGAATTATCCGCAACGACTGCGCTTACTAAAAATAAATAAAAAATTTTTAACCGGCCATTTTACATCAATTGATTAAAGGATCGATAAGGCGACCAACGTACTGCTTTGATTAATCAGCCAAATTCGACTGGTCGGTCATTGCTGCAGTCTAGTTCATCTGAAACTGGAATTGACTAACGGAAGCATTCGGCAATTCAAGCGCGAAAACATCAGCTGCAAATGGCGCTGGCGTTTTAGTACGCGTCCGAACGCGATCTGGTGCGGCTGCCGAATTATATTCATTAGGCGAGGCCGCGCTGAATTCTTCGTGACGCGTCATCATGGCTGAAGCACCCAATCTTAAAATCAGCTGATGGGATTGGGCATAGTCTTTATTAATGATGGTTACCGTCAATTGGTCCTGCTTGACGGTTGCCATAACATCAAGTTTTTCACTGTTCATTGCCGGCAATTGGATCAGCCGCCCATTTTGATGCCGCCGATACATGACAAAGACATCATAGTTTGGTGTCATGATCGTCTTTTCGCCCGCAGTCAAAAACAATGCATTCAGTACGTTGACCGACTGTGCTACCGTAGCCATTTTCACCAGATCACAGTAGCGCTGCAAGACATTAAGCGTTATTGCGGTTGCCACTGCATCCCGCATCGTTACCTGCTGTTTTAATGCCGGTTTGACGGTAAAAGCATCCCGGTGCCAGACTCCCCATTCACCAACGATCAGTTCTAGCTTGCTCAGGCGCTGATCCATACTTGATTCCGGCGTTGGCATTTTCGCAAGTCCTTAATTAATCAGTTCACCTTGCTGAACGATCACTTCTTCAATCTCACCTGCCCCTTTAATCACTCGGTCCCAGCTCTGCTTATCAAATTCAACCGGCGTGTCATCGTCAGCTGCACCAAAAACTTGAATAAAAGTCAGCATTAGCAACCGTTCCAATCGTAAGTTTAGGCGAGCAATCGAAAAATGGCTGGCTGATTTGAACTATGTCAGTCGCTTGGACGTTAATTACAGCCGCATCCCGATCAAAGCGATGCAGGCCTTGCTGAATCAAGCCAAATAATATAAAAGGACCCACCAAAAATCGACGAGTCCTTTATTTAGTTATTATTAGTCTTTTTTAATGCTGCCACTCATGGCATCCCCGTAGATCGGCGTTGGCAAGCCAAAGCCACCAGCCACCGTAATCAGCTCACCCGTGACATAGCGCGCCTTATCGCTAGCCAGGAAAGCAACCATATTGGCAATATCTACCGGCTTAACGACTTCATTTAACGGCACGTGTTTCAAAAATCGCTAAAACTACTGACCTTAATTTTTAAATCTATTTGACCAGCTTAATAGTAAATAATCAACTAAACTGCTTTAAATATTTAAAAAATAGAAGTCGTCAAAAAATATTTGAAAAAATTTTGATGACTGTTTTTGTTAATTTTCTCGTTCACTACTAAACAAAAGCGACACTTGTTCCCAGAAGCAGGCGACTAACGCACTCGAACGGCTTTACGAACGTTCGTCTGCCTTCTTAATCAAATTCTTGTTCAATTGTTCAGTTGGGTATTCTCGAACGTTCGCCATAATTTTCAGTTAATGTTCGTGATTCATTTGATAAATTATCGGACGAGAAGTAAAAAGTACGGTTTACAAATCAAAAAGAACGGATTATGATAAGGCCACGTTCGAACGGAGAATTGATTTTTTACTTTTGGCAAACAGAGAAAGAGGCTAAATAATTATGGTTCAATTTGACACGATCGAAACTGCTCTGCAACAGCTGCAAAACGGCGGCTACGTAATTCTTTCTGACAACGAAGACCGCGAAAACGAAGGCGATCTGGTAGCTTTGGCAGACCGCATCACTCCTGCAACGGTCTATGAGATGCTGCATGAAGCCAATGGTCTGATGTGCGTGCCAATTACCATCCAACGGGCACACGAGCTGGGCTTTACCAAGATGGTTGAACACAGCACTGACCCACACCAAACGCCATTTATGACCACTACGGACGGTACTTTTGAAGCAACTGGCGTCACGACTGGTGTCTCTGCATTTGACCGTGCTGCTACGATCAATCATATTGCCAACCCGGCTGCTAAGCCAACTGACTTTAACCACCCTGGCCACATTCAACCACTGTATGCTTTGGATGGCGGCCTGCGCAAGCGGATCGGTCATACTGAAGCTTCTGTTGATCTGGCATATCTGGCGAGCGCTGAACCGGCTGCGGTAATCATTGAAGTGCTTAAAGAAGATGGTCACATGGCACGTCGCGATGACCTTTCAAAGATGGCTAAGCGGCTGAACGTTCCCTACATCACTATTAATGAAATCATTGAATACATGGACGCTCACAACATTGAACAGGCAAGTGATCTGCAGACTGCTGTCGCCAATAACTAAATCACTCAGCTACTGACTATAACAAAAACTCCCCGTTTGGCTACGAGGAGTTTTATTTTATTTGAGGAGATATTTATAGTATTTCAGCATATTTGAGCTAAATGATCTCAGCCCACGATTGTTGATCCTTTGGCATATGCTGCTTTTTTAAGGAAAAATGTCATTTAAGGAGATTAACTAAGACAGTTTTAAGCACTCCAGACTTCTTCAGCGATGCTCTTGACCAAGGCGATTTTAGCCCATTGCTGTTCTTCAGTCAGAATGTTGCCTTCTTCGGTTGAAGAAAAGCCACATTGCGTACTCAGGCATAATTTGTCCAGATCATGATACTGCGCCGCTTCTTGAATGCGGTCCAAGATTACTTGACGATCTTCCAATTCGCCAGATTTAGAGGTTAGCAGGCCCAGCACCACGTATTTGTCAGCTGGGACCTTCGCCAATGGTTCAAAACCGCCTGCCCGATCCGAATCATATTCCAGGTAGAATGCCGAAACGTTTTCTTTGGCTAGCACATAATCGGCAACTGGTCCATAACCACCCTTAGTTGCCCAAGTGGAGTGGTAGTTGCCACGACAAATGTGGGTCGTAACCGTCAAATCCGCTGGCAGGTCTGTTAACGCGCCATTATTAACCTGTAAATATTCATTTTCCAGATCATCACGATTAAAGCCTTGTTCCGTCATCGTTGCCCAGAAATCGTCATCGACAACCATGCCCCAGGTACAGTCATCAATCTTAAGGTCACGACATCCAGCTTCATACAGCGCCAGAATCAGATCATGATATGCCTTATCAATATCAGCAATCAATTCCTGTTTATTAGAATAGAACTTTTCAAGGGCTTGAATATTTTCATCGCCACGGTATAGTTCAGCATAAAGCTGTGCTGGCGCCGGAATGCTTTGGCGTGGAATCAGGTCCTTGCCATCCGTTAAGCTCTTAAGATACTTGAACGCTTCCAGATCGGGGTGCGTGCCGTTAAAACGAATTTTGCCTTCAACCTGCGCGGAATCGGCTCGCGTTTCTTCATCATGGAACAGATAGCCATGCTCTTGCTGCGTATGCTTAATGCCTTCAAAGCCCCAGAACGTGTCCAGATGCCAGTATGAGCGCCGGAACTCGCCATCGGTAACCGCGTGCAGGCCAGCTTGTGCCTCTTTTTCGACCAATTCCTTGATACACTTGTCTTCAACGGCTTTCAATTCAGCATGGTCAATTTCGTGGTTGGCGAATTTTTCACGAGCTGCCTTTAATTCAGCTGGGCGCAGAAAACTGCCCACGATGTCG
>NZ_JBKZAY010000050.1:0-3956 GCF_046939755.1 Limosilactobacillus mucosae
CCGCTCTTGGACCGTATCAATCGACAGTTTGATTTGGTTTAATTGCCAGAGTTCTTTACCAATCGCAACCATCTCATTATAGACGAAACGACTCGCATCGCTGTTAACCTTGATTATTTGTTTCTGGTGATCGCTTGGATAGATGCGAACCTTCAATCCATAATGATATTCTAACTGTGCCATTGACTTCATTTTTTCACCTCCTTTAATTGGATTATATCATCAGCTAATGACTATAACGATTAAGGTGTTCTTAATGGCAAAAGAAAAGATTTAAGACGCTATTTATACTCGCCGTTATATCTATAATTTCCATTACCATTTAATCTAGGTAACTAAGTATCGCCACCAGACTTTTTCAACTAAGGAACTGGTAGACGAGGTAGACGAAATGAAAGACATATTGCGAATGGTCGCAAAAGATAACGAAATTGTAATCGAAAAGCTGGAAGTAATGCCAGATCATGTTCATGTACTGATCAGTTTTCCACCTAGCAAGGCGCCAACCAGCGCTATCAAAGCACTAAAGGGGCGTAGTGCATTCATCTTTATCAAACGACATCCAGAAATTCGACAATCACAATATTGGGGTGGTCATTTATGGTCGCCCAGCTACTACATGAGTACGCTTGGCGACATGAGCAAAGACGTCGTAGAAAACTATATCAACAATTAAAAATACAATGCACTCCAAAAGAAAAAGCGGCCAAATGGACGTTGAGTGAGCCTATCCATCCCATTACTAAAGTCACGGGATTTTCGGCTAGGCATAATTAAAAATGTTCGTTATTTAACCAGCCAAGTCGATTGTCTGTTATGCTAGGCGTAAGTTTTTTAAAGAGGTGGTTTTTTGCCTAAACTGTCTTATCAATGGAAATTAAGACTTTATTTTTTGATTCTGCTGGCAACGCTGCAGCTACTTTTGAAGTCGCCATTTAATTTTATGGTCTTGAACGTTTTTCTAGCCTATCTGCCAATCGAGCTTGGTTTTTGGGTCCAGCATTTTGCCGATCGACGTTCACTGGCTTTTTGGTCGCTGCTATTTTTATGGCTGATTTTTTATCCCAATGCTCCTTACGTTATGACTGATCTTTTCCATCTTTCATGGCTGCATCCGCATACTAATACTACCGGCATCTTGCGTGCTGATCCTAAGATGTGGCTGATTTTTGCACTGATGGTTCTATCAGCATTCAGCTGCGTGATCTTTGGCACGGTCGAAATGGCCCGTCTCAGTCGCCTATTAGAAAAAATGCTGACACCAAAGCTTTCGCACAGCCATTTAATCTGGGTTGGCTGTTTCTCTTTTCTAGCCGGAATTGGCATCTATATTGGCCGTTTTTTGCGTCTGCACTCAATCTATCTTTTTATAACGCCATCATGGTTTTTTAATCAGCTTTTAAGCATCTGGAGCTGGCCAATGCTTAAATTCGTCTTGATTATGACCTTGCTGCAGCTGCTGATTTACTGGTGTTTACACTTGATCAAACAGGCCGATTTGATGTAATTGATGATTCTCGTCGCTAACTGAGACGAGAATTTTTTATACCAAAATAAAAACCAGGATCGTCAGTGACAATCCCAGTTGAATCCATAAAACTTTATTCAGCTTCTCGGCCGATAATACGGACCTCAGTTTCCAAGCTGACACCGAATTTTTCTTTAACGGTTGCTTGAACATGATGAATTACGTTTAGATAATCCGTTGCCGTACCATGATCAACATTAACGATAAAGCCGGCATGTTTGGTTGAGACCTGCGCGCCGCCTGAGGTATATCCTTGCAGACCGGCATCATGGATCAGCTTGCCGGCAAAGTAGCCTTCTGGACGCTTAAAGACCGAACCACAAGATGGCAGTTCCAACGGCTGCTTAGCGGCTCGCCGGGCGTTAAGATCATCCATCAACGCGGAAATCTCAGCTTGATCACCTGGCTTCAGATCAAACACGGCTTCCAAAACGATGCCGTGATTATCCTGAACCGCGCTGTGCCGATAGCCAAAATCAAGCTCTTCATTGTCATAATGCTTGATCGTTCCATCTGGCAGCATTGCCGTGACTTCACTGGCAACGTTTTTAGTTTCACCGCCATAGGCACCGGCATTCATAAAAATTGCGCCGCCAACGCTGCCAGGAATGCCAGCAGCAAACTCAAGGCCAGTAAGCGAATGATCACGAGCTGCCTTGGTCGTTTCAATGTATGAGGCCCCAGCCTGAGCAATGACGCGGTTGCCTTCAACTTGAATCCCATTCATCTGAGTCAGGATCATCGTCAAGCCTTCAATACCGCCATCACGCACGATCAGATTGCTGGCGTTGCCGATTACCGTCAGTGGCATGGCATTGGCATCGGCAAACTGAACCAGCTTTTGAACCTCCGCAACGTCTTTAGGGAATGCCAACCAGTCTGCTGGGCCACCGGTTTTAGTATTGGTGTACTTTGAAAGTGGCTCGTCCTTTAAGATTTGAATATCAGGAAATTCCTGTATCAGATTATTTGCCATAAATTCGTTCTCTCGCTTTCTCAACAAAAATTCGTCAATCTTTTCTTATTGTAGCATTCTTTTGGAAATTGACGATCCGAACCTCTACAATAGTACCAGATAATTTATTTGCGAGGTTGACTGCAATGACCAAATTTATTTCTTGGAACGTCAATGGATTAAGGGCCGCGATCAGACACGGCTTTTTACAGGTTTTCAACGAACTGGACGCAGATTTTTTCTGTGTCCAAGAAACCAAACTGGCCCCCGGTCAATTGGATCTTGATTTACCCGGCTATCATCAGTACTGGAACTATGCCGAAAAGAAGGGCTATTCGGGTACGGCCATCTTTGCCAAACAGACACCGCTCAGCGTTCAATATGGCATCAACGTACCTGAATTTGACCACGAAGGCCGCGTCATTACGTTAGAGTATCCGGATTTCTATCTAATCAATACTTATGTGCCTAATTCCGGTGCTGAACTGAAGCGCTTGGATTTTCGGCATGGCTTTAATGAGGCTTTTTATGAATACGTTAATCAACTGAGTCAGCAAAAAAGCGTCGTTTGGTGTGGTGATCTCAACGTGGCTCACCAAGAAATCGACTTGAAAAATCCGCAGAGCAATCATCATCATCCTGGATTTACCGATGAAGAGCGCTTTGACTTCTCTAAGCTGCTAAAAAGCGGATTTACCGATACGTTCCGCTATTTTTATCCTGATCAAGAGCACAGCTATTCTTGGTGGAGCTATCGTTTCCACGCTCGGCAGCGCAATGCTGGCTGGCGGATTGATTATTTCGTTGCCTCAGCCGATCTTGACTCACAGCTGGTTGACGCCAAGATTCATGATCAGATTCTTGGCAGTGATCACTGTCCCGTTGAATTAGACATTCAGTTATAGGAGGAAATTAACATGAATTTTGTTGCGATGGACTTTGAAACTGCCAGTGGCAAACGCTGGTCGGCCTGCTCACTTTCTCTGGTCATTGTTCGTCAAAATCAAATCGTTGATGAATTCTACACATTAATCAATCCACAGACGCCTTTCTTCTGGCGTAACGTTCAGATCCATGGTATTCATGAAAAAGACGTTGCTAATGCGCCAGTCTTTCCTGAAATCTGGGAGCATATTCAGCCATTCTTTGATGCCGACAAGCTGGTGATTGCCCATAATGCTGCCTTTGACAACAGCGTTCTCAAAAACACGCTGACTCATTATGAACTGCCAGTTCCCAGTTTCTTATCATTAGACACTTTAAAGACCAGTCGTCAGTTTTGGCCACAGCTGCCCAATCACAAGCTCAATACGGTCTGCGATGCATTGAATATCCAGCTGCATCATCACCATAACGCGCTTGATGATGCACAGGCCTGCGCCAACATCCTACTGACGCAAAATCGCCAGTTTGGTCCCGAAATGATCAAGCCATTTATTGTTAACGTCTAAGATTATCTATACAGATACACAG
>NZ_JBKZAY010000051.1:0-3737 GCF_046939755.1 Limosilactobacillus mucosae
TGCCATCTGGCTCTGGATCCTTGTCATGAAGCGGACTTTCGACCCAAGGAACTAGCTCCTGTTCGTCCAAAATCTCGCGCCAGTTATCCGGAGCAGACTCTGGATAGCAGACAAACGTCCATGCCCGAGCGCGCTCATCTGGCTTCTTTTCAGCTTGTTGTTTCTTGTCAGTCATAAAAAAACACTCCTTCTGCCTGCTTGCTCAGCTAGACAGAGGGAGTGTGATACCATTTTGACATCAAAACCATTGCTTTTTTCGTCAATATGCCTTAACATACAAGACAAAAGACACAAGGAAGATATCAATATCTTCTCCTACCGTCACAGCCGAGCATGAGACCCAGTCGCCAAACAAAGGTCATGCAGGCTTTTTTATTTTGTTGATTTTATATTATCACGAAAGGCTCCGCTATGCGGGGCTTTTTTGTTGCAGATCAGTCAGACGGCAATCTTTCAGGTAGCGACCAATGTCTCCAGATACAGATTAGTAAAAGCAAATCTTGAAGATCATGAACTCTAGCAAAATTTAGAAGCCAATCCAAATCGTACCCTTCTAAATCCGACACGTTGTCAGTACCTTTAGATCCTTTTTCTCGTAAACTATGTACAAAGATTTCAAATTTCTTATAATCTTCAGACGTATTCGGTTCAAAGAATGCTACTGAATCCTCATTTTCAGAAATACTCAAGTAAAGACGATCGGTTATTTTCTGCACTTCGTTAATTGTTTGCCAGAAAATACCGCGATACAGTGCAGATTTTACTGTATAAGCCCGTTTTCGAACTTGCGAAAGTGGTTCAATATGACATTCACCATCATCTGGGCCATCAAACTCTGATTTTGTTCCATGCAACTGATGACACAACTCGTGATATTCACGATCTGTCAGCCGTCTCGCTATGCAGTCGATCATAGCCAACGCGTTAGTGTCAGCTTGATCAATTGAGTAGTCAATCTGCTGTTTGAACTTCTTCTGAATCCAAAAGCCACTATCCAATCCACCCTCACGCTTCATATAATCGTCCACAGCAGACGATAACAGCTCCGTAAGGGTAATACCCTCACGATCGGCCAAAGCTTGAATCTGACGCTTATAATCGTCCGTCAGGCGCATTCGGATTACTTGATCCTTGTTTTCGCTCATAAAAAAACACCACCTTTTTTACTTTGTAGCTACATTATAACATCTGTAGCTAGGAAGTGCAACCGGCATCTGCCTAATTTAATGCTCAACAAGAAACTAGCCCCCGTGTGCCCCACTTCTTGTCGGCGGTGAGTACCTCACCACCGCACCCGAAGTGTATCACGGGGGCTGTCTTGTTTGCGCCTTAAAGGCAGATGCCTATCTGCTCCGCTGACGGCTCATATTTACGTTCTGAGCCACTTTAAGCTTCTTCTCGGCTGATTCATCATCAACGCCCTTGATGGCCGTATACAGCTTCTCAGCGGGCTTAATCACGCCGTCATTTAACTGTTTAAAGTAAAAAGCTTGCTGAGCACTCGGATTAGGTGCTTGATAAGCATTTAAAAATTCGTCAAATGCAGCCACCTTCTGGTTAACCGCCTTCTCTTGCTCCGCTACTGCATGCTCACGGTCAGTCAGCGCGCTTTCACGCTCTGCAACGGCCTTCTCACGCTTGACCAGATCATGAAATCGGCGCCGAAGCTTGGCAAGCAATCTACGCAACGATTGCATGATGCCTTTCAAATCCAGCTTATCCAGCTGATTAACGGCCTCATCATGATCCACCTTCAAAATACCGGCCGACTGGGCCAGATCAGCCGAAGCCACGGCCAACTCATGCTTAATGGCCTCTTTCTCAATTTGAACAGCCTTGTATTCCTTCGTGGTCAGATGCTTCTTTCTCTGACCCGCAATCCCACGCTGAATGTCAAACCCATGATCAGCCAGATACTTTGGCAGTTCACCCTGAACGCGTTTCAACGCGTTACGGTCAAACATCTTCTTACTTGATAATGAACCATCCTCATTAATCGGAACAATGCCCAAATGCATGTGGGGTGTGGTCTCATCCATGTGGACAACCGCATATTGTAAATTATCTCTGCCGAACTGCTGGCCAAACCAGTCAACGGCAGTCTGAAAATATTGACGGATCTGGTCAGCGTCCAGACCCTTGAAAAATTCCTGATCACTGCTGATGATCCACTCATTCAAAACCACCGCATCTTTGCGCACTGCACGCTTGCTTGTGCGTTTGGCGCTGATGTAGTCCATGATCACCTGTTTTGACATGTTCTGATGCTCAATCAAATCAAAATTATCTGCTGATTTGGTGACATCAATTTCCTTGTTCGAGTGATTCTCTGTTCGCCGGAAATCATGCATGAAAATTCCATTCAAATTTTCAGCCTTATTTTTCTTCATTGTGGCGACCAAAAAACTCATTTGGCTACACCTCCAATCACAAACTTTCCAAAAATTTCATCTGCTTGTAAAGTATACGTTACCGCAGTTGAATCCGATCGTCAATATAAAGTATACGTTAAAGAGGCAGTGATGGCCAGATATTTATAATATAAAGTATAGCGCACTATACCTTTTCACGGAAAAGAGTGCGCCCTGCCTGGGGGCTGGCTGTCTGCCAGACCGAGAAAGTTTCACCTTCACGGACAAAGTTTCACCTTGACGGACTCTGCCGAGGGCGAACCTTTTTTTCACAAAAAAAGGTCCCAAAAAAACGAAGATTTTGCCGGCTAAAACTGCCGGACAAAATCAGATTTTTTCGCGCTCCAACCACGCGCATCAAAAATCTATTGGCCGTTTGGCAAAGCTGAAGCAATGCCAAACTCTCGTCACTGGCCGAAGCTTCGCAACGGCACAGCTCCTCACGCGCGCTTTTTTCAAAAAAAAGCTTGGCAAAAAACCCGTGGCACACGGCCACCTTGATCCGCTTATCAGCATCACCATTCTTGATCGGTGCTACTCGTGGTCAACAGGTCGTCAAAATTACTAAAAGCAATTTTGACCAATGACCTATGACCACATAGGGGGGAGTCGTAGTACCCCCCCTAAAAACACCCTCAAAACCCGTCAGCACTGGGGTTCTTTGCTGTCCCACCAGTGTCCCACTGTCCCTCAAAAAGGGACAATGATTGACAAATACGCTAATTCTGTCTATTAAAAACAGCCCTTTTAAGGGCTGCATCATCAATTATTTCAGAAGTCTTGAAACAGTGTTCTTGCTGACGCCCAATTCGTCAGCAATACCGCGAAGCGAATAGCCAGCTCGGGCTAATTGCTTAGCTGATTCAGCCATCACAGCACGCTGAGACTTTTTGTCGGCTTGCTGAGCTTGACGCTGATAGCATGAATTTATAGCCGCATTGATGATAATGCTGTTGCGGTTGCAGATCACATCAAACCAATCACGCAACCCATTAGCTTGAACATAATTCAACAGGTTCATCAAATTGGTAACTTCGTTTTTATCGATAAACGCAATGATGTCCCACAGAAGTTTGTCCTTGTCGATACTGGAAAGGCCGAAATACTGCTCAATCTCAGCACCACAATGGCAGACGATGTCCTTCTTGTCATATTGGTACTTATGAGGGTGATCCTTATGTACCAGATACCGAACCATACTCCGAATATCGTTGACCCGTTGTGGGATCGGCTGACCAAGATCATCAGTGATTTTTTTAACTTGGCTGAACGACTTCTTGCCAGGGAACAAGAGAATAATGTGCCAATGGGCCTTCTTCGTTCCAC
>NZ_JBKZAY010000052.1:0-3539 GCF_046939755.1 Limosilactobacillus mucosae
AGATACTCAATATCGGGGTGTCTGCCCACAAGCCATCGACTTTAGCCGATGGTGGTTGACAATGATTGGTGCACGAATAAAAAGGGGGATGCTTATGACGAAGCAGGATTTTTTGTTTTCCTATCTGCAGGCCGGTGAAACTTCAATCAGTAATCTTTTGCTTCATCATTATCGAGAAATCGGGATGACCAGTGGTGAGCTGCTGGTCTATCTGGAATTGAAGTCATATATCGACCGGGGTATTGAAAATCCCAGCATCACCTGGATTGCGGAAAATCTGCAGACTGATGAGCGGACCGTCTATGAACAGATTCATCAGATGACTGAGCATCAATTGCTGGTGCAGCGAATGAAGCGCGATGCTGAGGGAAAAGAAACGGCCTACTATGACTTTTCGCCACTGATTAGTCGTTTGGTTGGTCGTGAGGGACAGCTTCAGTCACAGCAAAAAAACGTCAAGCAAACCTCGGCTCGTGAAAAACTTTTTGCCGAGATCGAAAGCGAGTTTGGCCGCCCGTTGACGCCGATGGAGATAACCTATGTCAATGACTGGCTGGACAAAGATCATTATGATATTGAAATGATTCGGCTGGCCTTAAAAGAAGCAGTGGTGAACGGTTCGCTGCGGTTCCGCTATATGGATTCAATCTTAATGAATTGGCGCAAGAACAACCTTAAGACGCCGCAAGAAGTCGAGCAGGATAAGCAGCGCTATCAGAGTCGTTTGGCGCAAGGGGGCGGACAACTGGGCAACCGGCCGATCCCGAACATCCCAATCCTTAAGCTCCCTGATGATTAAGCAGGCTTAACTGAATGCTTGGTGATATCTGCTGACTGAACACGGGGATAAACTATCTGATCAAAGCTTAACGAGTGTTTGCTCTAATCCTTAAGTTTTGGTCAAGATGGCGTTTTCAAATTGAATTCAAGGTATAATTAAGAGGTAAATAATTAGAAAGGCGGTTTGCTAAGGATGAACAAACCAATCAAAATGCTGGCGAAATTGATGCTGGCAGTAACGCTTGCTGGTGCGGCAGCAATGGCGGCTCCGGCGGTCGTATCTGCTGACGCTGCCACCGAGCAGTCAAGCTCATCATCTTCTACGGCTACGCACACCTTAAGTAACTCCTATGTGGTTTATGGTGCCGGCGCGCCTCAAAGCGTTTATGATCAGCTGAACTCAGTGATGGGCGTGGATTCGTTTTTTAAGAAATTAACGGCCACGGCCAGCGACTACGCCAAATACATCGGCAACGGCACAACGACCGATGCAGCCATGATCAGTTCCGTGGCGATCGCACCAACCGATCCAGGCAGCGGGGTTAAGGTCAACATTAAAAAATACAACGGGCAAAGCAACATCACTGAGGTTACGGCCCAGCAGTACGCGATGGTTGCCCAGATGGCAGGGGTAACCGATATTACGATCGTGGTCACTGCGAATCGCGCCGTGTCAGGTGAATCAGCTTTAACAGGGGTCTATAAGGCCTTTGAAGAAGATGGCCACCAGTTGAATAGTCAAAACACGGCCGCGGCCAACTCGGTTCTGGATGCTACTCAAGATGCAATTGATGCCAATAAGAACGACTCATCTTATCCAGGAAAGCTGATGGCGGCAGTTGGCGATACCTCTAAGCAGATTGCTCAGCAAAAACAGAGCAGCGGCGAGCTGGCAACCAAGGCAGATATTCAGGAAATGCTGAATAAGGCGCTGGAAAAACGCGGAATTGCTGATCAAACGACAACTACTCAACAAGAAAAGATTGCTGGTGCACTGGTCAATTTCCAAAACTCGCCGATTTCTTCCAGTAAGACTTATATCAATAATGTAAGCAATACCATTAATAACGTTAAGAACTCAACCGGTAACTTGATGAACAAGGCGAAGAACTGGGCTAACAGTGAAGCCGGCAAGGAGACGGTTAAGCAGGCCCAAAGCTGGCTTACCAGGTTTATTAATTGGATTAAGAGTTGGTTCTAAACTTAATTTAATTAAGTAAACCGTTCGTGAAACTTTCATGAACGGTTTTTTTACTGAAAAAAAGCATTTTTCCGGAAGAATTTATGCAAAAATGTTAGAATATTTTTTATTGTGATTTGAAATAATTTACGGGTAGGATTTTATGATGAATAAACAAAAAAATATCATTAAAGGAATGCTATGGGCAGGAACGGCCTCAATCAGCTGGGGTGTTTCCGGCACGGTTCTGCAACTGATTTCGCAGAATCTGGCTATCCCGGCACACTGGATGCTTTCAATGCGCACATCAGCAGCCGGAGCAATCTTATTGATTATCAGTGCTATTTTATATCGCGGCAAAATCTTTAATGTTTTTAAGTCTTGGCCGTCCGTAATCTCGCTGTTTAGTTATGCGGTTTTTGGTTTGATGGCTAATCTCTATACTTTCTATTACTCAGTACAGACGGGGAATGCATCCATGGCGACCATTCTGCAGTATCTGTCACCATTGTTTATCGTGTTTGGCGGCTGGCTGTTCCAGCATAGCCGGCCGCTGAAAAGTGATCTTTTATCGTTTGTGATTGCCATGGCCGGTGTTTTTCTCTGTTTGACCAAGGGTAACTTTGGTCATTTGGCGATTCCACTGAATTCATTTTTATGGGGGCTGGGTTCTGGTATAACGGCGGCTTTTTACGTTGTTTTACCGCAAAAGGCCGCCGAAGAAAATTCGCCGCTGGTTGTGTTGGGTTGGGGGACCGCGATTGCTGGGGTCTTGTTTAACCTGTACCAGCCATTTTGGGTTAACCCGCCACATATTACTGGAACGTTGGTCGCATCCGTTTCAACAGTGGTCTTATTTGGGACGATTATTCCATTTGGGATGCTGATGCACGCGACTAAGTTTGCCCCTTCAGACGTGGTCAGCATTATGGACGCGTTACAGCCAATCGTGACGGCAATCTTGAGTGTGATTTTCTTTAAGGAATGGATGAACTGGATCGAAATCTTGGGTATTGTGCTCGTGATTCTGGCCATCTACGTTCTGCAAAACGGTCGTCGAAAGGGTCATCTTGAAACTTTCGACTAACGAGTTCGCGAAGCATTATGAATAATTAAAATCGGCATCTGGCGTTTTAAGCGGAATGCCGATTTTTTTGTTTGCCAAACCTGGTTTTGAGATAGATGATAGCGAGCTATCTGACGGTTCTTGATTATTAAGATGTGATGCTCAGACTGGATTGGCAAAGTAAATCAATCGCGTCAACAGCGGTTTAGACGTGACGATCATCTTAAGGGCGTGTCAACAATCATACACACTGATATTTCCCTACGATACGCTGTTTTTTAAGAAAAGCAGGTAATGAGTTTTCGCAGGGACTATTATGCAGAAATTTCTGAATGACAGTCGCGACCAACGTTTTGATATCTAATAAACTGGTACCAACTTTGACGGTCACTTTTGAGCTGCTTGCTGCCTGATGTTCTTGATAGGGTAAGCAGCAATGTCCTGGTAATTTAATAAAGACAGACAGAAAAACGATCGGTTCCGTTCTGAACGGAATCGATCGTCTTCTTTTTT
>NZ_JBKZAY010000053.1:0-3450 GCF_046939755.1 Limosilactobacillus mucosae
TTATTATCCATTGACGGCTATTGAAAAATAGTGAGAAAATCAAATATAGAATTAATAATAGGGTTCAAAGAGGTTTTTGATTTGAAAAATACAGAAAATCGAGATCTAACAAGAAGTAACAACTTAAAACTGGTCATGCAGCAACTGTTTAACCATGATGAAAGTTCAAGAGCCGAGATTGCACGTAAGTTGGGGATGAGTAGATCAACGATTTCCTCCTTGTTTAATGAGCTTGATGAACAGGGGTACATCAAGCATTTAGGAAGAGGCGGCTCATCCGTAGTGGGAGGACGTAAACCTGAAATGGTTCAGTTAAACAGTCATTATGGATTTATAGCTTCGTTTAATATTACTCATGCGCATTTATATGCTGGTTTTTTCTATCTGAATGGAGAAAAAATTCTGTATCAGCGTAAGAATATACTTGAACATCATAATATTCTTGAACTTTTAGCAACGATGTCAGGCTATCTGGACGAAGCAATCGCAAATGATGACACAGTCCACGGCTTACTAGGGATTGGGATATCGATGCATGCCGTTATCGATAATGGAGAGGTGATAGATTCTCCTTTCGTTAAGATGGACGGCATCAGCATTAGAGATTATTTCACCGCAAAGTATAGTATTCCGGTGATTGTTGAAAATGAAGCCAATCTGGCCGCAATTTTTGAAAGAGATTTTGACGTTGACGCGCCAGTTTCCGGTAATATGGTAGTTTTGAGCATTCACCAAGGTCTTGGGACTGGAATTATTGCTAATGGTCATCTGTTTGCCGGTTTTCACGGTATGGCTGGGGAACTTGGCCGAGCACAGATATATTCAAGAGATGGGCATCGATTGCGACAAGTAAGCAGAATCATTTCTGAGGATGTTTTGATAGCGGATCTAGCTTCGGCTGGTAGCCTTGATAAGATTGATTATTCTAATATTGCGCAAATCTGTAAGCATCCAACGACAGAAGTTGAGAAAGTATTGGATGAATTTGCTGATAGTATGGGACTACTGCTTAATAATGCCTTAATGATTTATGGTCCACAAAAAATCTATATCAGCTGCAATGTTCTGGAATTGATACCGTTATTGCAGAAGAAGATTAAGCAGTCATTTGGTTCGTATAATCAAAACGTATCAGTTGAATTTGTAGTTGGTGCTCGCTACATATCAATGTTAGGTGCGGCGGCGATAGTTACACGTGAGGCGCTAAAGCTACAAGACTTTAAACTTCATTTTCGTTGGCCACTTGAGTTTTCAAAAAATGAAAGTGAGCAATGATGCTTTTTATGACAGTAAACACTACTGCATATTGAAGTCTCGGATGCCGATCTTGGCGCCGTGACCTTAAACAATTTGAACCTCAAAGCCATACGTGGCACGAGCATCTTGGTTGAATTGAATAAAAAAGATACCCCTAGCTTGGCTATAATCCCCTTAAGGGTGACACTTGGAATAATAAAAGTGTTATTTCCTTAAGGGGGTTTTTACATTTCAAGTTATTCGACAATGAATAGACTAGAGTTGCTTTATGGCTATCAAAAGACAGAATCCGTCCTCAAAGTATATGCCGATATGCATCATGTCAATCAGAATGCGATGACAAGATGGATTCGACAGTTTCTCTTGCATGGTTTGGCGGGAGTTCGCCATCAAACCTTGACAGAACTGAAAGACTTGGTTAAGCAGGGTGTTGAATACTTCAACAAAGTCGAAATTTCCAGCAAGCGAAATAACCTCACTGCGGAGGACTTCCGCAATGAGGCCGTATAGACTAATTTTTTATTTTTTTAAGTGTTACCTTGACGGGGTACAGTACTGTTAATGTAATAATTATTTTCTGTAATGAGAATTGATAGTAAAAATACTCCCTCGTTCATATTTCATTTAAGCTTATGAACGAGATTTTTTTGGAGATAGTTCAAGACATATGTCCTCAAAAACGAACAAAAAATTCTATATTTTTATGAAACCGCTATCATTTTGGGGACCGGTGTCATAGAATCAGTAAATAGATTTAAGTATCATATTAAGTAATGAGAGGGCAGAAACATGAGCATTGAAAAGATATACGCGGCAATCAACTCAGAACCGGCCGTTCATAAAGTCATGGCCAACGCGCCTTTGAAGATCATTGAACGCATGCGGGTCGTCGAGTTTGAGATTGGCGAATTTAATTTGCGGCAAGGCGAGTCATACGATGAAACGTATCTGCTGGTCGCGGGTCGAGTCAAGGTGTATCTGGATTCGGCAAACGGCAAGTCAGTGGTGCTGGATGTCTATCGGCCAGGGATGTTTCTTGGTGAGCAGGAAGCGGTGATCAACAAGCCATACAGCGCGTCGATCATCAATATCACACCGGTGCGGCTGCTGAAGATTGACAATCGGGATTTTGTGGCCTGGTTGAATAACGATCAGCAGTTTGCCAACCGAATGATCAGCTACCTTTCCGAACAGGTCTATCACCTCACCAAACGGACGGAGCGCTACAGCCTGTACTCAGCCATGCAGCAGATTGGACTGGAACTGATGCAGTCGTTTAAAGAACAACGACCAATCTCGCGCGAGCAGCTGACATATGAGGTCGACACGTCCTACCGCAATATCAATCGAGTTCTCAAGCGGTTGTCAGAGCTTGGAATTATTGATGCTTCAAAGCCTGCCATCAAGATTTTGAATGTTGAGGAACTGCAGCGGATTATTAAAACGGAGGAATAGCAATGAGTGAAGAAGTACAACCACACACGCAGCTGACGACGGCAATCAACACTGATCGGGCAATCATCATGGGTGACCCAGCCCGTGTCGACAAGGCGGCCAAATTGTTGGATAATGCCAAGGAATGGGCCTACAACCGCGAATACAAGTCCGTGATCGGCGAATATCGCGGTCAGCGCATTCTGCTGATGTCAACGGGAATCGGCGCGCCATCAGCCGGGATTGGCGTTGAAGAACTGAATAACGTTGGCGTCAAGAAGGTTATTCGGGTCGGATCAGCCGGGGCCATGCAGACGGGGATTGACCTGGGTGAGCTGATCATTGGCGAGGGAGCCGTTCGTGACGATGGTCTTACCAAGCAGTACGTACCGGCAATGTACCCAGCCGTGCCTTCATTCAAGCTGATGGCACTGGCTCATAAGTACGCTCCTAACGCGGTCTATGGCATCATTCGCTCACACGATGGCTTCTACATGGATAACAACGCGGAAACCGAAGCCTACTGGTCATCCAAAGGCATCGTGGGCGCGGACATGGAATCCGGCGCGATGATGACGATTGGACGTCTGCGTGGCATGGAGACGCTGTCGATTCTAAATAACGTCGTGCTCTATGAAGGCGATCTGGCGGCCGGTGTCAACAGTCTGGTCGATGGCGAGGAACTGATGGCCAAAGGGGAAATCGCGTCGCTCAAACTGGCTATGGATATCCTCAGCGACGACTCAATCAAGCAATAGC
>NZ_JBKZAY010000054.1:0-3123 GCF_046939755.1 Limosilactobacillus mucosae
GAAAAAATTCCAGTCATCATCATTCCAATTTTTGTCGCAAGACAAATATCCATCCATATATCTAACCAACAAGGCAAACTTAATATATTTTATTACCTCGCTTTGATTAAGATTTTTAGCTTGTAACACAATAGTTTCTTCATTAACTGGATAATACAATTGTCCACCATTAGGTGCTTGCCAAACGTAATAGTAAACACCATCACTTTCAGCAACGCCCGCTAAAACGTTCAAATTATCAGCAATTGTACCAATGACTTGTGCTGCCAACGATACTGCATGTTTTTTACTCAACCACATTTTTAAATTCCACTCCCTTAAATTCTTTCCTAAATCCAATCATTATTTGCATGGTCTGCTACACGAACGATTTTCTTTTTATAATCAGTAGCAATAAAATCAAAATTTTCATCATTTTGGTGTTTTCTACGAATATCTTGTAATTCTTTTGCCTGTTTTGCAACTTTTGTCGGTACCATTGTATGATACTGTGACGGGCTATTAACGCTGCCCCCACCTTGATACCATCGTGAATGGGACGTTTTAATTTTAATTGTTGCAAAGTTAGGAACCATGCTATCGTCAAAATCACCGCTAATTGTTTCATCACTAGCTTTAAAAGCACTATCAACTTTTTTTCAAATAAATAGCCCTTTTCATATCAGCCTTGCATTCTGCTTCTATCTTTAATTGTTTCCGTCCCCTTTTAACGAGGATTATTTCATATCTAAAAAGACTGCCAGCTTCAATACTTGAAACGAATGAATCGATAGTTAATTCAATAGCATCCTGCAGATACATCACATGATTATCGATAACGCATTTATTCAATAAAACCTTGATAATGTTTTTTCGATCATCCGCTTCCAATGTTTCATGCTTAGTAGGCATAATATTTTTAAAGACATAGTAATCAACAAATGGGCGGTAAGGTTCAATAATATCATCAGACAGATTAAATGGATTTTCAGTTGAGGCATGATGAATTCCAATACTAGGCTCAAACCCTTTTAATACTAAATTACGTCTGATTAAAGCCCGCAGAATGGCGTAACCATAATTTAAACCGGCATTTTCCAAATCATTGGTCCGCCCTCTTTTAAAGTCATCACCGAATAATTTTTTAAAATATAATCGGGCTGCACATGCTTCATTGTTATGCGCATCATGATCTGTAACCGTCTTAGTCATGGATTTTAGAACTTCAGTCGATTCTCTTTCAGCACCAATTTTTTCAAGGCAGACTGCTTGATTAATAATTTTGGAAATGACGATTTTTCTCCATAATCTTCCCTTAACTTTACTTGATGCTGAAAGCTGACATTTTAACCGTTCGAAACGATTCTGCTGACCATATACTGACTCCAGCACAGATAACGGCGAATGAACGCGATCACAAAAAAGTAGCCCAATCTTATTATCCGCACATTTTTCAATCACTTTAGCCGACAAATAACATTGCGAGTTATCAAAAATCAAGATTTCAACATCCTCAAACGACAGATAGTGCTTCTCTTTCGTTTCAAGGTTGGTTAATTTGAATCCATTATGTGTCACTGCCACAAAATATTTGTTTTCTACATAAACAATGTTTTTCATTAAACCATTCCCGCCTATTTCTCGTTCTCCCCCTACCACTTATATTTAAGTTTAGCGCACTTTTTGAAACCGGATTCAATTATTTTTAGACTCCATACTTTAATTTCACTACTATGACAATTAATGGCTACTCTGTCTTTTGAAAACTCCTAACTTCTGCGCAAAAAACTCGCCTGGCAAAAATCTGCCAAGCGAGTTTTTGAATTAAGTAATTAATCAGGAGTTTTCTTAATTGAAGTGTCGGAACTTTGATTTTAGCAATGCGCCGCATAACTTTAGTAGTGGAGACGGATCAGTCGTGTTTTAATTTTTGAGGTGCGTTATCTTTAAATTTAAGGAGAGTTATAAGAGTACTTAGATGGAAATTTAGGATTCTGCTAATTATCTTGCTGCCAACCGATCTCCACTAGCAGTCAAGGCTTGCTTTAGGCGCCCCAGACTTCTTCGGCAATGCTCTTGACTAAGGCCAGCTTAGCCCACTGCTGTTCTTCAGTCAGAATGTTGCCTTCTTCAGTTGAGGAAAAGCCGCATTGTGGACTCAGACACAGCTTGTCCAGATCATGGTATTGAGCAGCTTCATGAATACGATCCAAAATCGTTTGCCGATCTTCCAGTTCACCAGACTTCGAGGTCAGCAGCCCCAGCACCACGTATTTTTCAGCCGGGACCTTGGCTAATGGTTCAAAACCGCCCGCCCGTTCAGAATCGTATTCCAGGTAAAAGGCCGTCACGTCTTCTTTAGCCAGCAGGTAGTCGGCAACCGGACCATAGCCGCCCTTAGCTGCCCAGGTTGAATGGTAGTTTCCGCGGCAGACATGCGTGGTTACCGTCAAATCAGCCGGCAGATCCGCCAAAGCCGCGTTATTGAGTTTTAGATACGTTGCCTCCAGCTTTTCGCGATCCGCGCCTTCCTTAGAACGGGTTGCCCAGTAGTCTTCATCGACCAGCAGGCCCCAGGTACAGTCATCCAGCTTAACGTCGCGACAGCCGGCATCATACAGCGCCAAGATCAGGTCATGATAGGCAGCCGCCACGTCTTTGATCAGATCATCTTCGGCATCATAGTATTTTTTAATGGCTGCTACATGCTCATCATCCCGGAAGAGTTCGGAATAAAGCTGTGCTGGCGCCGGAATGCTTTGGCGTGGAATCAGATCCGTACCATCCGTTAAGCTCTTAAGATACTTGAAGGCTTCCAGATCAGGGTGCGTACCGTTAAAGCGAACCTTACCATTAACCTGCGCGGAATCGGCCCGCGTTTCTTCATCATGGAAACGGTAGCCGTGTGCTGGTTTGGTATGCTTAATGCCTTCAAATCCCCAGAACGTATCCAGATGCCAGTATGAGCGCCGGAACTCGCCATCGGTAACCGCGTGCAGGCCAGCTTGTGCCTCTTTTTCGACCAATTCCTTGATACACTTGTCTTCAACAGCTTTCAGTTCGTCATGGTCAATTTCGTGGTTGGCGAACTTTTCCCGAGCCGCCTTTAGTTCGGCTGGGCGCAAAAAGCTACCCACGATGTCA
>NZ_JBKZAY010000055.1:0-3064 GCF_046939755.1 Limosilactobacillus mucosae
GCTTGTACTTTGAAAACTAAATAATATTTATTTCTTTATTCACAATTAAACCGAGAACACCGCGTTATTTGAGTTTTATTAACGAAATTAATCGCATACTCAATAACTGAGGTGATCGTAAGATCATCAAGGTTAAGTTATGAAGGGCGCATGGTGAATGCCTTGGTACTAGGAGCCGATGAAGGACGGGACTAACACCGATATGCTTCGGGGAGCGGTAAGTACGCTTTGATCCGGAGATTTCCGAATGGGGAAACCCAATCATCTTAGTCGATGATTGCCTGAGCAGTGAATACATAGCTGTCAGGCGGTAGACGCAGTGAACTGAAACATCTAAGTAGCTGCAGGAAGAGAAAGAAAATTCGATTCCCTGAGTAGCGGCGAGCGAAACGGGAAGAGCCCAAACCAACGAGCTTGCTTGTTGGGGTTGTAGGACTGAACATTTGAGTTACCAAAGTGCGACGTAGTTGAAGTCGTTGGGAAGCGACGCCAAAGATGGTGATAGCCCAGTAAACGAAACGTCACACTCTCAGTTCAGGATCCTGAGTACGGCGGGACACGTGAAACCCCGTCGGAATCCGCGAGGACCATCTCGCAAGGCTAAATACTCCCTAGTGACCGATAGTGAACCAGTACCGTGAGGGAAAGGTGAAAAGCACCCCGGGAGGGGAGTGAAACAGTTCCTGAAACCATGTGCCTACAAGCTGTCGGAGCACATTTACGTGTGACGGCGTGCCTCTTGCAGAATGAACCGGCGAGTCATGATTGCGTGCAAGGTTAAGGTGGAAAAACCGGAGCCGTAGCGAAAGCGAGTCTGAAATGGGCGTACGAAGTACGCAGTTATGTACCCGAAACCAGGTGACCTACCCATGTCCAGGTTGAAGGTGCGGTAAAACGCACTGGAGGACCGAACCCGTATCAGTTGAAAATGGTTGGGATGAGGTGTGGGTAGCGGTGAAATTCCAAACGAACTTGGAGATAGCTGGTTCTCTCCGAAATCTCTTTAGGGGGAGCCTCGAGGTTTAGAATCATGGAGGTAGAGCACTGTTTGGACTAGGGGCCCGTCATGGGTTACTGACTTCAGATAAACTCCGAATGCCATTGATTTTTACTCGGGAGTCACACGGTGAGTGATAAGATCCATCGTGGAAAGGGGAACAGCCCAGATCATCAGCTAAGGTCCCTAAATATATGCTAAGTGGAAAAGGATGTGGAATTGCACAGACAACTAGGATGTTGGCTCAGAAGCAGCCATCATTTAAAGAGTGCGTAATAGCTCACTAGTCGAGTGACTCTGCGCCGAAAATGTACCGGGGCTAAGCATATTACCGAAGCTATGGATGCATCCATTAGGATGCGTGGTAGGAGAGCGTTCCAAGGGCGATGAAGTCAGACCGTAAGGACTGGTGGAGCGCTTGGAAGTGAGAATGCCGGTATGAGTAGCGAAAGACAGGTGAGAATCCTGTCCACCGAATGACTAAGGTTTCCTGGGGAAGGCTCGTCCTCCCAGGGTTAGTCGGGACCTAAGTCGAGGCCGAGAGGCGTAGACGATGGACAACAGGTTGATATTCCTGTACCAGTTGATTGTGCTTGAGTGATGGAGTGACGCAGAAGGCTAAGCGATCCGGACGATTGGAAGTGTCCGGCCAAGCAGCAAGTCAGTTGATGAGTCAAATGCTTATCAGCGAGTTGACAAGCTGTGACGGGGAGCGAAATTATAGTAGCGAAGTCGTTGATGTCACGCTGCCGAGAAAAGCTTCTAGCGAATAATCAACTGCCCGTACCGCAAACCGACACAGGTAGTCGAGGAGAGTATCCTAAGGTGAGCGAGCGAACTCTCGTTAAGGAACTCGGCAAAATGACCCCGTAACTTCGGGAGAAGGGGTGCTGATCGCAAGATCAGCCGCAGTGAAAAGGCCCAGGCGACTGTTTATCAAAAACACAGGTTTCTGCAAAATCGTAAGATGAAGTATAGGGGCTGACGCCTGCCCGGTGCTGGAAGGTTAAAAGGAAGAGTTAGCTTCGGCGAAGCCCTGAATTGAAGCCCCAGTAAACGGCGGCCGTAACTATAACGGTCCTAAGGTAGCGAAATTCCTTGTCGGGTAAGTTCCGACCCGCACGAAAGGCGTAACGATCTGGGCACTGTCTCAACGAGAGACTCGGTGAAATTGAATTGCCTGTGAAGATGCAGGCTACCCGCGACAGGACGGAAAGACCCCATGGAGCTTTACTGTAGCTTGATATTGAGTGCTTGTACTGCTTGTACAGGATAGGTAGGAGCCATAGAAGCCAGGACGCTAGTTTTGGCAGAGGCGTTGGTGGGATACTACCCTTGCATTATGATCACTCTAACCCGCACCACTGATCGTGGTGGGAGACAGTGTCAGGTGGGCAGTTTGACTGGGGCGGTCGCCTCCCAAAAGATAACGGAGGCGCCCAAAGGTTCGCTCAGAATGGTTGGAAATCATTCGCAGAGTGTAAAGGCACAAGCGAGCTTGACTGCGAGACAGACAGGTCGAGCAGGGACGAAAGTCGGGCTTAGTGATCCGGTGGTTCCGCATGGAAGGGCCATCGCTCAACGGATAAAAGCTACCCTGGGGATAACAGGCTTATCTCCCCCAAGAGTCCACATCGACGGGGAGGTTTGGCACCTCGATGTCGGCTCATCGCATCCTGGGGCTGTAGTCGGTCCCAAGGGTTGGGCTGTTCGCCCATTAAAGCGGTACGCGAGCTGGGTTCAGAACGTCGTGAGACAGTTCGGTCCCTATCCGTCGCGGGCGTAGGAAATTTGAGAGGACCTGTCCTTAGTACGAGAGGACCGGGATGGACATACCGCTGGTGTACCAGTTGTTCCGCCAGGAGCATCGCTGGGTAGCTATGTATGGATGAGATAAACGCTGAAAGCATCTAAGCGTGAAACTCGCCTCAAGATGAGATTTCCCATTCCTTATGGAAGTAAGACCCCTCAGAGATGATGAGGTAGATAGGATGGAAGTGGAAGTGCCGCGAGGCATGGAGCGGACCATTACTAATCGGTCGAGGACTTAACCAAGTTTAAAGGTGT
>NZ_JBKZAY010000056.1:0-2723 GCF_046939755.1 Limosilactobacillus mucosae
TGCAATTTAAAAGCGTCACGATCAGATAATCGTGGCGCTTTTGTTTTATCAATTTTTTGTAGGCTTTTATCAAATTATATTAATGAAGATCAATTCCCTGCTTCAAAAATGAAGTGGGGGATTTTTTAGAGCGGATGCAATCAGGGGTGAGATAAAAAAACAGGAAAATCAACTATCAAACTATGGCTGCGAACCCATACCGACTGCGAACAATAAGACTGAGTTGATCGGCAGGTTCTGAATAAAAATATTAAGCGGATTTCGCGCTGTGTTTGTGAAGGAAAGCTTGAGTGAACAGCATGAAGAGACTTAAATTACCTACTATTAGCTGATTTGATGCCAGAAGTAGGTAATTGTATATCCAGTCAATCTAATGTTAATTAGGATGACTTTTTTACGCACGCCTTGCCATTTGCATTAGTCATATCAGATTCGCTCTCAATTATGATTACCTTCAAAATGATTTTTCAGACTATCATGTCGGAATGAGTCTAAAGCGCGCCAGCAGATAAAAACATTCACTGATTTTCAATTGGTGACTGCTTTAGATTTAAAGGAATCGTGTCAATTGTCAGTTTTGGGTTTTATTGCTTCAAAATAAGCGTTACACTAGCTTTTGTGTGATTTTTAGAGAAAAGAGAGTGAATGTATCTAATGGATGAAGAAGCGACGAGACCTTCTCACCAACTCAATATGCTTGAGGGTGGCATCTTCGGTAAAATGTGTAAAGTAGCGATTCCAATTGCCTTGATGAGTACTTTGCAGCAATTGTTTAATGCGACTGATATGGCGGTAGCTGGACGCTTTGCCTCAAGTAATGCAATGGCTGCGGTGGGTTCCAATGCGCCAGTGATCAATATCGTGGTGATGTTGTTTACAGGGCTTTCAATCGGCTCAAACGTATTGATTGCCGGTTTGGTCGGAGCAGGCAAGAAAGAGCGAGTCAACGCGGCGATGCATACTGGTTTTGCGGTAGCATTGATCAGTGGTCTCATCATGCTGACGGTCGGCTGTCTGATTGCTAAGCCGATTCTGGGTCTGCTTGATACGCCAGCCAGCATTATGCCATTAGCAGTCAGTTATCTAAAGCTGTACTTTCTCGGCATGCCGTTTTTAATGATTTATGATTTTGGCAATGCTGTCTTAAGAGCGGTTGGTGATACCAAGCGACCTTTATTTTGTTTAATGTTTTCGGGAATGGTCAATGTGGTCTTAAACCTGATCTTGGTAATCGGGTTTCAAATGAGCTCGGATGGAACGGCGATTGCTACGACCATTGCCAATGCAGTCAGCGCGGCTTTGATCTACCGTCTCTTGGTTAAGGAAACCGGCATGCTGCATTTTGATTGGAAAAAGCTGTCGTTAAATCGTACTTATCTAAAACGAATCATCGCAATCGGGGGACCAGCTGGCCTGCAGGGAATGATTTTTTCGGTATCCAATATCGTTATTCAAGCAGCTATTAACCATTTTGGTGCGGCATGCGTGGCGGGAAATTCGGCTGGCTTGAATTTTGAATATATCAGCTACTTCTTTGTTAATGGCTTTGCTCAAGCAACGGTTACCTTTATCAGTCAAAACTATGCAGCACACCAATATCAGCGTTGTCGCAGGATTGCTCGAATCGCGATGGTCAGTGCCATTTTGTTTACGACGGTCGTTTCAACTACTTTTTATCTGTTCCGTTATCCATTGGTTGATGATATCTTCTCGACTAATCCAGCAGTCGTCCATTATGCAATTATTCGCATCACTTTTATTGCGCTGTTAGAACCGTTGACGGCAACTTATGAGATTGCTGGCGGTAGTCTACGTGGAATAGGTCATTCAATGGCACCGGCTGTTATTACGCTGGTTGGCTGCTGTATTTTGCGGGTTGTTTATATTGCCGTCATGCTGCCATATTTCACAAGTTTTACTCAGGTGGCGCTGATCTATCCGGTTACCTGGATCATTACTGGGACGGCAGTGATTCTTTTATATGAAGCAGTGATACGCAAAGCTTACGTGACTAAGACACGACCAATAGTTGCTGATCATAAATTGCAAATGTTGACGCAACATTAGTTAATATGAAATACCGGACAAAGGTAATTGATTTTGTCCGGTATTTTCTATATCTGGATTGATTTCTCTACTAGGTCCAATTGGCTAGCCTTTCCAGATTGATTTTTATTAAGGCGATCCCCTGGGCATTTTTTCACGGTCTGCTTTCTGATTACCCGTGTTTTTTTTGTGTGAAAACAGCCTCAACATTAGATATCATGATCGTTATTGCTCTGAATAGCAGCCTAACCAGATTTCAGAACCAGCTCTATCTTTCGTTAAAGTAGGTTTGATGAAAGACTGAGCCTGGCTATTCTTGAAGTTTCACTGGTTGTTTCAGTTAACCGAAAGGCATTTATAAATTAGCATGTCGCTAGCCGTAACAATTATCCAGGTAATTTTGATTGCGAAAAGAAGTTGAAAAATCGTCAAAAAACTATTGACGATATCCGTTGAAACCTGTATAGTTATATATCGTTGTCATGGCGATGAGCTGATGATGATAATCAGCGAAATCAAATTAGTAGTTGACAGATTGATTTGATTTTGGTAGACTATAAAAGTTGTCGATTGATGAATGACGGTTTGGTTGATAAATTAAATTGAAAAGGTTGTTGACTTATTTCAATTGATATGTTAAACTTAAAAGCGTCATCGAAGTAATCAATTCGATTAAC
>NZ_JBKZAY010000057.1:0-2473 GCF_046939755.1 Limosilactobacillus mucosae
AAAGGTAGTGTTCAATATTCGTAAAGTTCGTCTCAACGAATTCTTCCGGCTGATTTTTAAACTTTAATCGGTAGACAAGCCGATTTTGGTCATTTATCGATTTAGTTTCAACCTTTAAATATTCAATAGTTGGATCCAAAAACTTCAGGATTTCTTCAGGTACGTTTTCTTTGGCATAAATCAAGGCATTGAAATTGGTAAAGATCAACGTATCAACAATCAACTGAACCGTGTATTTTTCAGTAGCAATCACCATCCGAAAAATCGAATCATCGTTTGCCAGCACAGAAGCCGTTATTGGATCAAGAGCATTCCGATCGTATTCTGGCTTAAGCGTTTCGGAAAAATCAAATAGTTTCTTTTTGGAAGTCTTGCTATCAATCTTTTTAACGTAAATTTTTTCTGAATCAACATGCCACCACTGACCATCATCAGTAGGCTTAAAAGTTGTGATGTCTTTATAGATTTTGCGATCTTCACCATAGAAAAAGGTAGTAATGGTTATTGGCTGTGTACCAAGCAAAACATCAGCCAACTGAGTCTGTTCAATTGATTTATCATTGAGCAGAAAAGTCAGCATTCCAATAATAGTTTTCATAATAGTAGTCTTACCAGTAGCATTTTTTCCAACAATCGTTATCACGTTGTCGGTCCAAAGGCGCTGGTAGAGATGGGTTAAGTCATTATTCTGATCAGTTATCGCGACTCTAGTATCATTTAAAACCGAAAATTCAATCTGCTTGCTAAATAATGGATGATTCTCAATTATTATCTTTAAAAAGGTTAACTTTTTTAGCATTTTATTCCCTCCGTCACTATAATTTTAAGCCGTTCTTCTCGGCATTTCAAACATATAATCCGTTTGAAGCGTTCTGAAAAAATTAAAAATAAAAAATATCATCCAACTACAAACGTCAATCACGTTCATAATCGGATGATAGCAATCTAAAATCTAAGAGATCCTAACTTAATTTAAACTCCGGATAGTAGCGCTCAATCAGGTCAATGGCATGGTTGGAGATTTCAATGCCATCATAGGCCTGGCGATAGTAACGAATCAGCCGTTTGAGCCGCCAGTTGAGTTCATCTTGGTTGTAGTAGTTCAAGGTGAAGACATCCGCTACATCAAATAACGGCTCTGGCAGCATTGTTCCAAAATCATTCAATTGATCATCTGAACGTTTCAGATCGCGGCCAAATTCCTTTAAGGCATCAACGCCACCAACGTTTTCAACAATTCCAAATCCTTTACCGGCAATGATTCGCGGCAGATGCTTGGCACTCAGCTCATTTTGATCGTCCAGCTTCTCAATTTTCAGCTTGATTTCCCAGCCAGCGCCAAAGTCATAGCGGAATAAGAATTCATCCCCAACATTAAAGTAGTTAAGCCGGAAATCATTTAAGCCAACGTATTTGATTTTAGGTCCGCCTGGAAAACTCGGCATCATGCTGTATTCTTCAGGATTGTTCACCATCACCACGAGACCGTCATCAGATTGGTAAGTGAAGTCATACTGATGCTCCGCGTACATTTCAAACATGATTTCCAGATAGTATGCCAGCTCAGTAATTGGCAGATTCTTTTTGATTTTGAATCGCCGCCAGGTTGCCGGTGATCGAAAGTCTTTCAGTTCAGCCTTGATTATATAGGTTGGAATTGGCTTTGCCATAGTAGTTTCCTCCAAATATTTGCCTTTGCAGCCATTGCAACGTTTAAAACTTTTGAATCGAGTATATCATAAGGTACCTGCCTGCTGAAATCATAAGCCATATCAACGAAAGCGCTCTATCTAGTTGCCGATAATAGCTCGGTGCGCTAAAATAATTAATGTAAATACATAATTTATAGCAGATTTTACACACTAAAGGGCTAGGTGCTTGGTTGCGCCTAACTCTTTTTCTTATTGAATTCAAAATGGTTGTTAATTTGCCGGCACGTATGTATGCGCTTTCTTCGATAACTAATAAGCAACCTTCTATACACGTCATCTCATATATAGAAGGTTGTTTTCAATTATTAATGATTGTCTTGAATCTGGCTCATAAATTCCTGTAAAGCAGCTTGCCACGTTGGGATGGCAAATCCAGTAGCTTCCGCTTTTTTCAGGCTCATAATGGAATGACGTGGCCGATATGCCTTTTGCGGATATTCTTCAGAGGTAACTGGAGCAACCTCTACATCCTTATCTTTCAAGATTTCACAGGCAAATTCATACCACGAGCAACTGTCTTCATTCGACAATTGATAAACGCCATACTCACAATGATGATCAACCAGATATGTCATAAATTCTGCCAACGTCCGAGTCCAGGTCGGGCGGCCAATTTGATCATTAACTACTGTCAAGCGATCATCATCCTTAACAAGGTGCAGCATCGTGTATGCAAAGTCCTGACCATCTAACCCTAGTCAAACTCCCCAGCCACGGTCGTTAAGGCCGCCTTGATTACTTGATCCATGTTGTAGTACTTG
>NZ_JBKZAY010000058.1:0-2059 GCF_046939755.1 Limosilactobacillus mucosae
GATTACAGATGTAAGAGATGGCACTCACGACTCACCTCACTATGTGGATGAAGGGTATCCACTAATAACTTCTAAAAATGTAAGCAATGGCCGTATAAACTATGATGCTGTCAATTATGTATCAAAATATGATTTTAATCAGATAAATAAACGTTCAAAAGTTAATATTAATGACATTCTGATGGGGATGATTGGAACTATTGGAAATCTTGCACTTATTCGAGAAGATCCTAATTTTGCAATAAAAAATGTTGCCTTAATTAAGTATACAGAATCCATAAATCATCAATTCCTATTTCAAAATTTACAGACGAGTTATATATCAAAGGAATTGTCCAATAGTATGGATGGAGGAACTCAAAAGTTTATTTCTCTTAAAAAAATTAGAAATTTATTGATTAATTTTCCTATTCTAAATGAACAATTTGAAATTGGCCAACTTTTGCAATCTCTTGATCGAACTATTACTTTGCATGACAAGAAAATCCAATATCTTAAACAACTTAAACGAGGGTTATTACAAAAAATGTTTATCTAATTTCAAAAAGGATAGCGGCATGAAACCGTTATCCTTTTTTGTTATAGTGATGCTAAATGCTGCATGATTTTTGAATTGTCCTTATTCTCTAACTCCTGAATAATATGGAGATAAGTTTGCTGAGTAGTCGTCATATCAGCATGTCCCAAACGCTTGGCAACACTTGCAATCGATACGCCTGCAAAAAGCAGCAAAGAAGCGTGAGTGTGTCTTAAACCGTGCACTGAAATTACTGGAATATCAAGTTCTTCACAGTACCGCTGTAAAAGATTATTGATGGTCGAATTAAATACACGTTTCTGGACAAATAAAGGCTGATCTTCAGGAAAGTCTTGAGTAACACGGTTAAGTTGCATTGCTAATTTCCAGTCAATCGAAACCTTGCGAATCGATGAAGCATTTTTAGTCGGTTTAAAGCCACCAGCATAATTTTTATAGTCCCAAGTCTTGTCAACGTTAATAGTCTGTCCTTCTAAATCAATGTCTTTCTTGGTTAATCCCAAAGCTTCACCAAAGCGCAGGCCGGTTTTGGCAATGACTAGAATGAGCCAATCAAAGCTGGGAAACTGTGATAAATCAAGGTGGCGCAACAGTAGTTTTAGCTCAAACTCATTTAAATATTTAGTTTTCTTCTCGGTTGGCGTTTTACCTTTGACAACAATTTTACGGGTTGGGTCTCGTTTTAAATAGCCTTCATCATACGCATCAAGCAGCATAGCTTTTAATTGATGGTGGAAGTCCATCGTAGTTGCTTTCTCATGTGTTTTGGCAAATTCATTTAAGATCTGCTGATACTCTAGTCGTGATACATCAACTAATTTAAGTTCTGGGGCAATCTGTTTTAAGTGCCGATATGATAGCCAGTACTTCTCTAATGTTCGCTCTCGGACTGCTCCATCCTTATACACCTCAATCCATTGAGCAAAATAGTCATATAACAAAATTTGTTTTCTCCTCATAAAAAATCTCCTTAGCAAATATCTTGCTAGGGAGATTTTAAATTAGACGAACATCTTTTGTAGTAATGCGCGCTTGAGACGCTTTAGATTATCAATCTTATTCTGGTGAAGGGTGATGAGGCTATCAAGTTGGAAAAAAAAGTTACCAATACTAGATTGTTCCTGTTGGTTAGGAAGGTTAATTTTCTTATTCAAGATATCTTTATTGTAAAGACGTTTAATAGTACTTCCTTCAATTTTGTCCCATTTGGTTCTCTTAAGGAACTGTTCCAGAAAACTATTTTTTAAACGTCCATCATGTTCAAGCCAAACAATGTTACTGTCTTGAAAATAAGCGTCTTCTCCTTCATAAACTACTGTCCGACCAATACTGCCAGATGCTGAAATTAAAATATCTCCAACTTCAGGATATGGGTATTTAGATTTATACTCATCAAATAATTTTTTTGAAATAAATGAATCAGGTTTCTTACCAAAAGTACCTATTTTAAAGAATGGAACCTCTCCAGATTCTGAAGTTTGATCCTTGAAAATTCGCTTATTCATCTGAACAGACCCTAAA
>NZ_JBKZAY010000059.1:0-1994 GCF_046939755.1 Limosilactobacillus mucosae
ATCAGTGAGAAAGACCGTAAAAACATTGCTTATGCTCGAGTATCATCAGCTGGACAAAAACGTGATCTAGAGGATCAGATGGATTTCTTGATTCAATATTGTAATGCTAAGGGCATTATTATTGATGAGCATATTACAGATATTGGCAGTGGACTCAATTACAAACGACCTAAGTGGAATAAGCTGTTACAAGAAGTTGAAGATCGCAAAATTGGCAAAATTTATGTGACTTATAAGGATCGCTTTATTCGCTTTGGCTTTGATTGGTTCGCTGACTTTTGTAAGCGTCATGGTGCAGAAATCATCGTGGTTAATAATCCTAAAACTAGCCCCGATAAGGAATTGGTTGACGATCTGACCAGTATTATCCATGTGTTTTCCAGTCGCTTATACGGATTACGCCGTTATAAAAAACAGATTGAGACGGATCCCAACTTGAAAGGTGGTGGTAGGAATGACTGATACAATCCAAACGGTGGTTTACGAACTGCATCCGAATAAGACTATGAAGCAGGTTTTGGATGAGGCTATTGATTATCGTCGTTATTGTTGGAACCAAGCCTTAGAAACATGGAATGAGTTGTATCTTGCTCATAAGATTTACGACAAAATTCTATGGACTAAATTTATTCCCAAACAAAATAAAAAGACGGGAAAAATCACGGTAAAACCTATCGACGTTCATCTAAATCCTTCTCCGAATTGGAAGATGGTTCGTGACATTATGGTACACGACAAAGCGGATTGGCAATATCAGCGCTCTGCCCACCTGCTTGGTCTTGCCGTTAAGGACTTGGGCAATGCTTGGCAGAATTTTTTTGACAAGGCACAGTCTGATTGGGGAAAACCACATTTTCATTCCCGTCGAGAACCACGCCAGGGCTTTAAAAGCGATCAAAGCAAGATTGTAGACGGTTTACTGCGTCTGGAACGTCCTCAGAAGAGTCTCGTTCCAAGTGAAGAATGGCGAGACTTTAAATTAAGTGAGAAACCTTTGTCTGACAAAATCGGTGTAGTCAGCTATTTCCGTGAAAAAGGCCGTTACTATGCAGCTGTACCGTTTAAAGTCGCCAATAAAAAAGCACTACCCAAAACTGGTAAGAATACGGCAGTTGATGTTAATGTCGGTCATTTCAACTATACGGATGGTCAACAAAACGTTCTTCCAAAAAAGTTGGAACGCATTTACGAAAAAATTAAACATTATCAACGTCAATTAGCACATAAACGGGTTGTTACTGGCAGTACGCAAAGCAATAACTATTTGAAGACGAGAACCAAGCTTCAAGCATGCTATCGCAAAGCATCTAATATCCAAAATGACCTCATGCACAAATTTACGACTAAATTGGTTAATAATTATGATCAAATCGTAATTGAAAACCTGTCTGTCAAAGGCATGCTAATGAGCCATGTAGCTTCTAAGGGCGTGCATCGTTCCATGTTTGGCAGGTTTAAGCAAATGTTGACTTACAAGTGCAAATGGTATGGTCGCAAACTAATTCTAGCTGACAAACTATATCCATCTACTCAGCGGTGTGCAGTCTGCGGCACCATTAAGCGTGGCGATGAACGCATTACGCTGTGTGGCAACAAGAAGCATGGCACCAAACATAATGAGTTTGTTTGCTATAACAAAAAATGTCCCAACTACAACTTAGCTGTAGATCGGGACACCAATGCGATGTTTAATCTTTTAGCGCTGATTGAGCATCCAAAATTGAATAAGGCACTATAAATTTAAAAGAAAGGATTGTTAATGGTCTTGAGCAATTGAGGCCATACGGGTTAGCTGTACCCGAGGATTGGCGAGAGCCTTCCTTAGATGTTGCAAGAGTGATGTTTCAGCATCTGCGTTGGTCAATGCGATTACTCCCTCGTTGGAATATCGGAATACCGGCGATAACGGCAATAAGAAAAACGTCTGTATTTAAGTCTTCGGATATGTAGTTAAAATCGCAAAATAACTACATTGCACACGTTTTTTGCAGCGG
>NZ_JBKZAY010000060.1:0-1829 GCF_046939755.1 Limosilactobacillus mucosae
ATTCTGATGGAGTCCTTCAAATACCTTGGTGAATGAATGAAGGCCACCTGCTCTGGGGCCACATAACCATGCCTATGGCCGAAATCATCAAAGTAACAGCGACTGTTATCAATCACCTGTACACCTTCCCCAGACAGCTCGATAAACGGCTTCTGAAGCCATTCTCGCAGATCCTTATCAAGGCTTGCTTCCTTGTAATCAGCCACGATGGTCAGCCGGTCAATGGACACCTTGATGTGATCTTCCAACCCCATCAACTCAGCTGAATGACTTGGCATCAATTCGTTTTTTTGCATTTTAAAAGCCCCTTCCCTTGCACCACATGCAAAGGTTGGAGCTTGTCAATTTCTATTACAAAAAATTGCAGTTCCTAAATCAAAACATTGACTGTTTGATCTGGATCACCTACAATATTCATGTAATAAAAAAGAGTTCCAACCACGTGTTTCTTGTCGGCCAAAACTTGAAACGGCACGTGGTTTTCTTTTTGTCTTTTTTATTAATTCCTTATCAAAAATTATACCATGATGAAGATGGGATCCAACCCCTAAATTCACTTACTTTTTGTGAGCTAGGTTCCGTTTTTGATACCTTTAGCCGGCTGTTAGATGGAGCCGGCTATTTTTTGCCCACCACTCAAAAATTCTGCCGAGCTATTTTTTTTGAAGCTCACATCTGCTGATTTAATGCTCAGGCAGATACTCGCCCCCGTGTGCCCCACTTCTTTGTCGGAGGTGAGTACCTCACCACCGCCTTCGAAGTTTATCACGGGGGCTGTCTGCCTTGCGCCTTAAAGCAGATGCTTGCTTTGTGAGAGCCACTGCACAAGCTCATCAACATCAGTGATGCCTTGGCTCTCCAAGATGGCTACCAAGGCTTCATGTTTTACATCAGCAAGTTTGGCTTGATCATCAAAAGCCAAGCCAAATTCTTGCAGTACTTGTTCAAGATTTTTTTGAGACATCATAAAAATCTCCTTCCATGATTATTTTTGGAGTAAAAGAGCATAAGGGGGATCTACCACCGACAAGTCGGCGGCCCACCAGTGGCGGGGATCCGGGCAGTAGTGCCAATTTTCTCGCCTGTATAGGCTATTGATACGCTGATGTGACGTGGTTGTTACGCCTTGTCACTTGATAAATTACATGACACGCCAGGCTCATTTGGTCGTTTTCTCAAAAGTTTTTTCGTCCATGACCTCAACATTTTGCACATCAAATCTATTCATGATGGCTTGAAGCTCGCCTTCAAGTTTGTCAAAATCTCTGACAAAACTCCGAGCCATCGCTTGTGAAATTTCATTTTGATGGGTGCAACTTCTGAGTAATTCTCGCCATCTGTGCTTCGTTGCTCTTGGAGCATTTGCATAGATGGTTTGATCCATCATCATGGAAAAAACAATGGCTTGTTGTCTTGGACTGGGAAGACTTCTGTAATCAGGAAAATAGAATTTTTCCAAGGCTTCTTTAACGATCGCTGGATAATTTTTAGCCTTGGATCCCCGTAATTGAAGCTCAAATCGCCACCACGAATCGACATTGGCAAGGGCCCCATGCCGTGCCTCCTGTTCCTTCTTTTTGTTATAAAATCTGACCTGCTTTTCTGATGCAGACGAGCCATAATACGTGGTTTCAATCTCCCCATCCATGCCATAAAAAACCTTTTTGGTGATCCCAAACTGCCAGAACTGATACTGCTTCACTTGATCCAAATTGAAGATGTCGAAGGCGACATCGCATCGCGAAAAATGTTTATTTGGCAACCGCGCAATCAATGCTCGCAGCCACTTTCCACCTTCGCTCAGCATGCCGTGATTTGGATTAAAATCA
>NZ_JBKZAY010000061.1:0-1751 GCF_046939755.1 Limosilactobacillus mucosae
GACAAAAGCGGTCGTTTAACGACTGATTTTGTCCGGTATTTTCTCGTTTATATATTTATTTTTATCCCTGGGCTGCCTTTTGACGTGCCCAATCTGCTAATCTTTCCAGATTGAGTGTCATCAACGCTAACCCCAGGGCATTTTTAACCTCCTGTTTTCCTCGATGTTTGGTCCTGCGATAACCCATATTTTGTTTTAGACGTGCGAAAACAGGCTCAACGTCAAATTTGCGTCGCCGATAGATGGCATGACCCTCATCGCTTTGAATCGCGGTCTTGACCAGGTTTCGGAAATAATTCCACGTGCCATTCACGTAAATTTGGCGCAATCGCTGAGCCTTCTTTGTTCTGGATGCTTCACTGGCTGTTTTATTCAGTTGAAAGGCATTGGCCTCATATACCTTGAAGTTTCGTTCAAAGCCATACTTGTCGTGTCGTTTGCTGTACCGTTTAAAATCGAAACGAACTCCCTGTGGATCAATGTAGTAGTCGTCTTCGGCGCTGTAGATCCAATTGTCTGGATATTTTGGATTGGACTTATAACGCTTCTTTAGTTCACGATCCATAGTGCTGTAGGGAATCAATACCTGTTGATTTAACTCATCAATGATTACTGTATAATTGTATTCACTGCCATAACCGGCATCGGCGACGATTGTTTCAAACATTTCGCGGCACTCCATTTGCTTTAGGAATGGTACTAAAGTCCGCGTGTCTGTTGGATTGCTGTAAATATCATAGTCAATCGTAAACTGGTTGTTCGTCGCAATTTGAAGATTGTATCCCGGCTTAAGCTGTCCGTTGAGCATCGGATCTTCCTTCATTCGCATAAAGGTGGCGTCGTGATCAGTCTTTGAATAGCTGTTACGCTTTCCAAACGTTGCCATTTGTTGATGATACTTCTTTAACCTTGGAAGATAGTCTTCTTTTAGCTTACGAATGTACTTCTTGACTTTGCGGCGTTTTCGTTTGTTTTCGGAACCACCCTTGATAATCTTTGGTTCAGCTTCGATAGCTTGATTAAGTTGTTCCACTTCTTTTTCCAGCTGGTCAGTAATGGTTTCAACGCCGTGAACGGTCTTCATTTCTTCTTTTTCAATCGCCGGTTTGACATCATTTTCAACCAGTTCATCATAGAGCTCACCAACGTGCTCCTCCAGTTTGGCTTGATACTTCTCGGTGGAACGTTTCCAGACGAACGAATACTTATTGGCATTGGCTTCAATCTTTGTCCCATCAATGAACAGGGCATCTTGGGTAATCAAGCCTAATTCATGAAGCTTCCCAGTAAACTGTATAAAGACTCTCTTCAATAGTTGGGCGGTCTTTTCATTGGTAATGAAGGAATTGATCGTATGGTAGGAGAAAGTCTGTTGCTGAACCAGCCACATCATAGGCAAGTTTTCTTGCATCATCAATTCAATCTTGCGCCCTGAAAACTGCCGACGGGAATAGCCGTAAAGAATGGCTTTCAAAAGAATTCCAGGGTGAACTGCTGGACGACCAGTTGATTTATTATGGCCACCGGCATCAAGTAATACCTCATTAGGAATGGAATTGACGAAATCATTAATCAAATTCACAATATGATCCGGTGCGACTTTGAGTTCATATTGTAGTGATAATTGAAGCTGACCTGTGGTACAATTTTGATACATGGGAATCGACTCCTTTGGTTGATTTGTGGTTATTTCTATCATAACAGGAGTTTGGTTCCTGTATACATAAAACCCGGATGATCCGCAATTATCT
>NZ_JBKZAY010000062.1:0-1692 GCF_046939755.1 Limosilactobacillus mucosae
TGATTAACAAAAAGGATCCGAAGTCGTAAAAAGGCGACATTCGGATCCACGGAAAGGTTGAAGGCAATATCGTCTTTACCTACCTAGACATCTTTGATCCTGACAAAGAAAAAGTTCAGGAACTTAAAGAGCATTATCAGCATGGCGGGTTAGGAGACGTAACAATCAAGAAGTACTTATTTGAAGTACTAAACAAAGAGTTAACGCCTATCCATCAGCGACGCGCTGAATTTGCCAAGGACATTCCTGCAGTATATGACATGCTTCATAAAGGATGTGAGAAGGCAAATCTAGTTGCTGACAAGACACTCAAAGAAGTAAAGGCAGCAATGGGCATTAACTACTTTGACTAAATATATATCCACGAAACTTAATTACAAAATATCCCTTTTTCGGTAAAAAATTCATCCCTCAGCTAAAAACCGTCGAACTCTGGCAATGACCAAAGTTCGACGGCTTTTTCATACATCATTACTTATTGACTAGATGATTTATTCTAAAAACATAGTCTGTCATGCTATGTTTAGGTTTAAAGAGCATAAGGGTAATCTACCACCGGCAAGCCTGTGGCCCATCAGTGATGGGGATACGACAGTAGTATTGTTTCTTTCGATTGTGCTTCTATTTTGTTACTCAAATATCACGCGTTGGTTACAGCATGTACTGCCAAATATTACTCTTGAAATAATGATTTTTTCTCGTAAGTAATTGATATATTAATTCATTTCTAGTTATTATATTAGCAAATTGAATCAGGAGATCATTACTATGACAAAAACTAGCCGCAGAGCCTGGACAGAAGAGGAGACTACACTAGCATATGCTTTATACTGTTCAATGCCATTTAGTCAGATTCACTCCGGGAACCCGAAAATTAAAGAATTAGCAGCCCTAATTGGAAGAACACCAGGCGCCGTATCAATGAAAATGTGCAACTTAGCACGTTTTGATCCTGAGTTGCAAAAAAGAAACGTCACCGGTCTTAAAAATGGAAGTAAGTTAGATGGAATTGTGTTCCGAAAATACGAATCTAATCTTGAAGAACTGGCTTATCAAGTCAATTTAATCAAGCAAAACTTCTATCATAAACAATCTTATATAGGAATCCCTTACGATCAGAAATTAGAAAAACTACCCGAAGGAAAGGAAAAGCTGAGAGAAGTAAAAACTCGTATTGGACAAGAAGCTTTTCGTGATGTCGTATTGAACTCTTATGGCAATAAATGTTGCATTACTGGTATCAACAATCCCCAGTTGCTTGTTGCTAGTCACATTAAGCCATGGCGAGTTAGCGATCCAATTACTGAAAAAACCAATCCTAAAAACGGCCTTTGTTTAAATTCATTTCACGATAAAGCTTTTGACTGCGGTTTAATTACAATTGATAAAACCTTTCATGTAATAATCTCTCAGAATCTTGCTAAAACCGATATGGATGAGTCAACACGCGAATGGTTAAAGACATATGACCATAAGCAGATTAATATGCCTGAAAGGTTTACTCCTTCCCTTGAGTTTATCGAATACCATAATGATGTTATTTTTCAAGGCTAGATTATCTTATGGTATAATAGGCCTACCGTAGTCAACGCATTGGGTTCATTTGGTCATGACCCAGCTGACTACCTTTTTGCAGAGGGCAGCTTCATGGCTGTCCTTTTAATTTTCATCAAAAAATCCGAGCACAGGTCT
>NZ_JBKZAY010000063.1:0-1661 GCF_046939755.1 Limosilactobacillus mucosae
TCTATTGCTTAATTGAGTCGTCGCTGAGGATGTCCATAGCCAGTTTGAGCGACGCGATTTCCCCTTTGACCATCAGTTCCTCGCCATCGACCAGACTGTTGACACCGGCAGCCAGATCGCCTTCATAGAGTACGACGTTATTTAGAATCGACAGCGTCTCCATGCCACGTAGGCGCCCAATCGTCATCATCGCGCCGGATTCCATGTCCGCGCCCACGATGCCCTTGGATGACCAGTAGGCTTCGGTTTCCGCGTTGTCATCCATGTAGAAGCCATCGTGTGAGCGAATGATGCCATAGACCGCGTCAGGAGCGTACTTATGAGCCAGTGCCATCAGCTTGAATGAAGGCACGGCTGGGTACATTGCCGGCACGTACTGCTTGGTCAGGCCATCGTCACGAACGACCCCCTCGCCAATGATCAGTTCGCCCAGGTCAATCCCCGTCTGCATGGCACCGGCTGATCCGACCCGAATAACCTTCTTGATGCCAACGTTATTTAGTTCTTCAACACCAATTCCGGCTGATGGCGCGCCGATTCCCGTTGACATCAGCAGAATACGCTGACCGCGATATTCGCCGATTACAGACTTGTATTCACGGTTGTAAGCCCATTCCTTGGCATTATCCAACAATTTAGCCGCCTTGTCGACACGGGCTGGATCACCCATGATGATTGCCCGATCAGTGTTGATTGCCGTCGTCAGCTGCGTGTGTGGTTGTACTTCTTCACTCATTGCTATTCCTCCGTTTTTATAATCCGCTGCAGTTCCTCAACATTGATGATTTTAATGGCAGGCTTGGAAGCATCGATTATACCAAGCTCAGACAATTGCTTGAGAACCCGGTTGATATTGCGATAGGAAGTATCAACTCGATATGTCAGCTGCTCACGTGAGATCGGTCGTTGTTCTTTAAACGACTGCATCAGTTCCAGTCCAATCTGCTGCATCGCTGAATAAAGACTGTAGCGCTCCGTTCGCTTGGTAAGATGATAGATCTGTTCAGAAAGATAGCTGATCATCCGGTTGGCAAAGCGGTGATCATGCTGCGACCAGTTGACAAAGTCCTGATTGCTCATCTTCAGCAGGGTAACTGGGGTAATGTTGATGATTGAAGCACTATAAGGCTTTTTGATGATAGCTTCTTGTTCACCCAAAAACATCCCTGGTCCATAAACATCCAGGACCACCGACTTGCCATTTGGCGAAATCAGGTATATCTTAACGCGCCCTTCAACCAACAGATAAGTATAGTCATGATACTCATCTTGATGGAGCATGAAGCGTCCTACTTCAAACGTTACGACCTGCATTCGCTCAATGACATTCAAGGGAGCGTTAGCAACGATCTCATGAACGATTCGATTCGAGTTGATGGCTTCGTATATCTTTTCAATGCTCATGTTTCTGCCCTCTCATTACTTAATATGATACTTAAATCTATTTACTGATTCTATGACATTCGTCCCTGAAATGATAGCGTTTTCAATCATTTTTACAAGGTTTTACCTAGATTTGAGGACATTTGTCTTGAACATATCTTCCCATAATTACCATATCAAAAACGATCAAAAACGGCCTGACTGCATTTGCAATCAAGCCGTTTATTTGGGTCTACACTATCTTGTATTGGTGAGTACTGATATTAGATTTCGAGTAT
>NZ_JBKZAY010000064.1:0-1480 GCF_046939755.1 Limosilactobacillus mucosae
CGGCAATCCGATTCCAGATGCCAATACGCCGAGCTATTCAAATGATCCCACCGATCCGATGAAGGTTGTGCCAAATGAGACCGTGCCAGTCGTACCAGGCTACACGCCAAGTATTTCAACCGTAACGCCGGCTGACCCAACGCAGGACACGCCGGTAACGTATACGCAAAACGAATATCAGTTGACGGAACAGTTCGTCGATGAAAATGGCAACGAACTGGCCCCCGGCAAGAACGGTACCTACCATTACGACGATTCGTTTGACGTAACTGGGGACGCACAGGTGATCGACGGCTACGTGCTGGTTAAGCAAGAAAATACATCAGGGACGTTTGGCGCTGGCGATGAGACGGCTAAGTTCGTCTACAAGCAGGTCGGCAAGATCATTCCGGTTGATGAAGCCGGCAATCCGATTCCAGGTGCCAATACGCCGAGCTATTCAAATGATCCCACCGATCCGATGAAGGTTGTGCCAAATGAGACCGTGCCAACCGTACCTGGTTACACGCCAAGTATTTTAACCGTAACGCCAGCTGACCCAACACAGGACACGCCGGTAACGTACACGCAAAACGAATACCAGTTGACTGAACAGTTCGTGGATGAAAATGGCAACGAACTAGCTTCAAACAAGAACGGCACCTACCACTATGGCGACTTGTTTGACATAACTGGGGACGCACAGGTGATCGATGGCTACGTGCTGATTAATCAAGAAAACACGGCGGGCACGTTTGGTGATGGCGATCAGACAGCCAAGTTCATTTACAAGCAGGTCGGCAAAATCATTCCAGTGGATGAAGCTGGCAACCCGATTCCAGGTGCCAATACACCAAGTTATCCAAATGATCCCACCGATCCAACGAAGGTTGTGCAAAATGAAACCGTGCCAACCGTACCTGGTTACACGCCAAGTATTTCAACCGTGACGCCAGCTGACCCAACTAAGGACACGCCGGTAACGTATACGCAAAACGAATATCAGTTGACGGAACAGTTCATCGATGAAAATGGCAACGAACTGGTGCCAAGCAAGGACAGCAGCTACCACTATGGCGATTCGTTTGACGTAACTGGGGACGCCCAAGTGATTGATGGCTACGTGCTGGTTAAGCAGGAAAACACCGCGGGCACGTTTGGCGAAGGTGATCAGACAGCTAAGTTCGTCTACAAGCAGGTCGGCAAAATCATTCCAGTGGATGAAGCTGGCAACCCAATTCCAGGCGCGGCTACGCCAAGTTATTCAAATGATCCCACCGATCCGACGAAGGTTGTGCCAAATGAAACCGTGCCAACCGTACCAGGCTACACGCCAAGTACACCAAGTATGACGCCGGAAGATCCAACGAAGGACACGCCGGTAACGTACACGCAAAATGAATATCAGTTGACGGAACAATTCGTCGATGAAAATGGCAACGAACTGGCCCCAGGCAAGAACGGTACCTACCATTACGGCGATTCGTTTGACGTAACTGGG
>NZ_JBKZAY010000065.1:0-1353 GCF_046939755.1 Limosilactobacillus mucosae
GAGAGTGTCAATAATTTTGTGTACTTTTGAAAATCCTTCTCTGTATGAAATGCTTACTTAAATAAACATGGAATCCAAGGTATCCTTGCTTCCTCGAAATCCACGATGTGCTCGTTCTTCGAACTTGTCATTGTATTCTAGAATTTGAGTTGTCACGAATCGTTGAAGAGCATCCTCATTTGGAAACTGCTCTTTCTGGCGAATTTTCTTCTTCAACTTTTTGTTGAAAGCTTCAATCAAATTTGTTGAGTAAATTGATGCCCGAATGCTTGGCGGAAATTCGTAGAAGGTGAATAAGTTACTTAACTTACCCAATTTTCGCATCTGGTTGCTATATTTGCTTTTCCATTTCAAAATGAAGTTATCTAAAGCTTGTTTTGCTTCTTCAATTGATTCAGATTGGCGAATTTCTTTAAATTCGCTCATCAAATCTCGCATATCGCTTTTTCGCACATGTGATGTGAGATTACGAAGCACATGGACTAAGCAGCGCTGAAACTTAGCATTTGGATAAATTTCTGCAATCACATTTTCGAGCCCAATAAAACCATCGGCGATGAATAACTGAACCTGTTCAATTCCTCGATTGCGTAAACTTTCAAGTAGTTCACGCCATGCTTCACCATTTTCGTTTGGTGCTACCGAGAAGTCTAAGACTTCTTTACCGCCGTCACTACGAATTCCAATCGCGATATTAACCGCTTCGCGCTCAACAGTTCCGCGCTTGAGCGGAATATAAGTGGCGTCTAAGAACACGCAAACATACTGTGAGTGCTTAAAGGTCCTGTCATGAAACTCTTCAACCAAGTTGCCAACTTGCTTAGTAATATTTGAAACGGTAGTTGGTGAATAGTAGTCGCCATACATGCGCTCAACTAAATCAGCGATTTCACGAGTTGTGATGCCTTTGGAATACATTTTAATGATCATCGATTCCAGAGTATCTGTCCGCCGTGAATATGGTTCGAATAAAGCGTTACGAAATTTATTCTTACGATCGCGCGGAACCGTAATATTGATTGGTCCAAATTCAGTATCGATGGTTCGCTGATACGATCCGTTTCTGGCGTTGTCCCCATGAGCGGAACTGTCGTTACGCTCATAGGGTTGGTAGCCTAAGACTGCCGACAATTCTTCTTGAAGTAATGTATTGACGGTTTGTTCCAACTGATTGCGAAAGACATCTTTTAATGATGTTTTAGAGTCAGAAGATAGCGCGTCAAGAATTTCTTTGTTAAACTGGTTCATAGGGAAAGCCTCCGTTTTGATTGTGTTTAGCGATTTAATCATACGGGGAAGGCTTTCCCTTTTTCAATTTAATTTAGAAATTTACACAAAATATTTTACACTCCC
>NZ_JBKZAY010000066.1:0-1329 GCF_046939755.1 Limosilactobacillus mucosae
GGTAAACCCCTCAAAACTGAACGCAGTTTCAACGAATGTGCAGGTTTCCGATTAATTCCTTAGAAAGGAGGTGATCCAGCCGCAGGTTCTCCTACGGCTACCTTGTTACGACTTCACCCTAATCATCTGCCCCACCTTAGGCGGCTAGCTCCCCGAAGGGTTACCCCACCGACTTTGGGTGTTGCAAACTCTCATGGTGTGACGGGCGGTGTGTACAAGGCCCGGGAACGTATTCACCGCGGCATGCTGATCCGCGATTACTAGCGATTCCGACTTCGTGCAGGCGAGTTGCAGCCTGCAGTCCGAACTGAGAACGGTTTTAAGAGATTAGCTTGCCCTCGCGAGTTCGCGACTCGTTGTACCGTCCATTGTAGCACGTGTGTAGCCCAGGTCATAAGGGGCATGATGATCTGACGTCGTCCCCACCTTCCTCCGGTTTGTCACCGGCAGTCTCACTAGAGTGCCCAACTGAATGCTGGCAACTAGTAACAAGGGTTGCGCTCGTTGCGGGACTTAACCCAACATCTCACGACACGAGCTGACGACGACCATGCACCACCTGTCATTGCGTTCCCGAAGGAAACGCCCTATCTCTAGGGTTGGCGCAAGATGTCAAGACCTGGTAAGGTTCTTCGCGTAGCTTCGAATTAAACCACATGCTCCACCGCTTGTGCGGGCCCCCGTCAATTCCTTTGAGTTTCAACCTTGCGGTCGTACTCCCCAGGCGGAGTGCTTAATGCGTTAGCTGCGGCACTGAAGGGCGGAAACCCTCCAACACCTAGCACTCATCGTTTACGGCATGGACTACCAGGGTATCTAATCCTGTTCGCTACCCATGCTTTCGAGCCTCAGCGTCAGTTGCAGACCAGACAGCCGCCTTCGCCACTGGTGTTCTTCCATATATCTACGCATTCCACCGCTACACATGGAGTTCCACTGTCCTCTTCTGCACTCAAGTCTGACAGTTTCCGATGCACTTCTTTGGTTAAGCCAAAGGCTTTCACATCAGACTTATCAAACCGCCTGCGCTCGCTTTACGCCCAATAAATCCGGATAACGCTTGCCACCTACGTATTACCGCGGCTGCTGGCACGTAGTTAGCCGTGACTTTCTGGTTAGATACCGTCACTGCGTGAACAGTTGCTCTCACGCACGTTCTTCTCTAACAACAGAGCTTTACGAGCCGAAACCCTTCTTCACTCACGCGGTGTTGCTCCATCAGGCTTGCGCCCATTGTGGAAGATTCCCTACTGCTGCCTCCCGTAGGAGTATGGACCGTGTCTCAGTTCCATTGTGGCCGATCAGTCTCTCAACTCGGCTACGCATCAC
>NZ_JBKZAY010000067.1:0-1297 GCF_046939755.1 Limosilactobacillus mucosae
GCCATTAGCGTACTTATAGTGAACCGTTTCCGTCAGCGTCTTCGTGCCCTTCGTGCCGTCAGCCGAGGAGTGGTTTGGATCAACGTTTTCACGATGGTGCTTGAAGATTACCGTGTAGGTCTGATCCGTGGCATCATCGTTATCAAACTTCTCATCGGCTGAGAAGTTATCCTTGTACAGCTCATAACCCTTGGCTTCCAACTGTTTGATCATATCAGCAGTGCTGTAGTTGATCTTTTCGTCAGAGTGGCCATTAACCTTATCAGTGTGCAGTATCTCATCACTTTCGCCATCAATGTAATTGATAACAGCATGTTGAGCATCGGCATTGTACTTTACGACATAGGTAGTATCGCTGTCACCGGCATGGTACGTTACGGCAGGGATCTCACTAGTATCAGCAGTGTAGCCCTTAATAGCTGGACTGACTGTCGACTTGGTCTGTTGAGCAGCAACCGTTGACCAGTCTGGCCAAGTTACCTCCCCCGTAACCAGATCCTTGTCACCTGTCCGTTTGAACGTCAAGGTTTGCACATTATCAGCCAAACCAGTTGCCGTGCCATCTGCATATTGGTACTTGATCGTCTGCGTTACCGTCTTTTGACCGTTTTGTGGATCCTGTTCTGGCGTTACCGTCGCATGTCCGTGCGTGAAGTAGTACTTGAAGTATTGGTGAACCTCGGAGTTCTTGTCATAAGTCGAACCGTCAACGAAGACCTTGTTGTTGGCATTGCTCTTGTCAAAGACATAACCCTTGGCTTCCAGTTCCTTGACAATTTCGCTTGGGTCCTTGGTGAAGTTGATCGTTTCATCAGTCTTGCCAGTTGCAATTTCACGTGTCCCACTGATTTCTTTGCCCGTCGTTTCATCATAGAAGATAGCTTGGGCTTCTTGGGCATTCCCAACATAAACCACCGTCTTGACGACGTCTTTTGAATCTGGCGTAACAGTGATTTCATCAATTTGCGAATGGTTTGGCGTGTAGCCTTCAATTATTGGACTCTTTACGAAACCAAACTTCTTGCTGGATACCGTCCATGGATCGTAGGAAACAACCTTACCAGTGACGTTATCGGTCGTGTAGCCACGCTTGAAGTCAACCGCTGACGTGTAGTCTGGCTTAGCAGTCTGGTTGTTTTCGTAAACGTAGTGAATCGTTTCCGTAACAATCTTTTGTTCAGCATTCTTGTCGGTTGCATCAGTATGCGTTGTACCATGCTTGAAGTGAACTTCATAGGTTGGCGTGCCAACACCAAACTTAGTACCTGGCTTAAAGCCGTCCGATACCAGAACGTAG
>NZ_JBKZAY010000068.1:0-1171 GCF_046939755.1 Limosilactobacillus mucosae
CGAATCATTGCGTGCGAGTGAAGCAGCCTCTGAATCCACGAGTGCATCAATTAAAGCGTCCGAGTCCGAATCAACTTCAATTGAAACTTCACAATCGACCAGCAGATCGCTGAGTGAAAGTAAGTCGGCGTCAGAAGCAACCAGTAAGTCAATTGAGGAAAGCAAAGCAGCATCGGAATCTACAAGCGCCTCAATTAAGGCCTCTGAGTCCGAATCAACTTCGATTGAGACTTCGAAGGCAACTAGCAAATCGCTGAGTGAGAGTGAGTCGGCGTCGGAAGTAACCAGTAAGTCAATTGAGGAAAGTGAAGCAGCTTCTGAATCTACAAGCGTCTCAATTAAAGCGTCCGAGTCAGAATCAACTTCAATTGAAACCTCACAATCGACCAGCAAGTCGCTGAGTGAAAGTGAATCGGCATCAGAAGTAACCAGCAAATCAGTGAAGGAAAGCGAAATTGCATCAACGAGTAAGTCAGTTGAAGCATCGCAGGCAACTAGTGTTTCTGAATCCGAATCAACTTCGATTGAAACTTCAAAGGCTACTAGCAAGTCGCTGAGTGAAAGTGAATCAGCATCAGAAGTAACCAGCAAATCAGTGAAGGAAAGCGAAATTGCATCAACGAGTAAGTCAGTTGAAGCATCGCAGGCAGCTAGTGTTTCTGAGTCCGAATCAACTTCAATTGAAACCTCACAATCGATCAGCAAATTATTGAGTGAAAGTGAGTCGGCGTCGGAAGTAACCAGTAAGTCAATTGAGGAAAGTGAAGCAGCTTCTGAATCAACAAGCGTCTCAATTAAGGCCTCTGAGTCCGAATCAACCTCGATTGAAACTTCAAAGGCTACTAGCAAGTCGCTGAGTGAAAGTGAATCAGCATCAGAAGTAACCAGTAAGTCAATTGAGGAAAGTGAAGCAACTTCTGAATCAACAAGTGTCTCAATTAAAGCGTCCGAGTCCGAATCAGAATCAGCCAGCGAATCCGAATCTGAATCGGCATCTGAGTCAGAAAGTGAATCATTGAGTGAAAGTGAATCAACTTCGACGAGTGATTCTGAATCTGTCAGTGAATCCGAGTCGGAATCAGAATCAGCCAGCGAAAGTGAATCTGAATCGACATCTGAGTCAGAAAGTGAATCATTGAGTGCAAGTGAATCAACTTCGACGAGTGATTCC
>NZ_JBKZAY010000069.1:0-1116 GCF_046939755.1 Limosilactobacillus mucosae
GCTTCCAGCCCGTTGGCACGGTACTGTTGGTATCAACGGTTTGATCCGTAACGCCTTCAACCGTGTCCGTCTTGACTGGATTGTCGTTTTCATCGGTGTAAACAATCTTAGCCGTTTGCTTGTCAGCGGTGTAGTTGATCGTAACAGTATCGTTTTGATCACCGTTAACAACCGTCTTAGCTTTAACCGTCTTTTGACTAGGCGTGTAGCCGGCAACCGTTGGTACGGGGTATGCCGGCCATTCAGCCGTTGACCAGTCGCCATAGACAACGGAGCCATCAACCATATCAACCGTGGCATCCCGATGGATCTGAACCGTTTGCGTGATCGTCTTAGCACCGGCGTGTGGGTCATTGACCGTAATTGTCCGCGTCAGCGTCTGATTCAGATCGTTTTCGCTAACACCCTTGAACTTAGCCGTTCCGTTAGGGATGTCGGTACCATCGGTTTGTGGATTGTCGTGGTTGACTGAAACATGATCGTGTTCAACCTTAACAATTGAATCTGGCGTGTTGGCACCCAGTTTAATCGTTACTGGAATCGTCTGACCATCAACCAGCTTCCATCCCGTTGGCACGGTACTGTTAGTATCAACGGTTTGATCCGTAGTGCCTTCAACCGTATCAGTCTTAATCGTGTTGTTGTCCACATCAGTGTAAACGATCTTGGCCGTTTGCTTATTAGCGGTGTAATCAATCGTTACGTTGTCGTTTTGATCACCATTGGTAACCGTCTTGGCTTCGACCGTGGCTTGGCTCGACGTGTAACCATCAACCGTCGGAACAACATATTCCGCCCATTGTGCCGTTGACCAATCACCATAGACAACTGAGCCATCGACCATATCAACCGTGGCATCCCGAGAGATCTTAGCTGTTTGCGTAATCGTCTTAGCGCCTTGGTGTGGGTCGTTGACCGTGATCGTCCGCGTAATCGTCTGATTCAGATCGTTTTCGCTAACACCCTTGAACTTAGCCGTTCCGTTAGGGATGGCGGTACCATCGGTTTGTGGATTGTCGTGGCTAACTGAAACATGATCGTGTTCAACTTTAACAATCGTATCTGGCGTGTTGGCAACCAGTTTAATCGTCGTTGGAATCGTCTGACCATCAACTA
>NZ_JBKZAY010000070.1:0-1075 GCF_046939755.1 Limosilactobacillus mucosae
GTACATTTTTTTGTATACTCACTTAAAAAATCAGAGGTGATGTATACATGAGAAAAGATATTTTTGAAAGGATGCGATTCTTCGTGAAGGAGGACATCAAACCAAACTTTAGTCAGATTGCCAGACAATATGGTGTTGATCGAAGGACGGCTAAAACTTTATATGATAAAGCGGGCCAAGTTAAGGAGGTTGTACGAAAGAAAAGAAACATTCATGGAAAGCTCGACGACTTTAAAGAGATCGTCAAGCTTAAGTACGAAGCTGGCTGCACGGCCATGGCAATCTACCGGTTCATTCAAAAGAAGGGATATACAGGCGGCTATACACTAGTAAAAACGTTCTGCCGAAACTATAAACAGGCGGAGGTAAAGAAAGCGACGATTAGAGTTACGCATACGATAGGTCTTAGTGCTCAAGTAGACTGGAAGGAGGAAGTCAAACTACGCGATAAGTATGGAAAGGTGCATACATTCAATATTTTTCTATACGTACTGCCTTACTCAAAGTTAAAGTTTATTAGCTTAACAATGGACAAAAGCCAGGATACGTTGTTTGAGATGCTTTACAAGGCATTTCAATATACTAATGGCGTTCCAAAAGAAATTTGGTTTGATAATATGGCAACGGTTGTAGACCATCATTCCAGTTATCCTGGACATGTTAAATTCAACGAAAAATTTCTTTCCTTTAGCAAAGATGCGGGCTTTAAGGCGATTGCCTGTCAGCCATACAGACCACAAACAAAGGGTGTTGTGGAAGCTCTAGCAAGGACGACTAGCAGACTAGCCCCCTACGATGGTGAATTTAAAACCTTAAAGGAACTTGATAGCATCGTTGATGAGATTTGTCGAGATTTGAATTTAGAAGAATCTCAGAGCACGCATAAAATTCCAAAGGAATTATGGCAAAAAGAAAAGGAGTGCCTCAATCCCCTAAACGATGACATCGATAGATACTTTAACAGCGTGCAGACTCGAAAAGTATCGAAAGATTCAATGATTATGTTCAGGAAGAATCAGTACTCCGTTGATCCTAAGTATATAGGAAAAACAGTTGAAATTAAACTAAGTCCCAC
>NZ_JBKZAY010000071.1:0-1033 GCF_046939755.1 Limosilactobacillus mucosae
CGTAAGTGCGAGTGAATCGGCATCGACTAGTGCATCCTTGAGTGCGAGTGAATCAGCCTCGACTAGTGCATCACTGAGTGCGAGCGAATCCGCATTAACGAGTGCATCAGTAAGCGCCAGCGAATCCGCCTCAACGAGCGCATCCTTGAGTGCTAGTGAATCAGCCTCAACGAGTGCCTCCCTGAGTGCCAGTGAATCTGCCTCGACTAGTGCATCAGTAAGTGCGAGTGAATCAGCCTCAACTAGTGCATCAGTAAGTGCGAGTGAATCAGCCTCAACTAGTGCATCAGTAAGTGCGAGCGAATCCGCCTCGACTAGTGCTTCGGTAAGTGCAAGTGAGTCTGCCTCGACTAGTGCCTCCCTGAGTGCGAGCGAATCAGCTTCAACGAGTGCATCCTTGAGTGCGAGCGAGTCAGCCTCAACCAGTACATCCCTGAGTGCGAGCGAATCCGCATCAACAAGTGCATCACTGAGTGCCAGTGAATCTGCATCAAGCAGCGCATCCTTGAGTGCGAGTGAATCGGCCTCGACTAGTGCATCAGTAAGTGCGAGCGAGTCAGCTTCAACGAGTGCATCAGTAAGTGCAAGCGAGTCAGCCTCAACGAGTGCATCCCTAAGTGCGAGTGAATCCGCATCGACGAGTGCTTCGGTAAGTGCAAGTGAGTCAGCCTCAACGAGTGCATCCTTGAGTGCGAGTGAGTCAGCATCAACTAGTGCATCCTTGAGTGCGAGCGAATCAGCCTCAACAAGTGCCTCCCTGAGTGCAAGTGAATCTGCTTCAACTAGTGCATCAGTAAGTGCGAGTGAATCAGCATCAACAAGTGCATCCTTGAGTGCGAGTGAATCAGCCTCAACTAGTGCATCAGTAAGTGCGAGCGAGTCTGCCTCAACGAGCGCATCACTGAGTGCAAGTGAATCTGCTTCAACGAGTGCATCAGTAAGTGCGAGCGAATCAGCCTCAACGAGTGCCTCCCTGAGTGCGAGCGAGTCAGCTTCAACCAGTGCATCCTTGAGCGCAAGTGAGTCTGCCTCA
>NZ_JBKZAY010000072.1:0-965 GCF_046939755.1 Limosilactobacillus mucosae
AAATAATCTTTAATATAGAGTATCTTTTGTTACATTATTATTACTCTTGCTATAAAGCGCTAGAAAACGCTATCAATACTATTGTAAAGCTGTAGTGGTAGGGTAAGTCAAATAATAAGAATTAATCGCTGTAATATTTTTGAAATATTTGTTACATTATTGTTCGAAATGAAGTATAATAAGAGTGTAAAGAAAAAGAAAATTCATTCAGGAAATTCTAATTTGATCGGGGGTAAGGATCATGATGAAGCTGCAACACAAAATTTTAACAAGTTCAATTATTTTAATGGCTGCACTGGGTTTGACGGGTTGCGCCACCAGTTCCAGCACCTCAACGACTACTAGCCAAGAAGCCAGCAGCGTAAAGGTAGCTAAGAGTACCAAGAGTGCTAAAAGCGTAAAGAAAGCTGCAAGTTCTTCTAGTCAATCTCAGAGCAGCTCGGTTGCTTCAACTAGTTCAGTACAGAATGAAAGTTCAGTTGCTTCGGTTGCATCTGCACCGGTAGCTTCAAGCAATAGCGAGACGGCTGTTTCTAAGGCTACTCAAACTACTACAGCTCCAGTAGCAGCGGCTACGACTATAAGTCAAGCAGCAAATGTTGACACCAACAAGGCGGCTGAATCCAGCAGTGTTACTAGCAGCGGCGAAAGTGCTAATGTAGAATCACAAGTAGTTGCACAACACGTTGACACCGAAGAAGCCGGTATCATCAACGGTTTGGTACAAGCAGCCGGTCTGCAACAGGAAAATGGCGACCAATACACCGTTACTAAGGGTGAAGATGGCTACTACCAAGTAGACGTACGCAACTCAGATGGTGACCCAAATGTTTCCCACTTGAAGGGAATCTACCAATACAACCCAACTACAAATCAATACAAGGTAATGGACCCAACCACTGGTGAGTTCAACTAATCAAAGGTTAAGCTTTCATCGCAGGTACTGTACCCTGTCAAGGTAACAT
>NZ_JBKZAY010000073.1:0-922 GCF_046939755.1 Limosilactobacillus mucosae
CACTGCGTTATCAGCGGGAGTGCCAGGCGCAGAGAGACTGTGCTTGCTATTGTTGCTAGCTAAATAATTATTGAAGTCTTTTGAAGTATAGGCAGCGCCACGATCGGTATGAATCATTGGTGCGAACGTCCCAGCCTGCTTGGCGGCACGTTTAAAGACTTCCATTGCGGCTTCTGCTGTCTCAGTTGGCGAAATATGATAACTGAGCGCATAACGACCATACAAGTCCAAAACTACGTGTAAGCGAACCTTGTTGTTGCGACCATAGGTTAGTTCTGTTGTATCGGACACCCAAACCAGATTCGGCGCTACCTGAATAAATTTCCGTTCCAATAAGTTATCCTCTTGATACTGTTGTTGTTCCTGCTTACGGCTGCGCTTTTTCTGACGGACATCGGCTTTAATGCCGTGCTTCCGCATGATTCGGCGCACACGCTTAATATTGATACGAAAGTCAAACGAAAAGGTATATTCTGGAATTTCTTGATTTTTCCCATTCTCATTGTTTAAAATCGCGGTTACTTTTTTATAACCAGCGCAGTTCTGATGGCGTTTTTCAATCTGATAGATTGCTTCCAAAATTGCCTGGTTCTCAATTTCTCTTTGTGTTGGCTGTCTTTTGAGCCACTGATAGTATGATTTGCGTGAAACCTTGGCAATTTTAGTCAGTTTGCTAACGGAACCTGCGGTTTCGTTGATTAATTCTTGAACCGCTTGATATCGTCCGGTCGCTTCACCCCCCGATTGCGTATTTCGACTAATTTTTTTGCAAATGCGATCTCAAGCTCCATTTCTCGATTGATTTTCTTTAGTCTTTTAATTTCAGCTTCAAGTCGCTCTTTTTCGGTCATCTCTTCTAAAGCTTTTTGCGGCTTGCGATGCCCGCGATTATCTTTTAAGGCTTCCCAACTGTCAGCTGCCT
>NZ_JBKZAY010000074.1:0-905 GCF_046939755.1 Limosilactobacillus mucosae
CGCATCATGCTGACTTAGCTCAGTTGGCAGAGCAACGCACTAGTAATGCGTAGGTCGAAGGTTCGAATCCTTTAGTCAGCATAGCTAAACTTAATTAAGTTTGATACTCTTTGATATATCCTTGCAGGGCATTGATATATCAAAGAGTTTTTTGGTTATAGATCCAGAGGGGAAAACAGTCATGAATATTTGCTGCATTCAGCATGAGCCATATGTAACGCCAGGATATTATCTTAAGTGGGCGCAAAAACATCAATACAATGTAAAAATTGTTGATTGTCATAAAGAAAAGCCCAATCTACAACTGGCTGACTATTTTGATATGCTGGTCGTATTGGGCGGGCCACAAAATCCTCATACGACAATGACAGAGTGCGAATATTTCGATGCTTTGGCAGAACGTGAAACGATCCAGGCATTCATCGATCAAAATCGGATGGTAGTCGGTGTTTGTTTAGGCGCTCAGTTGATTGGTGAAACTTTGGGCTTTGCATATGAACGCAGCCCACAAAAAGAATACGGCGCCGTTCCGGTCTACTTAAGCGAAGCCGGCAAACAAGACGAGCTGTTTTACGGCTTTAATGATGGGGCTCTGCTTGGTGAATGGCATAATGACATGATGGGAATCGGTTCGCAGACGCCAGTTCTTGCAAGCAGTGAAGGCTGTCCTCGCCAAATCGTGCGCTACGGCTCATTGGTATATGGTCTGCAGTGTCATATGGAGCTAACGCCGGCGGATTATGAATTGCTGCTTGCCAAGCTGGGACAAGACGTCAAGCGACATCGAGAATTCAGCTATGTCCAATCAGCAGAAGAGATTCGGCAAATTGACTGCAAAGCTATGAACAGCAATCTAAGCACTTTTTTAGACCACTTAGTCAGTCGCTATTATTCAATTAAAACTT
>NZ_JBKZAY010000075.1:0-897 GCF_046939755.1 Limosilactobacillus mucosae
ATTTATGAACGTCTGCGTCAAGAAATCAAGGCAGCACCTGTGGTGCAGCTTGATGAGACGCCATTTCAAGTTCTGGATCTTGATCAATCACATGGCTACTTCTGGTCAGCCTGTTCTACGGAAGAATTCAGTCCACATCAAGTATCGTATTTCCACTATGCCCCTTCACGATCAGGAAAGGTTATTACAGAAATCTTAGGTGATGACTTTTCTGGCGGCATTATGTGTGATGGGTTTAGTGGATATTCTGATAATCGCTTACCAGAAGCGTATTGGGGGACCTGTCTGGTTCATATCAATCGCCAATTTAAGCGACTGCTTGATCCAAAGATTACCCGCTTTCAAGGGCAAAGTATTGCGAGTGACGCTGTGCGGATCCTTGCCAAAGCATTTCACATCGAAAAACGGTTGAAATATTCATCAGCAAGTGAGAAGGCAGCCCAAAGGCATCAGCATTTAAAAGCGGTGATTGATGATTTCTATCAGCTGATTGAAGAGGCCTTGACAAAATCACCACTCAAACCGCTGCGCAATGCGATCAAAAATGCCCTTAAATTGAAGAAGCGAGTTTACCAGATGTTCAGGCATGGAGAGCTGCCATTGCATAATAATTACAATGAGCAACTGATTCGTCCCACCACGCTGGTCAGAAAGAACAGTCTGTTTGCGAAGTCCACGGCTGGGGCCAAAGCCAATGCGATCTGGTATAGCATCGTGCAAACCGCAAAACTAAATCATTTGGATGTCTTTAAATATTTAGAGACCCTGCTTAGCGCCTTTACAAAACGCGAAACGCCAGAAATAGAGGCTTATTTGCCATGGGCTCGTGAAATTCAAGAAAGCTGCAAAGCCTAATTGATAAATGAACAGCGGTCGACCACGCAGAAATGCGCCGGT
>NZ_JBKZAY010000076.1:0-873 GCF_046939755.1 Limosilactobacillus mucosae
GATGAAGACGGTAATGAACTGTCACCAAGCGTATCCAAGGGCAGCTCCTACAAGAATGGCGATGACTTTGACGTAACGGGCGATGCCAAGGTAATCAATGGCTACGTTCTGGTAAAGCAGGACAACACCAAGGGTACGTTTGGCAATGGCGATGAAACGGCAACGTTTATTTACAAGAAGGTTGGTAAGATCATTCCGGTTGATCCAAATGGCAACCCAATCCCAGGTGCGGACACGCCAATCTACCAAAATGATCCAGATGATCCAACGAAGGTTGTGCCAAATGAACCAATTCCAGAAGTACCAGGCTACACGCCAGTGGATCCAAGCCCAATCACGCCAGCTGATCCAACGGTAGACACGCCGGTACCATACACTAAGAATGAGACGCCAACGACGCCTGATACTCCAACGACGCCGACTACGCCTACGACTCCAGGCGAACCAACAACGCCAGTTACGCCAGCTGAACCTGCACAGCCACAAACTCCTGTAGCACCAGCTGGTCAAAGCCAAGCAACGCCAACGTCAGCTAAGACTGAAGCTGCTAAGCAGGCAACGCTGCCACAAACTGGTAACGACAAGAACGAAGCCACGGCTGCAATGGGCTTAGGCTTTGCCGGTGTGGCATCGATGCTGGCACTGTTCGGTACGCGCAAGAAGCGTCGTGAAGACTAATCTAAAAGTTTCAAAAGTGTTCATGAGAAACTAAAATTGAAAAAGGTCGATCACTTTACTATTAAGTGACCGGCCTTTTTTGACTTTAAAAATAAACGGGAATATGATTTTTAACGTAAGCACACCATATTGAACCGTGTTGCCTGCCAAGCAGTAGGCAATTTCAAAAATTAAAGAATAAAAAAGCAGCGGTCG
>NZ_JBKZAY010000077.1:0-860 GCF_046939755.1 Limosilactobacillus mucosae
CGATCAAGATTTAAAAATAATTGACTAACTTTTGATTGTTCATTCTGATCTGGGAGAACAATGTTTACATTTTTTAGTTCCCCAGCATTTAATGATGGGAGAGAGCCAATTTGAGCATAATGAGATAAATTCAAGTTTTGAAATGTGTAATAAATATAATCATGGTCTTGAATAGAATTCGGCTTATATGACATCATGTTATTATCTATTAAGAATTTACATCTGGTCTGACGCTTACGCTCAAGAAATACTGCTGCACCAACTTTTGCAAAAATTATAGTATTGCCGTCAATGGGCTTCCATTTATTTCTACTAATTTGGTCATCAGTAACATAATTGCTTGAAATATTCATTACAGTATTATTTTCTGATAAATTCATATCAGAAACCTTATAAAAAGGAATACCAGCCATACCTCCTTGTTCGCTTTCAGGGAAGCCGACTCCACTCCTAAAAGATCCTATTTCTCCCAGCTTACGTTGCTCCCAAACATTCTAGCTCTTTAAACAATGTCGATGGCGACTTCAAAATGTATGAAAATGGCAATCTCAAATTGTACAATTATGGCATAAGACCGCGCTCAAAGTCGCTGAAGGGATGAACAAGCAATATGATGAGCAATCCACAGGTAATCGTTAAGGCAACCGCCATGCTATCTAATTGGGTTCGGGGCCAAGACATTGGTATTTGCTCACGCCATTTTGCCAACGCGAGTATTCGACTTTATCATGATGAACGCTTCCTAAATCAAAAAACGTCGCTTTTAAATTAAAGCTTCTTAATCCTTGCTTGATAAAATCTAATAAATTTCAGAATAATGGTTGACATTTATCGTTATGCCACGTATTATAATTACAATG
>NZ_JBKZAY010000078.1:0-857 GCF_046939755.1 Limosilactobacillus mucosae
TTTATTTGGCCTTAGTTAAGGCAGCTTGATTTTTAATAATTGCATCTGCTTTAACCGCTGATGCTAACATAGAAAAAGCGTTTGATTTAATTTGATGATTGAATGGCTTTGAGACTTGTATAAGTGCAGGCCGTTATTTTAATTATGTCTAGCCGGAAATGATGGATAGGCTTTCTTAAGACGTTCTTTTTGAAGCGCATTGTATTTTTGATTATTGATGTAGTTTTCTACGACGTCTTTGCTCATGTCGCCAAGCGTACTCATGTAGTAACTTGGCGACCATAAATGTCCACCCCAACATTCAGATTGTCGAATTTTTGGATGTCGTTTGAGAAAAATGAATGCACCTCGTCCTTTGAGCGCCTTGCTAGGCGGAAAACTGATCAGCACATGAACATGATCTGGCATTACTTCCAGCTTTTCCATCACAATATCGTTATCTTTTGCGACCATTCGCAGTATGTATTTCATTTCATCGGCTAGGTTTTTTTAGTAGCAAAGGTCTGAGGACGATACTTGGTTACCCAGATTAAGTGATAATGAAAATTATAGATATATCGACGAGTATAAACTGCGTCTTGAATTTTTTCTTTAGTCATTAAGAACACCTCAATCGTCATAGTCATTAGCTGATGATATAATCCAATTAAAGGAGGTGAAATAAAATGAAGTCAATGGCACAATTGGAATACCATTATGGATTGAAGGTTCGCATTTATCCAAGTGATCATCAGAAACAAATAATTAAAGTTAATAGTGATGCTAGTCGTTTTATCTACAACGAAATGGTCGCAATTGGCAAAGAGCTTTGGCAATTAAGCCGAGTCAAACTACCAATTGATACGGTACAAGATCGC
>NZ_JBKZAY010000079.1:0-856 GCF_046939755.1 Limosilactobacillus mucosae
TATTGACCCAAACGGCCGCCAAAAATAACGTTTGGCGCCTTTTGTCCGGCCAATTCCGTATATTGTTGGTAAAGGCCATTGTTGCGCTGGTTGTTGACTGGATAGTATGGCTCGTCGCCGCGTTTCCAGTCAGCTGGATATTCTCTCGTAATGATGGTCTTGCCTTCATCGCCCTTGCCGAATTCAAAGTGCTTGTGCTCGATGATTCGCGTGTATGGCGTTTCGGCATCGGTGTAATTAACCACGGCGTTACCTTGATAGTTGTCTTCATCAAGCTCTTCTGTCTCAAAGTGTAGACTGCGGTATTCCAACTCACCTAATTCATAGTTGAAGAATTGATCGATCATCCCAGTAAAGACGATCTTAGGGAAGTTTGCCAAATATTCGTCTTGTTTATCAAAGAAGTCGACACCCAGTTCAACATCAATTAAATCACTGGCCAACATCTTTTCAACGATCTGCGTGTAGCCGCCCATTGGAATACCTTGATACAGGTCATTAAAGTAGTTGTTGTCGTAGGTCAGACGAACTGGCAATCGCCGAATGATAAAGGCCGGCAGCTCAGTGGCCTTTTGACCCCATTGTTTTTCGGTGTAGCCCTTGATCAGCTTTTCATAGATGTCGCGGCCAATCAATGAAATGGCCTGTTCTTCCAGGTTCTGAGGCTCTTTGCCATCCATCTCAGCCCGCTGCTCATTGATCTTAGCCATTGCTTCTTTAGGCGTCCGCACGCCCCACATCTTATTAAAGGTGTTCATGTTGAATGGCAGGTTGTACATCTCACCCTTGTAGTTGGCAACTGGAGAGTTCGTGTAGCGGTTGAACTCGGCAAATTGGTTAACGTATTCCCACACTG
>NZ_JBKZAY010000080.1:0-854 GCF_046939755.1 Limosilactobacillus mucosae
ACCAACCGCATATGATTAAATTCCAAGTTCTCCTATACTTGAAGACATATTCAAGGAGGAGGACTTTTTTATGAAGCAAGATTTTGTCGAAGTTGATATACCGCGAACAAAGAAGCCGGTTGCTAAGCGCTCACCTCACGCTTGGCAGCTATCGTTTCACTGCACCAAGTAAAAATTAATGTCTACCAAGAAGCAGATCCCGCTTTGGTTAGTGAGATCATTAAAGCAGTAGCCGCTTATGCTGGTTAACTGGAGTGCTCCTCAGCACGTCTACATAGTTTGTGGCAAGACCGATCTGCGGAAGGGCATTGACGGTTTGGCCATGGTGATCGCAGAGAATTATGGCTTGGAATTAGGTAATGATTCGCTATTTCTATTTTGTGGCAATCGTAATGACCGCTTCAAAGGCTTATACTGGGACGGTGAAGGATTCGTCTTACTTTATAAACGCTTTGAAAATGGTGGATTACGATGGCCGCGACATCGAGAAGACGCAGTGGCATTAACCAAGAGTCAGATTAAGGCATTGTTAGAAGGTATCTCGCCACTGCCTCAGAAACGAATCAGGCCAGCTATTAAGGGACCAGGGTATTAACAAGTTCCTCTTTTATTTGCTTCCATTATCTGATAACCTAATGGTCATCAGATAATAGAGGAGGTGATTGGTAATGGCTGAGAAGATCACTTTAGAAGAAGCTTTACGTGAGAACAGAGAACTAAAGGCTAAGATCGCGGAACTGACCGAGATGGTAAACTATCTGCAAAAGCAACTTTTTGGAAAAAAAACTGAAAAATTAAGTGCTGGCCAGCTGGATCTGTTTGATGATAAAGAACAGGAAACCGCGCCAACGAAT
>NZ_JBKZAY010000081.1:0-815 GCF_046939755.1 Limosilactobacillus mucosae
AGCTACCACACAAAATTGAAAGAAGGTTTTGCTTTTGTCCCTTACTAATCATTCTATGCTACAGTTCTTTAAAATTGAAGACCCTAATATTAAAATTCTTGATTTTTCTACTACCGTCATTGATGGCGAGATCCGTAACGTTATTAAAGCTCGCTTGTCTTATCCCGTTGAGCACTGTCCTTACTGCGGCTTTTCGACCGTAATCAAAAACGGTACTCGGGTTACTCATGTCCGCTTAGGCGAGCTGCGTCAGGAACGCTGTGAGATGGAGCTCTGGAAACAGCGCTACTACTGCCGCAATTGTCAGACAACCTGGGGCGTAACCACTGATCTGGTTGAGGAAAACCACTCGCTCTCGCACCAGCTTAAGCACGGTGTCATGGCGATGGTTCGTGAAGGCATGACCAATAAGACGATTGCCAAGATGTGCCACTGTTCGGCTTCCAGCGTGGCCCGCATCATCCAGGAATTCGTCACGCCCAAGCGCAGAATGGCCGTCCTGCCTAAGCATCTCTGCTTTGACGAGTTCCGCTCCGTTGATCACAAGATGTCGTTCATTTGTTGTGATGCCGAAAACGATCATCAAATCGTGGCGATTCTGGCTGACCGGCTGACTCAAAACATCGTCGACTACTTTCTGAATCGTTATTCTGTTTCTGAACGCCAACGGGTTGAAACCATCGTCATTGATCTAAATGCCCAATATGCCTCGTTTATTCGCCAGCTCTTTCCCAACGCCGAGATCATCATCGACCGCTTCCACATTATTCAAATGGCCGGCCGTTCGCTTGACAACGCCCGCATTCAGCTGCTCA
>NZ_JBKZAY010000082.1:0-794 GCF_046939755.1 Limosilactobacillus mucosae
AGTAAGCGCAAGTGAATCGGCCTCAACGAGTGCATCAGTAAGTGCGAGTGAATCAGCATCGACTAGTGCATCCTTGAGTGCGAGTGAGTCAGCCTCAACGAGTGCATCCTTGAGTGCGAGCGAATCAGCCTCAACGAGTGCATCCTTGAGTGCGAGCGAATCGGCATCGACAAGTGCATCAGTAAGTGCGAGTGAATCAGCATCAACCAGTGCATCACTGAGTGCAAGTGAATCAGCATCAACGAGTGTATCACTGAGTGCCAGCGAGTCAGCATCAACGAGTGCATCAGTAAGTGCGAGTGAATCAGCTTCAACGAGTGCATCAGTAAGCGCAAGTGAATCGGCCTCAACGAGTGCATCAGTAAGTGCGAGTGAATCGGCATCGACTAGTGCATCAGTAAGTGCAAGCGAATCCGCTTCAACTAGTGCATCAGTAAGCACGAGTGAATCAGCATCAACCAGTGCATCCTTGAGTGCGAGCGAATCAGCATCAACCAGTGCATCACTGAGTGCGAGCGAGTCAGCCTCAACAAGTGCCTCCCTGAGCACGAGCGAATCAGCTTCAACGAGTGCATCAGTAAGCACGAGTGAATCAGCATCTACAAGTGCATCAGTAAGTGCGAGTGCATCAGCTTCAACGAGTGCATCCTTGAGTGCAAGCGAATCCGCTTCAACGAGTGCATCACTGAGTGCAAGTGAATCTGCTTCAACGAGTGCATCAGTAAGTGCGAGCGAATCGGTATCGACAAGTGCCTCCCTAAGTGCGAGCGAATCGGTATCGACAAGTGCCTCCC
>NZ_JBKZAY010000083.1:0-714 GCF_046939755.1 Limosilactobacillus mucosae
GCATAACGACCATACAAGTCCAAAACTACGTGTAAGCGAACCTTGTTGTTGCGACCATAGGTTAGTTCTGTCGTATCGGACACCCAAACCAGATTCGGCGCTATCTGAATAAATTTCCGTTCCAATAAATTATCCTCTTGGTACTGTTGTTGTTCCTGCTTGCGGCTGCGCTTTTTCTGACGGACATCGGCTTTAATGCCGTGTTTCCGCATGATTCGGCGCACACGCTTAATATTGATACGAAAGTCAAACGAAAAGGTGTATTCTGGAATTTCTTGATTTTTCCCGTTCTCATTGTTCAAAATCGCGGTTACTTTTTTATAACCAGCACAGTTCTGATGGCGTTTTTCAATCTGATAGATTGCTGCCAAAATTACCTGGTTCTCAATTTCTCTTTGTGTTGGCTGTCTTTTAAGCCACTGATAGTATGATTTGCGTGAAACCTTGGCAATTTTAGTCAGTTTGCTAACGGAACCTGCGGTTTCGTTGATTAATTCTTGAACCGCTTGATATCGTCCGGTAGCTTCACCCCCCGATTGCGTATTTCGACTAATTTTTTTGCGAATGCGATCTCAAGCTCCATTTCTCGATTGATTTTCTTTAGTCTTTTAATTTCAGCTTCAAGTCGCTCTTTTTCGGTCATCTCTTCTAAAGCTTTTTGTGGCTTGCGATGCCCGCGATTATCTTTTAAGGCTTCCCAACTGTCAGCTGCCG
>NZ_JBKZAY010000084.1:0-701 GCF_046939755.1 Limosilactobacillus mucosae
ATCGACTAGTGCATCCTTGAGTGCGAGCGAATCAGCCTCAACGAGTGCATCCTTGAGTGCGAGCGAATCGGCCTCGACTAGTGCATCCTTGAGTGCGAGTGAATTAGCCTCAACGAGTGCATCAGTAAGTGCGAGTGAATCAGCATCTACTAGTGCATCACTGAGTACCAGCGAATCCGCTTCAACTAGTGCATCAGTAAGCACGAGTGAATCAGCATCAACAAGTGCATCAGTAAGTGCAAGCGAGTCAGCTTCAACGAGCGCATCCTTGAGTGCTAGTGAATCGGCATCGACTAGTGCATCAGTAAGTGCGAGTGAATCGGCATCAACTAGTGCATCAGTAAGTGCGAGCGAATCCGCATCAACCAGTGCATCCTTGAGTGCGAGTGAGTCTGCCTCAACTAGTGCATCCTTGAGTGCGAGTGAATCAGCCTCAACGAGTGCATCAGTAAGTACGAGTGAATCAGCTTCAAGCAGCGCATCCTTGAGTGCAAGCGAATCCGCATCAACAAGTGCATCACTGAGTGCGAGCGAATCGGCCTCAACGAGTGCATCTTTGAGTGCCAGTGAATCCGCCTCGACGAGTGCATCGGTAAGTGCAAGTGAATCGGCATCGACAAGTGCATCACTGAGTGTGAGCGAATCGGCATCGACAAGTGCCTCCTTGAGTGCGAGCGAGTCTGCATCGACTAGTGCATCAG
>NZ_JBKZAY010000085.1:0-689 GCF_046939755.1 Limosilactobacillus mucosae
GCTCGTAATTTGAGTATCTCTTCATCTGCCTTTCCAGAGTTCCTTTACTGTCGGCCATTCTTAAAGCCAGTAGAAGGTCATGACAATTGATAAACAGGGTCTTAAAGCCATGTTCACACGCTAATAGACCTAAGCCGATTGCTAAATGCGTTTTGCCGACTCCTGGACTGCCAACCAGTAAAATATTTTGGTGATTGTTTAAGAAGCTTAACGATTTAAGCCCTAGAATCTCCTGCTTATTGATTGAAGGCTGGAAGTTAAAGTCAAACTCATCAATTCTTTTGACGATCGGAAACTTGGCTTGCTGGATTCGCTTTTTGATTTCTTGATCACGTCGGTATTGCAGCTCACTTTCGGTTAATTTTAATAATGCTTCACCGAAACTGAGTCGCTGTTGATCGACCTCCATACTATAATTTTGATAATTCTCACTGAAATTGTTTAATTTTAATTGTGCTAAATTTGAAATAAGCTGCTCATAATCCGTCATAAATTCAACTCCTTACAGACAATCGTATGCTTTAAGATTCTCGCTCATATACTTATTGAGCTCATCTTCTGACCGATCATTAAAAAGATCCGTCTTTAAGATCGCCTTGTAGTCATCCTCGTTATAGTTGAATTGCTTATCGGTTAGGTTATGAGAGCTAATTTCCACTCCCATATAATAAATTTTGATACTTTTATTC
>NZ_JBKZAY010000086.1:0-689 GCF_046939755.1 Limosilactobacillus mucosae
CAATAAAAGTATCAAAATTTATTATATGGGAGTGGAAATTAGATCTCATAACCTAACTGATAAGCAATTCAACTATAACGAGGATGATTACAAAGCAATTTTAAAGACGGATCTTTTTAAGGACCGCTCAGAAGACGAGCTCAATAAGTATATGAGCGAGAATCTTAAAGCATACGATTGTCTGTAAGGAGTTGAATTTATGACGGATTATGAGCAGCTTATTTCAAATTTGGCACAATTAAAATTAAACAATTTCAGTGAAAATTATCAAAATTATAGTACGGAGGTCGATCAACAGCGACTTAGTTTCGGTGAAGCATTATTAAAATTAACCGAAAGTGAACTGCAATACCGACGCGATCAGGAAATTAAAAAGCGAATCCAACAAGCAAAGTTTCCGATCGTCAAAAGAGTTGATGAGTTCGACTTTAACTTCCAGCCTTCAATCAATAAGCAGGAGATTCTAGGGCTTAAATCGTTAGGTTTCTTAAACAATCACCAAAATATTTTACTGGTTGGCAGTCCAGGAGTCGGCAAAACGCATCTAGCAATCGGCTTAGGTCTGATAGCGTGTGAACATGGCTTTAAGACCCTGTTTATCAATTGCCATGACCTTCTACTGGCTTTAAGAACGGCCGACAGTAAAGGAACTCTGGAAAGGCAGATGAAGAGATACTCAAATTACGAGT
>NZ_JBKZAY010000087.1:0-658 GCF_046939755.1 Limosilactobacillus mucosae
GAAAAGCGAGAACCCAGTCGTCACCCTAAACCAAAGCAAAGCAACAGCCGGAAAGAAAATCTGGATCGTCTGCCACAGGAGAACTGTGAATACGACCTGGATGATAAAACTTGTCCTGACTGTCATCAAGAAATGAAGCAGATTGGTCGCCGATTGGCAAGTCGAGAAGCGGTACACGTTCCAGCACATACCGTTTGTAGGAACGTTTATGCGAAGACGTACAAGTGTCAGCATTGTCATCCAAACGGTGGCGATAAGCTGGTTACCGCCAAGACGCCGAGTCCGCTGTTTAATCACAGCTATATTTCAAGCAGCATCCTGGCAGCAATCGCAGCTAACAAATTTGATTTAGCTGTGCCGTTTAATCGTCAGGAACGCATGTGGCAAGCAGCTCACTTGGAATTGGATTCCAAGCAGATGGCAAATGCGGTGATTAAAGGTGCCAAGCGGTTTTTAAAACCATTGAGCGACCTTCTTGTCAGCCAATTGCGACAAGAGAAAGTTGTTCATATGGATGAGACTCCTTTTCAAGTGCTCGACAGCGGGAAGAGCAAGTCCTATTTCTGGGCCTTGCGAACACCGAAGGAGTTCGCAAAATATCAGATAGCCTACTTTCACTATGCGCCGACTCGTTCAGGAAAAGTCATCAGTGACATAT
>NZ_JBKZAY010000088.1:0-589 GCF_046939755.1 Limosilactobacillus mucosae
GTAAGCACACCATAACGGTACGGGTTGAAAAATACACGAAAAAATGAGGCATCTCGCGGCTTGGCGAGATGCCCCATTTCATTATCCTAGTAACTTTATTTGCCGCAAATCTGCTGAACGGTTGGATTCCATGGCAAATAAGCCTTCAGATCCAGGTTCTGAGAGCGTGTGTAGGCTTCAAAGATCAATTCCAGATATTTGAAGACATCCAGATGATTTAGTTTGGCCGTCTGAACGATCGTATAGAAGATCGCATTGGCCTCCGCACCGGCTGTCGATTTCGCAAACAGGCTGTTTTTGCGAATGATGGTCGACGGTCGGATGCTCTGCTCAACCGAGTTATTGCTCAACGGCAGCTCACCAATCTCAAAAATCTGGTATACACGAGCTTTAAGCTTCAAGGCGTTTTTGACTGCGTCTTTCAGCTTATGCATCGGATAAGCAATCCCTTCGATAAAGCGATAGAAGGCATCCAACAGTGGCTTGACCTGTGTTCGTCGCTGCGCTTTTTTCTCAGCCGGCGTTTTATACCTCAAGTTTTTTTCCTTATGAAATACTCGGCTAAGCAGTTTTACAGCCTGCGTTGCCT
>NZ_JBKZAY010000089.1:0-571 GCF_046939755.1 Limosilactobacillus mucosae
AATAGTTAAGTGACCCATGCGGGATTCGAACCCACGATACCAGCGTGAAAGGCTGGTGTCTTAACCGCTTGACTAATGGGTCATGACAAGTGACCCGTGCGGGATTCGAACCCACGATACCAGCGTGAAAGGCTGGTGTCTTAACCACTTGACTAACGGGTCATAACGGAGAATGAGAGATTCGAACTCTCGCGCCGCTTTCGCGACCTACACCCTTAGCAGGGGCGCCTCTTCAGCCACTTGAGTAATTCTCCAATGGGTCTAAGTGGACTCGAACCACCGACCTCACGCTTATCAGGCGTGCGCTCTAACCAGCTGAGCTATAGACCCATATATCATTAAAGCGGGTAACGAGAATCGAACTCGCGACAACAGCTTGGAAGGCTGTGGTTTTACCACTAAACTATACCCGCATTAAGCAAAAACTTAAATATTTTAATGGCGCGGGACGGAATCGAACCGCCGACACACGGAGCTTCAATCCGTTGCTCTACCAACTGAGCTACCGAGCCATATAAACGGTCCGTACGAGACTCGAACTCGTGATCTCATCCGTGACAGGGATGCGTCC
>NZ_JBKZAY010000090.1:0-558 GCF_046939755.1 Limosilactobacillus mucosae
TTATTAAGATATCTTTTAGCAAATAGCCTTCCTGCACGAACTCTCAGTACTTCTTCTTGTAATAAGTCAGTACGGCTAAATCTCAATGCATCATGATCAAGCAACACATTTAGAATCGCTTCTTCTGTACTTCCTTCGGCGAGTAAAGCAATCACTTACTTCACCGCCTTTTCTGTAGCCTTGAGCAATTTCAGATAGGACTCGTATTCTGGCGCGGTGCCACCTAAATAATCCGAATCAAAGACATCGGTTTTATTCAGATCCTTCCTTACATCCGCATCTGAGTACCTTAGTAGTGAAATCTTAGGATCACGGCGTGTAATATAGATTTCATCGCTTCGTTCAATATCACTCAGCAGCTCTGAATAGTGAGTACTGTATATTAGTGTAGCCCGCTTCTTGTTAATTCTTGGGTTCGTAAAATACTCAATAAAGCTTTGCACAATGGCATGATTAAAATGATTTTCCAATTCATCAATAAAAATAATGCCACCAGTTTTTAAAGTAAATAAAACATTGCCATACAGGGTAACTCCTTTAGCAGTGCCTGATGAAAGG
>NZ_JBKZAY010000091.1:0-502 GCF_046939755.1 Limosilactobacillus mucosae
CTGCATGAAGCGGGCTACCAGGTGATCGCAATTGGCAAGACCAACGACATCTTCTCTGGCCGTGGCATCGATCAGGCCTACCATAACGAAAGCAATATGGACGGGATGGATCACGTTGACGAGGTGCTGGAAAAAGACTTCACCGGTTTCTGCTTCACGAACCTGGTCGACTTTGACACCATGTATGGCCATCGCCGCGATCCAAAGGGCTTTGGCCAGGCACTGATGGACTTTGATCAGCGTTTGGGTCATGTTATGGCAGCGTTGCGTCCTGATGATCTGTTACTGATTACGGCTGACCACGGCAATGATCCATGCTTCAAGGGCACGGATCATACGCGCGAGGAAGTACCGCTACTGGCCTGGTCGCCAAAGATGCAGACATCCGGTAGCCTCGGTGTTCGCTCAACGTATGCCGATTTAGGTGCCACGATTTTAGATAACTTCCATCTCAATGCCCTGCACGGCACGAGTTTCTTGGATGAATTGAATTAAAAAAGAC
>NZ_JBKZAY010000092.1:0-495 GCF_046939755.1 Limosilactobacillus mucosae
CTTTTGCCCAAACCTTTCGCCAGCTTCAATTACCCCACGAGCCATATGTTTACTGGTGATTGGAAGCCCGAGGCGTTCCCAATACTGCGTCTGGCGGGTAAACGGTACTGCCAGGCCGAACTTTTCAAAAAGTACTTCGGCGATTACCGAGCTTGAAAGGTAACTGTGTGGAAATAAAGGCTGTGGCGTCTTTGCCTGAACAAGTACATCATTGCCGGTTTCCGGATCTTGACAGTGTTCGCATCTAGCCGTTTCAGTACATACGATTTTGCAGCACAGGTGGGCAGGAACCAGTTTAACTTCACGATACTGTTCATGTTTACCGATAACCGTCATCATTTGACCGCATTGATCACAAGTCAGTTCTTGCTTACTCAGCTGATGAAGTTCTTCAACTTGTTCTAAGCAATCAAGCCATTCTTTACGTGATTCCTTTGATTTGCATTTTCTCTGATGACTGGTAACGGTAGTGGTCAACTTTTCGACTGTTGAATT
>NZ_JBKZAY010000093.1:0-495 GCF_046939755.1 Limosilactobacillus mucosae
GATTCAACAGTCGAAAAGTTGACCACTACCGTTACCGGTCATCAGAGAAAATGCAAATCAAAGGAATCACGTAAAGAATGGCTTGATTGCTTAGAACAAGTTGAAGAACTTCATCAGCTGAGTAAGCAAGAACTGACTTGTTATCAATGCGGTCAAATGATGACGGTTATCGGCAAACATGAACAGTATCGTGAAGTTAAACTGGTTCCTGCCCACCTGTGCTGCAAAATCGTATGTACTGAAACGGCTAGATGCGAACACTGTCAAGATTCGGAAACCGGCAATGATGTACTTGTTCAGGCAAAGACGCCACAGCCTTTGTTTCCACACAGTTACCTTTCAAGCTCGGTAATCGCCGAAGTACTTTTTGAAAAGTTCGGCCTGGCAGTACCGTTTACCCGCCAGACGCAGTATTGGGAGCGCCTCGGGCTTCCAATCACCAGTAAACATATGGCTCGTGGGGTAATTGAAGCTGGCGAAAGGTTTGGTCAAAAA
>NZ_JBKZAY010000094.1:0-483 GCF_046939755.1 Limosilactobacillus mucosae
CATATGAACAACTTTCTCTTGTCGCAATTGGCTGACAAGAAAGTCGCTCAATGGTTTTAAAAAACGCTTGGCACCTTTAATCACCGCATTTGCCATCTGCTTGGAATCCAATTCAAGATTAGCTGCTTGCCACATGCGTTCCTGACGATTAAACGGCACAGCCAAATCAAATTTGTTAGCCGCAATTGTTGCCAGGATGCTGCTTGAGATATAGCTGTGATTAAACAGCGGACTCGGCGTCTTGGCGGCAACCAGCTTATCGCCACCGTTTGGATGACAATGCTGACACTTGTACATCTTCGCATAAACGTTCCTACAGACAGTATGTGCTGGAACGTATACTGCTTCACGATTTGCCAATCTGCGGCCAATCTGTTTCATTTCTTGATGACAGTCAGGACAAGTTTTGTCATCCAGGTCGTATTCACAGTCTTCCTGTGGCAGGCGGTCTAGATTTTCTTTCCGGCTGTTGCTTTGCTTTGG
>NZ_JBKZAY010000095.1:0-481 GCF_046939755.1 Limosilactobacillus mucosae
TGCATTATGGAGGATTAGCTCAGTTGGGAGAGCATCTGCCTTACAAGCAGAGGGTCACAGGTTCGAGCCCTGTATCCTCCATTGAGCAATTATGCTCATGAGCCGTTAGCTCAGTCGGTAGAGCATCTGACTTTTAATCAGAGGGTCGACGGTTCGAACCCGTCACGGCTCATTGCCATAGAGAGGCTTTGAGATGCGGAATACCGTAATTTTTTACGCCGACTTAGCTCAGTTGGCAGAGCACCTGTCTTGTAAACAGGGGGTCGGAGGTTCGAGCCCTCTAGTCGGCATCTTAATATTATGCGGAAGTAGTTCAGTGGTAGAACATCACCTTGCCATGGTGGGGGTCGCGGGTTCGAATCCCGTCTTCCGCTTTGTCAATTCCATAATGCCGGGGTGGCGGAATTGGCAGACGCACAGGACTTAAAATCCTGCGGTTAGTGATAACCGTACCGGTTCGATCCCGGTCCTCGGCATCTTT
>NZ_JBKZAY010000096.1:0-442 GCF_046939755.1 Limosilactobacillus mucosae
ATGAATCCTTCACCGTCCCAATAGAGTCCCTTAAATCGATCATTGCGTGTGCCGCAGAAGAGGAAGAGGGAATCATCAAACAGATCCAGATCATAGTTTTCGGCGACCACCGCCGCTAAGCCATCAATGCCTTTGCGCAGATCGGTTTTGCCGCAGACGATAAAAACATGCTTCGGCTGGGTCCAATTAACTAGCATGATCAACGAGGAGTTTAATCAAGTTTTCGATCATTACGGGATCCGCGTCTTGGTAGATGTTAAGCCGCACCTTCTGAATTGACAGTGAAGCTACTAGCACGCGCCGATTAGTCTTGCGGTCGTTTGAAGCGGCGCTGACTTCAACGATTTCATTTTGAGTCATCAAAAAGACCTCCTATATGAGTTTCCTCAAGTATAGAAGGTCCATGTGGTGGTTGGAATACGTGTTGTTATGGTGTGCTTAC
>NZ_JBKZAY010000097.1:0-440 GCF_046939755.1 Limosilactobacillus mucosae
GTGTAGGTTTGGTCATTCTTGTCATCGTTGTCGAACTTCTCACCAGCCGGGAAGTTGTCTTTGAACAATTCATAGCCGTCGCCTTCAAACTTCTTGATGCCTTCAGCCGTGCTGTATGGAATCGTTTCGTCCGTGTAGCCGTCCAAATCATCCTGACGCAACAGCTGGTCAGTTTCACCATCAATGTATTGAACGTGAACCTTTTGGGCATCAGCCGTGTAGATGACCGTAACCGTTGGCCCCTGTTCGGCATCGCTGTTGGAACTGCGCTTTACTACCGCTTCGCTTGGCGTGTAACCGGCAATCGTTGGTGAAGTCAGAGCCTTGTAACTCTGGCTGGCTTCGTTCCACTTGCCCCAGGCCACGATACCCGTAACGTCATCCAGGACACCGTTCCGCGTAAACGTTACCTGAGCCGTCTGATCTTCAGCCGCCTTGGT
>NZ_JBKZAY010000098.1:0-424 GCF_046939755.1 Limosilactobacillus mucosae
TTTTCTTTCATTTGCGCGCGCAGCTTGTCGCCAACTTCCTCAAAGCCTGGCTTGCCCAGCAGACCAAACATGTTGGTCTTGTAAGCTTCAACACCCGGCTGGTTGAATGGATTGATGCCGTTCAAGTAACCGGAGATCCCCATAGCAACCTCAAAGAAGTAAATCAGACTGCCCAGCGTGTATTCGTCTTCACGCGGAATGTGCACCGTCATGACTGGCACGCCACCGGCATTGTGGGCGGCTACTACGGCTTGGTAGGCCTTGGTGTTGACCCAGTCCATGTTCTTGCCCTGCAGATAGGCCAAGCCGTCCAGATCGTTTTCAGCCGTTGGAATCGTGACGTCATGGTTTGGCGTGTCCAGCTTAACGACCGTTTCCATCAGATTGCGCATCCCTTCTTGGATGTATTGACCAAGCGAGTGCA
>NZ_JBKZAY010000099.1:0-422 GCF_046939755.1 Limosilactobacillus mucosae
GGTGTATCCGAACCTAATTGCAGCGACAAAAAGAATCGATCGGCGGCATCTTTGGAAATGGTCACCGTACCAATGCGTGTTTCGCCTTGACGATCCAATAGTCGCTGCTGAGCGCCTTTGATATGTAAACGTCCTAGTTTAGGCACCACAATATGTTTGCGGTCTTCAAAGCAGACGGTACCGTTGTCTAGCCGGGCCGTCTTTTGTTTTGGATATTGACAGTTGGTCTGGTATCGCCAAGCATAGCTTTTACGATGAAATTTTGGCACACCGGCTTCATGAACCTTGCGAAAAGCGTTCCAAGCCTTGTGATAGTTTTGAATTGCATTAGCCTTAGCAAGACTGTCAATACGCTTATCTTCTAAAAACTGGAAATGATTTGACATCTGCTTAGCGTTTTGACGAAGCTTTAGCTGTTGGAT
>NZ_JBKZAY010000100.1:0-414 GCF_046939755.1 Limosilactobacillus mucosae
TTGCTTTATAAACGTTTTGAAAATGGTGGTCTGCGTTGGCCACGGCATCGCAATGATGCCGTCCAGTTAAGCCGACGCCAAATCAAGCTGCTTTTGGAAGGCATCTCTCCGTTGCCTGTTAAGCGAGTTAAACCCGCGTCAAATGGGCATTTATATTGATTTTAGTCTGTTAATTTTCTAACGTTTCTGATATGCTTAATAGCATTCAGAAGCGTTAGGAGGTGACGAACCATGGCTCAAGCACAACAGCCCAAGAATCTTGAAGAAGCCTTGCAGGTCATTCAGCAACAAAACGAGTTGATCAATCAGCTGAAGGTAGCCCTTCAGCTTCAACAGCATCGCCGATTCGCAAAAAAAAATGAGTCTTTGAACCCTGATCAGCTCTCTTTGTTCGAAGAGAAGCAGGTTGAAGCG
>NZ_JBKZAY010000101.1:0-414 GCF_046939755.1 Limosilactobacillus mucosae
AGCAAATCAAGGATCGTCGCTGTCGTGAATACAAGGTCTTAAAGTCTCAGTGGCGGCTTTTTCATAAGGACGAAGACCAGCTGGAGTCCGCCAAACCGGTCTTTCTGCGTGGAATCAATGAATTTATGCCCCAACAGGACGCCGTTGACCTGATTCTTCGTAAATACCCTGACTTTGCGCGGGTTTACGAAACCTATCAAGAGCTTCAGTCAGCGCTAAAACAGCGTGACGTTGACGAGCTTAACAGCGCCATTTTTAACTATGAAAACACCAAAACCGCTATGGACCAAACCATTCGTACGCTTCGTCATTCTGCCCATTATATCGCCAACAGTGCCAAATACGACTACTCCAACGGGCCGCTGGAAGGCATCAATCGAAAGATCAAAAACTTAAAACGTAGCTGTTGTGGCT
>NZ_JBKZAY010000102.1:0-411 GCF_046939755.1 Limosilactobacillus mucosae
AAATTAGAAATTGCTTAGAAGAGATGAGTAGTCGCGGGCAGCCCTTAAAGAGAACCGGGTTAGGTGAGAGCCGGGATCGTGAAACGCGATGAAGATGGTCTTGGAGCAAGTCGGCGGGCGAGCCGTTTGGTAAGCCGGCCGCGGGGTGACGTCCGATATCACGGTCCGGGTCTTCTAATTTCTTAGAGTACTCAGTAAGGGCTAGATTGTGAGGTCTAGCTGAATCAGGGTGGTAACACGTTGAATAAGCAGTCAACGTCCCTGGGAGAAAGCGCAGGATGTGCTTTTCCCAGGGATTTTTTAATTTCCTGAGAAGTCCTGCCAAACCAGCATTTTCGAAAGGAAGTTATCACATATGACGCAAGCACAAACTTTAACTTTTACCAACCGCACGACTTCACCATTCCGCTA
>NZ_JBKZAY010000103.1:0-410 GCF_046939755.1 Limosilactobacillus mucosae
CTTGCGGATTGTCGTGGCTAACTGAAACATGATCGTGTTCGACTTTAACAACCGTATCTGGCGTGTTGGCGCCCAGTTTAATCGTCGTTGGAATTGTTTGACCATCAACTAATTTCCAGCCCGTTGGCACTGTACTGTTGACATCAACCGTTTGATCGGTAACGCCATTAACCATGTCCGTCTTGACTGGATTGTCGTCTGCATCAGTGTAAACGATCTTGGCCGTTTGCTTGTCAGCCGTGTAATCAATCGTTACGTTGTCGTTTTGATCACCATTGGTAACCGTCTTAGCTTCAATCGTCTTTTGGCTTGGCGTGTAGCCATCAACCGTTGGTGCGAAGTATGCCGGCCATTGTGCCGTTGACCAATCACCATATTTAACGGAGCCATCAACCATGTCAACTACTGCG
>NZ_JBKZAY010000104.1:0-408 GCF_046939755.1 Limosilactobacillus mucosae
CACGAACTTCTCCGTCAAACCGTATTGGTTCTGCGTGTATGGTACCGGCGTGTCCTTAGTTGGATCTTCCGGCGTCACACTTGGCGTACTTGGCGTGTAGCCTGGCACTTCTGGAGTTGGTTCGTTTGGCACAACCTTCGTTGGATCGTCTGGATCATTTTGGTAGATCGGCGTGTCCGCACCTGGAATTGGCGTGCCGTTTGGATCTACCGGAATGATCTTACCAACCTTCTTGTAGATGAACGTTGCCGTTTCATCGCCATTGCCGAACGTACCCTTGGTGTTGTCCTGTTTTACCAGAACGTAGCCGTTGATTACCTTGGCATCGCCCGTTACGTCAAAGTCATCGCCATTCTTGTAGGAGCTGCCCTTGTTAACGCTCGGTGACAGTTCGTTGCCATCTTCGTC
>NZ_JBKZAY010000105.1:0-382 GCF_046939755.1 Limosilactobacillus mucosae
ACTGATGCTCATTGCCAAAGCATGATTTTTTAACAGATTCTTACTCCTCAATTCTTCAGCTACAACGAGATCTTGGTTCTTGATCAGTGCTGTAGACGTGCGTTGGAGAAAATCATGGCGGCGGTCAAATACCCGTGCATGGATCTTAGCGACTAACAAACGCTGCTTCTGATAGTTTTTACTTTCTCGCAAAGAACGCTGCTCTTTTTTAGCCCGGCGCTGTCGGCGTGAAAGAGTGTGCTGTGCTTTAGCTAATTTTCCCTTGATTGTTCGATAGTAGCGTGGGTTGGCGATGGTTCGACCATCACTGGCAGTCAGAAAGTTTTCTGTGTTTAGGTCAATGCCAATTTGCCGATTAGTGCGGCTAAGCTTAGGAACAAAC
>NZ_JBKZAY010000106.1:0-382 GCF_046939755.1 Limosilactobacillus mucosae
TTTTGTTCCTAAGCTTAGTCGCACTAATCGGCAAATTGGTATTGACCTAAACACAGAAAACTTTCTGACTGCCAGTGATGGTCGAACCATCGCCAACCCACGCTACTATCGAACAATTAAGGGAAAATTAGCTAAAGCACAGCGCACTCTTTCACGCCGACAGCGCCGGGCTAAAAAAGAGCAGCGTTCTTTGCGAGAAAGCAAAAACTACCAGAAGCAGCGTTTGTTAGTCGCAAAGATCCATGCACGGGTATTTGACCGCCGCCATGATTTTCTCCAACGCACGTCTACAGCACTGATCAAGAACCAAGATCTCGTTGTAGCCGAAGAATTGAGGAGTAAGAATCTGTTAAAAAATCATGCCTTGGCAATGAGCATCAGC
>NZ_JBKZAY010000107.1:0-379 GCF_046939755.1 Limosilactobacillus mucosae
TCAATGGTTCACGGTCAACTGCCATACTTCGACTCGATCAACTTTGTGGTCAGCTTCATCGCTCAACTGCTCTACATCCTGAAGTACCAAGAAAACTGGTCGCTGTGGATCATTGTCAACGGCGCCAACATCATCTACTGGAGCATTCTGGCCGTCCAAACGATGATGGGTGCCAACCACATTGGATCATTGGGTGCCAGCCTGTCACAGATTGCATTGCAGTTCGCGTTGCTGTTCAACTCGCTGTACGCTACGAAGGTTTGGGCTAGCGGTGAGGCCGACAATGAAGGTGGTGCCGGCAAGGACGGTGACAAGTAATGACGGAGCCGAAATTCAAACGCGTTTTCGCCATCGTGCTGGATTCGGTTGGGACGGGCAA
>NZ_JBKZAY010000108.1:0-377 GCF_046939755.1 Limosilactobacillus mucosae
TGAGAAAAGCGGAAGACGGGATTCGAACCCGCGACCCCCACCATGGCAAGGTGATGTTCTACCACTGAACTACTTCCGCATACGTATTAACTTAATGAGCCGTGACGGGTTCGAACCGTCGACCCTCTGATTAAAAGTCAGATGCTCTACCGACTGAGCTAACGGCTCAAGTTGGGCTAGCTGGGTTCGAACCAGCGCATGACGGTACCAAAAACCGTTGCCTTACCACTTGGCTATAGCCCAATAATGGTAAATGGAGGATACAGGGCTCGAACCTGTGACCCTCTGCTTGTAAGGCAGACGCTCTCCCAACTGAGCTAATCCTCCAAAAAATAAAAGGGCTAACCAGAAGTCTTACCCTTTTAAAAATATTTGCA
>NZ_JBKZAY010000109.1:0-369 GCF_046939755.1 Limosilactobacillus mucosae
TGAAGAGTGGTTTGGATCAACGTTTTCACGATGGTGCTTGAAGATTACCGTGTAGGTTTGGTCAGTCTTGTCATCATTATCGAATTTCTCACCAGCTGGGAAGTTGTCCTTGAACAGTTCATAGCCGTCGCCTTCAAACTTCTTGATGCCTTCAGCCGTGCTGTATGGAATCGTTTCATCCGTGTAGCCGTCCAAATCATCCTGACGCAACAGCTTGTCAGTTTCACCATCAATGTATTGAACATGAACCTTTTGCGCGTCAGCCGTGTAGATGACCGGAACCGTTGGGCCTTGTTCGGCATCGCTGTTGGAACTGCGCTTTACTACCGCTTCACTTGGCGTGTAGCCGGCAATCGTTGGTGAAGTCAA
>NZ_JBKZAY010000110.1:0-368 GCF_046939755.1 Limosilactobacillus mucosae
AAGCTGCTTAGCCGAGTATTTTATAGGGAAAAGAACTTGAGGTATAAAACGCCGGCTGAGAAAAAAGCGCAGCGGCGAAAACTGGTCAAGCCACTGTTGGATGCCTTCTATCGCTTTATCGAAGGGATTGCTTATCCGATGCATAAGCTGAAAGACGCAGTCAAAAACGCCTTGAAGCTTAAGGCTCGTGTATACCAGATCTTTGAAATCGGTGAACTACCGTTAAGCAATAACTCGGTTGAGCAGAGCATCCGACCGTCGACCATCATTCGCAAAAACAGCCTGTTTGCGAAATCGACAGCCGGTGCGGAGGCCAATGCGATTTTCTATACGATCGTTCAGACGGCCAAACTAAATCATCTGGATGT
>NZ_JBKZAY010000111.1:0-349 GCF_046939755.1 Limosilactobacillus mucosae
GCCGGAGTATGGCTTGTTGACGATTACCGGACGCCCCGAGTATTGCTCGATCTTTTTGATAATCTCATCTGGAAAGCCGTCAGGAAACGTCGACAGCTCTTTTTCAACGGGCAGGCCCATCATTTCCCAGTGACCATCCATACTGTCCTTGCCGGCGGAAATTTCATCCATGCGACCATACCATCCCAATGGCTTATCAGCAGCGGGGATGCCTTCAATTGGTGTCACACGCAGATTGCTTAAACCAAGCTTGGCCAGGTTAGGCAGCTTCAGCGCGCCATGCCAGGCATGACCAAGATCGCCCAGCGTGTCGGCACCCTCGTCATCAAATTTGGCCGCGTCAGGCGCG
>NZ_JBKZAY010000112.1:0-349 GCF_046939755.1 Limosilactobacillus mucosae
ACCGGAGTATGGTTTATTGACGATTACAGGGCGGCCCGAGTATTGCTCGATCTTTTTGATAATCTCATCTGGAAAGCCGTCAGGAAACGTCGACAGCTCTTTTTCAACAGGCAGACCCATCATCTCCCAGTGACCGTCCATACTGTCCTTGCCGGCGGAGATTTCATCCATGCGACCATACCATCCCAATGGCTTATCAGCAGCAGGGATGCCTTCAATTGGTGTCACACGCAGATTGCTTAAGCCCAGCTTGGCCAGGTTAGGCAGCTTCAGCACGCCATGCCAGGCATGACCAAGATCGCCCAGCGTGTCGGCACCCTCGTCATCAAATTTAGCCGCGTCAGGCGCA
>NZ_JBKZAY010000113.1:0-324 GCF_046939755.1 Limosilactobacillus mucosae
TGTTAATCATCGATGAGATTGGCTATTTACCAATGAAACCAGATGATGCGAACTTATTGTTTCAACTCGTTAACAATCGGTATGAGCAGCATTCAACAATCATCACGACTAACGTACCACTATCTGGATGGGGAGAAATTCTACATAATCCGGCCGCGGCAGAAACCATTTTGGATCGCCTGGTCTATAAGTCACATATCATTAAAATTGCAGGCAAGTCATATAGATTGAAATCGGCGACTAATCATAGATCGCCATCTTAAACTGCCATAATTGTACATTTTCAAATTGCCATTTCTGTACAATTTTTAATTGCCCTTGACA
>NZ_JBKZAY010000114.1:0-315 GCF_046939755.1 Limosilactobacillus mucosae
GATGAGACTCCTTTTCAAGTGCTCGACAGTGGGAAGAGCAAGTCCTATTTCTGGGTCTTGCGAACACCGAAGGAGTTCGCAAAACATCAGATAGCCTACTTTTACTATGCGCCTACTCGTTCAGGAAAAGTCATCAGTGACGTACTGACTCCTGATTATACGGGAGCGGTTATGTGTGACGGCTATCGTGGCTATGGCCAAGAACAGCTGCCGAAAGCAACGTTTGGTAGCTGTCTCATACATATTCGCCGACCATTTATTGAATTGGTCAAAGGCCTCGCGTTAAAGAATAATGCCCAGGCAACGCAGGCTGTA
>NZ_JBKZAY010000115.1:0-315 GCF_046939755.1 Limosilactobacillus mucosae
ACCATGTACAGGTTCGAATCCTGTCTGGGGCATTGGCTTTTCAGCCCTAACTAAACATTTCAAATGCCCCAGTGGCGGAACTGGCAGACGCGCAACGTTCAGGTCGTTGTATGGGTGACCATGTACAGGTTCGAATCCTGTCTGGGGCATTGTTCAAACAGTCGTTGACACGCGGCTGTTTTTATTTTCTTGATTATCATGTCCGTACCGTCCAATCATATTTTCCAATAGTCAACACTGAGATTCTCAGCTGTCAACATGCCTACCCGCCATACCAGCAGGCTCACTTTGCCAAAGAAATCCGAAAAAAGTAAA
>NZ_JBKZAY010000116.1:0-309 GCF_046939755.1 Limosilactobacillus mucosae
CCTGATAACCACGAATCTTCAGGTGCGGCGGTAAAAAAGCGAGAACCCAGTCGTCACCCTAAGCCAAAGCAAAGCAACAGCCGGAAAGAAAATCTAGACTGTCTGCCACAAGAAGACTGTGAATACGATCTGGATGATAAAACTTGTCCTGACTGTCATCAAGAAATGAAGCAGATTGGCCGCCGATTGGCAAGCCGAGAAGCAGTATACGTTCCAGCACATACTGTCTGCAGGAACGTTTATGCGAAGACATACAAGTGTCAGCATTGTCATCCAAACGGTGGCGATAAGCTGGTTACCGCTAAGACA
>NZ_JBKZAY010000117.1:0-308 GCF_046939755.1 Limosilactobacillus mucosae
GAAAAGGAGGATAAGAGATTCGAACTCTTGCGCCGCTCTCACGACCTAGCGGTTTTCAAGACCGCCCCCTTCAGCCACTTGGGTAATCCTCCATAAATGAAAAGCTGTCGAGTGTTATGAGGCCCAATGGACCTTGTAGGACTCGAACCTACGACCGGGCGGTTATGAGCCGCTTGCTCTAACCAACTGAGCTAAAGGTCCCTAACAGCCAGTCAATCGCGGCGGGGGGGATCGAACCCTCGACCTCCCGGGTATGAACCGGACGCTCTAGCCAGCTGAGCTACACCGCGATAACAATTTTCATTGTT
>NZ_JBKZAY010000118.1:0-303 GCF_046939755.1 Limosilactobacillus mucosae
ATGAATCCTTCACCGTCCCAATAGAGTCCCTTAAATCGATCATTGCGTGTGCCACAGAAGAGGAAGAGGGAATCATCAAACAGATCCAGATCATAGTTTTCGGCGACCACCGCCGCTAAGCCCTCAATGCCTTTGCGCAGATCGGTTTTGCCACAGACGATAAAAACATGCTTCGGCTGGGTCCAATTAACTAGCATGATCAACGAGGAGCTTAATCAGGTTTTCGATCATTACGGGATCCGCGTCTTGGTAGATGTTAAGCCGCACCTTCTGAATTGACAGTGAAGCTACTAGCACGCGCCG
>NZ_JBKZAY010000119.1:0-299 GCF_046939755.1 Limosilactobacillus mucosae
GCTTCCAGCCCGTTGGTACGGTGCTATTCGTGTCAACAGTTTGATCGGTAACGCCATTAACCGTGTCGGTCTTAACCGTGTTGTTGTCTTTGTCAGTGTAGACAATCTTGGCCGTTTGAGCGTTGGCCGTGTAATCAATCGTTACATTGGCATCTTTAGTGCCGTCAACAACCGTCTTGGCTTCGACCGTGGCTTGGCTTGGCGTGTAGCCGTCAACCGTTGGTACGGGGTATGCCGGCCATTGCGCTGTTGACCAATCACCATAGACAACGGAGCCATCAACCATATCAACCGTGGCA
>NZ_JBKZAY010000120.1:0-297 GCF_046939755.1 Limosilactobacillus mucosae
GATTGATGCAAAAACATTTGCGAAGTCAATTCGCTTAATTTAAATTTGAGCTTTTCAAGTTCTTATATTTTATATGAGAGTTTGATCCTGGCTCAGGATGAACGCCGGCGGTGTGCCTAATACATGCAAGTCGAACGCGTTGGCCCAACTGATTGAACGTGCTTGCACGGACTTGACGTTGGTTTACCAGCGAGTGGCGGACGGGTGAGTAACACGTAGGTAACCTGCCCCAAAGCGGGGGATAACATTTGGAAACAGATGCTAATACCGCATAACAGCTTGAATCGCATGATTCAA
>NZ_JBKZAY010000121.1:0-296 GCF_046939755.1 Limosilactobacillus mucosae
GGGCTATAATCCCCTTAAGGGTGACACTTGAAATAATAAAAGTGTTATTTCCTTAAGGGGGTTTTTGCATTTCAAGTTATTCGACAATGAATAGACTAGAGTTGCTTTACGGCTATCAAAAGACAGAATCCGGCCTCAAAGTATACGCTGATATGCATCATGTCAATCAGAATACGATGACAAGATGGATTCGACAATTTCTCTTGCATGGTTTGGCGGGAGTTCGCCATCGTTCATTCAATCATCGCTATTCACTAAATACCAAGATTGAAGCCGTCAAAGAGTATCAAGCCGGT
>NZ_JBKZAY010000122.1:0-288 GCF_046939755.1 Limosilactobacillus mucosae
ACACAGGTCATTCACGACTATGGCGAGCGTCAAATGGACACTGGCGAGCTGATCATCTATACTTCCGGCGATTCCGTGATGCAGATCGCGGCACATGAGGACGTCATCCCGTTGGAAGAGCTGTATGACATCTGCCGTTACGCGCGAACGCTTGTAAACGGGCCGGAATACATCGTCGGTCGAGTTATCGCGCGGCCTTTCGTGGGACCGGACAAGGATCACTTCACGCGGACGGCCAACCGGCATGACTTCAGCTTGGCACCAACTGGCAAGACGGATCTGGACCTG
>NZ_JBKZAY010000123.1:0-273 GCF_046939755.1 Limosilactobacillus mucosae
CTAGTTTTTTGACTAGGCTTTTTGTTGTTTCTGGAGTCCTTTTTCTAGAATATTCAGTGCTGCATTATAATCACGGATATGATGAACATGGCACCGTGGACATACCCATTCACGATCTGCCAGTGTCAGCTTTTCGGTCCCGTCACTTCCCATTACAAAACCGCAGTCATGACAGGTTTGGGTCGTGTTTTTAGGGCTGACCGTGATAAATTGACGGTCATAAAGGTCGGCTTTGTATGACAACATCCCCAAGAAAGACCGCCAGCCAACATC
>NZ_JBKZAY010000124.1:0-271 GCF_046939755.1 Limosilactobacillus mucosae
TCAGCTCATCTTGAATTGGATTCCAAGCAGATGGCAAATGCGGTGATTAAAGGTGCCAAGCGGTTTTTAAAACCATTGAGCGACTATCTTGTCAATCAATTGCGGCAAGAGAAAGTTGTACATATGGATGAGACTCCTTTTCAAGTGCTCGACAGCGGGAAAAGCAGGTCCTATTTTTGGGCTTTGCGAACACCGAAGGAGTTCGCAAAACATCAGATAGCCTACTTTCACTATGCGCCGACTCGTTCAGGAAAAGTCATCAGTGACATAC
>NZ_JBKZAY010000125.1:0-259 GCF_046939755.1 Limosilactobacillus mucosae
CATGGTATTTGCGAACCCATGAGTAGACACGCTGATAGCTTACATTAAACTGAATTGTTGCTCCTTGGTAGTCATTGTCATGGTCCAAGACCCACTGTACGATTTTGCATTTCTCTTCAAAACTAACTTTTCGACCCATTTTTCTGACTCGCTTTCTTGACTTAGTCTTTAGTTCATCATTATTGTACTGGATCGACCACTGTTTTAGTTGAGAGAGGCTACGAATATCATACTTTTCAATGATTTTTTCACCTGGGAA
>NZ_JBKZAY010000126.1:0-253 GCF_046939755.1 Limosilactobacillus mucosae
TCTGGTCTACGGGATGAAGGGGCGTAAGATTACGTTCATCTTCGGGATCATTCAATGTCTGGCCATGACCTACATCGCCTGGATCAGTCACGCTTACGGCTCATTTGCGATGGACATCTTCTACGTGATCTCACAGCCAATTGGATGGTATCTGTGGGGCCATGATGAGGCTACCAAGCGCTTTTCGCCAAAGGTTCGTCGGTGGATCTTTGTAGGTGCATTCGTTGCCTGGGCAATTGGCTGGTGGGTTCTT
>NZ_JBKZAY010000127.1:0-253 GCF_046939755.1 Limosilactobacillus mucosae
CCTGGTCTACGGGATGAAGGGGCGCAAGATTACGTTCATCTTCGGGATCATTCAATGTCTGGCCATGACCTACATCGCCTGGATCAGTCACGCTTACGGCTCATTTGCGATGGACATCTTCTACGTGATCTCGCAGCCAATTGGATGGTATCTGTGGGGCCATGATGAGGCTACCAAGCGCTTTTCGCCAAAAGTTCGCCGTTGGATCTTCCTGGGTGCGTTCGTTGCTTGGGCAATCGGCTGGTGGGTTCTG
>NZ_JBKZAY010000128.1:0-252 GCF_046939755.1 Limosilactobacillus mucosae
GAATAATAATTGGGCTAGCTGGGTTCGAACCAGCGCATGACGGTACCAAAAACCGTTGCCTTACCACTTGGCTATAGCCCAATATTTATCAAATGGAGGATACAGGGCTCGAACCTGTGACCCTCTGCTTGTAAGGCAGATGCTCTCCCAACTGAGCTAATCCTCCAACAATGACCCATGCGGGATTCGAACCCACGATACCAGCGTGAAAGGCTGGTGTCTTAACCGCTTGACTAATGGGTCATATCAGCA
>NZ_JBKZAY010000129.1:0-246 GCF_046939755.1 Limosilactobacillus mucosae
CATCTTAGCGGTAACCAGCTTATCGCCACCGTTTGGATGACAATGCTGACACTTGTACGTCCTCGCGTAAACATTCCTACAGACAGTATGGGCTGGAACGTATACTGCTTCACGACTTGCCAATCGGCGACCAATCTGCTTCATTTCTTGATGACAGTCAGGACAAGTTTTATCATCCAGGTCGTATTCACAGTCTTCTTGTGGCAGACGGTCTAGATTTGCTTTCCGGCTGTTGCTTTGCTTTGA
>NZ_JBKZAY010000130.1:0-245 GCF_046939755.1 Limosilactobacillus mucosae
CTGACTTCACCAACGATTGCCGGTTACACGCCAAGCGAAGCGGTAGTAAAGCGCAGTTCCAACAGTGATGCCGAACAAGGTCCAACGCTTACGGTCATCTACACGGCTGACGCCCAAACAGCCTACGTCAAGTACGTTGATGACACGACTGGCGAGACGCTGCGTCAAGACGATCTGCACGGCTACACGGATGAAACGATTCCATACAGCACGGCTGAAGGCATCAAGAAGTACGAAGGCGACGG
>NZ_JBKZAY010000131.1:0-240 GCF_046939755.1 Limosilactobacillus mucosae
AATTGAAGGAACGATGGCGAACTCCCGCCAAACCATGCAAGAGAAACTGTCGAATCCATCTTGTCATCGTATTCTGATTGACATGATGCATATCGGCATATACTTTAAGGCCGGATTCTGCCTTTTGATAGCCATAAAGCAACTCTAATCTATTCATTGTCGAATAACTTGAAATACAAAAACCCCCTTAAGGAAACACTTTTATTATTTCAAGTGTCACCCTTAAGGGGATTATAGCCC
>NZ_JBKZAY010000132.1:0-234 GCF_046939755.1 Limosilactobacillus mucosae
GACGCCCAAGTGATCGACGGCTACGTGCTGGTTAAGCAGGAAAATACAGCAGGGACGTTTGGCGAAGGTGATGAGACAGCCAAGTTCATTTACAAGCAGGTCGGCAAAATCATTCCGGTTGATGAAGCCGGCAACCCAATTCCAGGCGCGGCTACGCCAAGTTATTCAAATGATCAAAATGATCCAGCAAAGGTCTTGGATGACGAACCAATTCCAGTAATTCCAGGCTACACG
>NZ_JBKZAY010000133.1:0-214 GCF_046939755.1 Limosilactobacillus mucosae
TAAGTGCGAGCGAATCGGCATCGACTAGTGCATCAGTAAGTGCGAGTGAATCAGCATCAACTAGCGCATCCTTGAGTGCGAGCGAGTCAGCCTCAACCAGTACATCCCTGAGTGCGAGCGAATCAGCATCAACAAGTGCATCAGTAAGTGCGAGTGCATCAGCTTCAACTAGTGCATCCTTGAGTGCGAGTGAATCAGCTTCAACGAGTGCATC
>NZ_JBKZAY010000134.1:0-210 GCF_046939755.1 Limosilactobacillus mucosae
GCTCAGTTATCATATATTTCACCAACAGAGACGGCAGAAGCCGCAATGGAAGTCTTTAAACGCGCCGCTAAGCAGGCTGGAACCTTCGTACCAATGATTCATACGGATCGTGGCGCTGCCTATACTTCAAAAGACTTCAATAACTATTTGACCAGCAACAATAGTAAGCACAGTCTCTCTGCGCCCGGCACTCCCGCAGATAACGCAGTA
>NZ_JBKZAY010000135.1:0-206 GCF_046939755.1 Limosilactobacillus mucosae
TTTAAATGTGTTATAATAGATTCAACCTACTAAAGTGAGGTGAATCTATTTTGAACAAAATCTATAAGGTTAGCCAAGCTGCTGAACTGCTTGGTGTTTCAGTTTCAACAATGCAGCGTTGGGATCGAGAGGGGCGCATCAAGGCTTATCGAAATGCTGCCAATCGGCGTTACTACACTCAAGAACAATTGAATAAGTATCTAGGG
>NZ_JBKZAY010000136.1:0-200 GCF_046939755.1 Limosilactobacillus mucosae
ACCTCATCTCAATAATCGTTCGCTTGTTGGGTCTATAGCTCAGTTGGTTAGAGCGCACGCCTGATAAGCGTGAGGTCGGTGGTTCGAGTCCACTTAGACCCATATATGGGGAATTAGCTCAGCTGGGAGAGCACCTGCTTTGCAAGCAGGAGGTCATCGGTTCGATCCCGTTATTCTCCATTGCCAGTCGTTTGACTGGT